>JAZKCQ010000022.1:0-63025 GCA_040388015.1 Verrucomicrobiota bacterium | reverse complement strand
ATCAGCGCCTTCTCCACCCGCTCGGGAGTTCTGCGCGAAGTCGCGACGAACATGGGCTTTCCAGCATTTTCCGCCGCTTCAAGAAATAGATCCGCGAGGCGCAGGAAATCGGCGTCCGACCATTTCATCCCCTCCCCATCGCCGCCCATCAGCAGCGTCCATCCGGGTTCGGCCAGGTGGGGGAAATGCTGACAGGCGCATTCCCTCGCGGCATCGGGCGAGACCTCGGAAAGCACCAGTTCCAGCTTGAGGAACGGCGGATTTCCATGAGGCGGATCCGTCATCGGGATCAGCGTGAAAAGATGCGGCGGAAAATGATGCGGCGAGCCGATGTAGACATTCACCGCGCCCGCCCGTTTCGCCATCAGGGCGTTCGGCCACTGGGTGAGGCCGCCGGAGGAAATGATCAGATCGAAGTCGTTGCCCGGATGGAAATTCTTGAGAAACAGCGCGGGCGGCCAATGGAGAAAAACCCCGCTCAACCGCCCGACCAGATGCCGCAACGGGGAAAACCGCCAACGCAGGTCGCAGGTCGTGATTTCCAGCGGCACCGCCCTCGCCAACGATGCGAGGAACCCTTTCACCTTGTTGACGTGGCCTGGCCGGTTGTCCCTGAGCCAAAGGACTCTGATCGGTGTGGCTGGCATGGCGGGTGGGCGCGATACTGGTCCGCGCAAAGTGCCCTTGTCAAAGCATCCGCGAATCGGGATGTTTGTCCCGACCGATGACCCGCGGACCCATCATCCTGAGCCACCTCACCCCCATCGCCAGTGGCAACAACCGGGATGTGTTCGCCCATCCGGACGACGCGGATCTGCTCATCAAGACGGTCAAACCCGAGGCGCTCGAAAAACGATCCGGCTCGGACGCGCCTTGGAGCAAGCGCCTTTTCCGCCGCTACCGGCACTATCAGACGTTTCTCCGCGAGTGCCAGGAGCACATCGTTTCCCACCTCGATGCGGACGGCGTGCCGGATTTCGTGCACACGATCGTCGGCTTCGTGGAGACGGACCGAGGCCTCGGGCTGGTGACCAAGGCCGAGCGCGACCGGTCCGGAGCTTATGCGAAAACGCTCCTGAAAATCATCGAGGAAGGGCTTTTCGACGACGAGGCGCAGGCGGCGTTGGAACGATTCAAACAGGCCTTTCTCCGCAGCGGTGTGATCATCACCGACCTCGGACTGCGGAATCTGGTCTATTCCCATGATGCGAAAAGCGGGGCGCATTTTGTCGTCATCGATGGTTACGGCGAGAAGAACATCATCCCCTTCAACAGCACCTTCAAGTGGTGCCACATGCGCAGCAAACGCAAGCGCATGATCCGTCTATCAAGAACGGTGCAGCGCACGATCGATCGCCAGAAAAACGCCTGATGACCGAAACCGAATCCAACGATCCAGCCCGCCGGTCGGATTCATGGCTTGCCCTGAAATCCTGCCTCGACCGCCTGTCGCACGGGCCGTGGAAGTTCATCCGTCTTCGCAAGGGGTCCCTGTCCGAGGACGCCATCGACGGCGACGACGTGGATCTGCTAGGTTCGCGCGGATCCGTCGATGCGCTGCTGCTCGCCGCGCAATCCTGGGTCCGCGCCGGGGAATGCCATCTGCGGGTGAAATCCGGCAACGGCGCCAAGGTCGGGCTGCATCTGATTTCCAGCGATGGCAGGCACCGGCTCGATTTCGATTTGTGGATCGATCTCCGGCAGATCGATGATCGCAAACGCGGCCTGACTTACGATGGCTGCCGAAGCGCGGTGATCAATCCGGCGGATTCGATCCAACAGCTTCCCATTGAAGTCGAGGCCTCGATTTTCATTCATCACCTGGTTTCGAAGCGGAAAAAGATCTCCGCGCCAAAGCAGCTCGCGCGTCTGACTGCTTACGCAGAGGAGTGTCGCAAGAATGGCGGGGAAATGCTGGCGGGCGCTCTGGAATCCACTGCGGCAGCCGCCAAAGTCAGCGATGAAACGGCGCAGCTCACGCTCGGGATTCTCGAAAAGAGCGTCCGAGTCTCCCAACCCGGCGCGATCCGCCACACCATGAGACGGCTGACCGGAGCCATTTCCTCCGCGTGGTTCACGGCTCCGTGGAAATTTCCGATGCTGGTCATCATGGGCTGCGACGGCTGCGGCAAGACGACGCTGGCCAAGCAACTTTCCAAACGCAGGAGCGACATCCACAGCGTCTACACCGGCAAGCATCTCTATCGGAAATGGATCATCTACAAGCTGCTGGTGATTTTCGTCAGGCCGCTGCTTTTCCAGGGCCGTGAGAAATTCGACGACACTTTCGCCCCGCTGGCCTATCTGCTCGCCAGCTTGAGGCTGAGGTTGAAACTGTTGATCAAACGCAAGGGCACGGTTCTGATCGACCGCTCACTGATGGATTTCCTGTTGGTCGCACGCAAGACGGACACACCGAAGTTCTGCGCGAGCACCTGGCTGTCGTCGGCATTCGGGGTTCGCCTGCCGCACGTGCATTTCATCGTGCCGTTCGAGCGGCTTCAGGAGCGCAAACTGGAAATGACCCGGGCCGGTCACGAAATCTACGACAACGAAATGTTCCGCCATTTCACCGGCCGGGCTCCCACCGACTACACCTTGTTCGACAACCGTGGCTCGCTGGAGGATTCCGCCGACGCGCTGGAACGCGTCTTCGAGTGGCTGAATCAATCTTGTTAGCGATCAGCGTGGGGACGCCAGCAGCTTTTCGTACACGTCCATCGTCGATTCGAGCATCCGCCGCAGCGTGAAAGGGCCGATGGACGCGGGCTTCTTGTGCTGATCCAGAATCTCCAGTGTCGCGGCGAGCGCGGCCTCCACGTCACCCACCGGCACGCGGCCTTCGGGGAAAATCACCGCCAGCTGCTCCGCGACACCGCCGTGATCGTAGCCGACGCATGGCTTGCCCAAAGCCATCGCTTCCAACGAAACGCGGCCGAATGCCTCCGGATCCAGCGAGAGCGAATAGACCAGCGTGGAGACCGACATGATTTCCCGCAGGTCGCTGCGATGGCCGAGAAACGAGAGGCGATCGCTCACACCCCGCGTCGCGGCCAAGGCTTTCAGTTCGTCAAGAAACGCGAGCTTCTTCGGGTGCGGCTCGCCGACGATCAGCCCGTGCACCGGGCGGCCCAGTTTGATCAATTTCGCGATGAGCTCGATGAAATCCACCTGACCCTTCCATCGTGTTAGCCGCGCAGGCATCAGCAAGGGAATGCGCCCTTCCAATTCAGGCTGCGCTTCCTTCCATTTCCCCAGCCAATCGGCGGAAGGAGTGAAATCCATCGGATAGACCGCCGTTTCGTCAACGCCGCGATGGATCACGCGGACTTTCGACGGATCCGTCTTCGGATAGTTTTTCAGCACATACTCCCTGACGCTTTCGGAAACGGTGATGACCGACTCGCCCCTGGTCATGATCGCGGAATAGGCGTTCACCGAATAGAATCCGTGCACCGTCGTCACGAGCCGCGGGCGGGTGCGTTTGTCCATGCTCTTCCACGCGAGCCATGCCAGCCATGCCGGCATCCGCGAGCGCAGGTGGATGATGTCCGGTCTCTCTCGGATGAACACATTCCTCAGCGCCGAGATCTGCGCCAGCGAAGCGAGTGCCTTGCGATGCACCGGCATCGTGAGGTGCCGCGATCCCGCGTTCTCCAAATCCGCCACCAGGCGGCCGCCGTTGGAAATGACGATGGATTCGTGACCGTGTGCCACCAGGTGAGCCGCCACTTCCAGCGTGCCGCGCTCGACGCCGCCGGAGTTCAGCTCGGGAAGGATTTGGATGACTTTCATGGCTTCGACGGGAGTGAGACCAGCGGGATGGATTCACGGGCGCAGGCTTTCGCCAGAGCTTTCGGCGCGTTCGCCGTCAGAACGTAATCGAGCGGCAGAAGGGCGTCGCGATCCATCGCGAAGAGCGCTTTTTGAAGAATGTCACGGCTCGTTCCGGCAGGGGCGATGTGGAGCTTTTCCGATCCGGAAAACCACGCGGGAGGCTTTTGCCCCGGAGCAACAACGGCTTCATAAATCACGTCGGGATGAACCCACTCCTCGGGTATCTGCCAGGAATCCGGCACCCCCGCGAGCCACAACAGCGCACGGTGCGGCGTGCCCTCGCCGTGGGTTCCCTCGCCCAGCCATTCGCGGATGGTCCGGCCTTTTCCGAAGTAAACCTTCCAGCGCTCCTGCAGCCAGAACACATCCAGCGGGTTGGCGCGCATCGCTTGTTCGAGCGCTTTCATGCAGCTCGTCGTGCTGATCGCGCCCTCCACGGCATGGTAGCGCACCTTCCATTTTCCCGGTCCGTCGGTGATCAGGGACATCGAGAAAATCTGACTCCGGCTGCGGCGCGCCATCAGGCTCGGCAACGGGCTCGCCCGCGTCATCCGGCCGAAAAAACGCACCAGCTCGCCTTGGATCCCGACCCGCTGGTCCGCCAGAATTCCCACGATTCCACCGTCGCGGATGAAGCCGGTGACGAGGTGAAAACTGTCCCGCTTGGAGAACAACCGCGTCCCGTCCGCCTCGCGCTGGGCGAGCAATTGCTCGTCCAGAATCGGGTTGTTCAGAGGCCGGTAAAACGCACCGCTCGCATGGCCGGGAGGGAAAAACCGGTTGATCCGGGTGAGCACTTCCCAGTTTCCCATGTGAGGCGGCATCAGCACCAGCCCCTTGCCGCCCGCCACCGCCGCTTCGATCAACTCGGGATTCTCCACCGACAGGATGCCGTCGATCTTGTGCATCGGCAGCCGCGCGGTGTGGGCGGCGGAAAGCAGATTCGCGCCCGTCCGCCGAAACGACTCAAGCGTCATTTTTTCCAACGTCGGCAGATCGAATTCGCCGTGCAGCGCGATCCGCAGATTCCGCAGGACGACATGCCGCCGCTCCGCCATGAAATGCCAGGCCAGCCCGCCGATCGCTTCGCCGAGGCGGAAAACCAGAGGCCCGGGCAGCAGTCCCACACAGATTTCCATTCCCGTCTGGGCAAGCCACTCCAGCCGCCATTTCCAGCGTTTGGGATGGTTTTTCACGGAGTCGCTCGTCACTTGATGTTTCGTAGGGATTCCCGCAGCGCCGCGCAAGACTGATGGGATTCCCGGCTCACCAGACTTTCACCCGCGACTCCGGGGATCTCCACATCGGCTGACCGGGCTTGATGCCGAAGGCTTCGTGGAACTCGGGGAGGTTCGAGAGCGGGACGTTGACCCGCCATTTCGGTGGTGCGTGCACGTCGCTGAGGAGCTTGGCGCGCAGGCTCTCGGCGCGATCCTGATAGATCCAGGCGAAGGCGTAGCCGAGGAAGAAGCGCTGGATGGGAGTGAATCCGCCGATCGGTTTCCCCTCGCGGAACTGCTCGGTCTTCTTGAACGCGTCGAGCGCGAGCAGCACGCCGCCGTAGTCCGCCAGGTTCTCGCCGAGGCTGGCCTCGCCGTTGATCGGCAATCCGGGCAGCGGTTGGAAGGCATCATACTGCGCGACCATCACCGCGGCCCGTTCCTGGAAACGCTTCGCATCCTCCGCCGTCCACCAGTCCTTGAGATTTCCTTCGGCATCGAACCTCCGGCCCTCGTCGTCGAAGCCATGGGTGATTTCATGGCCGATGGTCGAGGCGGCGGCATAGCCATAGACCACCGCGTCGTCCAAGTCCTCGTCGCGCATGCCGGGCACGGAAAAAATGGCGGCGGGCAGGACGATCTCGTTGTTGGACGCCTGATAGTATGCGTTGTAGGTCTGCGGCGTCATTTCCCACTCGGTTCGGTCCACCGGCTTGCCGAACTTCGCGATCATGTCGCCGAACTGCCAGCGCGCCGCGTTCATCATGTTTCCACACCACGAATCCGTGCCCGTGACCAATGCGGAATAGTCCTTCCACTTGTCCGGATAGCCGACTTTCACGGTGAGCTTGTCGAGCTTCTCGCGTGCCTTCGCCTTGGTGGCATCGCTCATCCAGTCCAGCCGCTCGATCCGGTCGCGGTAGGAACTGCGGATGACCTCCACCAGCTCCGCGTAGCGCCGCTTCGTCCGTTCCGGGAAATACTCCTGCACGAAAACTTTCCCCGTCACCATGCCCAGCGCGATCTCCTCGGAATCCAGCACGCGCTTCCATCGCGGCCGCTGCTCCTTCTGGCCGGACAGCACCTTCCCGGTGAACGCGAAATCCTCATCCGCCCACGCCTTGTCCAGATACGCGGCATACATCGACACCAACCGGACGCGCAGGTAGTCCTTCAAAACCGGAACCGGCGTCTCGGTCAGCAGCCGGTCGAGCGCGGTGAAAAACTCCGGCTGTCCCACGATGACGGTCTCGGGCTTCAGCGACATCGCGGCCAGCCGGCTGCTCCAATCGATCTTCGGCGTGTGACCGGCGGTGAGCTTCGCCGGAGTCATCGGGTGATAGTTTTTCTCCGGGTCGCGCAGGTCTTCGAGCTTCCGCGATGCCTTGGCGAGCGCGGTCTCGAATGCCATCACCGTTTCCGCGGCAGCTCCGGCCTTGTCATCGCCGCGGCCCATCAGCTTCAGCATCCGGGTGAGGTGGAGCACATACTCCTTGCGGATCCGCGACGTCCCTTCCTCGCTGTTGAAATAGAAATCCCGCTCGGGAAGTCCCAGCCCGCCTTGCGAAATGTGCACCGACATGGCGTCGCTCCGTTTCTCATCCTGCCCCACCCACACCGAGCAGAAGGGCTCCACCAACAGCGGGCGGAGCGCGAACGAGACATCCAGCGCGTCTCCGGCCGATCCGATGGAATCGATCCGCTCCAGCTCCCTCCGCAGGGGTGTCAGCCCCACGGCCTCCGCCTTCGCCTCGTCCATCGCCGTCGTCCAGAAATCGCCGACCTTCCGCAGATCGCTTCCCGCCGCGTCCGGCGACTTGGCCGCCTTCTCGTTGATCTTGCGGAGCTCGTCATACAGCTCGTCCCTCACCAGATTGCCGATGCCCCAGCCCGCCTCCGACGAGGGGATGGGGTGGCGCGCCAGCCAGCCGCCGTTGGCATAGAGGAAGAAGTCCTCCGCCGGGTCCACCGTGCGATCCAGATTCGCCGCGAGGAGGTCCTCAGGGCTAGCGGCCGTCTGCGCGGAAACCAGCGCGGAGGAATTCAGGAGCAGGCATCCGAAAAGCAGCCGGGCGGCCGCCAACGCTGGGTGAGGAGAGGCGGCTTTTGAGATCATCGTCGGGAAAGGAATACTTTCTGACGCTAGGGAATGCAAGTGAGGCGGAAGTTCCCGCGGCTCACCTCACGACCCACGAATGTTTCTCCCAGAACCTCTTCAGGTCATCGAGGTCGCCATTGAAGGCGTTGTGCTCCAGCGGGCGGTCCATCGTGCCGAAGTAGCGCGGCGCTTTCCACGGACCGTGATGGTAGACCTTGGGAACGGAGCGGCGCTCCCACTCGACGCCGGCATACTGCCACATCGCCCAGTCATCCCAGACGTCGTAGGCCTCCATCAGCTGCTTGGGCGTCTCGAATCCGGAACCGTGCGAGTAGAGCGCGATCCAGTAGGGGCAGTCGGAAATGCGGTTCTTCTGGGCGAACGACGCGTTGCTGAGCGAGGTGCGGAGCCGCGCGCTGTTTTCCAGATAGATCGCCGGCAGCACGCCGGTCAGCTTCTCGATGCGGTCGATGAACCTCACCAGGTCCCCCGGGCCCGACTTGGTGTCGAAATCCCCCACCAGCAAAACCCTCCGCCCCGGCGCGATCTGCCTCAGACGGCTGATGTACTGATCCGCCTGCCAGACGGGATCCGTGTCCTTGAGCACGAAGTAATAGGTGCCGAGCATCATCCCCTGACGCTCGGCGGCACGCAGGAAGTCCGCGCACTTGTCATCGAGCGCCTTTCCTTTTCCACAGCGGGCGATCAGGCCGTGCGCCCCGTTGCGCTTGAGCGCGGAGACGTCGGAGGAGGAAAACGAATCCCCGCCGCGGTGCTTTTCCTTCGGATCGTAGGAGGAGACGTTGACGATTTTCGGCGCGTCGGCGAGGCCCACGCGGCCGTACCCTCCGCCGCAGCTGTTGAGGAGAAAGGCGGCGGCGGCGAGCGGGAGGAAATTTCGCATGCCCCACTCAAGCGCGGATGCGGCCCCGGATCAAGCCGGCGAAATGCCCTCTCCTCACCGCGGCGCCTTCCCCAACAGCCGCAGCGAATTCAGGATCACCAGCAAGGTCGCCCCCGTATCCGCGAGGATCGCGAGCCACAGGCCGGCGTAGCCCAGGAACGCCAGCGCGAGCACCACCGCCTTGATGCCGAGCGCGAAGGCGACATTGAAGCGGATGATGGCAAGCGTCCGCCGGCCTAGCAGGATGGTCTCCGCCACCCGCGTCAGGTCATCCTCCATCAGGGCGATGTCCGCGGTCTCGATGGCGGTGTCGCTGCCGATGGCCCCCATCGCGAATCCGACCGTCGCCACCGCCAGCGCGGGCGCGTCGTTCACCCCGTCGCCGATCATGCCCACATGCTGATAGCGGCCGACCAGCCCGCGGACGTGCGCGACCTTCTCCTCCGGCATGAGATCGCCGATGGCCTCGTCGATCCCCGCTTGTTTCGCGATGGCGGCGGCGGTGCGCGGGTTGTCCCCGCTGAGCATGACGACCTTCTCCACCCCCGCCGCGTGGATGCGCCGGAGCGCTTCGGCGACCTCCGGCCGCAGCGTGTCGGCGACGGCGATGATGCCGAGGATCTCCCCCGCGCAGCCCTCGTGCGGCGCATGGCCGAGCACCGCGAGCGACCGGCCCTTTTCCTCGATGGTGGCGAGCACCGCCTCGACCTGCGGACCGCAGAGGCCGGTGTCGTGGGCCATCCGGTGATTCCCGATGAAATGCGGGTGACCGTCGATGGCGGCCGTCGCCCCCCGGCCGGTGACGGAAGTGTAGCCGGTGACGGACGGAATGGTGAGGTTCCGCGCGCGGGCCGCCTCGGTGATGGCCACGGCGAGCGGGTGCTCCGAGTGCGCGTTGATGGCGGCGGCGCGGGCGAGGATCCCGTCTTCGGATAGATCGGACCGGGAAATGATCCCGACCACCTGCGGCTTTCCCCGGGTGATGGTGCCCGTCTTGTCCACGGCGAGGGCGCGGAGCTTGCCCACCGACTCCAGGTGCACCCCGCCCTTCACCAGCACCCCCCGGCGGGCCAGCGCGGTGAGCCCGGAGACGATGCTGACCGGCGTGGCGATGACGAGCGCGCAGGGACAGGAAATGACCAGCAGCACCAGCGCCCGATAGATCCAGAACAGCCACTCCCCGCCGAACAGCAGCGGCGGCACGAGCGCCACCAGGATGGCGATCGCAAACACAGCCGGCGTGTAAACCGCCGCGAAGCGGTCCACGAAGCGCTGCGTCGGCGGCTTGTTTTCCTCCGCCTCGCCGACGAGCCGGATGATGCGGGCGAGCGTGGAATCCGCCGCGGGCTTGGTCACGCGGACGACGAGCGAGCCCTCCGCATTGACCGTGCCCGCGTAAACGGCATCACCGGAGGTCTTCTCCACCGGCATCGACTCCCCGGTGATGGGCGCCTGGTTCACCGTGGAATTCCCGGAAACCACCACCCCGTCCAGCGGGATGCGGCTGCCGCTGCGGATGAGGATCTCCCGATCCACGGCGACCTCCGCCACCGCCGTTTCCTGCTCCGTGCCATCCGCATTTCTCACGACGGCGGTGGCGGGCGAGAGCTTGAGCAGCGAGTCGACCGCCCGGCGCGCGCGGCCGGACGCCCATGACTCCAACAGTTCCGATAGAGAAAAAAGGAACACCACGCTGGCCGCCTCCGCACCCTCGCCGATGATCCACGCCCCGGTCACGGCCACGGCCATGAGCACATTGATGTCCAGGCGGAATTTCTTCAGAGCACCCCACGCCGCGGGAAACACCAGCAGCCCGCCCGCCAGCGTGGCCGCGGCGAATGACGCCGTCGCCGGCCACGCGGGATGGGGGTGCAGCCAGTGCGCCAGCAGGCCGATGCCGGTGAAAGCACCCGCCGCGGCCACCAGGGTCCCCTGCGGCAGCGGGCTTTCCTCATGGCAGTGTTCGCAACTGGAGCAGCCGGATTTTTTCAAAGGCTCCGGCTTCTCCTCATGGTGGTGGGCGGACATGGCTTGGGTATTAAAGTGCAGGCGGGCCGGCTTTTCGAGCGCCAATCCACGGTCCGCATCACCCGATCCGGGATGTCCGGACGGATCGCTGCGCCGTCACGAGGGTCGACCGGGCACGCCGGATGGTTCGCAGCGCCGTCACCCAGGTCATCCGGGCATCCCGGATCGGTCGCTGCGCTGTCACGCAGGTCGTCCGGGCATGCCGGATCGGTCGCAGCACCGTCGCGCGGGTCGTCCGGGCACGCCGGACGGGTCGCAGCGCCGTCACGCGGGTCATCCGGGCACGCCGGATCGGTCGCCGCACCGCGCGGCAGGTCACCCGGGATGCCCGGACGGCCCGCAGCGCCGCCGTTTCACCCGCCGGCGCATCCCGGGACGGTTGTAAATCCGCATTTCCCCCCATCCCGACACCGCAACCGGAGGCAAACACCGCCGCCAACCCGCACCAGATCAGCAACATACGCTCCAGCCACGAAATCCCCCTCCGCCCCTCCCCCGGGTGGGATTTCCCCACTTGGACAGGCCGAAAAAAGAGGCCATGTTGGGCGCGATCCCTCCCGGATCCCTCATTCATGAATTCCGCCATTCTAGAAATTTCCATCGTCCTCATCCTCCTCGTCGCCAACGGCATCTTCGCGATGACCGAGATCGCCATCGTCTCCTCAAGGAAGGCCCTGCTCCAAGGCATGGCGGAAAAGGGCAACAAGGGCGCGGCCAAGGCGCTCAAGCTTTCCGAGTCTCCCAACCGCTTCCTCTCCACCGTGCAGATCGGCATCACGCTCGTCGGCATCGTCGCCGGCGCGCTCGGCAGCGGCACCGTCGCGGAGCGGCTCGCCGGGCTGATCGAGCCGCTGCCCTTCCTCGGACCGTACGCGATGCAGGTCTCGCTCGCCATCGTCATCGGGATCCTGACGTATCTCTCGCTCATCATCGGCGAGCTGGTGCCCAAGCGGCTGGCCATGAAGTTTCCCGAGACCATCGCCAGCGGCATGGCCGCTCCCATGGCCGCCATTTCCACCATGGCCTCGCCCGCCGTCACCCTGCTGTCCTGGTCCACCGGCGGCATTCTGAAATTGTTCGGCGTCCGCGAGAACGACGACGGCGGCATGTCCCGCGAGGAACTCACCGTGATGGTCCGCCAGGGAATGGTCACCGGCTCGATCAACCGCTCCGAGTCCCGCATGATGGAAGGCGTCATCGGATTCGAAAAACTCGTCACCTACGATCTGATGATTCCCCGCACGAGGATCGTCTGGATCGACCAACACGCGCCGCACGAGGAGGTCTGGCCCGCAGTGATGGGCAGCACCCAGGGCGTGTTCCCCGTTTACGACGGCCGCCGCGACAATCTGATAGGCGTGGTCTCCGTGAAGGACATCTACGGCCGCCTCGCCGCCGGCAGGCCCGTCCGCTTCGGAGAGATCATGCAGCCTCCCCTTTTCGTCCCCGAGATGCAGAAGGCCAGCGTCCTGCTGGAGACCTTCCGCACCACCGGCCAGCGCGCGGCCTTCGTGCTCGACGAGTTCGGCAGCGTGATGGGGATGGTGACGCTCATCGATCTGATGGAAGCCATCGTCGGCGACGTCCCCTCCCGCGAGGAACAGCTCGCCTCCCCCATCCGCCAGCGCCCCGACGGGACGTGGCTCATGGACGGGCTCTTCGAAATCGAGAAGCTCCCCGGGTTCCTCGAAGACTTCGATCTCCCCGAAGGCGGCGGCGACGAGTATCAGACCCTGTCAGGCTGGTTCATGAAGGAACTCGGCCGCATGCCCGCCGAGCTCGACCGCATTTCCTCCGGCGAGTGGACCTTCGAAGTGATGGACATGGACGGCACCCGCGTGGACAAGGTGCTCGCCACGCGCGGCATGCCTTCCTGAAAACCAAATCATGAACGACCTATCCAGCAACCCGCCACCCGTTCCCACCTTCGCCGAGGCGCTGCGCTTCTGGTGGAAACTCGGCTGGATCAGCTTCGGCGGGCCGGCCGGGCAGATCGCCATCATGCACAAGGAGATCATCGAGCGGCGGCGCTGGATGAGCGAGGAGCACTTCCTGCACGCGCTGAATTTCTGCATGCTGCTGCCCGGCCCGGAAGCCCAGCAGCTCGCGACCTACCTCGGCTGGCGGCTGCACGGCGCGCGCGGCGGCATCGCGGCGGGCGTGCTGTTCGTGCTGCCCTCCGTTTTCATTCTGCTGGGCCTGAGCTGGCTCTACATGGCGGGCGGCAGCATCGTCTGGGTGAGCGGCCTGTTCTACGGACTCACGGCGGCGGTCATCGCCATCGTGATTTCCGCCGTGAAGCGCATCGGCTCGAAGGCGCTGAAATCGCCGAGCCTGTGGGCGCTGGCGGCGGCGGCCTTCGTCGCGATCTTCGTTTTCAAGATCAACTTCGTCCTCATCATCCTCACCGCCGCGCTGGTCGGTTACCTCGGCGGGAGATTCTATCCGAAACAATTCCCAGCCGGAAAGGGACATGGGAAATCCGGGCATGACGAACTACCCTGCGTGGAGCTGCCGCCCGCGCCGAAGGCCACCGCCGCGCGGACGATCCTGGTCTCGGCCCTCTGCCTGATTCTCTGGTGGCTGCCGCTGATCGCCGTCGGACTGTGGTCCGGCTGGAAGAGCATTTATTTCCAAGAAGGCCTGTTCTTCAGCAAGGCCGCGCTGGTCACCATCGGTGGCGCGTATGCCGTGCTGCCGTACGTCGCACAGATGACGGTGGAGAAATTCGGCTGGCTGTCGCAAACGCAGATGATGGCCGGACTGGGTCTGGCGGAAACCACACCGGGTCCGCTGATCATGGTGCTCCAGTTCGTCGGCTTCGTCGCCGCCTGGCAGAATCCCGGCGATCTATCACCTCTCGCGGCGGGCGTGCTTGGTGCGCTGGTGACGACGTGGGTGACCTTCCTTCCGTGTTTCCTTTTCGTCTTCCTCGGCGCGCCCCACGTCGAGGGCCTGCGCGAGCGACCCGGCATCGCCCGCGCGCTGACGGGCATCACCGCGGCGGTGGTCGGCGTGATCCTGAACCTCGCGATCTGGTTCGCCTGGCACGCGCTGGTGCCGGCGGCCGGAACGTTCGACTATTTTGTGGCGGTGGTGGCCATCGGCTCGTGGATCGCGATGGAGCGATTCAAAACCGGCGTCATCCCCACTCTCGGCGTCTGCGCGGTGCTGGGTGTGATCTGGAAACTATTGTAAGGAGCGGCGACCTTATTGTCGCCTCTTCGTGCCGCAACAAGAGAGGGACAATAAGGTCCCTCCTCCTCATTTTCCCGCGCGGATGGCCGTGGCGGTGACGATGAGAAGATCCGCCGAGGAACCTTCCGCGACCTTGCCGCTCACGGTGACGGCGGCGAGCTTGGCCAGTCCGCCGACGCCGTCGAGCGACTCCTTGAGCACGCGGCCGTCCGCGCCCACCACCTGGACGGTGGCGATGCCGCGCCTCTTGTCTTCCGGTGAATCACAGCAGACATCCCACGGCGTCTCGCACTTGTCCGCAGGGTCTTCATTGCAGGCGGTGAGCACTTCCGTATCGCCGAGGATGAAGGCGGCGCGGCCTTCGACGAAGGGGTGGGCGTTGCCCATGATTTTTCCGCTCAGCGTGATGTCATCGCCGGGCTTGGCGGTGGCGCGGACGAGGTGGATGGGTTTCGCCTCACCGCCGGGAGCGGCGGCGAGCACCGCGGATAGAGCGGCGCTCGGAGCGGTCGCGGCGGGAACGGCGGCGGTGGTTTCTTTTTTCCCGCACGAGGCGAGGAGGGCGGCGGCGAGGACGAGGCAGGCGGTTTTGGTTTTCATGGCAGATTGGTGTTAGGAAATTTCAGGACATGCGGAGGGCGGTGGGGAGCGGCGGCCGGAGGCAGCGGATGGCGGGCGGCAGCGCGCCCAGCAGACCGAGGAGCAACCCGGTCGCCATGCCGGTGATGGCGACGCCGGGACTCACCTCCAGGGTGAATGAGCCGATGGAAAAGGGAACGGTCCGGCCATCCAGCAGGACAACCGCGGCGATGGAAGCCAGCAACGCGCCGGTCAGACAGGCGAGCGTGCTTTCCTGGACGAGGCTCACCAGCAACGCGCCGCGGCCGAAGCCGATGGCCTGGAGGGTGGCCATTTCCCTGACACGGGAGGCGAAGGCGGCATAGAGCGTGTTCACCCCGCCGAAGAGCGCGCCCGCCGCGATGAGGCCGGCGGTGATCCAGGTCATGGCGCGCAGCGGCTTGAAGAAGGAGCCGAGCCGCGAGTAGTAATCGCTCTCCCGCAGGGCCGTCAGCTCCAGGTCGAGCCGTTGTTTCGCGAAGAGATCCGCCTCCGCGTAGTCGGCGGGATCGGTGAGGCGGAGAACCACGCAGGACAGCGTCTCGCGTTTGGCGAGCACGCGCAGGTCGCCGAGCGTGGCCCAGATTTCGGATTCCAACACGGTGCCGGGTGCTGCGAAGATGCCGGATATTTTCATCGGCTGCTTTTCCAGGATGACCGTGCCGCCGGTCTTGAGATCGTTCTCGCCGAGGCCGAGCTTCCGCCAGGCGAGGCGGCCGACAATGACTTCTCCGGCGGCGGGGAAATTTCCTTCGACCAACCGGACTTCCGGATGGACGCGGAGGGCCTGGAGGGTGACGCCGCGGAGCATGGCCTGGCTTTTCCTTCCATCAGGCAGCGTCAGATAGTTCATGTAGTGGATCTCGCTGGAAACGGCGCGGACGCCGAGGGTTTCGGAAATGCCGGGCACGCCCGCCTCGGCGATGCCGGCGGTGCGCTCGGGGACTTCGCTGCGCTGGATGCTTTCCTCGGAACCCGCACCGACGAGGATCACATTCCGATCCGAGCCCGAGGCGGAAAGCACCCGCTTCATCCCGCTGTTGATCGCGACGGCGGCCATCACCAGCAGCACCACCGTGGCGCTGCCGCCGATGGTCTGGAGCAGCCTGGACTTGGAGCGGAAGAGATTCCGCACGGCGTAGGTGAACGGAAGCATGGCTCTAACTGCGGAGGTTTCTGACAATGGGCTGGGTCATGGCGCGGAAGGCGGGCCACAGCGAGGCGGAGATGCCGAGGACCAGCGCGGCCAGAACTCCGGCGACGATCACGGTGGCATCAGGCTGGATGGCGAGGGTCTGGCCCTCGTTGCCCATGGTGAAACTCTGCCAGCGGAGGAACCCTGCGGCCAGCCCGACGCCCACCACGCCCCCGGCGAGGCCCAACATCCCACCCTCGCTCAGGACGAGCCAGCCGATGGCCCGGCCCGGGAACCCCAGCGTGCGCAAGACGGCGCTTTCCTTCACCCGGCCTCTAACCACGAGCAGCAGCGCGTTGGCCACCAGCCCGCCCACCGCGATGACAGCGCCGGCGCCGAGCCAGCGGGTGAAGCCGATGAGTTCGACCAGTTCGGAAGCGGTCTCGGCGAAGAAGGCTTTCTCGGGCCGGGTATCGGTGGGCTCCTGGCCGCTGCGGAACAGCTCGTCGATGGCGTTTGCCACGGGATCGAGCTGTTTTGACTCGGTCACCCTCACATTGAACTGGGTGACCACGCCGAGGCCGGCACGCGAGGCCTGCTGGAGGAAGGGAAGTTTCACATAGGCGACGTTGTTGTCCTGCGCGAAGGGCGAGCGGAGGATGCCGGAAACGGTGACGGTGACGCCGGCGGCGTCGAAACGATCGCCCGGCTTCAGGCCGCGTCGCCGGGCGAAGACCTCTCCTAACAAAGCGCCGTCGTCACGCCGTTGCCATTCCTGCTGGCTGCCCTCGACGATCTCGATTTCAGGCGCGAATTTCCGCAGCAACTCATCCGGAACGCCGCGGAAGGTGATCACGTCCAGCGATGCTCCGCAGTTGTTGACCACGATCTGCACGGGGATGACCTCGCGCACTCCGGCGATGCGGCGGATCTCATCGGCATAGTGTTCCGGCAGGCGGCTGGCCGACGGACAGAAGCGGTTCTCCCGATAGACGACCAGCGTGGTGTCCGCCGCCGAGGCTTCGGTCGCCTTGCCGAGCGAGCGCTGGAGCGTCTCCACGGCGGTGAAGAGAAACATGCCGGAAGCGACGCCGAGAATCGTCAGGGCCGAGCGTACCCGGTGGCGGGTGAGCTGGATCCAGGAGAGCTTGAGAAGATTGATCGCGGCGCTCATGAGTTTTCCAACAGTTGGCCTTTTTCCAGATGCAGCGTGCGGTCGGCGGCGGCGGCGGCCTTGGCGTCGTGGGTGACCATGACGATGGTTTTCCCGTGATCCCGGGCGAGCTGCCGGAGCAGATCGAGGATGCGGACGGCGGATTCGCGGTCCAGATCGCCGGTCGGCTCATCCGCGACTAACAACGGAGGATCGGCCACCACGGCGCGGGCGATGGCAACGCGTTGTTCCTGCCCGCCGGAGAGTTCGGACGGGGTGTGGTGCATGCGGTCTGATAGGCCGACGAGCGCAAGGGCGGTTTCCACGCGGGCATGGCGTTCCTTTTTCGAGATGGGAGAGAGCAGCAGAGGCAGCTCCACGTTCTCAAACGCGGTGAGGACCGGCACGAGGTGATAGAGCTGGAAAATGTATCCCACGTGGTTGGCCCGCCACTTGGTGAGATCGCGGCGGGAGAGCTTGCCGATTTCGATTCCGGCGATGACGAGCGAGCCGCCGGTGGGCGAGTCGATGCCCGATAGAAGGTTGAGCAGGGTGGTTTTCCCCGAACCGGACGGGCCCATCAGCGCGAGGAATTCGCCCTTCGCCACATCCAGGTCGAGGGCTTCGAGCGGAGTGACCACGGTGCTGCCCTTGTGGTAGCTTTTGGAAACGCCGCGGCATTGGATCATCGGTTCGCTCATGGGGGTGTGAGGGTGGGGTTGACGCGCTGGGCGTCGCTGAGGTTTTCAGGGAAAAGGACGACCCATTCGCCGGGGCGGAGTCCTTCGCTAATGCGAATGAAGCCATCGCGGGTCTCGGTGGTGCTTTTGATCTCCCGCCGGGTGACGCGTTTGGACTCGGGATCGCAGACCCACGCGCCGCCGTCACTTGCGGCGGATTCCGGGATCCAGGTCGCGACGGATTGCGGTGAGGTGGTTTCTCTTGAAGCGATTCCAAGGAATTCCACCCGGCAGAGCATTTCGGGGCGGAGCTGATCGACCGGATCGGTGATGCGGACTTTCGCCTGAAGGGTGTTGCGCTGGACGTCCGCCTCGCCGGAGATGCGGGTGACGCTGCCTTCGAAAACCCTGTCGGGCAGCAGGCTGCAACGGATGCGGGCCTGCTGGCCGATCTGCAATCCGGCCGCATCGGCCAAGGGCACATCGACCCTCACCTGAAGACTCGCCGGCTGATAGAGGATGGCGATGGTGGAGCTTTCCATGTCGTTGTCCTGCAGCATTTTCTTCTGGCCCGGAGCGGCGAGCAACCGGAGCACGCGGCCGTCGGCGGGCGCGTTGATGGCGGTCCGGGAAAGGGCGAGTTTGGCTTTTTCCACTTCGATGTCGGAGGCGCGGATCTCGTTTTCCTTCACCACGGTTTCCAGCTTGAGACGCTCGATTTCCGCCCCGGCTTCGGCGGTGGCGGCGGCGGCGGCGAGCAGTTGTGCTTCCTCGCGGGCAAACTGGAACCGCGCGGAAATCACCTCCTGCTCCGGGATCGAGCGGGAGGAAAGATTGTCAAAACGCCGCATGCGGTCCGCCGCCTCATCGCGCAGGGCGGCGGCGGATGTCCCCATGGCCTGGGCACCTTCGAGTTTTTTCCCGGCGGAACCGATGGCGGCGAGGTGCGCGTCCCGGGTGGATAGAAGGGTGCGGTGAGCCTGTTCCGCGGTCGCGAGGGAAAGCCGGGCGTCGTCCGCAATCAGGGTGGCGAGCGTTTCTCCTTTTTTCACCGCCTGGCCTTCCAGAACGTTGACCGTCTCGATGACCCCATCGACCAGCGAGGTCGCCTTGATCGGCAGCGGGTCGGGCTCGATCCAGCCGCTGGCTTGGAAGAGCATGCCACCATCCGCAGTCTTTCCCGCAGCGGCGGCTGGCGCGGAGGTATCTGAAACCGTGGCGAGGACGACCGCGACTTCCACATCCACAGCGGGTAGCAAGCGGTCGCGGAAGAGCGCGAGAAACAGCAAGGCAAACCCTGCGACGATGGCCAGTGGAATGACCCACGCGGGGATGCGGCGCACCGGCGCTTGTTCCGGTGACGGGCGGGTAAGGGAATCGAGAGAATGGTTCATGGAAATCGGAAATCGGGAAGACGGCAGAACCCGAATGCGGGTCTGCAATACAGCCGGGCTAACAAAGCGCGGCCACAGCGGCTGGAATGCCGCTCTTACAATCTCCAGATTCCCAACTTCGCCCGACAGGCGGCCGGCGATGCAGGCCCGCGGATCGGCGTGGACACGGGATGGCATCCACCTATCAGAAGAAGCGCTGCCGGGACCGGGCACACGGACGGAGGAACATCCGCAACGACCACCGGAGGCAGCTCGATGGGGTCCTGCGGGGCTCCCGTATGCGGAAGTTTTTCAAGATCGTGACAGCACGGGTCCGGTTGTTCGGCATCCCGGCTGCAATCCTCACAGCAATCGGAGTTTTCCGAAATGGAATGCCAACCAAGCTCCAGAAAGCAGATGCGGAGATGCGAAGCCGACGCGGGAATCATGATTCCCACGCAGAACAGCAACAGGGCTGCCAGCAGTTTTCGCATCGCTTGGTAGCTCACGGGTATGGGAAGACCGGGTCAAGGATTTATTCCCCCGCTAGGGAGCGGCGACCTTACTGTCGCCTCTTCGTGCCTTAACAAGAAGAGGGACAATAAGGTCCCTCCTCGTTACTTTTTCGCGTCACACGCGCAGCGCCATTCCGGATTGCCACAGGGTTCGCATTTCTTGGTATTGTAGTTGAGGCGGGCGGTGATCGCCTTGGCATCCGCTGTCTCCTTATATTGCATGATGATCAGCTCGCCGGGGGCGGGTTCCGCGAGCGTGAAACCATCCGCCACCTTGGTGACCTCCAGTTTGACCGGTTTTTCACGGGTGCCACCGGTGATGACAAGACTCTGGGCCTCGACCTTCACGGGCTTCATGTCTTTGTCGAGCACGGCGATGTGGAGCTTGCCGTCCTTGGCGGTGACCTCGCCGTGCATGGATTCGTTGGTGCTGAATTCGAGGATGCGGCCCTTGTTCGGTCCGATTTCGATGTCGCCGTGGCCGAAGGCGAAGCCGGCGGTGAGGGCGAGGAGCAGGGTGGTTAGTTTCGTTTTCATCTCTGTTGTGTTTTTGGTTTGGGTTCTATCGGGTGGCTGGAGCGTCCAGCTTGAGAGCTTTCTCCGCCGCGCTTCTGCCGATGAGGAAGAAGACGGCCGGGGTGACGACGAGGTCGAGGAGGGTGGAGGAAATCAATCCGCCGACGATGGCGACGGCGACGGGATGGAGGATTTCCTTGCCGGGCTCGCCGGGGGCGAGAACCAGCGGGATGAGCGCGATGCCCGCGGCGAGCGCGGTCATCAGCACGGGAACGAGCCGTTCCTGGGTGCCGCGGGTGATGAGATGAATGCCGAACGTTTCCCCCTCATGGCGCATGAGGTGGAGGTAGTGGGAAATCATCATGATGCCGTTTCTGGCAGCCACGCCGCCGACGGCGATGAAGCCGACGAGGGTGGCGATGCTGATGTTGTCGATCTTCCACCAGGTGAAGGCGAGCGCGCCTGCCAGGGCGAGCGGCAGATTGAGCATGACCTGAAGCGCGAGCGAGAGGCTGCGGAAATAGCCGGTCAGCAACACGATGATCACGCCGGTGATGAGGCCGAAGAGGATGAGGATCCGCTTCGACGCTTCCTGCCGGGCGAGGTATTCGCCCTCGAAGCGCAGGCTGTAGCCGGGTGGCAGCTTTACTTTCTCCGCGACCGCCTTCTGCCAATTCTTCACGAGCGATTCCAGGTCGCGCTCGCCGGTGTTCGCGCCGATGACGATGCGGCGCTGGCCGTTCTCGCGGTTGATGACGTTCGGGCCGTTCACCTCGTGCACGTCGGCGACGAGGGACAGCGGAAGGTGGCGTCCGTTAGGTGCCTCGACGAGCAGCTCGCCGATTTTCTCCGGCCACGTGCGCCAGGATTCAGGAAGGCGCATGACGAGTTCCACGGTGGCCTCGCCCTCGCGGAGTTCGCCAAGCATGGAGCCGCCAAGCAATCGCGAGACCTGCGCGTTGATTTCGCCGGGCGAGAGGCCCTCGCGGCGTGCCCGCTCGCGGTCCACCTCGATTCGGATCTGCGGGATGGGCACCTGGGCTTCCAGATTCACGTCGGTGAGTCCGGGGATAGCCTGGCCGGCCTCCTTCACCTGCGCGCCGAGGCGGCGGAGCGTGTCGAGGTCCGGGCCGTGGATTTTCACCGCGATCTTGGCGGAGACGCCGCTGAGCATGTGGCTGAGGCGGTGGCCGATGGGCTGGCCGACATTGACGAAGGTGCCGGGAATGCCGCCGAGTTTTTCACGGATTTCCGCGAAGACCTCCTCGCGGTGGCGGCCGCCTTCGTTGAACTCGACGTCGAACTCATTGACGGAAACGGGCATGACGTGGTCGTCGCGCTCGGCACGTCCGGCACGGCGGCCGACGGTTTTGACTTCGGGAATTTCCAACAGCAGCTTGACGGCCTGACTGCCGACTTCATTCGATTGCTTCAGCGAGGAGCCGGGAGCGCTGGCGAAGGAAATGGTGGCGCTGCCCTCGTTGAAAGTCGGCAGGAACTCCTTGCCCATGCCCGGATAGAGCATGGCGGCGGCGACCACCAGCAGGATGGAAACGGCGACCACCACCAGCGGCGCCTTGAACGCGGCCTGGAGAAAGGTCGCGCGGGTGAAGGATTTCAACCCTCTAACGAGCGGACCGTCGCGGTGCTCGTGGCCTTCCTTCGGCTTGAGCAGGAACGAACACAGCACCGGAATGACCGTGAGGGAAACGACAAACGACGCGCCCATGCTGACGATGGTGGCGATGGCGATGGGGTGGAAAAGCCGCCCTTCCAGACCGGCGAGACCTAACAGCGGGACGAACACCAGGACGATGAGGATGGTGGCGTAGAGGATGCTGGAGCGGACCTCGCTGGAGGCGGCGGCGATGACGTCGAGCCGCGGCTTGGGCTCGGGCAGCGCGGCGTTTTCCCGCAAGCGGCGGAAGACGTTTTCCACATCCACGATGGCGTCGTCCACCACCATGCCGATGGCGACGGCGATGCCGCCGAGGGTCATGCTGTTCACGCCGGTGCCGAACCACTTGAAGGTGATGAGCGTGATGGCGAAGGACAGCGGGATAGCTGTTAGGGTGATGAACGTCGTGCGGAGATTCAACAGGAACAGGAACAGGATGATCGTCACCATGATCGCACCGTCGCGGATGGCTTCCTTGAGATTTCCCACGGCGTGCTCGATGAAATCGCCCTGGCGAAAAAGGATGCCCGCCTCCACACCGGGCGGCAGGCCGGGGCGGAGTTCCTCCAGCGCCTTCTCGATGGCGGCGGAGAGTTTCAAGGTGTCGAAGCCCGGAGCCTTGTCGATGCTGAGCACCACGCCGGCGGTCTCCTGCTTGTCGCCCTCGAAGGCGATCGCCGCGTCGCCGCGCATGGTGGCGACGCCGAATTTCACGGTAGCCACGTCGCCGATGGAGATCACGCGGTCTCCGTCATGCCTCACCGCGGAGGCGGCGATGTCGGCGGGATCGGCGGTCATGGCGAGATTTCTCACCATGATTTCGCGCGGGCCGGACTGGAGGTAGCCGCTGGTGTCGTTGCCCGCGGATCGGGTTACGGCTTTTTCCAACTCCTCCAACGTGACACCCTCCGCCTGCATTTTCATGGGGTCCGGCTCGACGTGGACCTGCTTCACGCCGCCGCCGATGGCGAGGACTTCGGCGACGCCGGGGATGCTCTGCAAGCGGCGGGCGACATTGAGCTCGGCATAGGTGCGGAGATCCATCGGCGCGATGGAGCCGTCCTTGGAACGCAGGCCGACTAGCAGGATTTCCCCCATCAGCGAGGAAACCGGCGTCATGCCCGAGGTCGCGCGGGCGGTGAATTTCACCGACTGGAGCCGCTCCTGCACGAGCTGGCGCGCCTTGTAAATGTCGGTGCCCCAGGCGAACTCGACGAAGACGAGCGAGAGGCCGACGTCGGAATTCGACCGCAGCCGGTCCAGCCCGCCGACGCCTAACAAGGCATTCTCCAGCGGACGCGTGACGAGGATTTCCACCTCCTCGGGCGCGAGTCCGGGAGACTCGGTGAGGACGGTGACGGTGGGCTTGGTCATGTCCGGCAGGACTTCCACGGGAAGTTCGGTGCCGGTGCGGATGCCCAGCAGAAGGACGAGCAGCGCCAGCGCGAGGACGAGCACGCGGTTCTTCAGGGAAAAGCGGATGAGGTGATTGAGCATCGGAGCTTAGGCTTTGGCGCGGACGCGGAAAAAGAAGGGTGAGGCCACCAGCAGCAGGAGCAGCACTCCGCAGGCGATGGATAGAAACAGGACGAGCGGGCCTCCGGAACCATGGCCTTCGCCATGATCGTGACCGTCACCGGAGCCTGCCGCGATTTCCTCCTTGGACATCTCGGTGCCGTCCTCGTTGTGCGGATGGCCGTGAGCGGCATCCATCGCTTCCTTGAGCGAGGCGCTGCCTTTTCCGGCGAAGGAAAGCGAGTAGGCCCCCTTCAGCACGACCTCGTCTCCAGGCAGCAGGCCTGATAGAATCTCGACGCGGTCGGCGGCGATTTCCCCGACGGTGACGGGCACGCGGACGAAGGCGTTTTTCAATTCGTAGTCCTTGATGAAAACGAAGCGGTTCGAGCGGTCGCCTTGGAGCGCGTCGCGCGGGATGCTGGTGACGCCGGAACGCTTGGACGCGAGCAGGGAAAGCTCGGCGCGCATGCCGGGCCGGATGCGGTTGCCGGGGTTCGGGATTTCGAAAATCGCCTCCACGGTGGATTTGATCGCTTCATCGCCGACACCCAACCGGAGAAACTTCGCGGTGACCGGCTGGTTGCCGATTGCCGGAATCTTCACCTCGGCGGTGAGTCCTTCCTTGAGGATGGAGGCCTGGTGCTGCGGCACGCGGGCGACGGCCCAGACATGCGTGAGGTCGAGGATTTCCATCAGCTCCCGATCCGGTTCGACCGGACCGCCGAGGTGGACTTCCGAGCGGATGATCAATCCTCCGGCCGGGGCTTTCAGATCGATGACAGGTGGCGGTCCGCCGGGCTGCCGGCTCTCGACGCGGCCGAGAATCTGGTCCTTCTCGACAATCTCGCCCTCGTGGACGAGCACGTCCACGGCGCGGCCGGCGATGCGGCTTGATAGAGCCGAGTGACCTTCGCAGGTGTGCTCGATCTCGCCGAGCACATGGATGGAACGCTCGAAGTCGGCTTCCTCGACCTGCACGGTTTCGATGCCGAGGTTGGTGACACCGGCGGCATCGAGCACGACGGTGTTTTCATTGCGGGGCGGAGTCTGGGCGGCGGCGGTGACGGCGAGCGCCAAGGTGATTGCTAGAAATTTCATGAAAATGAGGAGAGTTGGTTATTTGCCAAGGGCCGTCTCGTGACGGGCACGGGCGAGGTGGAATTCGCGCAGGGCATCGAGCCGGGCGGCGGCGAGTTGCAGGCGCTTTTCGCGGGAACGGAGGACGGATTGGATCTCGCCCTGACCGTTGCGGAAGGTGGTTTCCGCGAAGGCGGCTTGCTCGTCGGCGAGAGGGAGCAGGGTGTCGTTGATCTCGGCGATCATCTTCGCCCACTCGCCCATCTCGCTGCGGGCGGCTTCCGCCTCCAGGCGGATGCTGCGGCTGAGCGCGATGGCTTCCTTTTCCTTGCGCTGTTGTTTCGCCTCGGCTTCTTGGATCGCTCCTTCGTTTTTATTCCAAAACGGCAGCGCGACCTTGAAACGAATACCGACGATGGCCTCGTTCTCGAAGCCTTCGGGAGCGTCCTCCGTGCGTTCGACTCCGGTGAAAAAGCCGCCTTCCACGTCGTCGTAGCGGCGCGCCTGTTCGAGCGCGACGCCTTGTTTCGCGGCGAGCGCGTCCAGCTTGGCGGCTTGGAAATCCGGGCGGCGGGACGGGTCGGCACCGGTGCCCGGGAGTGTCGCTTCCGGCAGGGTGCCACCGACGCTGAGCGCTTCACCGGGTCGCATGCCCAACAATGGCTTGAGCTCCCCGACGAGAGCGGATTCCGCGGCATCGAGCTGGCGCATTTCCATGGCGAGGCTGGCGGCTTCGAGCTTCGCTTGCCCGGCATCGAGCGGAGAACCCTCGCCCTTGGCGGAGATGTCGGATAGAAATTTCGCGAAATCACCCGAGACGCCGGATTGCTCGCGCATCAATTCGCGGCGCTGCCGGTTGGCTAGGATTTTCACCACCGCCTCGCGGGCCTGTCCGGTCAGCTTGCGGCCGACTTCGCGAACTTCCGCCTCGGCGGCGTCGAGTTCGGTTTGCGAAATCTGTTTCTCCAACCGCAGCCGGTCGGTGATTGGAAATCGTTGGGAAATGCCGAATTCGAATTTCCCCTCGCGGAAGCGCGGGTTGTGTTCGAGCGAGGTTTCGAGTTCCGGATTCGCGAGGCGGCCGGACTGGTTCATGCGGCCGACGGCCTCCTGGATGCGGAGGCGGGCGGCGGCGAGATCGGGATTTTGCGCGCGGATGCGGCCGCCGACGCTTGATAGCGAGACGACGACGGCGGGTTCCGCGCGGAGCGGGATGGCCAAGGCGGCGAGCGCCAGCAGGGCCGTGGACAAGAGTCTGGACATGATGTTTGGGTAAAAATGGGTCCGCGCGGAAGAACGGCGCGGAACGGAAACGGTTGATCTAACGAATGATCCCGGGACGGCAACAGGCAGTCTCAGCGGGAAATGACGCCGCACCTCACGGGCACGACGGAGCGCGGAAAACGGGCGCTCAGATCAACGGTGGTTTCTCCGAAGAGAGAAACGGTCCTTCGGGCGGCACTTCGCCTTCATGGCGGACGCCCAACAGGGAAGACCCGGGAATTCCGAGCCGGCAGGTGAGAGTGTGATCGAGGGTCAGCGGCAGTGTGTGGGAGCAGCAATCGTGATGGTGGTGGTGATCCATCGGACAATCCTTCCCATCATGCTGATGACTTGCCGGCGCATGCGTCTCGTGGTGGTCGTCACAGCAGGTCACCGACCGGGTGCATGCCTCGGCACAGCCGACATCCGCAGCGAGGACGCGGACATTCAGCCCGGCCAGCACGGAAAAAACCATCAACCATGTGAGTAACGACCTCATCAACGGGCGGAGACTCGCCGTGATTGGAAATCAACTCAAGGAAAAATCCAGTGGCCGACTTTCCCGGACTGGCGCGCTAGTTCCCGGAAATGAGGGACGGCTCGAGTTTGTCCGTGAGCGCTTTCCCCTTGGGGTATTTCAAGACCTCCTCCAGCAGGCCGGGCTTGTTGCCCAGCGCCAGCTTGAAACTGCCGGTGGTGGTCTGGTCGAGGACGACCTTCCCGCTGCCGTCCATGAGCGCGAGGACGTAGCCGAAATACTGATAGCCACCGATGTTTCCGGTCCCTTTGTTGTCGCTGTCATAAGAGGTGGAGAACGCCTCCATTTCCTTGGTGAAGGTCGCGCTCGGCTCCACCGTCGCTTCAAATTTCTGGGTCGACAGGACGCTGTAGAGATCCGGGTTCTTGGTGTTTTTCCCGATGAACAGAATCTGTCCGCTCAAGCCCTCGACCCGGGCGGTGGTGCTGAGATTGGCGATTTTCACGGTGCAGGTGACTTCCTGTTTCACCATGTAATAGCTGTCCCCCTTGTCGCGACGGCGCTTGCCGATGACCACATCCGCCTGGATTTTGGGAGCGGCGGCAGGAGCCTGCTTGGCATCGGCGGGCGTGGCAGCCGGCAGTTGCGCCGCTTCCTTGCGGATCAGCTCCTGAGAATTCTGGTCAAACTGGCTGATGGGCAGGGTGTATTCCTTCGCATCGCTCTGACGGGTGAAAGTGACGGAATTTCCCGTCACGGAAAGGACGCGGATGTCGAGCGTGCGTCCTTTCTGGTCGGTGACCGTCAGCGCTACCCCACAGATGCCGGTGGCGGCGAGCGCGAGCCATGTAAGAAGCATCATTGGCAGCTGGCAGAAGTTTCGGTCGGACATGGACGCCTTTCTAACGGTGGGTGGCGTGCGAGGCAATTCAAAAGCACCGGATGCTCCCGCGCCCGGCAAGCCGGCTGGATCCCGCGCTGCGGAAGACCGCGCGTGCTACCGGGTGATTTGCGACGAGACGGTTCTTCTCCCTTGGCATGGCGGGTTCCTGTGGCAGGTTTTCCGCATGGACGACGACGATTCGACACAGCAGGGGAAACAACTCGTTTTCAACCGCTTCGGTCCTCCCGCAGAGGTCCTGGAAATGGAAACGGACAGCCTGATTTCCCAAGCGCCCGAACCCGGGCATGTTCTCGTCCGCATCCTCGCCGCGCCTCTCAATCCGGCCGATCTCAACACCATCGAAGGCACGTATGGCGTGAAGCCGCCGCTGCCCGCCACGCCCGGCATCGAGGGCTGCGGCGTGGTGGAAGCCAGCGCCTCGCCGGATTTCGAAACGGGTGACCGGGTGATTTTCCTGCGCCGGGCCTCGACGTGGGCATCTCACACGACGCTGCCTGCGGAGGCGCTTTTCAAACTGCCGAAAGACATCGACCCGCTCCAGGCGTCGATGCTCAAGGTGAATCCTGCCACCGCGTGGCAGCTGCTGCACGCGTTCGGCAATTTGAAAAAAGGCGATTGGATTGTCCAGAATGTCGGCAACTCGGCGGTCGGCCGCTGCGTGATCCAGCTCGCGCGCGATCTCGGCATCCTTACGATTTCCTTCGTACGGCGGGAAGAGTTGTTCGAGGAACTCAAAACTCTCGGAGCGGACCACGTTTTCCTCGATGACGACGCCGGTCTCGCCGCCGCGAAAGAAGTCCTCGGCGGAGCCCATGCCGCGCTCGCGTTCAACGCCGTCGGCGGCGACAGCGCGCTGCGGCTGATGAAACTGCTGCGGGAAAGCGGCACCCACATCACCTACGGCGCGATGGGCCGCAAACCCGTGACCATCCCCAACGGCCTGCTGATTTTCCGCGACCTCCGGATCCGCGGATTGTGGGTCAGCCGGTGGATCGAAAACGCGCCGCTGGCTGAAGTGCGTGACGTTTACGAAAATCTCGCGGCGCGGGTTGCGGCCGGGAAGCTGGTCCAACCCGTCGATTCCACGTTCCCGCTTGAAGCCCATCAGGATGCCCTCGCCCGGTTGGATGCGAAGGAGCGCTCGGGCAAGGTCCTTTTCATCCCTTGAAGGATCAGTTGGTGATTCCCATTCGATAGAACCGCTGCTCCGCACCGACCGCGGTATCGGTCACTTCGATGGGCGAGCCGGTGGAAATGCCGCTTTGCAACGGTGTCCAATGGGTCAGGTCATCGCTCCACTCGATGGCATAACCGCGCCCGGCGGGAACGGTGGTGCCAAGGGTGAAGGCCACACGATCCGGATGGGTCAGTCGTTGGACAGAGACCGGATGGACCACGAATGGCAGGGACCGGACTTCGACGGCGGCGGATGTGGTACTGGCGTTCGCTCCGTCATAGGCGACAGCCCAGACACTGTGGAGGCCGGTTTTCAAACCGCTTGTCCAATTCCATGAATAGGGCGGTGTGGTGTCCTGGCCCAGCAGGTTTCCATCGGCCCAGAACTCGATGCGGTTCATCGTTCCATCCGGATCGGCGGCCGAGGCGGCAAGCGTGATCGGATCGGTGGGGAAGACGGCGGCTCCGATCGAGGGCGACGTGAGCACGACCGTCGGCAACAGGTTCACCGGCGGCGGAACCGTCATGCGTGACGACGGAATGATCTCCTCGATCTGGCTCGCACTGGACCAATACAGCTTCGCCGAGGCGGAGGCTCCGCTTTCGTAGTATTCCATGACGAGGTCGTAACTTTGATTCGCCACGAGGGGGATCGTTCCCGTCCATGATGTCGCTGCCTGACCCACCCAATGGTCGATGAGGAGCAGACCGTTCACCCACAATCGGACGCCATCGTCGGTGTTGGTCCGGAACGTGTAAGTCTGGCTGTAGCGGGGAGAGATTTTTCCGGACCAGCGGATGGAGAAGTTGTCCGCATTGATTTGCTGGACAGGGATGCCGTTGCCCCAGTCGAAATTCACGGTGGAGTCGGCTCGGACCACCGCGAGGTTGGTGAAATTCGTGGAATTGTAATACTCACCCCGCAGACCGGCGACGCCGGGGAGGTTCACCGTGATGCCGACGGACTGGCTTTCACCGATCCCTCCGGCGATGTCCGTCGCTCGCGCCGTGAGCACATGGTTCCCGTAGGTCGGGGCCACCCATGAGTAGGAGTAGGGAGCGGCGGCATCCTCGCCGATCTTGGCACCGTCGATGAAGAACTCCATTTTGGCGATCGGCGAATCGACATCCTCCGCGATGGTGTCGATGGTGACGGCTGTCGGCTGATAGAACACCGCTCCGTCGGCCGGACTGGAAATCGCCAGGCCCGGCGCGATGTTGGAGGTGACGTCGTAACTGGTGATTTCAATGAAACAGATCTTCGTGTTCACCGCGCCGGCTCCGAGAGCGATGGTCAGCCTGCCGTCGATCACCTCGAAGGTGTTGCTCGCATCGACGAAGCGGGCGGCGGTCGAAATGGAGGCATTCAGCAGCGTCTGGCCTTCCACGGTGATGTGCTCGGTCTGCGTCCCGGAGGTGTAGGTTGGATCTCCGGCCACGACGCGCACTTTATAGCGCGCGTTCGGCAGCTGCATTTCCCAGAAGGATCCTGCCGTCATCGGAACGAGCGTGTCGTAACTTTGATCCGGAGCGTTCGCGCTGTTGTGATCGACCGCCGTCAACGCCTTGTTCCATCCGTAACTGAAGCCACTGCCTCTCATTCCGTAACCCGAACCGGAATCCACGAGGTAGCCGGCGGGCACCGTGGCGGCGGCGGGTTGGAAATTGATCTTCGCGAGGTATGCCGGGTTGTTGGCGTTGATGAACGAGACGTTGTCCACGGTGCTCTCCGCGAGAGCGGCGTTGTTATGGGACGTCAGCGCCAGTCCTGCGTAGATCGTGGTTCCCATGGTGATCGTGTCGCTCCCGATCAGTGTCCAGGCCACTCCGTTCGGTGACGAATAGGAAGAGAACGTCGTGCCGGAGCGGACAAGCCGGACCCAGTGGGACGCGCTGACATTGGCCCCGGCGGTATGGATGGAATCGCCGGCGACGGTTTTCCGGCGTTGGAACGCGGCGCCGTTTCCGGCGGAAATGATGGAGATCGCGAATGGGGAATCCGCGGCCAGGGTATTCCGCATCATCACACCGGACTTGGTCCAGCCGTCGACATTGTCGAGTGTGGCCACCCGTGCGATCACCTCGCCATCGCCGGTGAACGGACGATAGACGAAGTGGAACGCGTCCCTGGCGCCCCAGATGTCCGCCCCGGAGCTTGAGACGGTGAACGTGCCGCTGTCATACGTCGCGTCTCCGGCAAGTCCCACCGTTCCGATGTCCGAATGCTGCCATGGAGCGGGCAACGGAGCGCCCTGGACGGTGATGCCGACCGCGGTCGACAGCGCGGTGTTCCCCACCGAGTCGAGCGCCAGCGCGGACACCGAATGCGGCCCGCGCAACGCTCCGGTCCAAGTGAACTGATAGGGCGGCGTGGCATCCTCGCCGATCTTGGTCGCACCGTCATAAAACTCGACCTTGCTGATTCCATCCGCATCGCTGGCGGAAGCGGCGAGGTTGATGGGCTGGCTTGCCAGATAGAATCCGCTCGTGGCCGGGGCGGTGAGCGCGACGACCGGCGGGATGTTCGGCGTGAGCGAATTGATCCAGTCCGCCAGGAGTCCGACACCCACGGGGTCTGTCATGTTCTTGGCCAGCGGCGGCATCTGGATTCCTCCGCCGATGGCGCCGAGACGGCGGTGGAGCACCGAATGGGTGGGATCCTGCGGGACGATCACCCGGGCCAGCGGATCGCCGAGGTTGTTGGCAAGGGTGCCGTAGATGATTCCCTGCTGGGCGAGCGGCGTGTCGTAGCGGGCGTCCCAAAACGCGTGGACGCCGCCCGGCCGGTGGCAGCTGGCGCAGTTCGCGTCGAGGTAGGAGCGGGCGCGCTTTTCCAATGAAGCGTTGCCATCACCCGCCGCGGCGAGCGCATCCAGAGTGGAAAGCTGGGCTTCGGGAGGCGGATTGTCGAAAAGCCCGACATGGCCCCACGCGCGGAGCTGGTTGTCGGTGACGCCGCCGGGGTAGGTGAAATTTCCGTTGAGCTGGCGGGTCTTCGGACCCAGCACCCCGCCCGCGTTGTCGGTGTGGCAGGTCATGCAATCGGTTCGGCTCGGGAAATACCATGGCTGCATGCGGTTGTTCTGAAGGACCACCTTCGCCGTCGTTAGAGCGGCGTTGTTGTGGGAGGTCGCGGCGAGGCCGAAATAAATCGTGTCCGGCAGGTCCAGCGAGAGCCGTGCGAATTCGGACCACAGCACGCCGTCCACGCTGGAGTAGCCGATGAAGGTGTCGGCCTGGCGCTTCATCCGCAGCCAGGTGTTCGGATAGTTCACGGTCGGCTGCGGGACCGCCGGATAGATCGCGGCGGACGGGCCGCCGGTGGTGGTGCGGTATTGGTATTCGTAACCGCCGACGTTGTTGTTGCGCGCGGCATTGCCGGGGAAGACCATCGCATAGGCGTGGCGGCTGTTGGCGGCGAGCGATTCACGCGCCATCAGGCCGATCTTCGTGTAGAGGTCCGGCTGGGTCAGCGACGAAACGCGGACGGAAATGTCGAAATCTCCGGTGCGTTGTTGCGAGGCGAAATGGAATTGATCGGAATTCCCCCAGATGTCCGCGCCGCCGCCGTTGACGGTGACTTCGTCGCCCACGCGGGTGGTCGATCCCGCGGAACCGGGATTCCCGATGTCGGTTCCGGTTAGGCTGCCGAGCGGCGTGATGGCGATGGGGACGTTTTCGGTGATCGCGCTATCCATCAGGTCGGCGTCGCTGTTGTCGGCCCGCCATTTGTAAGTCGCACCATAGACCGGCCCGGCGGCGGTTTTCACGAGGAGGCGGGTTTCCAAACGTTTGCGGACGGACGGGTTGTTGTCGTCCACCGGCAGCTCGAAATGTTTCACCAGGACGGATCCCTCCGGCCAGTTCCACTCGCCCGTGGCGTTGAAGCCGACTGTGGTTCCGTCAGGCACGGTGGCCCAGCGGGATTTCACGGCGCCATCGGACCAGAAGGGCTGGTTGAGCGCATAGGGGATCAGCTTCGCGCTCGGGGTGAGGGCGGCCATGTTGCTGAAGACTCCGGTCTGCGAGAGCGTCGACGGAAGCGGAGTGCCGGGTGCCGGACCGCCGCGGGCGAGCTTGTAGATTTTTCCGGCCGTGCTGCTCATCTGGCACATGTAGAGCTCGCCTGCGGCATCGAGGCCGAAGGAGGAGAGGCCGGTGTAGTTGGATCCCGAATTCGGACCGGGGCCGAAAGGCAGCGTGGCGATGAGAATCTTCTTCGCCATGGTGGTCGGCGTGTGGGTCGATTCGTCGAGCAGCCAGATTTTGTTAGCGGTGTTGTCGCCGAACACATATTTCCCGACGAGTTCGGGGAACTCCGACCCGCGGTAGACATAGCCGCCGATGACCGCGTTGCCATCGCTGTGGGGGTAGTCGATGGCCGGGCGCTTGTTCACGCCGATGTAGGGGGCGACGAGATCGCCGTGGTAGCCTTCGATCCTGTTCCATTGGAAATTCAGTCCGGGCGGGTCGCTTGGCTCGATGATGCTCACTTCCTCGAACGAACCTTCGCCGACATCGCCGATGAACGTGCGGTTGGTCGTGGCGTCGTGGGTCATGCGGTGGGGACTGCGCAGGCCGAGGGCGAAAATTTCCTCCAATGCCCCGGGAACGCCGACAAACGGGTTGTCGTTGGGGATATGATACGCGTTCGGCCAGTGAGGACCGACTTCCTCGAACGATCGCTTCGCCGGCGCGTGACTGATCGATCCGCCGCGCTTGTCCACGTCGATCCGGATCAGGCAGCCGAAGAGACCGTTGCTGATGGTCTGGTCGTTGGCGGCGTTCGCGTCGTTGCCGTTGGTCAGATAGAGAAATCCGTCGGCGGGGTGGAACATCATGCCGCCGCCGTTGTGCCAGGTGTTGTGGTCGATCTGGTCGATGATGACATACTCCGACCCAGGATCCGCGATGCCGGTGGAGGGATCCAGGGTGAAGCGGGCGAGCCGTTGGCGGGTGTTGGTCCCATTGGGCGGCCGGGTGGTGGGATTTCCGACGACGGTGCCGGGCGTGACCCAGTTGTACCAAAGGTAGATGTGGTGATTCACCTGGAAATTCGGGTGAAACGCCACCGCCAGCAGGCCTTCGTCATCCCAACCCTGGCATCGGTTGCTGAGATCCAGGGTGAGGGTTTTGCTCGCGGTCGCCGGATCGTTGGCAAACGAATGGATGCGGCCTTCACGCTCCCAGACGATCAGTTTGTTGGTGCCGGGGATGGGCAGGAGGCCGAGTGCGTTGACAAAGGTAAGATTCGGGAAGGCGACCACGGTGCTCCAGTTCGTTGCGACGACCGGTGGCGTGGTCGGCATGACGCCGTCGAGATAGGGGCCGACGCTTGGTCGGGAAGTCAGACCGTAGCCTTGGGCGCTTGAATGGCTCGCCGTGCATAGCCAGCTTGCGAGGAAAATTGCGAGGGTGAACGGGTTTCGCATAAATTTGGGTTTGAAGCTCAGATCGGGATTTCAAACTCAGGCGTTCGAAAGACCGAGTGGAAGAAAACAAGTTGAGAGCGCCTATGAATCATATGATAACATGGTATGTCTACCCACTTGAGGATTGATCCGGAGCGTGATGGATGTAACCGGGTATTTTCTCGAAACCTGAGCTGCCTGCGATCACCATTTGGTGACGATTTCACGATCCCCCGGAAACCTCTGCCCTTGCACGAAAGCCCGGTCATCGTTAAACGTCCGCCCGCATGGCCACGATCAATTCCAATTTCCTCAAGCTCAAAGCCGGATACCTGTTCCCCGAAATCGCCCGCCGCGTCAGGGTTTACACCGAAGAAAACTCCGACAAAGCCGCCCGCATCATCCGTTGCGGCATCGGCGACGTGACCGAGCCGCTGCCCGCCGCCGTGGTGAAGGCGATGCACGAAGGCGTCGATGAAATGGCAAGCCGCGAGACGTTCAAGGGCTACGGTCCGGAACAGGGCTACGAGTTCCTCCGCCAGGCGATCGTGGACAACCAGTTCGCCGATCTCGGCATCTCCGCGGACGAGGTTTTCATCTCGGACGGCTCCAAGTGCGACACCGGCAACATTCTGGACATCTTTGGAAAAGGCAACGTCATCGCCATCACCGATCCCGTCTATCCGGTTTACGTCGACACCAACGTGATGGCCGGCAACACCGGCGACGCCGATGAAAAAGGCGCCTACGCCGGCCTCGTCTATCTGCCGTGCAACGCGGCGAACAAGTTCGTCGCCGACGTGCCTGCCGAAAAGGCCGACATCATCTACCTCTGCTTCCCGAACAACCCGACCGGAGCCGTCGCCACCCGCGCGCAACTCGAAGCGTGGGTAAAATACGCGAAGGCCAACGATGCCATCATCCTCTTCGACGCCGCCTACGAGGCCTTCATCCAGGACCCGGAAATCCCGCGTTCCATCTTCGAAATCGAAGGCGCGAAGGACGTGGCCATGGAGTTCCGTTCCTTTTCGAAAAACGGTGGTTTCACCGGCGTCCGCTGCGGCTACATCGTCATCCCGAAGACCCTCACCGGCAAGTCGGACACCGGCGAACGCATCCCGCTCCATCAGCTCTGGAGCCGCCGCCACAGCACCAAGTTCAACGGCGCCAGCTATCCGGTCCAGAAGGCTGCTGCCGCGGTGTTTTCCCCGGAAGGAAAAGCTCAGGTCAGCGCGCTCATCGAGCACTACATGGGCAATGCGAAATTGCTGCGTGAAGCGGTCATCGAAGCCGGGCTCCCTGTCTTCGGCGGTGAAAACGCGCCTTACGTCTGGGTCGGCTGCCCGGCGGGTCTCACGTCGTGGGACATGTTCGACAAGATGCTCGGCGAGGCTCAGGTCGTCATCACCCCCGGCTCCGGCTTCGGTTCCGCCGGTGAAGGCTATTTCCGCATCTCCGCCTTCAATTCACGCGCGAACGTCGAGGAAGTCTGCCGCCGCCTGAAAGCGCTGGTGGCTTGAGGATTTCTGCCAGTTGGCAAACGGGTGGTCCGAAGGGGCCACCCGTTTTTTTGGGCTCTTCCGCCGTTTGAAAGCGTGCGTCGCTCAAGGCGTGCCCAACGACTTGTTGGTGGCGGTCACGGTTCCTAAGACGGCGCTGCAACCGATCGCGTTGAACGCGCTGATCGCCGTGCCTCCGCTGCAATAGCCAGTGGAGAAACTGACATTGCCCGGTGAGAAAATTCCACCTCCGAGGCTGTTGTTGTTACTAAATCCGTAGGAGTTGGTGACGTTGCCGTTGGAACAATAGATTCCCCAGGCGTAGTTGCTGCTGCCTCTGGAGTTGCTGACGCTGGTAGAGGCAAAGAGACCGTAGGATTTATCAATTAAGCCGGAGGAAGATCCGTTGCTGGAACCGGTGCAGCCGTCGATGATGGCACCGGTGATTCCCGGCCCACCCTTGCTGCTGGCCGTGCAGTTGCTGATCGTGCCGCCGCTGATGCCTGCGAGAGAGTCGGTGTTCATCGATGACGCATTGCAGTTGGAAATGGTGGTGCCGGAGATTCCGATTCCGCCGATGACTTCGGCGGCGGAATCCGTGACGACACCCGCGCTGATGCCGTTTCCGGAGACCTCCTTGACGATGCAATGGGAAACGTTGGAGGAGAAATTGACCGAGATGCCAGGTCCCACAAGACCTGAGACGGTGACATGGTGGATCTGATGACCGGAAGAAGGCGTGGCCGCCACGATGCCTCCCGAGAAGCCTTTCAACACAAAGCTGGTGCCGTTGTAGGTGGTGGCCCCGAGAATATGGCCGTTGCGGATGGTCGTGTGGTTGGAAGTGTTGGCGATATGGATGGCGCTGCCGCTGCCGCTCGCGTGGGTGGAGCGGATGGTGTAGCCGTTCAGATCCAGGCTGACTCCGCCATCGGTCGCGGTGATGTTGATGGCATTGCCGTCGGCGACGGTGATGTTCCCGGTGAGGTAGTAGCTGCCCGGAGCGGTGATGGTGAAATGAGGTCCGGCCACAGGAACAGCGAGACCGGCCGGGATGGGAGTGCGCGGCTCGACCTGCGTGAGGGTTTTCATCCCGGCGGCGGGAACACCGGCGGGCGGCGTGAGATCACCTTGCGCACACACGGCGAACGGGAAAAGAACGACGAAGAAGGATGGAGCAAATGTTTTCATGAATCGAATTAAGGCTGGAGCGGTAACGAAGCGGCGACGCGCAGGAAGTCTCTAGCAACGACGGTTTCTGCGATGCTGGTGCTGGTCTGGCCGCCGGCGGAGCCGGGAAACGGACCGCCTGAGGTGAGCCAACCGGAAAGCGAGGTGGATCTTTGAATCCGATAGATCCGGGACGGGCTGCTGGTGAAGGTCACATCCCAAGGCGCGGTGGGCGTGGTGCTGCCGAGCGTCTGGGAAAGGATGCGCAGGCGGCTGCCCGCATGGTTGGGATCGCTTCCGGCGAGGTATTCGTTCTTGTCGGAAACACCGTCGCCATCGGAATCCGCAGTGCCGTTCTTGCTCGTGAGGTAGGTGAAATTCTGGCGCTCCCACGCGTCGGCAAGGCCGTCGCCATCGGTATCGGGAAGAGCGAGGGTGGCGGTTTTCATCGACGCGAGATGGATCCAGCCGACATTCGCCCCGAAGGCATATCCGGAAAACTGGCCGCTCAGCAGATCGAAACGCGGGCGATCGGCATCGCTGGTCGGTCGTTGGGATCCGATCGCGTCCGTGCCGAAATTGATCCAGCCGATGTTCGCGCCCCAGGCGAGGCCGTAGAGATTTCCGGCTCCGTCGTGATTCACTCCGCTGTCCGAACCGAGCGTGTTGGTATAACGGATGCCGTTCGCCGGGGTGGCGTCGCCGAAGCTGATCCAGCCGCAGTTCGCGCTGTAGGCGAAGCCGGAGCAAAACGCCTCGCCGATGACCACACCCCAGTCCGTAGCGGGTCGCCCGCTGATCCATCCAATGTTAGATCCCCAAACGTACGGCTGGACCGGAGAAATCGTGGAGTCGGTCAGCGGCGGATGCGCCGGGTCGACGAGGCCTTGCGGCAGAATTCCGCCCGGCTGCGGGCCGCCCAGCGAGGCGATGTCGGCGGCACTCAATGCTTCTCCCCACAACCCGGCGCATCCCAGTTTGGCCGGCTTCAGTTCTGCATTGTTATCGGATAACAGATGGAACGCGGGCCGCATGGCATAGGGGCCATTGAAGGCCGAGCTGCGCGTCGTCCCGCTTGGTGTGCCATTGATGTAACATTTCACATTCAGTGCGCCGCCCGCCCCGTTGTTTTCGCAAGTGATAGAAACGCGATGCCAGGTGTTGATCGCGATCGCTCCTACGGCGCTGAGATCTCCGCCCGGACCGACCAGCGTGCCGGTGAGGTTGTCGCTGGACCGCAGATAGAATGAAACGTCGGCCGCGTTTGCCGTATCCAGCTGGACCAGCCCCGCGAACGGTTGGAGGCCATCCATTTTCACATCCATCACCACCGTCCATTGGTTGGTCGCGGTGGGGCTGCCTCCGCCGTTGGGTCCGGTGGGGTTGGTGACGGTCAGTCGTTTCGTCGCGGGGGTGAAAACCTGCGCCTGCAGATAGGTGTAGCCGCTGCCGTCCGTCGCGAATGAATAATCGCCGCCGGCGGTGAGACTCGACGCATCAAGCGGCGCGGTCGACGGATGATAGCCGCTGAAACCCGAATCAAGGTCCCACACGCTTTTGAAATCCGCCACCCCTGCCATCGCCGGGCGGACACCGACGATGACAAAAACAGGGAGAAGGAATGGAATCGTTCGTAGCACCGCGTTGCCAGTCTGCTTGCCGCGGAACCCTGCTGTAAATACGTAGAATTACCCAGGGTGGGCCGCGCCACGCGGGAGGAACGAGCTCGCTGAGCGGAAATCAGGCGGAATGGTAGCGTTCCAGCCAGTGGGCATACGAAGGCGGCAGCACCCATGATGGTTTTTCCACGCCAAGTGCTTTCGCGGCGGCATACGGCCAGTGCGGATTCGCGAGCAACGGCCGGCCGATCATCACGAGATTCGCCGAACCGTCGTTGAGCATTTCCTCCGCGAGATCGGGCGTGGAGATGTTCCAGGTCGTCGAGCCGGGCAGTCCGGTTTCCGCGAGGACGCGGTGGGAAATGGCCCTCATCATCGCCGGCCCCCACGGGATTTTCGCGGAGGGAGTTGAAAAGCTGATGCTGACGTCAAGGAAGTCGAGTCCGCGCTCCTTCAACTGCTGCGCCAGCCGGATCGACTCGGCGAGCGTTTCCTCATCCCGTTCGTCAAACTCGATCATCCCGAGGCGGGCGCAGAGCGGCAGTTCGTCCGGCCAGACGCGGCGGACCGCTTCCAGCGTTTCGAGCATGAAGCGGGCCCGGTTTTCCGCGCTGCCGCCATACTCGTCGGTCCGCTGGTTCGACCAGGGCGAGAGGAAATTCTGGGCCAGATAGCCGTGCGCGAAATGCAACATCAGGAACTTGAAACCAGCGTCACGCGCCCGAATGGCCGCCGACACGAAATCCTCGCGCACCCGCTCGATGTCGGCCTTGGTCATTTCCGTCGGCACCCGCGGAAGCAGTTCGCCGCCGAAAGCCACCGCACTTGGTCCGATGGGCTGCCAACCACGCGGATCGCCCTCGGGAATGTGGTCGTCGCCTTCCCACGGCACGTTCGCGGAAGCCTTGCGTCCGGCGTGCCCGATCTGGATTCCGGGCACCGCACCCGCTGAGGAAATCGCCTCGACGATGGGTCCCAGCGCGCGGGCCTGATCGTCATTCCAAAGCCCGAGACAGCCAGGGCTGATGCGCCCCTCGGGACTGACACCCGTGGCCTCGACCACCACCAATCCCGCCCCGCCGCGGGCCAGAGCGCCGTAGTGGATGAGGTGCCAGTCGTTGGGCAAACCATCAACAGCGCGATATTGGCACATCGGGGAAACGGCGATACGGTTGCGCAGCGTGATGGATTTGAGATCGAGCGGAGTGAAGAGAGTTGCCATATTTTGAATGTTTTTGATGCGGAAGGGTTTAATTGTTCAATAGTTCGACTACATTCGAACTAGCCGCAACCGCTTTTTGAATTTTTCTTCAATCTGTTTACCATGAAAGCCTTCAATCATCCTGCCATCGAATCGTTCCGCTTGGAACAGGTGCTTTACGCGCTGAGCGACCCGGTGCGGCTGTCGATTGTGAACCAGCTGGCCAATCAAGGCGAAACCACCTGCTCGGCCCTCGATTGCGGCCGGCCCAAGTCCACGATGTCGCACCATTTCCGGGTCCTCCGCGAATCCGGCGTCGTGCACACGCGCTGCGAGGGGACGACCCATCACAACTCCGTCCGGCGTGAGGAACTCGATCAGCGGTTCCCCGGACTGCTGGCTGCCGTCCTCGCTTCGCGGGAGGCGCCGACCCATTGATCGGCGGCGGCCCGGATTTCCTGAGAACTCATGGACCCACGGCCGGCAGACGCGGCCAAAAGAGTGGAGCCAAGGAAAGGGTTAAAACTCATATGACAAAAACATATACCTTGTAATCATAATGTATTTCTGGTTTTAGATGATTGTTTTCGGACAAGTCATCGACCATGAAGATTTTCTCTTTACTGACCCTCTTGTCTTTGGCTCCCGCCCTCTGCCACGCGGCGGTTTCAATCGTCGATGTTTCAAGCCCGTTCGGTGGCTCCAAGACGATGCTTTCTTCCTACGGCCAGACGTTCACGCCGACCATCACCGGCACTCTGGACGGCCTGCGGCTTTACGTGGCGAGCCCGCCCAAGGGAGCGGTGATCTCGGTGAGTGTGTGGGACTACGACGTGGGGTCGCAGAAACTGGGCAGCATTCTCGGATCGGGTTCTTACATCGTTCCGGCAAATTTCTTGAGCTACCAATGGATCGACGTCCTGTTCTCCACGAAAATCTCACAAATCGCGGAAAGGCCTCTCGCGTTCACCGTTTCCAATCCTTCGGTGATGGGTCCCGCGATTTCCAGTACGAGCCAATACATCGGAGGTGCGTTTTTCGAGTTTTCCGGATCTCAAGCGGTGACCCTGACTCCACGCGATCTCACCTTCCAGACGATGGTGACCGCGATTCCGGAGTCTCAGGGATCGAGCCTTCTCGGAGCCGCGACCGCGCTGGCCGCATTCCGGCGGAAAAGGGCCGGCGCTTGATGGATTCCCCAGGGAATCGGGCGAAATCGGCCGAATCGGAAAATCCGGTTGCGACCCCACGCCGCCTCCCGCTGAGTGGCGGGTATGCGTGACATCCTTTGCTCCGTTTTCTGTCTTCTGGGTGCCTCCGTTCTGCTCACGGCACAGCCCGCGCCGCCGCAGGAGAAGGCCGGGGAAACTCTCAAGCTCGACGAGATCCGCGTCCACGATCCATGGATCCTCTCGCATGCGGATAGCAAAACCTACTACCTCTACACCGGCACCCGCGATCCGGAGACGAAGCGCAGCGGCGTGAAGGCCTACAAAAGTCAGGACCTGAAAACCTGGTCCGGCCCGATCAACGTCTTCTGGGTGCCCGACGGCATCTGGGCGAATCCGACCCACGGCACATGGGCGTCCGAAGTCCACGCCTACAAGGGCCGCTACTACCTGTTCGTCACCCTCCACAACAACGACGGAATCTTCGCCAAACCACCCGAAGTGTGGCGTCCCAATCACCTGCGCGGCACCTCCATCGCCGTCGCCGACTCTCCGGAAGGTCCCTTCGAGCTTCTCAAGAAGGACGGCCCGCACCCGCCGCGGAATTTCATGACGCTGGACGGCACGCTGTACGTCGATCCCGACGGCAAGCCGTGGATGGTCTACTGCCACGAGTGGATCCAGAAAATCGACGGCACCGTCGCCGCCATCCGGCTCACCGACGATCTATCGGGTACCACGGGCGAGCCCATCCACCTTTTCAAAGGATCCGACGCTCCATGGCTCAACCAGAGCCTCAAGGCGGACGCCAGCCAGCTCAGCTACGTCACCGACGGATGCCAGCTCTATCGGACGAAAGACGGCTCGCTGACCATGCTCTGGTCCAGCTACCGCGACGGCGTATACATCGAGACCCAGGCCCGTTCGAAAACCGGCAGACTCGAAGGCCCGTGGGAACAGCTCGATCCGCTGGTGGACGGCGACAGCGGCCACGGCATGTTCTTCGACACCTTCGAAAAACAACGCATGCTCGTCCTCCACCGACCCTTTGGGAAACCGACCACCCGCGCCAAGCTCTACGATGTCGAAGACACGGGCGACCGGTTCCGGATCGTCCGTCCGCGCGGCGATCTCGACGGCGAAGGGCGGGCGGCGATTTCTAACGAATGATCAGTTTCTTCTCCACCGCGACTTCCGTGAGCGCGGTGACGGATTCCGGACGGAGGAATCCCTTCCCTTTCAATCCCTCGCGGGCGCAGACCCAGAAACCGCTCTTGTCCTGATGGGAAATCAGGAAATGCCAGCCGTCGCCGATGGTGCCGTAGATCAGGCCCGTGGTCCGATGGGCCTCGATGAAGGTGATGAACTGCTCGTCCCAACCCGTCCACGCGGAGGACCCCGCGCCGAAATATTCCCTCAGCAGGTCCTCCGCCCGATCCGGGTCCGCGGCACGCATCGTCTGCATGGCGGCGTCGTGGTGATGCTGGCGTTCGAGATCGTAGTCTTCCATTGTGATTGTCGTTAGATCCGGTTGAAATCGATGGATTTGAATGAAATTACTGCGGATTTGTCAAGGAACGCGGCGTTGCTCCGGAATGGAAGCTTGAGCGGCTTCCGGAGTTTCTGTTAAGGGTCTTTTCATGCAGCTGGATTTCGAAGATATCCTATCAGGCGCGTTCGGCAGGATCATCGCGCTTTTCCTGTTCATCGTCAGCGCGGTGTGGGTGGGAAGCCTGGTCGGCGGAATCGCGTGGATGGTCGGAAGGTCCGGATTCTCTCAGCTTCCATCGATCTTCGACTTGTTCATGAGTCCTCTGCTCCTGATCAACCTCTGGATCATCCCGAATGTCGCGCTGCTGGCGATCATGACCAGCTACCTGCTGGTGTCCGATGAGTCCGGCCATGCCGCATGGGGAGTGATCGTGGGATTCGAGTCGCTTTTCGTGATGCTGGGCTGGTGTTTGAATTTTTCCGGAGTGAAGGACACCGCCCTGGCGTGGTCGTGCTGGCTGGTCTTGCTGGTCATGCTGGAAACGGGCATCTGGCTGGACCGCCAGATGAGGACCAACCGCTGGGCACGCGAAATGGCGCAGCTCAGAGCGGAGAACGCCATGCGGATCGCCCAACGCACGGCGGTGCCTGCGGATCAGCACGGAGAAGACACGGACTGACCGTGAATCGCGCGCGCTCGGCTTGCGGCGGAGTTCCCCAGCTTCAGATCCATCAACCCGGATGACCGGAAGCCCATGAAATCAGAAAAGACGCCGCCACGGAGTTCGTGACGGCGCCCTACCGGTCATGCCTTCCTTCCGGGCCTTATTGGAGATTCCAGCGCTGCTGGGTGCCGCCGTTCCACGGCCACTGGGTCAGTTTGTAGCCGTTGGTGGAGTTGCTCGAGTTGTCCAGGGATTTGCCGGTGGCCTTGTTCCAGATCCGGTAGCTGCCATCTGACTGCACATCCACCCACCAGCGCTGGTTGTCGGCGCGGGTCGCGGGCCATTGAACCATCTGGGTGTCATTGTTCGCGTTGGGCGCGTCCAGTGCCTTCCAACTTGCCTGGCTAACAATGTTCCAGGACGTGTCGGAGTTCTGACTGAACATCCATTTCTGGTTCTGGCCATAGTTGAGCGCCCATTGGATGATCCCTGTCGCATTGCCCGAGAGGCCGGCGTTGTCGACCGCTATGCCATTCTGCTTGCTGACGATCACGTGCGAACCCCAGATGTTGCTGGGAATGCTGACCGGAGTGAACTGCAGCCATGCCGCGGCGTCGCAGAACCGGTTCGTGATGATGTTGTTATCCACCGGCGTCTGCTGGGTGAAGTTGCTCCAGGTGATGTTGTAGTCGGTGCGGCGGCGGGCCCAGGCGGCATCGGCGTTGGCCACCGCCCAACTGTGATAAGTGGCCCATTGGCGGTTATCCCGGCAGAAATGTCCCAGCGCCCTGGCGTATTCGTCCGACCAGGTGTTGGTGCCGCCGCCGGTCATGATGCCGTTGTTATACCAGCTCGGACCCTTGACGTAGTCGAGCGCCCTCTTGGCGTCGTTATAGTACATCACGTTGCCGGTGATCTGGTAGAGGTAGTTGGCGAAATCCGCGAATGTTCCCTGGTTGTAGACGTTCCTGCTGGTATTGACGGTGCCGTTGCGTTCGACGCCGTTGTAAACGTGGCCGGTCGAAGTGTTGTAGAGATTGGCCCTCACCCAGGTGTAGATCTGGATCGCCCGGTCCAAATACCACTGGTCATGATTGCCCATGTAGATCAGGCAGGCGGCCTTGCCCATGGTGTTGTTGGAGAGGGCCTGTTTGTCAATGATCTGGCCAGGTGGCGTCATGTTTGGCTGCTGCTCCCAGATTCCTCCGCCGTTGTACTGGGTGTCCCAGCCGCGCGCCCAAACCATGTCGAAGCACGGAACGCGGGCGTTGTAGAGCAGGTCGGCATTGCCGGTGATGAGGTAACCGCGGGCCAGCATGATCGAAATCCATCCGATGTCGTCGTTCCAGCCGTCCCACTCGTATCCCGGCGGAAACTTCTGGAGGAAGGTGGTACAGAGGGCGTTGACGAGGTTCTTGTGAGCGATGCTGCCGGTGCGCTCGAAAGCGTCCTGTGCGATCATGATATTGATGGCTCCGGTCCAGCCCTCGTCGAAGGTGTCGCCGTTGATCTTGTTCTTGTAGTAGTTGCCGTTCACGAGGAAGGCATTGTTGAAGCCGTTGAACATCGTATCGGCGTCACCGGCTCCGATGGCGGAGGCGTTTTGGGAAGTGGTGAAGCCGAGGCCAACGAGCAAAGACATCAATCCGGCCCGAACCATGATTCTAGCTTTGAATGGGCTGGGTTTGGGATCGCGTGACGTCGTTCCGGCGGCTTCACGTGTGAGGCCGCCCGTATCGGCGGCGGGTTGTCGGGTTTTAATCAGGCAGTTCATTTTGTGTTTTTGGTTTTGGTTTTCTATCTGCTGGGAATCTGGAGACTGGATGGATGCAAGTGTTGCAGGTGCCTGAATCCTCAACCGGCTGTCCTGATGGCAGGGCCCGGTGACGGAGGCACGACAAGCCTATCGCGGGATGCAGTTGAATTTCTGGTTGGCTCCGCCGTTCGCTCCCCATTGGAGGAACTGCGCGGCCTGCGTGCCGCCACCGGGGTTGTCGAGAACGAGACCGCTGTTGCGGTTGTGGAACGTGTGGGTGCCGTCGGCGTTCCGTGACGGAAGCCACTGGTCGTTGTTTCCCGAGCCGTACGGCCACTGGACCACGAGCGCGCCGTTGGAGGTCGAACCACCGCTCACGTTCAGGTCCAGCCCGCTGTTCGCGCTCTTGATCTGATAGTAGCCGCCGCTGGTCGGGATGAAGTTCCACAACTGGTTGCGCCCTCCGGTGTACGGCCACTGGACGACAGCCGCACCGTTGGCGGCGGAGCCTCCGGCGACGTCGAGCGACTGGCCGCTGGAGACGCACTGGAGCTGGTAGGTCCCGGCGAAGGCAAGGCTGGTGACCCAGCCATTGGCGATCACCTGCTGGATGCCGGCCTGCCAGGCACCCGCCATTTTCTGATAGCCGCCGTCATTCGGATGGAGTCCGTCCTTCAGATCGCCGGTGTTGAGCGAGTTCATGTTGATCATGAGGACCCGCTTGCCGGCGTTCGCCCGCGATTGGACGATGCCCGGGATCTGGCTGTTGTAGGAGTTGATGCGCGACTGGACATTCGCATCCGAATTGGGGACCAATTGGGCCACCACCACAGTCACTCCCGGAACGGCGGCGAGGATCTGGTCGATCATCGAGGCCAGGCGGTTCGGCGCGGATGAAACCTGATAATTCTGGTTCATGTCGTTGCTGCCGATGTGGAGCGTGACGATGTTCGGCTGATAGGCAGACAAGGCGCCGTTCAGCAGGCTGGCGACCTGATCGATCCGGTAGCCGGAGTGACCCTCGTGATCGGGATCGAAGGTCGTTCCGTCACGGACCGCGCCGACGAAGTCGGTCTGGTGGCCTTGGGCGACGAGCGCGTTGTAGAGAGCGCCCCGATAGCCGTTGTCGGAGGAGCTTTGGAATCCGGAGGTGATCGAGTCACCGATCGGCATCAGCCGAAGCGTGGAGGCTTCGGCTGAAGATGGTATTGTCGTCGCGACCGCCCCGGCCAATGCGACGGTGCGGCACGTTATCCCGGAGCGATTGAACAATTGTCGGATGGATTTCATTTTCAGTTTGTTTGTTTTTGGAGCTGCGGTTGCTCCGGGCTTTGATAAGCAGCCATGTTGGTGAGCTCGCTTTCGGCGCGGTCGCGGAGCGGACTTTCGGGGAAGAGGTTGACCCACTCGCGGGCACCCGCCATATCGCGACTGGCCCACTGATAGATCACGGTGATGACCGCCTCGGTCTGGACGGCGCCTTCGGGGATTTCCTCGACGACGAGCCGGGCGGCCTCCCCCGGCCGGGTTGCCGATTGGACCAGAGCGAGACGCATGACCATCTGCTCGCGTTTCTCACCCGCAGGCCGGGCCTTGATCCACGCGGCGGCGGCGGGAAAATCCTGGACGGCCCATTGTTGAACGAGATTTTCCGTTACCGATCCCGGAGCCGCGCCGATGCCGTGGTTCTCAGCGATCCCCAGCGCCTGTGCCGCATCGGACCGCGCGATCCGCATGCAGACATCCGTTAGGGCGGACTGGCGCTCCGATTCATCGGGCAGTTCCGCAGCCCAGTTCTCGGCCTCGGCGGGATCTTCGGAAGCCCAGGCTTGCGACACGCGTCGGAGGGCCTCCTCCCGGACCGGGCCGGCGGGGAGGGCGGTCGCGAAATCCGCGGCGGTGGCCGGATCAATCTCCACGAGCCTGGCGAGCAGCGAGGCAAACCCTTCACGGTCGAACGGCCCGCCGGATTTCGCGACCGCCTCAAGTTTCTCCAACAGTCCGGGACGCGCGTCTTCCGAAGCGGCGGGTGCTTGGCGGGACGATCCGGATCGCCCTGCGGCGGGATGATCCATTTTGGTGGAAAGGGTCCTGCTGTTGGAAGAGCCCGCGGGTGGAACCTCCTTCAGACCGGACGGCAGAAAGAGTCCGGCTGCGAGCACCAGCCCGGATCCGAGAATGAGTGTTTTTTTGTTCATGGTTTTCCAGTCGAACGGCGGCTGCCGTTGTTATTGTTGATGACGCTGGGATGGCACCCCGGATGATGTCAGGTCACCCGAGGAAGCAGGCGCCACCGGCGGAGGCGCCTGCAGCGATCCTCATCCTTGCGCCTGGATCAATGGGACATGGCGACGCCGCATGTGGGCACGGATCGACCTTGTTTGTTTTTTGAGAAAAGGATCATGAGTATGGGTTTTCCCGCTGTACCAATCCCGGAAAAGGCGGACGCCGTTCCAACGTTGTTCCAGCAGATATGATTCCCCCATCCGTTGTTAGCATGGGTTATGTTGTGATACTTTCAGTTCGTGCTTGGATTGACCACCCCCCTAAGTGGATAGTTCGCGACCGTTGTCATGATCTGTTCATGAAAACACGGGATCGATCCGTTTCCATGGTGGTCACTTGATTCTTTAAACCATCCGCCAGGATGTTAGGACCAGAGATCGTTTTGAGACACCGATGGAGATGAGGCGGGCAAGACGGCGGTTCCCAGCCGTCCGCACAAGGAGACCGCGGTGGAAAAGGACCCGTTTCAGCAGCCTCTCATCTTCGCTTGATTGCGGAGGGGGCAGGAGGGATGTTGTTTCCATGAGCATTCCGACATGGATCCGAATCACGCTGGCAACGCTTCTCGCGCTCGATTCCACCGCTTCCGCATCTCCGGCTTTTCGGGAGGGCGACATTGTGTTTTCCAGTTCGAAACGGGGACAGGGCGAGGCGATCATCGCGGCGACGGGGTCAGCCTACACCCACTGCGGCATTGTTTTCCAAAAAGACGGCAGGCTGATGGTGCTGGAGGCGGTGCAGCCGGTGGGCATCGTCTCCCTGGAGGAGTTCAGGTCGCGCGGCACTCCCGGCACCTTCCTCGCCCGCCGGCTAAAGCTGCCGTTGGCACCGGAAAAATATCAGAGCGCCCGCGCTTGGGCGCAAGCACAGGTCGGGAAGAACTATGATCCGCGTTTCATGTGGGACGATGAAAACCTCTACTGTTCCGAACTCGTCTGGAAAATCTATCAGCATGCCGGGATCGAGCTCTGCGCGCCCCGCCGGTTCCGCGACTATGATCTGGCAAAACCCGCGGTGAGAAAAATCATCGAGGAACGCTTCGGCGGCATGGCCAAGGTCCCGCTGGATGAGAAGGTTGTCGCACCTTCGGACCTGGCCTCATCACCCTTGTTGGCGGAAGTCACGTCTCCCTGATGAACCTTGTAATGCGGATGGAAATCGCTAGAGCTTTGGCAACCTCCATAAAACCATGACCGAGAAAAAAGCGCTGTGTGTCCAAGGGTTGATCCCGTTCGTGTTGCTGGTCGCCCTGGCCGGAGCCGCGGTTTACACCGGCAAGTTGCAGTGGATGCTGGAGAACGCGCCCTATCTGCTGGTTCTGGTCGTGCCGGTCGTGTTGCTGTGGCTCAAGGGCCTCTTCATCGTCTCGCCGAACGAGGGCAAGATCCTGACCTTTTTCGGGAAATACACCGGCACCGTCCGCGAGCCCGGTTTCTGGTTTGCGAATCCGTTCGCCAGCAAGGACCGGATTTCGCTGAAAGTGAGCAATTTCCAAAGCCCGCAGCTCAAGGTGAATGACGCGGGCGGCAATCCGATCGAGATCGCCTGCGTCATCGTCTGGCGCGTGGTGGACACCGCGAAGGCGGCGTTCGACGTGCAGGACTACGGCGTTTTCGTCCACATCCAGTGCGAGACGGCCCTACGGCATCTGGCCAGCCATTACCCGTACGAGCCGCATGAGCCGGGTGAGGTTTCCCTGCGCGGTTCTCCGGAACGCGTTGGCGAAACCCTGCAACGCGAGGTGCAGGGCCGGGTGATGCTGGCCGGCATCGAGATCATCGAGGCGCAGCTTTCCCACCTGGCTTACAGCCCGGAAATCGCCCAGGCGATGCTGCGCCGGCAGCAGGCCGCCGCGGTGATCGGCGCACGACAGATGATCGTGGAAGGCGCGGTGAGCATGGTGGAAATGGCGCTCAAAAAACTGGAGGCCGACAACGTGGTGCACCTCGATGAGAAGAACAAATCGGTCATGGTGAACAACCTGATGATCGCGCTCGTTTCCGAGTCTCACATCCAGCCGGTGATGGCGACGAGCACGAGCAGCTGAAGTCCGAAATTTAAGAAACCTTTACAATATCCACTTGCAGGGGCGGGAAATTGGCGTATCAAAAATTCCGATGAAATCAATTCTCCTATTCACTGTTGCAGCCGCGGCCGTGCTTTTCACCTCGTGCAATACGATGATCGGTCTCGGCCGTGACATGCGGATCGGCGGCGAAGGCTTGGAAAACTCCGCAAACAAAGTCACCGGCGGCAGTTCCTCGGGTGGTGGCGACACTTCCGGTGCTCCCGTCTACTGAACCATTTCAAAACAAAACGGCGTCCTCTCCATCGTGAGGGGACGCCGTTTTTGTTTTGAAGAGAAGAATCAGTAACCGCGCCAGAAGGCGAAGGCACAGACGAAGGTCGCCACTCCATAAAGAAGTCCGGCCACGGAAAACAGCGTCCAGCGCTTCTGATCGGCGGTCACCCAGGTGATCGCGTCGCGGAAAAGATACGGCATGCCCACGCAGAACAGCGAGGCGGTCAGCATGGCGTAGGCGAAGATCGGCACCAGCAGCCGCGACTCCGGATCCTTCAGAAAAGCAGCTCCGAGCAGCGGTGCCGCGGCCATCAGACCGACCAGACCCAGCGCGCGGACGGCGAGGAAATCCCGCACGCTGCGGCACACCAGGACCAGCGAGATCGGCACCGCGATCTGCAGCAGCTTCTTCGCGTTGTTGAATTCGCCGAGATCCATCGTCAGTGCGCTGAGCTTGCCCAGACCGCTGGGTGCGATGAGCAGCCAGAACCACGCGAGTCCGAGGCCCATCAGGATCTGCCCGAGCTGGTCATTGCGCGGAAATTTCTTCAGGAAATCCTGCACCTGCGCCGGTTTCGCCAACATCAGCGCGTGAACTCCGATCAACCAGATCGCCAGCACCAGGCCGGTGGTGAAAAGCGACAGGAGTTGGTATGGATGCATGCGCCCTCGAACTAGAGCGGGGGACCGGAACATTCAAGCGCCATCTCCGGCGGTGGATTCATGAAATCCTCACCCGATCCCCATCACCGGTTCACAAACGGTGGCTTGAATCCGGCCCATGCACCTCCGCCAGCTTATCCAGCCCGAATCCGACTGGCTGGACGCTCCCACCCCGCGGAGGGTGGCCCGGGTGGCGGCGACCGCGTCCGTCGGCCTGGCCGTGTATGGGTTCACCGTCGGATTCTGGCGGGACCCGGTCATGGGATTTTACGTCGCGGTGAAAATGCCGCTGCTCGTCGCCCTCACGTTGACCTGCAATGGATTGCTCAACGGACTTCTCGGACTGCTGCTCGGCACCGGCCTCGGCTTCCGCCAATCGCTGCTGGCCCTGCTCTCCTCATTCGCCCTCGCCGCCTTGATCCTCGGCTCGCTGGCACCGGTCACCTTCTTCCTTGCCCTCAACGCCCCGCCACCGGACGCCCCGAACGCGGCAGTCGCCCACGCCGCCTACCTCGTCACCCACACCGTGCTCATCGGCTTCGCGGGCATCACGGCCAATCTCCATCTCCACCGCCTGCTCGCCGCCAAGGCTCCCACCCCGATGGCGGCCACCGCGACCCTGCTCGCGTGGCTGGGCGGCAATGGATTTCTCGGCGCGCAGTTCTCTTGGATTCTGCGGCCGTTTTTCGGCAGCCCGCGCCTCAACGTCGAGTTCCTGCGGCCCGACCCGATGAACGGGAATTTCTATCAGGCCGTGTGGAAATCCATCGACCACATCAGCGGCGGTTTCAGCGGGCCGCTGCTCGGTGTCATCCTTCTCTTCCTTCTCATTCCCATCGTCCACGCCATCCGCAGCAACCACCGAACCACCCCGAAACCATGACCACACCCGAAATCGCCAGTCCCGTCCAACCACCGCCCCTCGATCCGCCGCTTCCGCAAACGCTCGATCTCAAGACCTTGTTCGAAGCGCTGCTCCGCCGTCCCGAGGCTCTTGTCTTACGCCTCGCCGGGCCGGATCACGGCGCGACCGGGAAATTCGCCCTCATGGCCGTGGTTTCCATCCTGCTGTTCGGCTTCGTTCTCGGTTGCTTCGCGAAACACGAACAACTGTGGGCCGCTCCCGCGAAAATCACGGCAGGCCTGGTTTTCTCCGGCCTGATCTGTTTCCCGAGCCTCTACATCTTCTCCACGCTGGCCGGCGCGCGCGTCAGCATTTCCCAGCTCGCCGCCTGCCTCGCCGGCGCGCTCGCCCTCGCCGGGCTTCTGCTGTTAGGATTCGCTCCCGCCGTCTGGATTTTTGCGGAATCCACCGATTCCCTCGGCTTCATGGGTTCGCTCGCCATCGGCTCGTGGATCATCGCCGTCCTCTTCGCCCTGCGGTTTTTGAAATCCGCCGTCTTCGCCACCGGCGGCACCCAGAAGGGCCCGCTCGCCATCTGGAGCGTCGTCTTCCTGCTAGTCACCCTGCAAATGACCACCTCGCTCCGCCCGATCCTCGGCCGCTCGAAGGTCCTGCTCACCCAGGAGAAGAAATTCTTCATCCAACATTGGTTCGACACCATGGGGACCTCGCTCAAACCCGAAACCACAAGGAGGGCCCCGCCAGCAAACACCGGTGAATCCACTCCCGGTGGCGACGGCCGCAATCCCTATCTCGAAAACTGAACCCATGGAAACCACCGACCCACCGGCGACGGAGCCCCCGAAACCCGCACCCTCCTCGCCCGACCTCGAGTTGATGGACTGGCGGCAGGAGTTGCTGTGACGGAAACTCCCCCATCCCGCCCTCCGAATCCCGCTTGATGGATCGCCGGAGAAGCGCTTGATTCCCAGCATGATCGAAATGCCCCACCTCTGGACGCGGCGGAAAGTCATCGGCAGCCTGGCCCTCGCGTTTGCCGCACCCGGCGCTTTCGCCGAGCAGCTGACGCTCACGCCGAAGCAGACCGAAGGCCCGCTCTATCCGGACAAGCTGCCGCTCGATACGGACAACGATCTTCTCGTCATCAATGACGGCATCACCGCCTCCATCGGTGAGGTCACCTACCTGTCAGGACGCCTGCTGGATGCGAAAGGCGACCCGATCCGCAACGCCGTCATCGAGATCTGGCAGGTCGATGGCAACGGCATCTACCTCCACACCGGCGAAGATGCGGAGAAGCGCGACAAGAATTTCCAAGGCTTCGGCCGCTTCCTCACCGGCTCCACCGGCGAATACCAATTCCGCACCATCAAGCCCGTCGCCTATCCCGGCCGCACGCCGCACATCCATTTCGCGGTCAAGATGAAGGGTCGCGAGAAATGGACGACACAGTGTTATGTGAAAGGCTCGCCCCAGAACGAGAAAGACTTCGTGCTCCAGGGCATCAAGGACGCGAAAGCCCGCGAGTCGGTCATCGTGGACTTCGCCGCCATCAAGGAGTCGAAGATCGGCGAGCTGGCCGCGAAATTCGACATCGTGATGGGTCACACACCCGCGGACCTGGGGCATTGAAGGCCCTGTCGCTCTAGCGGCTCCGAGCGCCGGTGCGCGGCCGGGGTTTTTCCTTGGGTTCCTCCTGCACCTTGGAAACGGAGTCGCGGTAGCGGAAAATTCCATACTGCCGGAGATTCCGCATGAAAGCCTTCGCATCGAGAGCGACGTCATTGTCGGAGGCGAGCGCCCCTAGCAGACCTTCGCCTTTCTTCATGCGGTCCAGGGCATCGCCCGCTTTGCCGACGGTGCTGGAAAATTCATCCACCGCTTTCGGCAGCTTGTTCAGCGCGGGCTTCACTTCGGCCAGCGTTTGATCCGCGGACTTCAGGGTTTTCTCAACGCTGGCGGCGGCGTCCTTGATTTCCTGGATCGCCCCGCGCGCTTCCGCCAGCGCGGGGTCCAGCTTCTCGGACGTTTCCTTCCATTTCCCGGTCGTGGCCGCGAGGTTCTCCAAGGTCGTGCTGAAATGGGTCAGATTCCGATCCGCCAGCAGGGAGCCGTTGATCTTCGCCACGGACTCGTTGAGTTGCTTGCTGGCGGTCTTGATGTCATCCACCGCGCCATCCACTTTTCCCAACGTGATCTCGGCGTCCTTGAGAATGCGCATCACATCACGGCTGACGATTTCCGCGTTATTCTGGATCGCGTCCAGCCCGGTGGGGCCGGCGCCTTCGAGACGGCTGGCGGCAGCGATGAAACCCCGGCTGCGGTCTTCCGCCGGAATCACGACAATGAGCTTGTCGCCTAACAACGTGGCGGAATTGATCTGGAAGGTGGAGCCGGCGGGAATGTGGATCGCCTGCTTGATCGAAAGCTCCACCTCCACCCGCACGGCGTCGTTGAGCTCCGGCTGGCTGGCCACCTGGCCGATCCGCGCGCCGCCCATGCGGACCTCCGAGCCCTTGATCACACCGGAGGCGTCGTCGAAAACGATGGTGAGCGCGTAGTGCCCGCGCAGCCTGTCGCGGAATTTCCCGAACTGCAGGACCAGCCCGCCCAGCAAGACACAGCCGGTGAGGATGAACAACCCCACCACCAGTTCGGTGCGTTTCTTGGCAGCGGGCATAGGCCACTCATAACAGCAATCCGGCGGAATACAAAATCGGAAAAATCCCGGGTCGTTTCACTCCCATGGCTCGCCCGAGTCGCCATCGATGAACGCGCGCAACTCCGGATCCTTGGTTTGCCCGAGTTCGTCAGGGGTTCCGGTCCAGTGGACGCGGCCCTTTTCCAGAAAAATGATCCGGTCCGCGATCCGGAACACGCTGCGCATCTCGTGGGTGACGACCACGTTGGTCATGCCCTGGGTCCGTTGCAAATCCTTGATCAGGTGGTCGATAGAGTCCGCGGTGATCGGGTCGAGCCCGGCGTGGGGTTCGTCATAAAGCACGCAGGCCGGCTTGCCGACGACGGCCCGGGCGAGGGCGACGCGCTTGCGCATGCCGCCGGAGAGCTCGGACGGAAGTTTGTCCTCCTGACCCGGAAGCCGCACGATTTCCAAGGCCTCGGCCACGCGCGAGGTGATCTCTTTTTCGTTTTTCACGCCGCTCTCACGCAGGGGGAAGGCGACGTTTTCCGCAACGGTGAGCGAATCGAACAACGCGCCGCCTTGGAACATCACCCCCATCTGCCGCCGGACGGGGCCGAGTCCGCGGTCCTTGAGTTCGGAAATTTCCATGCCATCCACGCGGATGCTCCCGGCGGTCGGCCGCAACAGGCCGGGCAGATGCTTGAGCAGGACGGACTTTCCACCACCGGAACCGCCGAGAATCACCAGCGTCTCGCCACGGAAGATGTCCATGTCGATGCCCCTCAGCACCTCGTTTCCGCCGAACCGCTGCGTCAGCCCGCGGATGCTGATGTACGGTTCCGGCATGTCCGGATAGGAAACACGAGCTGCCGCCGGAAGCAAGCCGCCAGGCATCAGAACAGCTCGGGCAGCTTGTCACCCACCGTATCGCTCATCATCAGGAAAACCTTCTTGCCGTTTTCCCAGCGGGCGGAAGTCCAGTCGCCGACACGCACGAATTCCGGATTCTCCATCGGCGGGAAGTCCCCGCTGATATCCTCGCGGCGGAAGATCACGACGTGCACGACGCCGCTCTCACCGACCTTGAAGCAAAGCAGCGAGCCGCTTTTCCCATCGATCACCAGCTTGCGGCAGCCGATGGATTTCAATTTCTCCAATCCCGGCGGCAGGCATCCGGGGCAGGGCAGCTTCCGCTCCTGCAAGTGACGGATCAGCACCTGCTTGTTGTCGCGCTTCTCTTCCAGGTGGAAGAACGGCGACTCATACGAACGGACGAATCCCGCCTGCACCGCGTCGATCCCGACCGTTTTCGCAAAGACGGTCGGCTCGCTCCGGCGGGTCACCAGAAAGGCCAGCGCGATTCCCGCCGCAGCGGCGAGAGGCACGGCGAACCGGCGGAATAGGGAAATTTCCGGCTTCGTGACAACCTCCGCGGCGGTGCGGTCCATGGCGGCCAGCAGTTGCTCGCGCATGTTCGCAGGGGGCTGGATGGAGGCGAGCGCGCCGATCCACGCGGCATCGTTGGAATCCTGCACCGGTGGGAAATCGGAACGCTCGCCGGCAAGGCAGGCGATGATGTCCTCCCGCAGGTTTTCCGGAAGATCGACCGATCCGAGTGCTTTGGCGAAGGTCGAATCAAAGGCGCGTTCGCGGGCCAGCCACTCGCCGAGCTCGCGGTTTTCCATCGCGATCTTCAGCGCTTCCGCGAAATCGGGGTCGCTCACATCCGCCCCGTCGGGACGGAAACTGCAAAGGATGAAACGGGCCTGTTCCTTATCCATGGCGGTGATGGATTCCTCCGGGTTCGAGTTGAAGAATGTTTTTCGGAGCGCTCGATGGCTCGGCGGTCATCCGCTTGCGGAGCATTTCCTTGCCGCGCGAAAGCCGCGACATCACCGTGCCGATCGGCAGATCGAGGATTTGGGCGATTTCCTTGTAGCTGTGCTGTTGGAGATAGAAAAGCGCGATGGGCGCGCGGTAGGTTTCATCGAGCGAACCCAGCAGCTCCATCGCGCGGTGGCCGTCCATCTGGCGTTCCGCGTCCTCTTGGGAAGAGACCACGGCTTCGGCCGTTGCCTCATCGAGCGGTTCGTCGGAAAACCTGGAGGCCCGCCGGCGCTGGGTGAGAAACTCGCGGTGCAGCGTGGTGAAGAGCCACGTTTTCGCCTTCGAGCGGTCGCGGAGTTGCTCGTTCTTCGCCGCCCAGATGCAGAACGTTTCCTGCACCAGATCCGAAGCGCGGTCGACATCGCGGGTCAGCGACATCCCGAAGCGAAACAACGCTTGGTAATGGGCATCGACTAACTCGGCGAATTCACTCATCGGCAGTCATGGGAGCGCTTGAAACCGATTTCTATTCCGAAAAAGTTCAAACTCCCCGATCGGCCGTCGTTCAGCTTTCCGCCGTTTCCTGCCAGGCCACTTCCTTCGCGTCCTTCCACAGATCTTCCAGTCCGTAGTACTCGCGCAATTCCTGATCCATCACGTGGACCATGACGTCGATGTAGTCGAGAACCACCCAGCGGGTGTCCGCCTTGCCTTCGGTCATCGTCGGCTTGACGCCATGGAGTTCCTCCACATCGCCGGCCACGTCGCGCAGGATCGCGCGGAGCTGGGGCATCGATGTTCCCGAGCAGACCACCATGTAATCGGTCAGGTTCGAAACCCCGCGCATGTCCCAGACGCGGATGTTTTCCGCCTTGATGTCGTCCGCCGCTTTCGCGCAAGCCAGAGCCAGTTCTTCACCTTGTATCGCCATAATTTCCCCTCGGGGGGCGGCACCCTAGTCGAAGTCCGGCTTCCACACCAACCCAAAATTCCCCGTTCTCCCGCCGCCGGGATCCTCCCCGGATTTTTCGTCCACCTGCGGGTCGGCGCGAAAAGGCGGTGAAGCCGTACGCCTTCCCCATCACTTGATCCGATCCTCCATCGTCAGCACCTGCCCGTCCTCACGCAGCCGCGACCGGAGTTCGTCGCAATCGATTTCCTGGACCGGGATCTTCTTCTCCAGCGCCATCACCGCCGCCGTCGCCGCGCTTTGGCCGAGGATCATGAACACCGGCTCCATGCGGATCGATCCGTAGGCGACGTGGGAGGAGGAAATCGCGCAAGGGACGAGCAGGTTTTTGCATTCCTCCGTCTTGGGAATGAGGGATCCGTAGGCAATTTCGTAGGGCTTCAGGGCGACGCCGATATCGCCCTCGTTCTGCACATGACCCTCTCCGGTGATGTAGCGCTGCGTGTTGTGGGAATCGATCGAGTAGGATCCCATCCCGACGGAATCCGGGGTCGGCCGCTTTTTCAGGAGCTCGTGTTCGGTCATCACGAACCGCCCGACCATCCGCCGAGCCTCGCGGATGTAGAGCTGCGGCGACCAATTCCCACTGTCTTGGAACTCGTCCTTCGGCAGTCCCCATTCCGCCATCCGTTTGCGGATTTCCTCGGGGACCCGGCTGCTGGTCAGGTGGTAGTAGAGCCAGCCTTGGGTGTATTCCTTGTGGGCTTGGAATATCCGGCGGCGCTCCTCGTAGCCGGCCTCGGGGTAATTGAAATTTCCTCCGATGAAGTCGGTGCTGACCGGGCCGTGGTTGTTCGTGTCGGTCTTGCGGTTCGGGATGGGGTCGAATTTCCCGAAGGTGTCCCGCCACCCCGCGTCGTAGATCCGGCCGAGCAGTTCGTAATGTTTCTCATCATACCCCGGCGGCTTTTCGAACGGGATCCGGTTTCCGGGGGAGTTGGTCAGGCACAGCCGGAAATTGTAAGCCTGCACGCGTTTGTCCCCGGAACCTTTCGCGCCCGGAGGTTCCGCCGACACCAGCGGAATCACGCCGCTGGCCGGGTCTCCAGGTACGAGGTAGGGATCGACCGCAAGTCTGGCGAAATGATGCGCGTGATGGAATGTCCCGGTTTGGACGCCCGCCCATTTCTCCCCGTAGGTTTCCGCCGATTCGCGGCCTACGGTGTAGTTCACGCCCGCTGCGGCCATCAGGTCCCCTTCATACGTGGTATCCAGAAAGACCTCTGCGGAAAACGTGTCACCGGCCAGCGTGGTGATGGAAATGATCTTCCCCTCCTTCTTCACCACCCCTTTCTCTCGATCCAAAAACGCGGCGCGGTAAACCGGGATCTCGTATTCCTTCACATATCCGTCGAACACCGCCTCCGCGACATGGGGCTCGAAGATCCACATCGTGCGCTGGCCATGGTCGCTCGCCGCGTTGCCTTGGCCCTTGTTTCCGTATTCCTCCCGCTTCTGCCATTTCCAGGCGTCCTCCCCTTGATAGTGCTGATAGATCCGGTGGTAGAAATCGCGCGCCAGTCCGCCGATCACTGTCTTGTCGCCGGTGTCCGTCCAGCCGAGCCCTCCGGAGCTGAGCCCGCCGAGATGCTTGTCCGGGCTGACGATCACCACGGATTTTCCCATCTTTTTCACCTGGACCGCCGCCATCACCGCCGCCGACGTGCCGCCATAAACCACCACCTCCGCCCGACGCGATTCAGCGGACAGAACCGCCGGAAACAACAGGGCGGCGAAAAGGGCGGATCGCAAATTCATCGGACGCACGAATACCCGGCTCGGATCGAAATCCTTGCACCACAAACCGGTGTGGCCGACACCCCTTCGGCCCTTCTTTGCGCCGCTCCCCGCCCATTGCGGCTTTGCTGTCCACCCTTCCCTCTTCACAGTTCCCCCATGTCCGCCCCGCTCAGCCGCAAGAACCTCCCGGAAAACCCTACGCCGGACGACATCCTCAACACCTTCCTCGACTACCTCTCGAACACCAATACCGAGCCCTACGACCACCAGGAAGAAGCCATCCTCGAGCTCTTCGCCGGCAACAACGTCATCCTCAACACCCCCACCGGTTCCGGTAAATCGCTCGTCGCCCTCGCCCTCCAGTTCAAGTCCCTCTGCCAGGGCCGGCGCTCCTACTACACCGTCCCGATCAAGGCGCTGGCCAACGAGAAATTCCTCTCCCTCTGCCACGTCCTCGGTCCGGAAAACGTCGGCATGATCACCGGCGACGCCACCGTCAACCACGACGCCCCGGTCATCTGTTGCACCGCCGAGATCCTCGCCAACATCGCCCTCCGCGATGGCGCGAACGCTCCGGTGGACGACGTCATCATGGACGAGTTCCACTATTACTCCGACCACTCGCGCGGCGCCGCCTGGCAGATCCCGCTGCTCACCCTGCCGCGCGCCCGTTTCCTCCTGATGTCCGCCACCCTCGGCGACTCGTCGTTTTTCTCCAAACAACTCACCGCGCTAACCGGCGCGCCCACCACCCTCGTCCAGTCCGACCAACGCCCGGTCCCGCTCGAATTCGAATACTCCACCACCCAGCTCCAGGAAAAAGTCGCCGAACTCAACGAACAAGGCCGCTCGCCCGTTTACCTCGTCCACTTCACCCAGAACGCCTGCGCCGACACCGCCCGCGACCTGCTCTCCACCAACTTCTGCACCAAGGAGGAAAAGCACGCCATCGCCCGCGCCCTCGACGACGCCGATTTCCGCTCCCCCTACGGCCGCGAACTCTCGAAAATCCTCCGCCACGGCGTCGGCATCCACCACGCCGGCCTGCTGCCGAAATACCGGCTGTTAGTCGAAAAGCTCACCGCCCGCGGTTTGTTAAAAGTCGTCTGCGGCACCGACACCCTCGGCGTCGGCGTCAACGTCCCGATCCGCACCGTCATGCTAACAGGACTCTGCAAATACGACGGCCGCGGCACGAAAATTCTAGCAGTCCGTGACTTCCGCCAAATCGTCGGCCGGGCCGGCCGCCGCGGATTCGACACCACCGGCTACGTCGTCGCCCAGGCCCCCGAGCACATCATCGAGAACCTCCGCCTCGCCGCCAAGGCCGCGGCTAACAAAAAGAAGTCTTTCGAAAAACGCAAACCGCCGGAAAAAGGCTACGTGCACTGGGACGAACAAACCTACGCCAAACTCCAGACCGCCCCGCCCGAGCCGCTCGTTTCCAGCTTCTCCGTCCACCACCACACCCTCCTCAACGTCCTCTCCCGCACCACCGAAGACGGTTGTAGCGCATTGAAAAAGATCATCGAGGACAGCCACGAGCCCCCCTCCAAAAAGAAGCTCCTCAAGAAGCACGCATTCAAACTCTTCCGCGGCCTCATCGGCGCGAAAATCCTCCACATCATCCCGCCCGCCAAACGCAGCGGTCCGCAGAAAGTCGTCGTCGATGTCTCGCTCCCCGAAGACTTCTCCATCAACCACGCCCTCAGCCTCTACCTGCTGGACGCCATCCCGCAGCTCGACAAGGAAGCCGAGGACTACGCCTTCAACGTCATCTCCCTCATCGAGTCCATTCTGGAAAACCCCGACATCGTCCTCCGCAAACAGGTCGATCTGTTGAAATCCGAACTCATGGCCCGCCTCAAGGACGAAGGCATGGAATTCGACGACCGCATCGCCCTGCTCGACCAGGTCGAACACCCCAAACCCGGCGCCGAATTCATCTACACCACCTTCAACGCCTTCAAACTCCGCCACCCCTACCTCGGCAGCGAAAACGTCAAACCCAAGACCGTCGCGAGGGAAATGATAGAAAACTACCAGTCCTTCGAAGACTACGTCAAAACCTACAAGCTCGAACGCGCCGAAGCCGTCCTCCTCCGCCACCTCGGCGAGGTTTACAAAGTCCTCGCCCAAACCGTACCCGACACCGCCAAAACCGAGCACCTCCACGAAGCCGAGTCCTTCCTCGAACTCATCGTCCGCCACACCGACTCCAGCCTGCTGGACGAATGGCAGGCCCTAAGGAGCGGGGACGCCTCGTCCCCTCTTCCATCAGCACCCGACCCCGCCGCCGTGCTGGCCGAGTTCAAAAAGAAAGTCCCCTACACCAAGGACAAGCAGGCCTTCACCCGCCACCTCCGCAACCACGTCCTCACCCTTGTCACCGCGCTCTCCCGCTACGACACCGAGGCCGCCCTCAGCCTCATCGCCCACCACGACTCCGACGGCAAACTCTGGTCCAATGAGCGCCTGCTCCAACAGCTCAACACCTATCACGCCGTCCGCCACCAGATCCGCCTCGATCCCGAAGCCCGCAACGCCCGCCACACCCACCTTTCCGAAGACGGCCTCACCCTCCACCAAACCCTCATCGACCCCGACGACCTCAACGACTGGTCCCTCCACCTCACCCTCGATCTGGAGAAGTCGAACGAGCAGCGCACCCCCGTCCTCCACCTCGAATCCATCGTCTCCTTTTGATGGGGTTAAACGCCGGACTACAGTCCGGCATCGTTCACTTAAGTCCGTATCTTCTATCCTAAGGACAGAAGATACGGACTTAAGTAGCGGTGTCAAGGTGGAAAATTTTCTTGACTCAATCGCCATTTGAAGCAACTTAATGTCCTTAGGACATTAAGTTGCTTCAAATGGATTTCGCCAAAGCCATGACCCTTTCCCTCGGTGGACTCACCGGGCCGGTTTTCACCCGTTATCAACTGGGGTTGGTTCTCCATGGCTTGTATGCCAAGAAATCCTACCAAGGAGAAGCGATCGAAGGAATTGAACAAGAGGTTGGGGAATTCCAAGAATTCAAGAGGAGCTTGAAGGAATTGGAAACCAGAGGGATTTTGAGGCCATTTCCCGGACTAAGCCTGTCAGCTTACAGCCTGCTCACGCGAAAAGAAATCACTCCCGAAGAGGTGGCCTGCACGGTCGATCCATTTTGCTATGTTTCCCATCTGAGTGCCATGGCTCATCATGGCCTAACCAACCGCATTCCGACAAAATTGTTCGTTTCTTCCCCAAAAGCAACGGATTGGAGAAAGCATGCTGAAGCTCAGATGCAGAAGGATTTGGGCAATGGCTTTGACGCTTATCGCGAAAACGGAATGCCACTTCTGACGCGGATTAAAATGGAGAAGCTAAGGAAGACCCAAATTCACCGCTTCGACGCCACTCATTTGGGAGCTTACAAAAATGTCCGGGATAAACCGCTCCGCGTCTCCACGATGGGGCGGACGTTTTTGGACATGCTCAGAAACCCGGAACTGTGCGGAGGAATCCACCACGTTCTGGAAGTTTATGAAGAGTCGGCGAAAACATATCAAAGATTGATCGTGGATGAAATCGACCGACACGGCGCTCCGATCGACAAGGTGCGTGCCGGTTACATTCTCAGTGAAAAGTTGCTGATCCAGGATGAAGTGGTGGAAAGCTGGGTGAAATTCGCCCAACGTGGTGGTTCCCGAAAACTCGATGCCGCGGGCGAATACATCGCCGAGTGGTCTGACAAATGGTGTTTGTCCCTGAACGTCTAGCCGATCCTTATGAACCGGCAGGAACACTATGACATCGCCACTTGGGCAAGCGAAGCGCCCGGCGCGGAGCAGCGTGAATTCCGGCAGGCTGTGCATACGATTCTCGCGGCCATCGCGAATGATCCACGCCTCAACAGCACCATGGTGATCAAAGGTGGAATCCTTCTCGGAGTCCGCTACCACAGCCTTCGATTCACGAAGGACATCGATTTCTCAACCACGGAAAATCTATCTTCCATGAGTGCGGAGGATGTCAGAACCTCTTTTGAATCAAGCCTTGTTCAAGTCATTGAGGAGCTTGAATACGACTTGGATTGCAAGGTTCAGAGCTGCAAGGTGAATCCACAGAATCGGCCTGACGCCAGTTTCCCCAGCATCGAGCTGAAGATAGGCCATGCTTACAAGGGAAGCCCGAAGCACAAGCGTCTCCAAAAGCTTCAATCACCCAGCGTGGTTTCCATTGATTTCAGCCTGAATGAGAAAATTCTGGGAGTTGAAAGCTTGAAGCTCGGATCAAGTGGCACAATCAACGCCTACACATTTGCGGACCTCGTTGCGGAGAAGTTTCGCTCCCTGTTGCAGCAAGAGTCGCGCGACCGCTACCGCCGTCAGGATGTCTTCGATCTATCCAAGCTCTCGGAGCTGGAAGCAAGTGAGGATGAGCGCCGGTCGATTCTGAAAAGTCTGATAGAAAAATCCAGGGCAAGAGGAATCGAACCCCTCTGTGACTCGCTGGACAATACGGAACTGAAAAGACGGGCGCAGGCAGACTACCACACCTTGGATGACGAGATTGACGGGCCTTTACCCGAATTTGAAGCCACTTATGAAATAGTCAGATTATTTTATCAATCTTTGCCGTGGCCCGAAGACATGGATTGAAGTTTAAACAATCGGCTGCGGACGAGGCGTGATTTCATCCACCCTAGTAAGGCGGGGGCCACGAATGGTGCGGGCCTGGTCTTTTGAATGAGTTCGGTGGAGGCGGTCGTCACCATTTCGTTGCCGAAATCGTCGGTGTAGACCTCGATGAGGATTGTATCCCCCCTGACGGCCGCCCGGTGTTCGGTGGCGGGGATATAGATGTCGAAGGGTACATGCATAGCCATCGGAGGAAAAGAGCGGACCATTTTCGTGGCGTCACGAAAATGGTCCGGGATTTTGAGTTTAAGCCGTTCCGGTGTCGGGGTGGTTTTCCACCCCGACACCCCCCCGTCCGATGGATTCTTGCGGCGGTGCGCCATTCAGCGAGGATTTTGGGATTTGAGCGGAAGCGATTGCGGAAGGAGGTGTTGAGGCTGCCGATGAGGTCGCGGACTTCCCAGTTGAAGATGGCGGTGTCGCCGATGTCGTGGATCTTGTCGTCCGTTTGTTCGGCTCCCTTGTCACCGAGGGAGGTGAGGTCGTTTCGGAGGTCGGTGACGAAATCGGCGGCAGGAGGTAGGCGGCAAATTTCGCGATGCTGACAGGGTCTTCCAACTTCTCCAGGAAGGTCGTGGCGGCACTGATCGCCAGCGCGAAATTGATCTCTAATATTTGCGAATCATTTCCGAGAATGGGCTATATTGGTACGAATGACCGCCTGAGTCTGGGGACCGGCGCATGCTGTCATGTCCATAAACACCATCATGATCCTCATCCATTCCTTCGCACCGAGGCTCCGGCCTTTCCTCAAAATCATCACTGGATTCTTTTTCCAAGACCGTCCGGGCGCGGTCACCTTGGGGATCCTTATCTCGGCCATGGCGCTCACCCCGGCCAGCGGTGAAATTCACCGGCTCCGCAGCGATGAAATGACCTTGTTCCAGCGGATATCCTCCAACGCCGAGCAACGGCGTCCGACGATGAAGCTTGACCCCATCCTCTGCCTGGTCGCCCGGCAACGCGCGGCTGACATGGCGCGACGGGGTTATTTCGACCATGTGAATCCTGACGGTCATGGCGCGAACTACCTCGTGCGTCGCGCGGGTTTCCTTCTCCCCGCCGAATACGACTCCTCGCGTTCGGGAAACAACATCGAGTCGATCGGCATGAGCACCGGCAGTCCCCGGCAAATCGCCGCACTTTGGCTGAAATCCCCGGCCCACCGGGTGCATGTCCTGGGTGAGCTTGGTTTCTACGAACAACAAACCGCAGTGGGGGTGGGGATCGTCCGTTCCTCCCGGCCGCCTCATTTCAAGTATCACGTTTTCCTGAGTGCTCCACCAAATGCCTCGCCCCGTGCCCGGGCCGTCATCCTCAAGAGTCCGAAAGGAAAGACCATCACGAGCACTTGGAATCTGGCCGCTGAATGGGCGCGCATCACCGGGACGGCGGATCAGTGATCCGTGGTCCGGCTGGCTGCTCGGAGTCCGCCTCTCCTAGAGTCAGAATTTCGCGGCGGCGGCGGCTTTGATTTCTTCCAACTTCGAACGGTCGGGGGCGGCACCGCGGGCCTGGTCCGGCTTGCCGCCGCCTTTGCCGCCGGCGAGGGCGGCGAGGTCGCGGAGGAGGTCGCCGGCTTTGAGGCCGGCTGATAGCGCGTCCGGGCCACAGTGGGTGGCGAGGTGGAGTTTTTCTCCGTCATCGACGATGAGCAGGGCGGGGCCGGCGAATTGCTTTTTCTTGAGGCCGT
>JAZKCQ010000021.1:0-188079 GCA_040388015.1 Verrucomicrobiota bacterium | reverse complement strand
CCGCGGCGGTCGTGGGCGATGCAGCGGAATCCGTTGGAAGCGAGATGGAACATCTGCGCTTCCCAAGCATCAGCCGTGAGTGGCCAGCCGTGGCTGAAGGTGACGACGGGGCCGCTGCCCCAATCCTTGTAATAAATGCTGGTGCCGTCTTTGGTGGTGATGGTGCTCATGGTTTTGTTTCAGTGGATGTTGGTAGGAGAGGATTCGTCAATCAGCTGTTGGATGGCGGAGCCGAGGGACAGATCGTCGATCTGTCCCATCTTGTGGGCGCGGAGCCGGCCCGAACGGTCGATGAGAAGAAGGCTCGGTGTTCCGCGAATCTGATAGATCCGCATGGTTTCCGGGATGCGGTCGTGTCCCGCTTGGTCGATTCCCACGGGAAATCTGACGCGGAACTCATGCATGAAGACGCGCAGAGCCCCGGGAGTCATGACCGCATGGTTTTCAAAAACCGTGTGGATGCCAACGACCGCCACCTGTTCCGGATCAAAAAACTGATGGAGCCGGGTGGTCTGCGGGACTCCATGGAGCACGCAGCCCGGGCAGAGCATCTGGAACGCATGCAGGACCACCACCCGGCCCCGCAGAGCGGCGAGTGTGAGTGGCTCGGGACTATTGGGCCACTCGCTGATGCTCCATTCCGGAGCAGGCAAGGGATTGGGAAGGAAAATCGGATTCATGGAGTCATGAGGATGGCTAGGAACTGTGGTCTTCGATTTTAGCTTCCGCCCATTGCAGCGCATGGTCGGCAACCTCCTCCCAACCGGATTCCGCGATGATGTAGTGGCTGCGGCCGGGAAACTCCCTGTATTCCGTGACAGCTTTGCCCCGGTATTTCCGGAAGTTTTTCCGATTCAGCGCGGAGGGCATGATCACGTCCTTTTCCCCGCCGATGAGCAAGAGCGGCGGACGGGAGGAGTTCTGGAAATCCACCGTCGTCGCGGCACCGGGGGTGATATTGGCCAGCGCGGCCTGGTAGATCGAACGTCCCGACGCCGGGATCGCGATGCGTTCATAGGCATCCCGCACCTCGCTCTCCGAAAGCGTGTTCGCAAACACCCGCCAGAACTGTGGGACGGAAAACAGAAAGGTGCCCCAGTAGCTGCCAGGTTTCAGAAAGGCGGGAAGCAGCGCGAGATAGGTCGAGAGCGGCAAGACATAGATTCCCTTCGGCGGGACGGAGTCGATGGCCACTCCGGCAGCTCCCAGCCCCCGGTCGATCAGGATCTGCGTGATGACGCCGCCGTACGAATGCCCCATGATGATCGGCGGTTCGGACAGGCCCCGGATGATGCCGGCGTAGTGATCGACCACCTCCTGGGCGCCGACCCCGTTGAGCCCGGAAGGATCGCGCCGCATCTCCGCGGCCTCGCCCTTGATGCCCGGCCATGCGGGAGCGAGCACCTGATGGCCGAGGGCTTCATAGCGACTTTGGAATTTCTCCCAGCAGCGCGGGGTGACCCACAGGCCGTGGACCAGCACGATGGTTTTTTTCGGATGCTTCATGGGGATTCTGTCGGTTCACACACGGTTCGGGAAGCGGAGGTCATTTCGTCTGATAGGGTAGACTCAGATCCTTGGACGCCACGGAATACACCTCGTAGACGCCGAGCATCGGCTTGGCCATGCAACTGGTGTTGACCTGCATGTAACAGGTGACTCCGTCGAATCCGAACTTTGTCTTGTTGTGCAGATAGTAGGCGGGGACGATGGCGCGCAGGGTATTCCCCCGCTCGACGACGGAATGGCCGGCGGCATCGAGATACATCGGCATGCCGCAGTTGGTGGGAGGGAGAACCACGCTCTTTTCCTCTTTTTTAAACTCCTTCACCGCGAGTCCGCCCGGAACCCGGTCATCCTTGGCAAGCAGGGCCCAGTGGGTGTGATAGATGACCTTGTCGTCGTCATATTTCCCGTTGGCATCCTCGTCCCAGAGCGGCGTGTCGTCGAAATCCGGGTGAGAGGTGATTGCGAGCGCGACAATGCCTTCCGCATCGCCCATTCCCACATCGGCTGCTTTCAATGTGGTGGGAAACACGTAGGCGAGGACCGGAGCGCCATCGAGTCTGCCAACGGCTTTCGGTATGGCTTTTCCAGCCGGTCCTTCGAGATCCATGCTGAAGACCATCAGATCGAGGTCTTCCTTGTATTCGACGGCGACGTTCTTGATTTTCAGGCTTGGCGATTTGGCCAGTGCCGGATCGTTGTTGATCTTCACCTCACAGCCACAAAGCGGCACGAAGGAAGCGGAGAAGCCCAAGGCGGTGAGAAGAAGCTGATGACGTGTCAACATGGTGGTGGGGAGTTTGATTTTCATTTGATCCCGCCGTTGATGTGGAGCGCTTCGCCGGTCATCCACGAGGATTCGTCAGAGGCGAGGAAGACGACGCCGCGAGCGATGTCGCCCGGCTGGCCGACGCGGCCGAGAGCGGTTTGCTCGCCCAACGAAAGGAAAGTTTCGATCAGGCCCTGAGCATGCACGCCGTCGGTCTCGATCGGTCCGGGGTTGACGGAATTGACGCGGATCTTGCGTGCCGCCAGCTCCTTGGAGAACGACCGGGTCAGGCCGTCGACCGCCGCCTTGGTCGCGCCGTAGACCGCGATGTAGGCAGGGGACTGGACGCTGACCACCGAGCTGGTGTTGATGATGCTGCCGCCTGACGGATTGAAATATTTCAATGCTTCCTGAATGCAGAGGATCACACCAAGAACGTTGATGTTGAAAAGCCGGTGGAAATGTTCGGGTGTGATTTTTTCCAGAGGAGCCAGATCGTAGACGCCCGCGTTGTTGACGAGGATGTCGATCCCGCCAAGTGCGGCCGCGCTTTCGCTGAAGAGCCGCGTGATGTCCGCCGGCTCGGAAACATTCGCTCCGATGGCGACGGCGTTTCCGCCCGCTGAAATGATTTCCGCGACGACGCGTTCGGCGCCGGCCTTGCCGGAGGAGTAATTGACGACGACCGCCGCACCTTCCGCGGCGAGATGTTTGGCGATGCCGGCACCGATGCCTTTGGAGGCTCCGGTGACCACGGCGTTTTTGCCTGCCAGGCGTTGGGATTTCGTGCTCATGATTTCGAGGAAACGGAATAATGTTAGAATGCCGCAGCGATCTCCGCGGCGGCTGCGTTTGCCTTGGCAATGGCTTCGTCCTTGGGTCCGGAGAGAGTGGGCTCGACGAAAATTTCCCTGACATCGGTGAAGCCGATGAAACCCAGCACCTGTTTCAGATAGGCGCTCTGCTGGTCGTAGGCTTCCGCTCCGGTGCCCGGACCGTAAGCGCCGCCACGCGCATAAACGGCGGCGGCAGGCTTGCCGGTGACCAGTCCCTTGTAACCTTCTTCCGGAGTGAAGCTGAAGGTCAGCCCGGGTTGGACCAGCAGATCGATGTAGTGCTTCAGCTTGTAGGGAACGCCGAAGTTCCACATGGGGAGCGAAATGAGAACCTTGTCCGCCGACTTGAAATGATCCGCAATGGAGACAACGGCATCCCAGGCCGCGATCTGCGCGTCAGCGGGAGCCGAGCCGCTGAGCACGGAGTATTTCGCGTCGAGTGTGAAGCCATCGAACTCGGGGAGGTTTGTTTTCCAGAGATCGAGGGTTTCGACGGTGTCGCCCGGATTCGCGGCAAGGTAGCTTTCGATGAATTGTTCCGCAACGGCGACGGAGGCGGAGCGGCTGCCGCGGGGAGAGGACTGGATGTGGAGGAGTTTTGACATGACGGTTTGGAAGTTCAAACCGTTCTTGGGAAGCCGCCGGAAAACGTGACATCATTTCTGCGAGAATTCTCACCAGGCGGGAGTCCCGGCTGCCGGATCACTCCACATCGCCGATCGCTCCGATCACAAACCACTCTCCATCATTCTGACGCGCCCTCATCACAAGGGGGTGCGCAACCCCTTTGTCAGGAATGAAAATCCGCAGGCCGGTCTCGATGGTTTGGAAGGCTTCTGTTCCGGAAATCCCGCCGAGCCGGATGCGGCGCTCGATTTGATAGACATTCCTTTTTCCGGAAGGCTGGACTTCCGCCCATTGTTCTCCGGACCGGGTCCAGACGCGTTTGCCAGGATCGTCGTGGGGATAGTCGAAAGTGAAGCGGGACGGACTTCGGTCAACCGGATCCGGTGGCGGTTCCTGAAGGGCCATGAACGGGGCATGACGCCGCAGGGGCGCGAATTTCGTGTCGTTCCGGGCGGTGGCGAGCCCGGTATAGCCGAGCGAACCGGCTTTCGCCAAGACCTCTGTCGCCAACACGCAGCAGCGTTCGCCGGCGATGGCGGCATCTTGGACGGAAAGCGTTCCATCGGAATCGATCAGCAAGAGGTTTTTCGCCAGCAACACCGCCATCCTCTCCAGATTTTCCCACGCCGCCCCCGGCACCCCGGCCAGCTCGGAAAAGACTCCGGTCGCGGCGCGGTGGTCTCCCAGCTCCATGCTGAGTTCGCCCAAGCCTCCCAGATGCGAACGCAGCGCGCCCTGATAGGAAATGTTTCCGGGCGAGATTCCAAAAGCCCTGCGCTGGCAGTCGGCGGCCTTGCGCAAGAATGCCAGCGCCTTTCCCGTATCACCCGCATTGCGCCACAGGCTTGCGAGACGCTCCTCGCAGATTCCCTGATGATAGGAGTATTGGGGATTTCCCGGCTGTTCCTCCCGCAGTCCTTGAATGAGTTCCACCGCCTCCACCAACGCCTTTTCGGCCTCCTCATTTCGGCCGAGACCCATCAGCGCGGTGCCCCAGACGTTGAGAGCTCCGGACAAACGTTCGATCGGATAGGGCATTCCGGAATATTGGGCGACCACCCTGCGGCTGATCTCCACCGAGCGCTGCAGGACGGATAGAGCGTCGCCCGCCCGCCCGTTTTGCGTCAGCAGGTGACCGAGATTGTGGCAGGTGATTCCCAACGAGCCGGCATACTCGCGATGGGAGGGAAATTCCAAGGCAAGCTGCTCCTGGATCTCCATGGCTTCGCGAAACACCCGTTCCGATTCCTCGATCTGTCTCGCGTCGTGGCGGATCCCCCCCGTCGCGCTGAGACATGACGCCAGTTGGCCGCGGTAGTCGGGTTCGGCCGGAACCTCGGCAACGAGTTCCCTGCCGATCCGGGTCGCCCTAACCAACGACTGCTCAGCCTCCGTCTTCCGGTTTTCGCCGCTGAGCTGGAATGTCCGGCTGAGCAGGATGGTCATCAGCCCGAAACGCAACTCCGGCTCCGCAGGCCACCGGGCGACGAGATGCTCGGAAAGCTCCAGCGCTCGGTCCTGGTTTTCGAGTCCTTCCTTGTATCTCCCCTGCTGGGTCAGGAGCTTCGCAAGGTTGTTATAATGAAGGGTGAGCGCTTCACGATGACCGCGGTTCTCCGGCGATGACTTCAGCAAACGCTCGTGGATGGCGGTCGACTCACGGAAAAACTCCTCGGCTTTTCCCGCATCACCCAGATTTTGATAGATCTGGGCCAGCCTTCCCATCGCCCAAGCGCGGTCCGCAAGCAGTGCGGGTCCGTCACCGGTTCTTCTGCCCATCTTTTCGTAAAAGGGCATGGCCGTTTCCAACAGCTCCTTGCGCAGGGTTTCGAAGTTGGACTCCATCAGGCGCGGATTGTCGGTGACCCGGCTGAGATACTGCTCCACCGCATGGCGCGCGTCGTCATAGTTGGCCTTGGCCTCGACGCCGGCTTTGCGCGCCTCGCGGGCCTGCCACAGACTGACGGCCGTGCCGCCGACGAGCGCCGTGGAGACGATGCCCGCCGTGATGAATCCGGCACGGTTGCGGCGGGCGAATTTTGAAAACTGGTAGTTCCATGTCGGTGCCGCGGCGCTGACAGGTTCCTGTCTGAGGAATCGCTTCAGGTCGGCAGCAAGCGCGGTGGCGGTCTCGTAACGGCGGCGGCGGTCTTTTTCCAACGCCTTGAGAACGATCCAATCCAGTTCACCCCGGATCATCTTCCTCAAGCGTGCCGGATCGGCCCCTCGATTGGCGGCGACTCCGGCTGAGGTTACGGAGGGAGGATGAAAGCATGCGCTCGGCTTCAAGGGTTCCTCCACACGGATGCGCCGCAGCGTTTCCTCGTAGGTGGAAAGTTCGCCACGAAAGCGGGCGAGCGGCGTCACTCCTGCTAGAATTTCGTAGAGAATGACGCCAAGCGAATAAATGTCGCTGCGCGTGTCCACGTCCGGCACGCTGCCAGCCTGCTCCGGGCTCATGTAATCAGGGGTTCCCACGATCATTCCGACACACGTCCGCAACAGGCTGTCATGGAGCGCTGATTTTTCCCCGGTTCCGAGCGCCTTCGAGATCCCGAAGTCGATCACCTTCGGCACCGCTCTCCCATCGACGACGGACACCAGAATGTTGGACGGCTTGAGATCGCGATGAAGGATCGCCTTCTGGTGGGCGTGCTGGACCGCCTGGCAGACGGGGATGAAAAGTTCCAGCCTGTCGCGGATGGATAGACAACGCGAATCGCAGTAAGTCGTCAGCGGTTCGCCTTTCACCAGTTCCATCGCGAAAAACGGACGGCCATCCGGAGCAGTCCCGGCATCCAGCACGGCGGCGATATTCGGATGATCCATCATCGCCAGCGCCTGGCTTTCCGCCTCGAAGCGCGCGATGACTTCCAAGCTGTCCATGCCGCGTTTGATGAGCTTCAGCGCCAGCTCGCGGTGGATCGGCTCGATTTGCTCGGCATGCCAGACGAATCCGAAGCCGCCTTCGCCCAATGGCGCGACAAGCCGGTAGCGGCCGATCACGGCACCCGGTTCGTCCGGGTGCGCATCGTTCGTCCGATATCCGAGTTCGAAAAAACCGGCCATCGTTCCTCCCGTAACGTCGGAGTCGCCTTTCATCACGAGGAGTAACGCACGAACCGGCGCCGGAAAGCAATTCCCGTCTATCCGCGCAACGCATCCTTGAGCGCGTCCAGCTCGCCATCGATCAACTCTTCCGTAGGAAAACTCAGTGTGCCCGCAATCTGGCCCCGCAGCAGGTCGCGGAATCTAACCCGCAACCGGCTCACCACCTTGCGTGCGGCTTCACCGCTCATGCCGAGTTCCCTTGCCGCCGTTTCATAGTTCCCTTCCGTCGGAGCCCGGGGATTCAGAAACGGCTCCAAGGCTGAAAACTGCCTCGCCCTTCCCGCCGCCTCTTCGGCTTCCCGCAGCTTTTGCAACGCGCCATGAAGCACGGTCAGGGCCCAATGCCGGTCGAACAACTCGTGCGGAGTGAGTCCCGCCGCGGGTTCGCCGAAATGCCTTTCGGCCTCATCCACATCCAGCGACAGGATCTCCCATCCTCCGCCCCGCTTGAGCGCGCGGCCCTTTTCCCTGACATCGCCGCCGTAGCGCTGGAACGCGGTCAGCAGGAACGTCCGCAGCCGCCCTAGTTCCTGACTGGCGGAGGAAAACAGATCCCGCTCCAACAGATAGTGGAAAAATCCCTGCGTCAGATCCTCCGCATCCTGACGGCTGTTCCCGCACTTCCGGGCGAAGGCATACAGCGGATACCAGTAGTCGCGGCACAACATTTCCAGAGCCAGCCGCCGGTCCTCCGGCGGTCCGTCCCGGCAAATGCTCACCAGAGCCGTCCACTGCGTCTGGGGAAAGGAAGAGATCCGCGTCGTTTTCATTCCAACTAACACCACCATGTTTCGCCTCCGGAAACGGACAAGGAAAAACAAAGGCGCGCACCTCCCGCCGGGCCGCCCGGATCCGGATTCTCAGGCTGCGGATCCGAATCTTTTCATGGCAAAACGAATCGGTTGCCAGCCGGGCGGATCTCAGTATGCTCCCCGCCCCGGCGAAAGACGCCGGTCCTTGAAAATGAATCATCCCCATGTAGCGATCGTTGGTGCGACGGGTGCCGTCGGCGTAGAAATGCTCCTTTGTCTCGAACAGCGGAATTTCCCGCTCGGCAAACTCAAGCTGCTCGCTTCGGCGCGTTCCGCCGGGAAGAAAATGACCTTCCGTGGAGAAGAAATCATCGTGGAGGAGCTCACTCACGACTCGTTCGGAGACGTGGACATCGCCCTTTTCAGCGCCGGTGGCGGCATTTCACTGGAATTCGGCCCGTCCGCGGCAAAAGCCGGTGCGGTCGTGATCGACAATTCCTCCGCCTTCCGGATGGACGCCGATGTGCCGCTGGTGGTCCCGGAAATCAACCCGGAAGCCGCGAAGAACCGCCCGCGCGGCATCATCGCGAATCCGAATTGCACGACGATCATCTCGCTGATGGCGCTCAAGCCGCTGCATGACATGTTCGGTCTGCGCTCGATCATCGCATCGACTTATCAGGCGGTTTCCGGATCCGGAGCGCAGGGCATCGTCGAGCTGGAAGAGCAGATGAAGGCGATCAATGCCGGCGAACCGGTGACACTCAAGGTCTATCCACGCCAGATCGCTTTCAACGTGATCCCCCAGGTGGATTCGTTCACCGACAACGGTTACACCAAGGAAGAGCTCAAGATGCTCAACGAAGGCCGCAAGATCATGAACCTGCCGGACCTGCGGGTTTCCTGCACCTGCGTCCGCGTGCCGGTTTATCGGTCGCATTCGGTTTCCATCACCGCGCAATTCGAACGTCCGGTGGACGCGGACGCCGCCCGCGCCGCGTATGCGGGCAAGGCCGGGGTGCAGGTCGTGGATGACATTGCCAACAAGTCGTTCCCCGTGCCGCTCGACACCACCGGCAAGGACGACTGCCTCGTCGGCCGCATCCGCAAGAACCTCGTGTTCGACAACGCGCTCGATCTCTGGGTCGTCGGCGATCAGGTCCGCAAGGGAGCCGCACTGAATGCGGTGCAGATCGCGGAAATCCTGTGATCCATGAGAGAAGAACTACGATAGACGATCTATGAATAGGTCTTCCACTCGTCGATCATTGATCATCCATCATCTCTCATAGTTCTCTTCCTCTCATGGATCTGAAAACCTACCTCACCGCCCGAGCCACGCAAGTGGATGCGGCGATGGATGAGTTCCTGCCGAAAGCGAAGGAACGCCCTGCGACGATCCATGCGGCGATGCGTTACAGCGTTTTCGCCGGAGGGAAACGTCTGCGGCCCGTGCTGTGTCTCGCGGCGGCGGAAGCCTGCGGCGGTGAGATTTCCAACGCCCTGGCTCCGGCCTGTGCGGTGGAGCTGATGCATACTTATTCACTGGTCCACGACGACCTGCCCGCGATGGATGACGACGATCTCCGCCGCGGTCGTCCGACGTGCCATAAGGTCTATGGAGAGGGAATGGCCGTGCTCTGCGGTGACGCTTTGCTGACGGAATCATTCATCGTGTTGGCAAAAACTCCTGCGACGAAACGCTACGGCGTGCGCGACTACATCGCCGAACTCGCCGAAACCGGCGGCAGCCGCAAACTCATCGGCGGTCAGGTGATGGATCTCGAGGGAGAGGGGAAAAGACTCACGAAACGCGACCTCGTCCGCATTCATGAGGCGAAAACCGCCGCACTGCTCACCTCCTCGCTGCGGCTCGGCGGAATGGCTGCGAACTCGACTCCGGCGAAGCTCGAAGCGCTGACGAAATTCGGTTACGCCCTCGGTCTCGCCTTCCAAGTCATCGATGACATTCTCGACGTCACGCAAAGCACCGAAGTCCTGGGAAAGACGGCGGGCAAGGATCAGGCCGTGGAGAAATCCACCTATCCGGCCATCCTCGGGCTGGATGCCTCGCGCAAAGAGGCGGCGAGGCTGACGAAGGCCGCCATGGAAGCGCTGAAGCCGTTCGGCTCGAAAGGCGGGCGTCTGCAGGAAATCGCGACGCATTTGCTGAAGCGCGAATACTGAAGCGGAGGCACCGACCGCAACTGATTCGAAATCAATATTCCCCGAACTCTGGATATCGAGCCGTGTTGCGTTTCCGGCCAGCCACCTTCTGATCAGCCGGGTCGATGGACTGGCGCCTTTCGCATCCTGTTCCCACTGCGGCGAGGACCGATCATCGCTCTTCTCCCGAACAAAAAACGGAAATCAGGAAACCGAATTCCAAACCTCTGATGAGGACGATCTCCCTAACCATCCTCCGGAGACAATGGAATTGATTCCGTGTTTTCCCTTTTCAACACGGGGGGGATTCCGCTTTGATTCGGCAGCCCCAACCACGCATGAGCAACCCTCCCAAAGATCCCCGTCCATTCAAGCGCGCCATTCTCAAACTCAGTGGCGAAGCTCTTCGCGGACCCGGATCCAGGGACAATATTTCACCTGAAATCGTCGACCGGATCGCATTGGAGATCCGTGAGGCGGTGCAGGGCGGACTCCAGCTCGGCATCGTCGTCGGCGGTGGGAATTTCTGGCGCGGCGCGAGTGCCTCTGCCCGCGGGATGGACCGCGCGACCGCTGACTATGTCGGGATGCTTGCCACGGTCATGAACGCGCTCGCCCTCGAAGGCGCGCTCGAACATCACGGCGTTTCCTGTGTCGTGCAGTCCGCCATCGAAATGAAAAACGTCGCGGAAACCTTCATCCGCCGGAAGGCCGAGAAGCAGCTCGACGAAGGGAAGGTCGTGATTTTCGGCGCGGGCACCGGCAATCCGTTTTTCTCCACCGACACCACCGCCGCGTTGCGTGCCAGTGAAATGGGCGCGGATGTCATCCTCAAGGCGACCCAGGTGGACGGCGTCTACGACAGCGATCCGCGCACGAACCCGGATGCCAAGCGCTACGAAACCGTGACATTCCAAGAGTGCCTTTCCCAACGCCTCAATGTGATGGACGCCACCGCGTTCAGCCTCTGCATGGACAACAGCGTGCCGATCATCGTCTTCGATCTCGCGCCGCACGGAAACCTCTCCCACGCCTTGCGCGGCCTGCCGATCGGCACGCTGGTTCACGGCGAATGAATTTCACCCTTCCCACCACCATGGATCCAGAAGAAGCTATTTTCGAAGTCGAGGACGCGATGAACAAATGCGTCGATTATCTCATCCACGAGTTCGCCGGTGTGAGAACCGGCAAGGCGAGCCCCGCGCTGATCGAGAACCTCGACGTGCATGTCCACGCCTACGGTGCCGTTTCAAAACTCAAGAGCCTCGCCGTGATCAACTCGCCCGAGCCGCGGATGCTGGTCGTGCAACCGTTCGACCCGGCGACCACCCGTGACATCGAGCGTGCGATCCGCGAGTGCAAGCTGGGGCTCAATCCGGCCGCCGCCGACCGCTCGATCCGCGTGCCGATCCCCGAGCTTTCCGAAGAACGCCGCCGTGACATGGTGAAGATGATCAAGCAGCTCGCCGAGGAAGCCAAGGTCCGCCTCCGCGCCGCGCGCAAGGATGGCATGGACACCGCGAAAAAAATGAAAGCGGACAATTTCCTGACGGAAGACAGCCAGAAGACCTTCGAGAAGGACGTGCAGGACCTGACCAACAAATACACGAAGAAGATCGAAGAACATGCCGTGGCGAAAGAGGCCGATCTGATGAAGGTCTGATCAAGGGTCATGAGGAGGCACCACATTTCTGTGGTGCTGGCGAATGCGATGCCAATGGCAAGCGCGAAGCTCCTTTCATTGGCCGACCACTCGCCTCCGCGACAGAAATGTCGCGACTTTTTACTTCAGATTGAAGTCCGGCCCGATCAGGAGCACTTGGGTTTCCTTGAAGGCCTCCATCCGTGAGGCGAGTTTGGAAACCGCCGACTTTGCAGGCGCGGGCAGCGTTTCCAACAGACCGGAGCCCTTCAACATCGCCTGAATCTTCACGCCGGCATCGGGAGCGTAGGACGCACGGATGATCTCGTCGTCCTCCTTTTCATTCGGGGGCGAGAAGAGTCCTTCCAGCCCGCTTTTCGGCTCGGGGACCAGTTTCACTTCCGGCGTTTCCAGTTTCGCCTCTTTTGAAACCCAGGCGATGGCTTCGTGCAAACCGCCGATTTCATCGACCAGGCCGATGTCGAGCGCGTCCTTTCCGCTGTAAACGCGACCGCCAGCGAGCGACTCAAGATCGCCTTTGAGGACCTTGCCTCGGCCGTCGGTCACACGCTTTTTGAAGGTGTCATACACGGTCGCCATCGACTCCCTCACCAACTTCGCCTCCTCTTCGGAGAACCCGCGCATCATGCTCATCGCTCCGGCATTTTTCCCGCGCTGGGTGGTGTGGGTGGTGATGCCGATTTTTTCCATCGCCTCGCCGACCACGAACTTCATGCCCACCACTCCGATGGAACCGGTGATTGTTCCGCTTTCCGCGAAGATCCGGTCCGCGGCGCTGGAGATGTAGTATCCACCGCTCGCAGCGACACCGCCCATCGAGACGACGAAGGGCTTGCCCGTGGCGTTCCATTCGTCGGTCGCTTCCCACAGCACCTCGCTGGCCATCGCGGAACCACCGGGAGAATTCACCCGCAGAACGAGCGCCTTGGCACGGTCTTCCTTCGCCAGCTTGAGAATCTGCGAGCGAACCGGAGCCACCGATTCGTCGGTGATGTCTCCGTCCATGGCGACCACCGCCACGTAATCCTTGCGCGCCTTGCCCTTGTTCACGTCGCTGAACATCAGTTTGAAAACGTCCATCATCCCGGTGATTTCCGGTCCATCGAGATCGGGTAGTTCGTATTCGCGGTCGAAATCCGCGTCCTCGCCGTAGGTTTCATGAAGCTTCTTCACGAAATCCGTGCGGTACATCAGATGATCCGCGAGACCCGCCTCCACCACTTTCTTCGCGGTCAGACCTCCGTCATCAATCGTGGAACGGACCTTCTCCGCCTCCAATTCGCGGCCGGTCGCGACCTGATCCACGATCTGGCCGTAGATGGAATCGATCAGTTTTTCCTCCTGCTGCTTCGCGTAGTCGCTGGGCCCGGTGCGGTAGAACGTTTCCCCGAAGCTCTTGAAATCGCCGATGTGGATGACGTCGGCCCGCACCCCAATCTTGTCGAGCAGGCCCTTGAAATACATCGACTCCGAGCAAATGCCGTCGAGCGCGCAATCCGCCTCGGGCATCAGGGTGAAATGGTTCGCCGCGCTCCCCAACAACGCGGTGCCGTTGCCGAGATGCTCGGTGTAAACCCAGACATCCTTACCCGACTCCCGCAAGGCTAACAATTGACGACGGATTTCTTGGATCTGGGAGAAATCCAGTGACGCGCCGTCGGCGTCGACGACCACCGCCTCGACCGCATCATCCGCCGCGGCTTTTTCCAGACTGCGGGTCACGTCCAGCATCGTGAGCGGACGCGACGGATCCATCGTCAGACCTAACAACGATTCCGTGCCTTGGCCGGACTCGGAGACGAGTCCCTCCAGATCATAGACCGCGATTTTCGGCTTCGGCTCTTTTTCCTCCGCCTGAGTTACGGAAACAGAAGCCAGAAGACCGAGGGAACAAACGAGGATGCGATTCATCACCCCCGATTCAACACCTCATTCCCCCGCCCCGCAACCCATAGAAACGGGGGCGTGCGGTCCCGTCATGCGTTCTGTGATTTTTCAAGCGCCGCGGCGACGAAGCCGGCGAAGAGCGGATGCGGGTGGTTCGGCTTGGAGAGGAACTCCGGGTGGAACTGCGCGCCGATGTAGAACGGGTGGTTCGGCAGCTCGACAATCTCCACCAGTCCCTCTTCCGCCGAGACGGAGGAAATGACGAGTCCGGCTTCCTGCAGGCGGTCCTGATAGTCGGAGTTGAACTCGTAGCGGTGGCGGTGGCGCTCCTGGATGCGGTCCACATTTCCATAGAGATCGGCGGCTTTCGTGCCGGTGAAGAGGATCGATTCGCAGGAACCGAGACGCATGGTGGCTCCCATGTCCTCGATGCCTTTCTGCTCTTCCTGCAAACAGATGACCGGATACTTGGTGGTCTTGTCGAACTCGGTGGAGTTCGCCTCCTTCAGGCCGCAGACGTTGCGGGCGAACTCGATGGTCGCGATCTGCATGCCGAGACAAATGCCGAAATACGGGATGTTGTTCTCACGGGCATACTTGGAGGCGAGGATCTTGCCCTCGATGCCACGGTCGCCGAACCCACCGGGAACGAGGATGCCATCGACATCGCCGATGACGGCCTTCGCTCCGTGGTCCTCGATGGCCTCCGCCTCGACACGGACGATCTGGACTTTCGTGTCGTGATGGGCACCGGCGTGGATGAGGGATTCGTAAATGGATTTGTAGGCATCCTGAAGCTCGATGTATTTCCCGGCGACAGCGATGGTGACCTTGTGCTTCGGATGAATGACCCGCTGCACGAAACGTTCCCAATCCTCCAATGCGGGCGCGGGGGTGTGACCGAGACCTAACTTGTCGACCACCAGGCGGTCGATCTTGTCACGGCGCAGGTCGAGCGGACATTCGTAAATCGTGTGGGCTACGTCGCGGAAAGCGACGACGTTCTTGCGCTCGACGTTGCAGAACATCGCGATCTTCTTGCGGTTGTCCTCGTCGAGATCCGCCTCGGTGCGGCAGATGATGATGTCCGGCTGGATGCCGAGTTCGCGGAGTTTCGCGACGGACTGCTGGGTCGGTTTGGTTTTCACCTCGCCGGCGGCCTTGATGTAGGGAAGCAGCGTGACGTGGATGAAGCAGACGTTTTCCTTGCCGACTTCGAGGGCGAACTGACGCAGCGCCTCGATGAATAACAGTCCTTCCATGTCGCCGACGGTGCCGCCGATCTCGGTGATGAGGACATTGGTGTTAGGATTGTCCGCGGTGACCTTGTGCATCCGCAGCTTGATCTCGTCGGTGACGTGCGGGATGAACTGGACGGTTTTCCCAAGGAATTCGCCGCGACGTTCCTTTTTGATGACGGAATCGAAAACCTGACCGGACGTGAGATTGTTCATCCGCGAAAGGACGCCGGAGGTGAAGCGCTCGTAGTGGCCGAGATCGAGGTCGGTCTCGGCGCCGTCGTCGAGCACGTAGACCTCGCCGTGCTGGAACGGCGACATCGTGCCCGGATCGACGTTGAGATACGGGTCGAATTTCTGCATCAGGGTCGTGAGACCGCGGTGTTCGAGCAGAGTGCCGATGGAGGCCGCGGCAAGGCCCTTGCCGAGTGAGGAGACGACGCCGCCGGTGACAAAGATGTATTTCATGGTGAGAAGTTGCTAGATTTCAGGATTCAGTTTTCAGCGGCGAGGAGGCGTTCGATTTCCAACGCTTGTTCAGGGGTGTCGACTCCGGGGGAGGTGTCCGAGGTGAGGATGACCTTGATGGAAGCGCCGTTTTCCAGCGCGCGGAGCTGCTCGAGAGACTCGGCTTTTTCCAAAGGCGACGGCGGCCAGGTGATGAAGCGTTCGAGAAAACTCCGCTGATAGGCGTAGATCCCCTTGTGGCGGAGCACCGGCAGGCCTTCCACCGGATTGCGGAAAAACGGCAGCGGCGAGCGGGAGAAATAGAGCGCGCGGCCGTCGAGTGCGATGGCGACTTTCACCACGTTCGGGTCCCGCACGGCGGGATCGGACGGATCGAGCGGGTTCGCGGCGGTGGCCATGTCGAGCGCGGGATCCGCCGCCATGGCGGCGGCGAGTTCGTCGATGAGCGCGGGATCGATGAGCGGTTCGTCGCCCTGGATGTTGACGATGTGGGTAGCGTGAGGAACGGCCTGCGCCGCTTCGGCGATGCGGTCGGTACCGGTGGGATGATCCGGCGAGGTCATGGCGACCTTGCCACCGAAGGCGATCACCGCGTCGCGGATGCGCTCGTCGTCGGTGGCGACGATGATTTCATCCAGCTTGGAGCATTGGCGGCAACGCTCCCAAACGTGCTGGATCAAGGGTTTCCCGGCGATGAGATGGAGCGGCTTTCCGGGGAAGCGGGTGGAGCCCCAGCGGGACGGGAGAACACCGAGGATGTAGGTGGGAGCAGAGGAAAGGGACACGCTTGGCAAAGGTTGGGCGAGCGTATTGCACGGATCAGCCAACGGACAAGAGCGGTTTCTGAAAAAGATTTACCCCCACGGAAATCGCTCCGGATCAACGCCTGAGCCGCTATTTTTTCTCCGGAACCGCAGGTACGGCCTCCCGTTGCACGATGACTTTCAAGGGGCGGCGGGCTCCCGAACCGTCGGCGCGGTAGACGATGATGAGGCTTCTTTCTCCGGGATTTTGAACGATGACACCGGAATGGAGACGTTTCAGCGAACCGGTCGTATCGGTCAGGTGAACCTCGAAGATCTGGTCCACCCCTGTGGTGACCGGGCGCTTGAAGGCTTTCCCCGCTTCGAGAATGAGCTTTTCAGGGCCAAGCAGAATTCCCACCGGCGCCGGCGAACAATTCACGAACCGCACGCTTCCGGCTGGTTCCTCGTCGGAGAGGACAAGCGAACGGACTTTTTCCCAAGTTCCGGCCCGGGCATCCCGCCACAGAAGGACGAGAAGATTGCCGGATTCGGGACGGTTGAGGCGCAGCCAGGGTTCGGAATCCTTCGCATCGCCCCGACGACTCAGCAGAAGGGGACCGGCACCGACGGGAGCTTTCAGGGCTTCCGTCATTTGCCCGAGACGCAGTGGTGCGGCTTCCGGCTGACCGGCCCCGAAGCCCAACACTACCTCTCGCGGAGGAATGCTGCCGGCGGGCGGCTCCAGCTCGTAGCGGACATTGTCGCGGATCTCCTGCCGGAACGGCGGCAGTTCGCCCACCGCCAGGAACCTGACCTGGCGGGCGGTTTCATTTTTCGGCTCCGCAGCCAGCAAGAGACCGGGAATCAGCGCCAGGGTGCAAAGGCATGAAAATCTCATCGTTCCTATCAAATTTCATCGGGTGACAGCCAGCGGAAGGACGTGAGTGCGAAGCGGCGGCCGAAATCTCCCGCTTGCCCGGCGAAACGCGGATTGATGCCGCTTTCATCCGCATCCAGCGGCTGCGGCTCGCGCTGGACCACCGCCTCGCACCAGGCGCGGGCCGTGATTTTTCCGGATGCATCCACGGCATCTCCGTAGGCACGGATGACAAAGGTGTCGGACCGTGCCGAGAGGACGGGACCGAGCACCTGCAGGAGATCGGCCTGTGTCAGGTAGGCGGAGGCGCCCCACGCTTTCGAAGCGGGCTTGAGTGTCTGCTCCATGCGGGTGGCATCCGGAAGGTGATCGGGGTGGTTGTAATCCGGAAGCGAGGCCTTGTTGTCCAATGGCCAATCGTCCGCGAGAGATGAATTCAGCCCCGCCTTCTCGATGGCGGCTTGGAGCGCTCCCATCCGGCCGGTCTCATCCTCGGCGAGGCGCCGGTTCACGAAATCCGCCAACGAGATGAACGGACCTCGCAGCTTCACCTGTTCCACAATCGCTTCCGCCAGCCTGCCGACTTCCGTTTCATCCAGCTCCCGATAACCGGCCCACACCTTGTCGCTGTCCGCGGAATCCCCGTTTTTCCAGACCCCTTCCTGCGGATCCAACATCCGCGGAAACGGCACGCCCGCCCCATCCCCGAAGCCGGACAACCGCGTGGACCCGAGCATCGCTTTCCACGCCTCGACCCGGGTTGAATTCACGTTGAACGCGCCACCCACCATCAGCTGACCGGCGGATTGATGGAAATCCATGAGTTGCTCAGCGGTAGCCGCGGACCGGGCCCCTGCGACAAGTCCCATCCTTCCGTTCGGCAGCGGGTTCAACTTGGGATCCTCCAGGAATTTCCGTTTTTCCGAAGCCGATCCGCTGGAGAGGTAGTAGCGGTCCCAGAGATTCTGATTCACCTCGAAGGACAGGTCGTAAACCAGATTGTCCCGCTCGGGCACATCGCCGAGAATCGATCGGGCCGTCGCGGCCCACTCGCCTTTTCCGGACGAACGCTGGCTATCGCCCGACCAGCCGATTTCATTTTCATGGAACCCTCCATCCTTGGCCGACGTGTTGGAAAGGGAAACCGCCGCCGTGCGGTTGAGTCCGAGGAATCGACCCGTGCCGAGCCGCGGATCGGCCAGGGAATTTCCAACCGCGTAGGACGGATGCCAGATCAGCTCCGACAGTTTCGCATGTTGGAACTGGCCAAGCGAAACCAGCCCCGTCTCGCTGCGCGGCACATCGAAGAGCACATATTTCCCGTTTCCTTCCTGAGGCGGGCCGAACGGGTTGCCGTGATACCGGCCGTCCCGCGGCACCGGCGCCTGCTCGTCCCATCCCACGGCCTGGTCATACAAGTCCCGCGTGTAAGCCCCGAAAAACCACGGCCCTCCTCCCGGGCCGGACTTGGGCAAGGTGCCCGCCACATTCTCCCAAGGAGATCTGACGACGAACGACGCGCGCGGATTCCAGTTTGCGATCAGCGCCTCCTCGAAATGCGCCGTGCCCGCCAGCGCGCCCGAGCCGATGATGTTGGAAGGATGTTCCTGGAACCAACGCAACCGGATGCCCTCGCGCGTCCTGACGTTGGGAACCGCGGTCGGATGGGGCGCCGCCTTGTCCAACAACTGCAGCGGCATCCGTTCGTTCACATTCCACGAGATCCTCGGCTCCCGCCCCGCGCCATATTGCAATGAGCCGGAAAGCACCGTGATCTGGGGCAGCGCGTCGAAGCTCTCGAAGGTCACTTTCGAATCGGAGCCCACCTGCTTGAGGATCGCGCGCGAATCGTCCGCCTGGTTGAGGATGCCGTCCTTGCCAGCCGCGAGCACGTAGGGGGTCGGGGCATACCAGAATTCGACAGGAAGGAAATCAATCCCCCCGACCTCGGCCGGGTCGTCCGGATCGTCGTACTCCGAAGCGGAGACATAATAACATCTGGCAGGATCCGGAGACACCTCGCAGCTCAGGACGTTTTCATTGAGATTGTAGTCTGTCGGCCGATAGACGCTCAATCCGTTGTATTCCGCGGCACCCGGTGGCGAGAACACCAGACACTCGCCCGGTTTGAAAAGGGTCTCAGGGATCGCAAAATAGTAGGAACCCATGTACGGGTCGTTATACCCCGCCGAGTTCATCAGATTGTAGATGCTGCCGAACGAAGTGCTCCTGCCTCCTTCAAAATTGAGCCACGCGGACATCGGCGCGAAATAGGGATTTTTGTTCACATTCACGTTTTTCGTCCACATTTCCTGCCGGCCGTTTCCCTGCATCATGATGATGGACCGCCCGCTCCTGAGCTCGCAGTTATACGGGTTCCACAAAACCACCCGCGGATACATCAGCTGCCTGAGCTGATAGATCATCTTCGGTCCGGCGCGGTCAAGGTAGCAACTCATCTGGGTGAAATTGGTCGCCTCCACCAGGATGGGCTTGAGATCGGCGAGTTCGTTTCCAGCGAGCTTCACCGGCTTTTCGTTGGCCAGAGCCCGGGACGAGCTGGCCCTGCCCGCGGAGGAGTCGAACTCGGGAAGCTTTTCCTTCACGCCTTTGCCGGAGAATGGGACGGAAAGCCTTGCCCAGTCCCTCAGCAAGCCGAACCGGGGCCCCGCCGCCGCGTAACGCGAACGGTCTTTCTCCGCACCGCTTCCTCCACGAACGCCGACAAGGGATTCCGAATCCGTCAATCCATCCAGGTTTTCAAAAGGAGCCACCGGACCGCTTTCAAAGTATGCCGTCAGGTCGCGCTTGAGGCCTCCCTTCGCCACATCGGCAAGCACACCGCTGGAATCCATGGTGAAATCAAAATCATGCTTCAGGCTCCAGCCGCGGTCGACGCCGGCGAGGGTGACGGAGGCCGGGCTGAGCAGCTTCTCCTTGAATTCGTTTTCCAGCGCCACACCGCCGTCCATCATTTTCATGTCCGCCGCCTGCGATGCCATCACGCGGTAGAGGCCGCCGTTTCCGGGGTCGCCCCCATCCGCCTTGAGCTTCGCCCTCGGATCGCTGGTGCGGAGATTGGCACGCACCCCGAGATCCCCGGTCCACCAGGCGCAATGTCCCTCGACCGTGCCGGATGAAGATTTCACCCGGAGCGCCGGGACCTCCACCAGCGGCCTGCGGTCGAGATGATAGAGAGCCACCGTCTCCTGAGGTGGTTCGACGGACGGATCCCCTCGACCGCTGACCAGCCACTCCATCACCAGATCATCCGGTTTCAGCTTTCGCTCCGAACGCTCGTCCCGCAGGCCGCCTTCGAGATCATCGCGGGTGAAATAGGAATCGCCGTTCTCCCGGGTCGATCGCCACACCCCGGTCCAGTGCGGTTGCTTCACGTCCTTGCGCAGGATCTCCGCCGTCGCGGAAATCCGCTGGTCCGGTCCCATCGTCCGTTGCAATTGCCCGATGGCCTGCATCAGCGCCAGACGCGCGTTCGACTTGGCCAACGCCGAGGAATCGACCCGCCTGGACTGACGCAACTCGACGGAAGCCATGCTCAGCAAACCGAGGACGACGATGCCGAGCATCGACAGGAACAGCACGCAGATGACGAGCGTGAACCCTTGTTCACGTTCGCGCCCGGGGGGGCGGCGCTGTGCCGACTTTGCCACAGCCCGCTACTTACACCCTGCCAAATGCCCGCGCCAGCGATTTCCTCCTATCAGAAACGACCGCCCGTCCTCAGATGAGGGAAAAACCACCTCCCGGCCTTGCCACAGCGGCGTTTCCGGGCTTTGGTGAAGCCTGTTACCCTTCCGCAACCCCGGCCGATCCATGCCGCGCCTCACCCATTCCCAATACTCCCGGCTGCTCGACTTCATCGCCGACCTTCAACAGCCGGTCGATGGTGCGAATTTCGGGGCGCGACTGGTCTCGCTCGTAGGCGAACTGGTCCCGGGCAGCGTGGTGGCGGTGGATCAGATTCACGAGCCGACCGGGAAGTATCTGCTCGATCACAATTGCCCGCTCGATCCCGCCGATACTGCCCGCTTGTTCGGGAGGCTGCAGCAGGTCTATCAGCAAAACCCGATTTACCCTTACATGCAGGCCGGAGGAAAGGGACCCGTTGTCCGGCTGTCCGACCTCTGCTCGCGCCGCACGCTCGAACGCACGGATTTTTTCAACGACATCTTCCGCCCGCTCGACCTTCATCACCAACTCAGTGTGATGATGCCGCGCGCCGGTTGGATCACCACGCTGACCATCAGTCGCGACCAGGATTTGCCGCAGCCCACCGCAGATCTCCTGCTGCTGGCCTCACGCCACATCAATCTCGCGCACCACGCCTCGCAGTTGTTCGGCCCTCTCGCTTCGCCGAAGGAGGGCATCCATCTTCTGACCCTGCGCGAGCAGGACGTCTTCCGCTGGATGCGGGAAGGCAAGCGTAACGGCGAAATCGCCATCATCCTCGGCTGCTCCGTGCGCACCGTGGAGAAGCATGTGGAAAACATCCTCCACAAGACCTCCTCCGAAACCCGCGGCGCCGCCGTGCGGAAATTGGACGGAGACTGATTGTCCGGATCGCCTGAATTTACGTAGGAACACGTATCGACAGTTTTGCACCAACCGTGGCGACATGTCAGGCGTATGAAACGTCCCTTGCCGCGCACCCGATCCCTGCTGGTCACCCTCGCATTGCTGATCGCTCCAAGCGCCTTCGCCCAGACGCCGTTCACCTATCAGGGAAAATTGGAAAGCAATGGCTCCGCTCTCACCGGCACCGTCCACATCAGGCTCGGACTCTACGCGGCATCCACCGGACTCTCCGCCCTGAGGCAGGAAGTCCTGCCAAACGTCGCCGTCACCGGCGGGCTGTTCACCGTCACTCCGGCGACATTCACCGTCGCCGATTTCCCCGGCAGCGCGCGCTGGCTGCAGATCGAGGTCAGCAGCGATGCCGGAAACACCTACACCCCGCTCACCCCGCGCCAGCAGGTCACCCACACGCCCTACTCGATGTATGCCGTGCAGGCCGGAACCGCGTCGTCCGTTAGCGGAAACGTCTCCGGCAGCCAGATCACCGGATTCATGAGCCCCTCGCGGATCGATACCGGCACCGCCACCGGCACCATCACTTTCAGCCCCGCCATCGGTGCTCCCTTCGCCGTCGGAAACACCACCAAGGTCATCAACCTCAATACCGACCTCCTCGACGGCCTCGACGCCACCGCCTTTTTCCGCACCACCGGAGGAACGCTCACCGGCACCCTCAACATTCCCAACGCCGGCACGATCCTCGATTTCGGCAGCAACACCCGCCAGATGATCAATTTGTGGGGCTCCGGCGATTTCGGCATCGGAGTACAAACCGCGACCCTCTATCAGCGATCCAACACCAACTTCGCCTGGTTTCAAGGAGGCGTCCATTCGGACGCGGCGATGGCACCGGGAGGCACCGGCCTCTCCCTCATGACACTGGGCGACAGCCTGCTCATGCTGCGGCCGAACCGGGCCAACAACTTCGCCGGCCAAGGTCCCATCCGCGTCGGCTTCGGCGACGCGTCTGGCGGTGATCCCTACGTCTGGATCGGCGAGAGCGATGCCGATGATGAAATGGAGCTGAGGGCGAACAAAATCAACCTCTCCACCCGCACCGGTGCCACCACCAACATCAGCTTCGGCCAAACCACTGGCCAGCACGTCATCCTCTACGAAGGCGGCGGCGATACTTACGGCGTCGGCGTCCAGGGCAACACCGAGTATTTCCGCACCGGCGACCAGTTCGCGTGGTTCAAGGACGGCATCCACAGCGACACCGCTTTCAATCCCGGCACCGGCGGCAGCACGCTCATGACCTTGGGAGCCGGAGGAGAACTCGACGTCCGTGGAACCAGCAGCGGCTACGGCATGCTCAATCGCGACGACCAGACGAAACGCTGGGTGACGTATTCACGGAACTCCGGCCTCTCCGACCAACTCGCCTTCTACAGCAGCACCGCCGGGGGCGATGTCGCTTCGATTTCCTCGGCCGGCGATCTCTATCTGGTCGGCGCACTCACCACCACCGTCCTCACCATCCGCGGCGGGGCCGATGTCGCCGAGCCCTTCGACATGAGCGATCCCGGCGAGATGGAAGCGGGCAGCGTGGTCGTCATCGACGAGCAAAACCCCGGAAAACTCAAGCTCAGCACCGAAGCGCGCGACACCCGCGTCGCCGGCATCATCAGCGGTGCCGGCGGCGTGAAGCCCGGCCTGCGTCTCCATCAGGACGGCGTCATGGAAGGCGACCACCACGTCGCGCTCAGCGGCCGGGTCTATGTGAAGGCCGACGCCCTCCACGGTGCGATCAAACCCGGCGATCTTCTAACCACCTCTGAAAATCCCGGACATGCCATGAAGGTCACCGATCACTCGGAGTCCCAAGGCGCCATCCTCGGCAAGGCCATGTCCTCGCTCGATTCCGGCACCGGCCTCGTGCTGGTACTCGTCACTCTGCAGTGAAACCTCCACCGCCGTTTTTCCATGAAGCCCCTCACCTTCGCCTTTCTCGTCCTGGCCGGCCTGCGCCTCCCGGCACAGGCCCAATACATCTATGTCGATGTCAGCTTCAAGATGTTCGTCAAAAGCAACGGAGAAACCCCACCCGAAGACTATGTGGGAAACCAGCCCATCTACTTCGACCCGGGTCTGGTCAATAACAACAACGGGACGGTGGATCAGATGCTCGACAGCACCACCCAGCTCTGTGTGAACCGCGTGATGGACAACAACTGGCGCGGCCTCCGCTACCGCCGCTACGGCAATCTCGAATACATCCGCGCCAATGTCACTCCCATCGATGCCACCTTCAAGAGCCGCATCGATTCGCTGTTCCGCTCGTCCTACGGCGCCGGCACGCCGGGGGACACCGCCTACAACACCTTCGATCCGGACGGAAAGATCAACACCTGGGCCAATGTCGATGCCTCGTCGAAAACCTTGTGGAAATGGTATGACGACCGCGCGAATTTCTATCTGGTCGGTGGCTTCGGCGGCGGCGTGGGCTACTCCCCGCCCGTCAACCTGATGGTGCAGGGCGGACTCTGGACCGATCCCGCCACCCACGAGTTCGGCCATTGGTTCAGCCTCCCCCACACCTTCCGCGCCAGCGGCGGGCAGGGCACCGGCATCGGTTATTGGGGCGACGAGCTCACCACCTCCGACCATGCCGACGGTTTCACCGACACGCTCATCGACCACGTCGGCAGCGCCCAGAGCCTGGATGACAACGCCGGCGCTCTCTATCAAAAAGCCGACGGCACCCCGAAACTCTACAGCGAACTCAACGCCACCGAACAATCCGTCGCGCGGGGCCGCTTCCTCAACCAATATGCGGAGGAGTTCTTCAACGCCGCATCCTACAACGCCCTCACGGCCGCCCAGAAAGCCCGCATCCCGGTTTATGACACGGTCGCTCCGGCCCCCACCATCGCCGATCGCAACCGCCTCGCCGTCCACATCTACGGCATGAACTACGCCAACATCACCGTCGGCGAGCAAACCGGCATCAACAACGCCATCGTCAATCCCGACAGCGATTGGTGGATCAAGAACGCCCGCTTCGGCACTTGGTATTGCAAGGTGGATGACGATCTCATCGCCCATCGCAACTTCGGGAAATTTCACGATGAATGCAACGCCACCGAGCTGGAGCAAATCCGCCTGCTCAACGCCAACATCATCGCCTACCGGGCCGGCAAGGGGTCGCCCTACGGTATCTTCTCCGAGCAACAGCTGGACCGGATGTGCGATGTCATCAGCCAGTCCACCGAAGGCCTCGACCGCTCCGCCACCCGCGGTATCGAGTTCGGGAAATACATCTTCTTCGGCGGCCCAACCACGGCTTCGGCAAACCCGCTCGGCAGCAGCAAGAATCCCCGCGCCACCATCGGCAGCGCCCATGCCGCCGCCACCGGAAACGACATCATCATCGGACGTCCCGGCAGCTACGGGCTGAACGGCAATGCCATCACGCTCAACAAACCCGTCACCCTCCGTGCCACCAAGGCAGGAGCCTTCACCATTCACTGAGATTTCTCAGCATGAAACTCATCAAGCCGCTCATCCTCTTTCTCACCGTCGCCGCCGGGGCCTGTTACGCCGCGTTCACCCTCCCATGGAGCACCCTCGACGGGGGCGGCGGGAAATCCTCCGGCACTTCCACCGGCGGCACCGTCTACACGCTAACAGGAACGATCGGCCAGTTCGACACCACCGCCGCCCCGGCCGCCGGCGCCCCCCACACCCTCACCGGCGGCTTCTGGGCGCAGCTCGTTGGCAGCGAGGATCCCGTTCATCCCAAACTGAGCCTCGTCCGATTTCCCAATGGCGACGCCAGCATCCAATGGCAGTCCGATGCCGCCGGCTGGCAGATGGAAAGCTCCATCAATCTCACCCACTGGAGCAACGTCGGCGGCCCCATCACCACTGCGGGGGCCGTCACACTGCCCTACAATCCAAACATTCCGAAGCAGTTCTTCCGCTTGAGGAATCCGTGAGATTGGCACAGCGGCGGCTTTCCTCACAAGGCAATGCTCCGCTACTTCGCATCACTGCCCGCCTCCCGGCTGATCCTGTGGTGCTACCTCATCTGGTACCTCTGTCTGGTTTTCCTCTACTTCGATCCCTCGCCGGTACTGTGGGCGTCGTCCGTCGGCATGAGCGCCATCATCGGCACCGCACTCTTGCTGAGCACCTCGCGGAAAGGCTCGAAAGCGGACGGCTGGACGACATTCCGGCTGTTTCTCATGCCCTTCTGTGTCTCCAGCTATTCCGCACTCATCAAGGGCAAGGGCTTTATCCTCATCTTCCCGCCGCAGCTCCGGGAAGTCACCATCGGCCTCGGCTGCATCGCGGCGTTCCTGATCGTCCAGAGGATTCTGAAGATCAGAAGCACCGCCTTGCAGGACACTCCGCGGAATTTTCGTTAGATCCTCGTCCGCAGCCGCAGGGCGTTGGCGATAACGGATACACTGCTCAGCGCCATCGCCGCGCCGGCGATCATCGGATTGAGCAGCCAGCCGGTGAACGGATAGAGCAGCCCCGCCGCCAGCGGCACGCCGAGCGCATTGTAGATGAACGCGAAAAACAGGTTCTGCCGGATGTTCCGCATCACATCGCGACTGAGTTCAAAAGCCCGGACGATTCCCAGCAGGTCGCCCTTCGCCAGCGTCATCCCGGCGCTCTGGATCGCGACATCGGTGCCCGTTCCCATGGCGATCCCCACATCGGCCTCGGCCAATGCGGGCGCGTCGTTGATCCCATCACCCGCCATGCCGACGACAGCACCCGCCGCTTTCAGCTCGCGGATGATCGCCAGCTTGGCGTCCGGCGTGAGTTCCGCGCGGATGTCGTCGATGCCGAGTTCGCGGCCCACCGCCCTGGCCGTCTGCGGGTTGTCGCCGGTGAGCATCACCAGCGTGAGACCCATCGCATGGAGCTTTCGCACGGCTTCCGGCGTGGATTTCTTGATCGGATCCGCCACGGCGATGAAACCACTGATAGAACGATCTTCTGAAATCCAGATGACGGTGTGCGCCTTTTCCTGAAGCGCTGTCGCCCGATCGACGAGAGATGGGGAAATCACCACGCCCTCCGACTCCAGCCATGAACGGGTCCCCACCCGCACCACCACGCCGCCGATCTTTCCCAACACCCCCGCCGCGGTGACGGACTGGAAATCCTCCACCTTGGAAACCGCAATCCCCTTCTCCTCCGCCCGGCTGACGATGGCGTGAGCCAACGGATGCTCGCTCAATTTTTCCAACGCCGCGGCGATCTCCAACAGATGATCCTCCGCACCCGCTTGGACCGGGACGATCTCCTTCACCACCGGCCGGCCTTCCGTGAGCGTGCCGGTCTTGTCGGTGACGAGGTGGGTGATTTTCTCCGCCCGTTCCAAAGAAGCCGCATCGCGAACCAGGACACCACCTCTGGCACCGCGGCCGATGCCGACCATGATCGACATCGGCGTGGCGAGACCGAGGGCGCAGGGACAGGCGATCACCAGCACGGCGACGGTGCAGGAAATCGCCAGTGACAGCCCCGGTCCCCACCACATCCACGCGACGAAGGTCAGCAAAGCCACCCCCACCACCGCGGGCACGAACCAGCCGGACACCCGGTCCGCCAGCCGTTGGATCGGAGCACGCGAGCGCTGGGCTTCGGCCACCATCTGCACGATGCGGGAGAGCAACGTTTCCGAGCCGATCCGTTCCGCCGTCATGAGAAACGCGCCCGTCTGGTTGAGTGTCGCACCGGTCACCGGATCGCCGGGCCTCTTGGCGACGGGCATCGACTCGCCGGTGATCATCGATTCGTCCACCGTGCTGCTTCCCTCGGTGATCACGCCGTCCACGGGGATTTTCTCTCCGGGCCTCACGCGCAGCACGTCGCCGATTTTCACCTCCTCCAACGCCACGTCCCGCTCGTTTCCATCCACCACCCTCCGCGCCGTCTTCGCGGCGAGCTGGAGCAGCGCCTGCACCGCCTCGCCGGTCTTGCCGCGGGCGCGGGCCTCAAGCCACTGACCCAGGATCACCAGCGCGGTGACCACCGCCGCCGCTTCGAAATAGAGCGGAGTGCCATGGCCGTGCAGGTGCGGGAACCATCCCGGCCGCAGCAGCGCGACCACGCTGTAGAGGTACGCCGCTCCGACGCCGAGCGCGATCAAGGTGAACATGTTCAGGCTCCGGTTCCGCAGCGAATGCCACGCCCGGGTGAAAATGAAATCGCCTGCGACGAAGACGACCGATGTCGCCAGGACAAACTGCGCCCAGCCTGACAGCCATCCCGGCAGCCACTCGTGCATCCGCAGGAACGGCACCATCTCACCCATCGTTAGAAAGAGAATGACCATTGCCGGTGGTCCCGCGATCCGCAGCTTGTGCCGCATCCTTGCGAGATCCCCGCCGTCGTCGGCATCGTCCGCAACCCGCACCGTCTTCGGTTCCAGCGCCATGCCGCAGATCGGGCAATCGCCCGGTTCGGCCCGCTCGATCTCCGGGTGCATCGGGCAGGTGTAAATCGTCCTCGCCGCCGGTTTCCACGCGGGATTCCGCTCCAGCGCCATCCCGCACTTCGGACAATCCCCCGGTTTGTCGGATTCCACACCGGCGCACATCGGGCAGAAGAACTTCGCCCCGGCCGACGGCTTCACGTCCGGATCGTGATGGTGCCCGCCACCGCAGCACGACTTCACCGGCGCAACCGGTTCGACGTGGCAACACGATTTCCTTCCCGTGTGATCGTGCTCACTCATGGCGGCATCCTTTCTCGTTAGAACTCCCGCCCGCGACAAATTCCACGATCGGACACCCCTTCATCGCGCCCCTGCCGTCGCAGTCCGTCACCAGTTTCCCCAACGCCCGCTCCATCGCCCGCAGGTCGCGGATCTTCCCGCGGATCAGTTCCAGCCGCGCCGAGGCGAATTCCCGCACCTTCTTCCTCGGCGTCCGGATGTTCCCCGTCAGCTCCAGCAGTTGCGCGATGTCCTGCAGGCTGAACCCCAGCTCCTGCGACCGGCGGATGAATTTCAACCGGTCCAGATCCGACGTCTGGTAAATCCGGTAGCCCGAGGCATTCCGCGCCGGCTCGCCCAACAGGCCTTTTTGTTCGTAAAACCGCAGCGTTTCCGCTCCCACACCCGCCGCTTTCGCCAGTGCGGTGCGGGTCCATGCCGGTGTTGTTTTCTCTTTCATGAGGTGACCCTACACCCTGTAGCTGGATACAGGGTCAACAAGAAATTTTCCGTTCGGCAGAAAGGGTGGATGCCGGTCGGCCACGGCGACCCGTGAAGAAAAACGCATCGCTCCCGGCAGGCAGGTCGTGTTTGCATGGCCTTCATGAAGCGGCTCCTCTTTCTGTTTTCGATGATGCTCCCCGGACTCGCGGAGCATCTGATGGCAGCTCGGCCGGTTCTGGATGCGGAATACGGCGTCGGCTCCTGGATCTGGAGCCCCCGGACACATGACCGTCAGGAATGCCGCTTCTGGCGGACGTTTGAAATTCCCTCGGCGAACAAAGTGAAGCATGCCCGGCTGCGGATCACCGCGGACAATTTCTACAGCGTCTATCTCGACGGACAGCAGATCGGACAGGGCGCGGATTGGCGCGTGCTGATCGAATACGACCTGACACAGTTGCTGACTCCCGGCAGACACGTGCTGGCGGTTAGCGCCTTCAATGACTTCGATGTGGCGGGATTCCTGATGGGACTGGTCGTTGAGATGGATGATGGAAGAATGATCGAAATCGCATCCGACGCATCGTGGAAAATCTCACCGGACCCTTCGGATGACGCACGGTGGATGACCTGGACGAGGCAGGCGGAGCAATGGCCGGCAGCCGCCGTGGTGAATCCTTTCTACCCCATGGACAGGCCCCGGATTTACCAGGCACCGGCAAGCAAGCGGCATGTCGTGCCGTTCTGGGAGAGGACATGGTTCCAGATCGGCCTGGCGGCCCTGTGCATCACGACCTTGCTGGGGTGCGTCTTCCTGCTGAGCCGGCTCCTGATCCAGTCGAAGCTGCAGGCGGTGGTCCGGCGCGAGCGCGCGAGGATCGCCGCGGACCTGCACGACGATCTGGGCGGCGGGCTGACCCAGCTTGTGCTGCTGGGCGAAACCACGCGCAGGGAGGTGCCGGAAGACTCGCTGATCGCAACCCGCCTGAACGGCATCTGTGATCAGTCCCGCACCGTGCTCCAGCGCATGAACGAGAACATCTGGATGATCAATTCCCAGCGTGACAACGTGAAGGACGTCGTTTCCTACATCGGAAAGTATGCGGAAAGTTTCCTCCAGGCGTCGTCCGTCCGCTGCCGCTTCGACATCGAGAACGATTTCCCGAAAGACCCCTGCGACATCGGCGTGCGGCGGAATCTTTTTCTAGCAGTCAAGGAGGCGCTGAACAACATCGTCAAGCATGCGGGAGCGACGGAAGTGCTGCTTTCCATCCACCGCCTGCGGGGCGGGCTCGTGGTGGGCATCTCGGACAATGGCGGCGGCTTCGATCTTTCCGCGGCGGATCCGGAACGGAGCGGATTGAAGAACATGCGGCTGCGTGCGGCGGAATCGGGCGGGAAATTCAAGATCGAAAGCGCCCCGGGGGCGGGATGCCACGTGGAATTTCATGTTCCTTTCGCCATCAGCGGGCGCAAGGTCCGCAGTCTCCTGCCGTAAATGCCATCCCCATTTCCCACGAACATGTCCGCACGCCAGCAAAAGCCCGCATCCCACCTGGTCGCAATCGTCGAAGACCGCGACGAAGTCCGCGAACATTGGGCCAGGCTGCTGGACTCCTTCGACGAGTTCAATTGTCCATGCACCTGCGCCTCCGCGGAGGAGGCGCTGGAACGCATCCCCGCACTTGCTCCCGAGATCGTGCTGATGGACATCTTCCTCCCCGGCATGTCGGGCATCGAATGCACCGCCCGCCTGAAGCAGATGCGGCCGGCGACGAGGATCCTCATCCTAACCGCATCGGACGACGAGGAGATGGTCTTCCCCGCTCTGGAAGCCGGTGCCGATGGCTATCTGCTCAAGCACTCGACGCCCGCCGCCCTGCGAGCCGCCCTGTTGGACATCCTCGACGGCGGCGTGCCGATGACCAGCGGCATCGCCCGGCGGGTGGCCGAACATTTCCGGAAACGCGGCCGTTCGCGCGAGGAAATCCATCGTCTGAGCCCGAGGGAAAAGGAAATCATCGAGGCGCTTTCAATGGGGTATTCCAACAAGGAGATCGCCGACAAGCTCTCGCTCAGCGTGGAGACGATCCGCAGCTATCTGAAGAACGTTTACGAGAAGATGCACGTCAGATCACGGGCGGAAGCGGTCGCCAAATACATGGGCGACCGGAGCGGCCCGCCGGACTAGCAGGCCGCTTTTGCTGAGGAGGGACGGATACCCACACTTGCGGGTATGGACGGTTCCTCGGCGGCGGATAGCGTTTCATGACATCCGTCCCGCCCGCCGAAACCCCGGCGTGGTTGCGAGAGCGGCGGATCCAACCCATCTCATGAAACGCCACGATTCCCATCGTTTTCTCCGCGCCTGCCTCACCGCTCTGGCGACGCTCCAGGCCCTGCCGCTGCTTGCGCAAACCCCGCCGGCCTTCTGGTCATGGGCGGACAAGCCGGTCATGGGATGGAACAGCTGGGATTACTACGGCACTTCCGTCAACGAAGAGAAAACCAAGGCTCAGGCCGACTACATGGCCGCCAACCTGCTGAGCCACGGCTGGAATCTCATCACCGTGGACATCCAGTGGTATGAGCCCAACGCGACCGGATTCAACTACAACGCGAACGCCACCCTCGAGGTGGACGGGTTCAGCCGCCTGATCCCCGCCGGCAACCGCTTCCCTTCCGCCGCCAACGGAGCCGGATTCAAACCTCTGGCGGACTATGTCCACGCCAAGGGACTCAAGTTCGGCATCCACATGATGCGCGGCATCTCCCGCCAGTCCGTTAGGGACAAGACTCCCATCAAGGGCACCGCCTACACCGCGGACCAGATCGCCGACACCACCAGCACCTGCCCGTGGAACGCCGACATGTATGGCGTGGACATGACCAAGCCCGGAGCGCAGGCCTACTATGATTCCATCATGGAAATGGTCGCCTCGTGGGAGGTGGATTTCGTGAAAATCGACGACCTCAGCCGTCCCTATCACCTCAAGGAGATCGAAGGCATCCGCAAGGCCATCGACAAAACCGGCCGCGCCATCGTCTTCAGCACCTCGCCTGGTGAAACTCCCGTCGCCCAAGGAGCGCACGTGCGGGACCACGCCAACCAATGGCGGATCAGCGACGATTTCTGGGACCTCTGGACTCCGCTCTACGAACAGTTCAAGCGCCTCCACGACTGGACGCCCTACCGCGGCCCCGGCCATTTCCCGGATGCCGACATGCTGCCCATCGGCAAGGTCGAGGCGGGAAACACCACCGGCACCGGCCGCGCCACCCGCTTCACCATCGCCGAGCAATACACTCTCATGAGCCTGTGGGCCATCGCCCGCTCGCCCCTCATCCATGGCGGCGACATGACCCAGATGGATGGGCTCACCCTGTCCCTGCTGACGAATGACGAGGTGCTCGCCGTCAACCAGCACAGCACGCACAACCGCCAGCTCTTCCGAACCAACGACCAGATCGCCTGGGTCGCGGACGTGGAAAACTCCACCGACAAGTATCTAGCCGTCTTCAATGCCACCGCCTCGGCCGCCGCCGTTCCGGTCAGCCTGGCATCCATGGGCTTCTCCGGCGCTTGCCAGATCCGCTCGCTGTGGACCCATTCCGATCTCGGCTCCTTCACCGGCACGTTCTCCCCCTCGCTGAGTTCGCACGAGGGAGCGATCTACCGGATTTCCGGTACCTCGCTGCCCACCCCGTGGTTGACCGCCGCGACCGCGGGCGACCAACAGGTCAGCCTTGCCTGGGAACCTCTGGCCTCCGCCACCGCCTATCAGGTAAACCGCGCCACCGTGGAAACCGGCCCCTATCAGACCATCGCCACCAATCTCCTGACCCCGGAATACCTCGATCCCACCGTGGCGAACGGCACCACCTACTACTACACCGTCTCCGCCACCATCGGCGGCAGCCAGACGCCGGACTCCGGCATCCGCTCCGCCACACCGGCAGGCGTTCCGCAGACCGTCAGCTGGAACTACGACCGCTTCGGCACGCTCGCCGCCGCCTCCGTCGCGGGAGCCAACCCCGTCGCGAACTGGAACAACTCCTACCCGAACAACCCGCTCAACAACCTCATCGACAGCGCCGGCGCCCCCACCACCCTCGACATCACCTACAGCTCGTACAACACCTGGAGCATCCAGGCCAGCTCCCCCGCCCTCGATGCAGACGGCACCAGCAACAAGCGCCTCCTCAACGGCTACCTCAACGCCGGCCCCGCCGCCTGGAGCCCCGCCATCACCCGCTCCTCGGTCACCCTCTCGGAAATCCCCCACGCCTACTACGACCTCATCGTCTACTTCTCCGCCGATGCCGCGGGCCGCGAGGGAAACGTCACCGACGGCACCAGCACCTATTACTTCAGCAGCATCGGCGCTCCCAGCATCAGTGGCACCAATGCCAGTCTCATTCAAACCACCCGCACCGACAACGGTGCCTACCCCGCCGCGAACTATGCCGTGTTCACCGGGCTCACCGCGGACAGCCGCACCATCGCCGTGCAAATGCGTGACAACGACGAGTGGGGCGGCATCGCCGGATTTCAAGTCGACCCCAAGACCGACCCTCTTCGGGAAATCCATCTCCAGATCCAAGTCCAGGGCGCAGCCGCCACCCTCACCTGGCCCACCGGACTGGGCACCACGATCCTCGAGGAAAGCACGGATCTCTCGATCTGGCGCGCAGTGGATCCGCAGCCGGTGACGAACTCCGCCACCATCCCCGTCGCAGGCACCCGTCACTTCTTCCGACTCTCCCGCCCCTGACCCTGGCGGAAAAATCCTCTCCCTCCCAAAACCTGACAAACCCACCTCATGAAAAAACACCTGCTCCTCGCAGCCGCCTCCACCTTCCCCGCCCACGCCGCCGTCGTGAGCTGGAACTATGACGATACCGGCACCGTCTCCGGCACCAATGCCGCCGGCGTCGTCCTCGTCGCCAACTGGAACAACTCCTTCCCCACCAATCCCACCATCAACCTGATCGACTCCACCGGCACCGCCACCACCCTCGATCTCGCCTACGGCTCCTTCAATAATTTCCACATCCAAGGTTCCCATCCCGGTGTCGATGGCGACGGCAGTTATAACAAGGAGCTGCTCAACGGCTATCTCAACGCCGGCCCCGCGGCATGGAGTCCGGCCGTCACGTCGTCCTTCGTCACCCTCTCACAGATTCCCTACGCGAACTACGATGTCATCGTCTACTTCTCGTCCGACGGCGCCGGACGCGAGGGACAGGTGAACGACGGGACCACCACCTACTACTTCAACACCATCGGCGCCCCCAGCACCGCCGGTGCCAATGCCACTCTCACGCAGACCACCTCCACCACCACGGCGAATTACGCCACCGCCAACTACGCCGTCTTCACCGGACTCACGGGTTCCACACGGACCTTCACCGTGCAGATGAGGGACAACGACGAATGGGCCGGCATCGCCGGATTCCAGGTCGTCTCCGTCCCGGAGCCCGCTTCCGCGGCGCTCGGCTCCCTCGCCCTGATCGGTCTGACTCTCCGCCGCCGGAGAATGGACTGAAATCTCCATTCCCATCCGGTTCCCGGGCGAGGGCGTGAGCAATCATGCCCTCGTCCTTTCCTCCGCTACCGAAGATCACTTTCCTAACAAATAGGCCAGCAGATCCTTCAGCTCCTCGGGGTTGAGCCGGTTGATCAGGGCGGGAGGCATCGGCGAGACCGGAGAATGCTTGTTCTCCTTGATGTCGTTCTGCTCGATCTCCGTGGTCTGGGTGAAATCGAAAGGACTGGTGGCGATGATCCATTTCTCGTCCTTTTCCTCGATGATCTTGCCGGTCACCTGCGTGCCGTCCTTGCGGGTGATCAGGTCGAAGGCAAATTGATCGGAGACCACCTTGCTGGGTTCGAGAATGGCTTCGGCCAGATCGCGGACGGCGAATCGTCCGGCGAGAGACGACAGATCGGGGCCGGCGGCACCGCCTTCGTTTCCGATGCGGTGGCAGGCGGCACAGAGCGAGGCCCGGTAGATGTCGTGGCCCTTCTTCTTGTCGCGGCCCCCGAGTCCCGTTTCCGCGAGTTTCACGACTTCGTCGATGGTCCACTCGCGCCCGGGACCTTTGATTTCCGGAAGATTGGCGAAGGGATTCGGAGGAGCGTTGCTGGGCAGTTTCTCAATCCACCCGCGTTCTTCCTGGGTGCAGGTGGCAAGCGTTTCCTTGCGGAGGTCGGTGATGAATCCGGAGTAGCTTTCGCCACCGCTGTTAGCCGACAGCTTGGCAAGCCAGGCGAAGAACCGCTTGCGCTCGTCCACGTGCCACGGCCCCTTGACGACGCGCAGACAGTAGACGTAGTGGATGACCTGGGCGGGAGGCAGGTTGGCGATCATCTCCTTCACCGTCTTGCCGTAGTTCGCGTTGCGTTCGGCCAGCTCCAACCAGTCAGGCGCGGGGGATGGACCGGCGGTGTCCATCAAGGTGAGGGTGCGTGCGACGACGCCCGGCGCCTGGAGATAGGAAAGCATCCGGCAGAGCTCGCGATTCAGCATCTCGTCCGTGGCGGGGAAACTGGCGTCGATTTTCGCAATGACCTTGCCGGCCACGGCATCATCAGGCTGACCGGTCCGGGCGAAGACGAGTCCCGCCGCACGCAGCCAGTTGAGCTGCTGCTGTTTGTCGAGCTTGCTCCATTCGAGACGGTCCAAGGCCTTCAGGGCGGCGGCGGATTGCACCTTGGTGCCGGTCCGGGCGATGCCGATGGTCGCGGTGATGACGGTCCACGGATTGGTTTCCCGATCCAGACGCGAACCCCAGGCATTGACGGGGACCTGTTCGAGGACGAGGCGCGCGCTGTAACGCTGGAGGCGGTCCTTGGATCCGATCTGCGACCACAGCAGATCGACCTTTCCCTTCGCGGCATCTCCCTGCGACTTGCCGATCGCGGCGGCCTGAAGAAGCGTGCGGTCCTGATCCACTCCGCTGGCGAGTTCACCGGAACGGGGCGCGCTTTTTGCGGCCGGAGCGGTGCTTTCACCGCCGGTGTAGGTCACCCGCCAGAGTGCGGACTCCGTGCGGCGGCCTCCGGTTAGAAAATACATCGCGCCGTCCCTGCCGATGATCATGTCGGTGAGCGGCAGGCCCGATCCCGAGACGAACTCCTCACGCTCCGCACGGTAGCCGCCGCCCTCGGGCGTCAGATGAACGGCGTAGAGCGTGGCGAACGTCCAATCCATGGCAAAGATCGCGTGCTGGTATTTGGCGGGAAATTTCGCTCCCGCACCTGAGACCAGGCCTGTTGGAGACCCCGGGCCGATTTCCAACATCGGCGGCATGCTGTCCTCATAATAAGGAGGCCACGGGCCGGATCCGTTGCGCCAGCCGAACTCGGAACCCGGCACGACATGACAAATGCGCGTCGGGCGATACCATGGCGTTCCGAGATCCCATTCCATGTCGGAATCGTAGGTGAAGAGATCTCCCTGATCGTTGAAGGCGATGTCGTATGCATTGCGGAATCCGCTGGCGAAGAGCTGGAAATTTTTCCCATCCGTGGTGAAGCGGGCAATCCAGCCCCCGGGAGCGAAGCGGTCATGAGCATGCCCGCGGGCATCCGGACGGCGTGGAAGCAACTGGTCCTCCGCCCAGTTTTTCGACACGAGCGAGCTGTCCATTTCCGCGAGGTCGGTGAAATTGCCCGAAGTGACATAGATCGACTTTCCATCAGGTGAGGCGACCATGCCGTGCGGGCCGTGTTCTCCCCGGCCTTCGAAGGCCTTGATGAGTTCCGGCTTGTCGAATTCGCCGTCGCCATTCGTATCGGTGACGCGCCAGATGCCGCTTTGATCGCGCCCTTCGTTGACGGTCACCCAGAGGACTCCCTCATGCCAAAGCAGGCCATGCGCGCCCTGGATCGGGATGTTGGTGGGCTCCACCACCGTGTTCGCCTCCGGATTGGCGGGCACTGAGACCCGATAGATCTTCCCGTATTGGTCCGAGCAAAGCAGTCGCCCCTTGTCATCGACGGTCACCGCGACCCAGGAGCCCTGTTCCGCAGGAATCCGATAGATCCGTTCCAGCTTGAAGCCGGCGGGGAGCTGATAGCTCGCGGTCATGTCCTGGCTGACGGCGGCGTCGGCGACATCCTGAGGCATGACGGATCCCCATGGGGCATCCCCCATTTTCGCGATCACCACGGCTTTCGGCCAGGAGGCCGCTGCGGCGAAATCGGGGCTTTCCCAGCCATCCGGCGCTTCGCCGCTGCACTGCCAGCTGCCGTCCGAAACGAGGTTCAGTTTTTTCCCGTCCTTGAGCGTGGCACGGAATTTCACGGCCATCCCCGCATCTCCGCCGTCGTTGCGACCTTCGATGGCGATGACATTTTTTCCGCCCTGCTTGAGCTGGGGCATCACGTCGTAACTGCGGGGGCTCGCCCACTCCGCCCCCATGCCGAGGTCCTTGCCGTTGACCAGCAGGTGGTGCCAGTTGTCACAGGTGACAGTGATGGTGGCGCTGACGAGATTGGGCGGAAGTTGGAACTCCCTGCGGAAAAAAACCTTCTCCTTCGCCCCGGGCGTCGAGCTTTTCCAGATCCAGGCAGCATTCGCCTTGCTGCCTGAATCCGCCCGGCTCTCATTGGGCTCGGCCGTGACGGAAGTGGGTTCGGCGCGGCAAGGCACCATTGCCAGGGCGAGGGAAAGCGGGATGAGAGATCGGAACATGAGGCGTTGGATTACGAATCATGGTAATCCCGATTATCGAAAATCAACCAAATCAGGAAACTTGGCAGAAATCAGGAATTCCACGCCTGTTTGGCCGATTTCAAGCTTCCGCCAAAAGCTTGCGGAAGTAGTCGATGGTCGAGTCCAGTCCCTGATCGAGGGAAACCGTGGGCTGCCAGCCGAGTTCGCTCTTCGCCAGGGTGATGTCGGGCTGGCGCTGCTTCGGATCGTCGCCAGGGAGTGGGAAATAAGTGATTTTCGAAGGGCCGCCGACTTTTTTCAGAACGAGCTCCGCAAGCTGGAGCATGGTGAACTCTCCGGGGTTGCCGATATTGACCGGACCGGTGAGCTTCGGATGGTTCATCAGGCGGACAAAGCCTTCGATGAGGTCGTCCACATAACAGAACGAACGGGTCTGGCTGCCGTCACCGTAGATCGTGAGATCCTTGCCTTGCAGCGCCTGGACGATGAAATTCGAGACGACCCGGCCGTCGTTCGGCAGCATCCGCGGACCGTAGGTGTTGAAAATACGAACCACGCGGATATCGACGTTGTTCTGACGGTGATAGTCGAAGAACAGTGTTTCCGCGCAGCGCTTTCCCTCGTCATAACAGGCGCGGATGCCGATCGGGTTCACGTTGCCGTGGTAGGATTCCGGTTGGGGATGGATGTCAGGATCACCGTAGACTTCCGAAGTGGATGCTTGGAAAACCCGCGCGCCAACCCGTTTTGCCAGTCCGAGGCAGTGGATCGCCCCCATCACCGATGTCTTGGTGGTCTTGATCGGATTGTGCTGATAGTGCGGAGGCGAGGCGGGACAGGCGAGGTTGTAAATCTGATCGACTTCGAATTTGAAAGGCTCCGTCACATCGTGGCGGACGAGCTCGAAGTAAGGGCTGTCTAGCAAATGGGCGATGTTGCGTTTCCGGCCGGTGAAAAAATTGTCCAGGCAGATGATTTCATTTCCCTCGTTGAGAAGACGCTCACAAAGATGGGAGCCCAGAAATCCGGCGCCGCCGGTAATCAAAATGCGCATGGAAAGGAATCCAGCAGCATCCGCCCTGCAAATCAAGGATATGATGTCCGGAAGAACGAAACGTAACTTGCTAGACGGACCGCGGAACGATAGCGTCACGACAATCCCATGAGAAGAATCATCTGCCTTGCGCTCCTTCTGGTCACCTCGGTCATCGCCGAAGAAGTGCGCCCGTTGTTCCTCCCTTTCGATGTCACGCTGGGCGGCCAGAAGGCCCAGATGAAGGATCAGAACGACCTGTTCGCAGTTGTTGAAAAACCTGTCAAACCTGATGCCAATCTCACCATCAGCAAGAACGCTCCAATACTCATCATCAACGCGTTCGCGTGCAAGGAAGACGGCAGCGTGGATCAAAATACGCCTGCAGCGGTCATTTTCGCCCAGAACACGGCCACCACACCAATGAACGCAACGATGGACAAACAGCCGCTCAAGCCCGGCACTTACCTGATGAATATCGTCGCCCACCAAGCGACCGCGCGGGTCGTTTTCACCGTCGAAGATCCGGCGTCGAAGCTGAAATTCCCTTCGCTGGATTCCATTCTCGGATTCCTGAAGAAGAAGACGCGCTAAAGCTTTAAAAATCAGTATTGTTCAATTTTTATTGAACAAATAGGGGAGATTTCCCAAAGTCAGGTCATGGAAGATCTGCTGAATGGCGATCCTTATGAACTGGACCCCTTGGAACAACAGGTGGTCGCTTTTTTCGTGGACGGAGTCCGCGTGCTGGGTTTGCCGCGATCCATCGGTGAGATTTACGGACTCCTTTTCATTTCTCAGACCGCGCTTTCCTTGGACGATCTGGTCCGACGCCTCCACATCAGCAAAGGTTCCGCCAGCCAAGGCCTGCGGATGCTCAAGAGTCTCGGCGCGGTCCGCGAGGCCGGGGATGAAAACGAGCGCCGCACCTACTACGAGCCGGCCATCGAACTCAAGCGTCTGGCAGGTGGCTTCATCCGCGAGCAGATCCGCCCGCATCTCGAAAGCGGAAAAACCAAGATCACCCGTCTGGCCGAAACCACACGGGACATCGACGATCCCGAGCGCCGCAAGTTCCTGAACGAACGCGTCGAACGTCTCGAAACCTGGATGCGCAGCGGCGGCAGGGTGCTCCCGGTACTCCAAAAACTTCTCGGACAATGACCCCCACCGAATCCCAACTCCCCGAATGGTTCTGCGTCCGTTGCCAAACGAAGCGTGAGCATATAGCCGCCGGCCACCTGCGCGAACTCGAAGGAGTCGAGGTTTTCTGCCCCCGCCTGCGCTATCGCAAGGCCACGCGCCGCGGAAAAATCTGGTGGGTGGAACCGATGTTTCCCGGGTATGTGCTGGCGAAATTCAATATCGCGGAAATGGAACGCGCCGTCACCTTCTGCCAGGGAGTCCGCGGACTGGTGCGTTTCGGTTCAAAAATCCCACCCATCCCGGAGTCTTTCGTGGAGGCAATCAAAGAAGAGATCCGCAACCGCAAGGATGCCAGCGAGGATGAACTCATCACTCTCAGCCCGACCATCGAACTGGGGGATGAAGTGGAGGTCGCCCATGGTCCGTTCCAAGGCATGCAGGGCACCGTCATCTCCGTGCCATCCGCCACCGAACGGGTGAAAATCCTCCTTGAGTTTCTCGGTGAACCTCAGGCGGTCGACATGGATCTTTTCTCAATCCTTCTTCCCCGCAGGCCGACGCCCTGAGAATCGACCGCTTCTTACGTGATTACGTTACTCATTTTATTGGCTTTTCGTTGAACACTCTCCGCCATCGCACGCGATTGATCGCGACGCAGGCTGCCGTCCGCACCATTCAAATCCCCCACCCTGGTTTCCCTCCGTCCCGGAGGGATCGACCAAGGGCGGTAGCGTGTTAGATCCCATCACCCTTGGACGCTGACAAATCCACCGACTTCCTCATCATCGGTGCGGGCTTCTCCGGCCTCGTGATCGCCGAGCGTCTCTCCGCCGCCGGTTGGAAGTGCGTGGTCGTGGACCGCCGCAGCCACCTCGGAGGAAACGCATACGACCGCATCGATGCGGCGGGTGTGCTGATCCATCCCTACGGCCCGCATTACTTCCGCTCCAATTCGCAACGCATCGTCGATTACCTCTCCGCGTTCACCGAGTGGCATCACGTCAGCTACACCATCAAAAGCCACACCCGCGGCCGCTATTGGAGTTTCCCCATCAATCTCAACACCTTCGAGGAATTCATCGGCAGGGAAGCAACGACCGGAGAATTCGAAGCATGGCTGGAGCAACACCGCGTTCCCATCGCCGAACCGAAGAACTCGGAAGAAGTCATCATTTCCCAGGTAGGCCGTGAACTCTACGAGCTGTTTTTCGAAGGCTACACGCTCAAGCAATGGAAACGCCACCCGCGTGAACTCGATGCTTCCGTCTGCGGCCGCATCCCGATCCGCACCAACCGCGACAACCGATATCTATCCGAATCCTTCCAGGCTCTCCCGAAACACGGCTATACCGCGCTTTTTGAAACCATGCTGAACGCCTCGCCCGGCGTCGAACTCCATCTCGGGGTGGATTCCGACGAAGCCCGCGCCCGCTGGAATCACAAACACCTCATTTTCACCGGAGCGGTGGACGAATTCTACGGCCGCCGGTTCGGAGCCCTGCCCTATCGCTCGCTGCGATTCGAGCCGGAATCATTCAGCGCCGGACAGTTGCGCGAACACGAACCGGTCGCCGGCAAATCCGGCTTCTGGCAGCCTGCGATGCAGGTGAACTATCCGGACACGGCTGTTCCTTTCACCCGGATCGTGGAGATCAAGCACGCCACCGGTCAGGAAACCGGAGCGACCACGATCATGCGGGAATTTCCCAAGAACTGGACGCCGGACGACGAACCGTTTTATCCCGTCCCGGCTCCCGAAGCCCGTTCCGCTTATCAGCGCTATTCCGAGCTGGCCGCCGCCGAAACGGCCACCAGTTTCATCGGGCGCCTCGCCACCTACCGGTATTTCAACATGGATCAGGTGACCGGCATGGCCATTGCGGAAGCGGATCGACTCATTTCCCGATACGGATCGAATTTATGAAGAAATTATTCATCGCAGGCCACCGCGGCATGGTCGGCAAGGCACTCGTCCGCCAGGCCGAAAAACTCGGCGGCCATGAAATCATCACCGCCACCCGCGACCAGCTCGACCTCTGTGACCAGGGCGCGGTGTTCGAATTCCTCGCATGGGAAAAACCGGACATCGTGATCATCGCCGCGGCCAAGGTCGGGGGCATCCACGCGAACTCCACCTATCCGGCGGATTTCATTTATGAAAATCTGGTCATCGCCTCGAACCTGGTGGAAGGAAGCCGCCGTGCCGGTGTGGCCCGCGTGCTGTTCCTCGGCTCCTCCTGCATCTATCCGAAAATGGCCCCGCAGCCGATGCCGGAAGACTGCCTGCTCAGCAGTCCTCTGGAAACCACCAACGAAGCCTACGCCATCGCCAAGATCGCCGGGCTGAAGCTCTGCCAGCACTACCGCGCGCAGCACGGACTCACCTATCACAGCGCGATGCCGACGAACCTCTACGGCCCAGGCGACAACTATCACCCGGAGAACTCCCACGTCATCCCGGCGCTCATCCGCCGGTTCCACGAAGCCAAGGAACGCGGTGACGATACCGTCACCATCTGGGGGACAGGCACTCCGTGCCGAGAATTCCTCCACGTGCACGATCTCGCCACCGCCTGCTTCCACCTGCTCGCCCTGGAATCGCCGCCAGACTGGGTCAATGTCGGCGTGGGTGAGGATGTCACGATCCTCCAGCTCGCCTCCCTGGTCGCGAGAACGGTCGGCTTCAGCGGCGACATCCTAACCGACCCCAGCAAACCGGACGGCACGCCCCGCAAGTTGCTCGACATTTCAAAGATCAAATCCACAGGATGGTCGCCGGAAATCTCCTTCGAAGACGGCTTGGCGGCCGCGTATGAGGACTTTCTGTCCACTCTCTCCACCGGCGCCGCCCGGCTCTGAAACCACTCCCCCTCCCTTTCCCACACCTCATGAAAAAAGCACTGATCACCGGCATCACCGGACAAGACGGTTCGTATCTCGCGGAATTTCTTCTCGAGAAAGGTTACGAAGTCCATGGCATCAAACGCCGCGCATCCCTCTTCAACACCCAGCGGGTGGATCACATTTACGAGGATCCGCAGGTCGAGCACGCCCGCTTCCGCCTGCATTACGGCGATCTCACGGATTCCTCGAACCTCACCCGCATCCTCAGCGAGGTGCAGCCGGACGAGGTCTACAACCTCGGCGCGCAATCCCACGTCGCAGTTTCCTTCGAAGCTCCCGAATACACGGCGGATGTCGATGCGATGGGCGCCCTGCGTTTGCTCGAAGCGATCCGTTTCCTCGGACTTGAAAAGAAAACGCGGTTCTATCAGGCTTCCACTTCCGAACTCTACGGCCTCGTCCAGGAAATCCCCCAGACCGAGAAAACCCCTTTCCACCCGCGCTCTCCGTATGGCGTCGCCAAAATGTATGCCTACTGGATCACGGTGAACTACCGCGAATCCTACGGCATGTATGCCTGCAACGGCATCCTCTTCAACCACGAGTCGCCGCGCCGGGGCGAGACGTTCGTCACCCGCAAGATCACCCGCGGCATCGCCAATATTTCCCAAGGCTTGGAAAAATGTCTCTACCTTGGAAACATCGATTCCCTGCGCGATTGGGGCCACGCGAAAGACTACGTCCGCATGCAGTGGATGATGCTCCAACAGGAAACGGCCGATGATTTCGTCATCGCAACCGGCAAGCAGATCTCCGTTCGCGAATTCGTCCGCATGTCGGCGATCCAAGCCGGCATCACCTTGGAATTCAGCGGCGAAGGTGTCGATGAAATCGGAACCGTCACCGCCGTCGATTCGGCCGTCGCCCCCGGCGTGCAGGTCGGCGACGTCATCGTCAAGGTCGATCCCCGCTATTTCCGCCCGGCGGAAGTCGAAACATTGTTAGGAGATCCGACCAAGGCGAAGGAAAAGCTCGGCTGGGTTCCGGAAATCACCGTCGAGGAAATGTGCGCGGAAATGGTCGCCCACGATCTTGACGTAGCGCGCCGCCACTCGCTGCTCAAGTCCCACGGACACCACGTTTCCGTCTCGAAGGAATGATTTGAATTCCCGCTTCTTCTTACCGCTTGAAAATCATTCCCATCATCGGACTGCCCGTGGCGGCGACGACCTACGCCGGGGCGGTCGGATGGATTCTCGAGCATGCGCTGAAGCGGGATCAAACTTTCGCGGTCGAAGCCGCGAACACCCATGTCGCCGCGCTGGCCCGGACCGACCCGGCGTTCGGCGATGCGATGCGGCGGTTCGATCTGATCTGCCCGGACGGCATGCCGCTCGTGTGGGCGATCAACGCGAAGCTGCCTGCAAACGAGAAGCTCAACGACCGCGTTTACGGACCCACCCTGATGCTGGAGACACTCAGGGCGACCGATGGTCGCGCCGAGGATTTCACGCACTTCCTGCTGGGCGGCAAACAAAGCACGCTGGATCAGTTGACCGGCAGCTTCGCCAGACAGTTTCCCGGCGTCTCCATCGCGGGAACCCATTCGCCGCCTTTCGGCGAGTGGCCGGAAACCGAGTTCGAAACCATTGCGAAGAAAATCCGGAACTCCGGAGCCAATCTGATCTGGGTCGGTCTCGGTTGCCCGAAACAGGAACACTGGATCGCAGAGAACAAGAATCGGCTGCCCCCCGGAGTTTATTTCGGCATCGGGGCGGCATTCGCATTTCACGCCGGGGAAGTCCGGCAGGCTCCGCCGCTGGTTCAAAAACTCGGCATGGAGTGGGCTTACCGGATGGCGATGGAGCCAAGGAGGCTTTTCAAACGCTACTTCACCTACAATTCCCTTTTCATCTATCACCTGCTCCGCGATCACCTTCGTGGCTGAATCACCCTCCCAACAACACCCCCACTCTTGATGACCATCAAATCCATCTGCTGCCTCGGCGCCGGCTATGTCGGCGGCCCCACCATGGCAATGATCGCCGCCAAATGCCCTGACATCCAGGTCACCGTGGCGGACATGAACGAACAACGCATCGCCGCGTGGAATTCAGACACGCTTCCGGTTTACGAACCGGGCCTTGATGATGTCGTCGCCTCCGCCATAGGCAAAAACCTGCACTTCACCACCGACATCCGTGGTGCCATCGCAGCTGCGGATCTGATTTTCGTCTCGGTCGGCACGCCCACCAAATCCTACGGCATCGGTGCCGGCCGCGCGGCGGACTTGCGCTATATCGAATCCGCCGCCCGACTGATCGCCGAGGTTTCGGAAGGAAACAAGATCATCGTCGAGAAGAGCACGATCCCGGTCAAAACCGCGACGGCGATCAAGTCGATCCTTGCCGCGAATTCTCCGAACGGCGCGACGTTCCAAGTCCTTTCCAACCCCGAATTCCTCGCAGAAGGCACCGCGGTCGAGGATATGGAATCGCCTGACCGGATTCTGATCGGTGGCGAATCCACTCCCGAGGGAGCCGCAGCGGTCGAGGCTCTTGTCTCGGTCTACGCGAACTGGATCCCCCGCGAAAAGATCCTCACCACCAATCTCTGGTCTTCCGAGCTGTCCAAGCTTGTCGCCAACGCCTTCCTCGCCCAACGGATTTCCTCCATCAACTCGATCTCCGCGCTTTGCGAGGCGACGGGGGCCGATGTCGACGAAGTCGCGCGCGCGATCGGCATGGACTCGCGGATCGGCCCGAAGTTTCTCAAGGCTTCCGTCGGCTTCGGCGGTTCCTGCTTCCAGAAGGATATCCTCAATCTCGTTTATCTGTGCGACTCGTTCAACCTGCCCCACGTCGCCGAATACTGGCGTCAGGTGGTTCATCTCAACGACTGGCAGAAGACGCGATTTGTCGAAAAAATCGTCCGCACGCTTTATAATACGGTCAATGGCAAGCGCATCGGCATCTTGGGTTTCGCTTTCAAAAAGGACACCAACGACACCCGCGAATCCGCCGCGATCCAAGTCTGCCGCGACCTGCTCAGCGAGCGGGCGCACCTGGCGATTTACGATCCGCGGGTCAGTCCGGAGACGATCCATCAGGACCTGATTTACGCCGGAGTGTCACCGGAGCTCATCGCCTCGAACGTGGAAATCTGCACCGATCCCTACACCGCCGCCACGGGGGCGCATGCACTGGCCACGCTGACCGAGTGGGATGAATTCCGGACGCTGGATCTGCCACGCATTTACGATCTGATGCTCAAGCCTGCGTTCGTCTTCGACGGTCGCGCGGTCCTGCCGGGCGATGCGTTGGTTGCGCATGGTTTTGATGCCTTCGTGATCGGAAAAGGAGACTGAGACACTGGGAGAAATTCCCTCGCAATCGCCGGCCGCCCGGCTCTATTGTCTCCTGCTCATGGCCAACATCCATCCCGAGTTCCATCGTTTCCTCCACCGTCAGGACAAAGAAAATCTTCTCGGCCAGCGTGGCATCGTCGTCTGGCTCTGCGGACTGTCCGGCTCGGGGAAATCCACCATCGCCAACGCTGCGGAGCGGGTTCTTCACCAGCAAGGGCGCTTCACCACGATTCTGGACGGTGACAATCTGCGGACGGGGCTTAATTCCAATCTCAGTTTCACCGATCAGGACCGCTTGGAAAACATCCGCCGCATTTCGGAAGTGGCTAAGGTGTTTGTTTCCCAAGGCATCATCACCTTCGTCTCCGCCATCACCCCGCGCGGCGAACTCCGGGATCTGGCGCGCGGTGTTTTAGGTAATGATCTTTTCGAGGTGTACGTGAAGGCCAGCTACGAGGCTTGCGAGCAGCGGGATGTGAAAGGCCTGTATGCCAAAGCGGCCCGCGGCGAGATCGCCCATTTCACGGGCAAAGATGGTTCGTTCGAACCACCGCAAAATGCGGATCTCACGCTCGACACGGAAAAAACTTCAATCGAGGACGCCGCATTCGAATTGCTCGAAGCCATCCGCGGGAAGATCGCCGTGCATCGTCCTTTGGCGTGAATCTCAACAGATTGAGTCGATTTTGATAACAAGCCGAAGTCCTTGGGCTTCGGCTTGTTTTTGCTTCATGACTTCACTTGCTTTTTCCCACTGCAAACGATGAATTTAAGAGCGGGAATAAATCATTACCATTCCACCCAAGATAATAATTAATTCTTGACCCCCGGAGGATCCAAACCTATCCCACGCCTTCCCGTTTTCCGCCAGCTTTTTGCTCAGCGTTCCAGCACCACCTCTCATGCCCAACTACCATCTCAGCCATCTCGATCAACTCGAAGCCGAAGCCATTTTCATCCTTCGCGAAACGGCGGCTCAGTTTGAAAATCCCGCCCTTCTTTTCTCCGGCGGCAAGGACTCGATCGTCATGGCCTGGCTGGCCCGCAAGGCTTTCTGGCCGGCACGCATGCCGTTCCCGCTCGTCCATATCGACACCGGGCACAATTTCGAGGAGACGATGACCTACCGCGATGAATTCGTGGAACTGATCCGTGCGACGCTGGTGGTCGGCTCGGTACAGGACTCCATCGACACCGGACGTGTGATCGAAGAAAAAGGGCCGAACGCTTCGCGCAACAAGCTTCAGACCGTCACCCTGCTGGATACCATCGAGAAAAACCAATACGACGCCTGCCTTGGTGGCGGCCGCCGCGACGAGGAAAAGGCCCGCGCGAAGGAGCGCTTCTTCTCCCACCGCGACGACTTCGGCCAATGGGATCCGAAAAACCAGCGCCCCGAGCTTTGGAACCTGTTCAACGGCCGCAAGAATCCGGGCGAGCATTTCCGCGTGTTCCCGCTCTCGAATTTCACGGAGATGGACATCTGGATGTACATCAAGCGCGAGAACATCCCGCTTCCCTCGATCTATTTCTCCCACGAACGCGAGGTTTTCGAACGCAACGGCTCGTTGCTTGCCGTGACCGAATTCCTCAAGGCCCAGGAACATGAACCCGTCGAGCGCAAGATCGTCCGCTTCCGTACCATCGGTGACGCGACCTGCACCGGCGCGGTCGAATCGAAAGCCTCGGACCTCGACGAAGTCATCGCCGAAGTCGCCGCCGCCCGCCAGACCGAGCGCGGCACCCGTTCCGACGACAAACGCTCGGAAACCGCCATGGAAGACCGCAAGAAGGAAGGATATTTCTGATCATCCCCGCTTCCCATTCCTGAAAAATCTATCCAACCAATTTTCTAACTTTCCATGGATCTTCTCCGCTTCACCACCGCCGGCTCCGTCGATGACGGCAAATCGACTCTCATCGGCCGCCTTCTTTATGATTCCAAATCCATCTTCGAGGACCAGCTTGAAGCCATGGAGGAATCCTCACGACGCCGCGGCGACGAAAACGTCAACCTCGCACTCCTAACCGACGGACTCAAGGCAGAGCGCGAGCAGGGCATCACCATTGATGTCGCTTACCGCTATTTCGCCACGCCGAAGCGGAAATTCATCATCGCCGACACACCGGGCCACACCCAGTACACCCGCAACATGGTGACCGGTGCTTCGACCGCCAATCTCGCGATCATCCTGATCGACGCGCGCAAGGGCGTCATCGAGCAGACCAAGCGCCACAGCTTCATCGCCAACCTGCTGCGCATCCAGCACCTCGTCGTCGCCGTCAACAAGATGGACCTCGTCGATTACTCGGAAGAGGTCTACACCAAGATCATCAAGGATTTCCGCGATTTCGCCTCGCGCCTCGACAACATCGTCGAAATCACGGACATCCCGATCTCGGCGCTGAACGGCGACAACGTCGTCGACAAGTCCGAGCACATGCCCTGGTACCAAGGTCCGACCTTCCTCTATCACCTGGAAAACGTTTATGTCGGCGGCGAGGAAAACCACGTCGATGCGCGCTTTCCCGTGCAATGGGTGATCCGCCCCATGAGCGACGAGTGGCACGATTTCCGCGGCTACGCCGGCCGCGTCGCCGGTGGTGTTTTCAAGCCGGGTGACGACGTGACCGTGCTGCCTTCCGGCTTCACCACCAAGGTCAAGGCCATCCACAGCCCGGATGGCGACCTCGAAGAGGCCTTCGCGCCGCAGTCCGTCTGCATCACCCTGACCGAAGAGATCGACATCTCGCGCGGTGACACGTTGGTGAAGTCCAACAACCCGCCACGCGTCGAGCAGGACATCGAAGCCATGATCTGCTGGTTCTCCAACAAGCCGATGCCGCCTCGGGCCAAACTGGTGATCCGCCACACGACACAAGAAACCAAAGCAATCATCCAGGAGGTGAAATATCACGTCGATATCAACACCCTTCACAAGATCGAAGGCGTGGACGGTTTTTCCATGAACGACATCGGCCGCATTTCCCTGCGCACCGCCGTGCCACTGATCCACGATTCCTATCGCCGCAACCGGATCACCGGTTCGTTCATCCTCATCGATCCCGGCACGAACGAGACCGTCGCCGCAGGAATGATCATCTGAGGCAGGAAGCGACCATCGGTCGCCACGACACGGTCGATCAAACATCATCAAGATCCTATCAACCCAGCGGAACGCCCTAGGGAATTCCGCTGGGTTGGTTTTTTTGTACCTGCGCTCCGCCCCGCGGCCAGTCGCAACATCCGGACGTTTGCGAAGTTGGGTCGATGTCAGGATGCCGTTTCTTCTGAATCGCTTGCGATGCCACCGGAGACCGTGATTTCGGGCTATTGCTGCATCCAAGTTGCGGGCCTTTTCTTTGTTCAATTTTTCTTGAACAATACCCAAGCCAAATCACTCTCGACGAGTGAGACTTCACCCGCTCTCACCTTGAGAACCCTTTGCAGCAACAGGTTCATCGGCCTCCATCGCCGCAACCAAGGGCGGCAGCGTGCCACAGATCACCGTAAATCTCCCTGTTTTGGTTCTTCGGCTCTGTGATCCGAATGTTGGCATTCCGCCTTCCCTTTTTCCAACCCATCCGTTTTCCATGCGCATTCTGCAAAGCGTTCTCAAGTCCATCGCCTACCGCTTTGGATTCAGCCTTCGCCGTCTTCGCCCTGCCTCCCGTTTGGCCGGCGGCGCGGACGACTTCTTTGGTCAAGTCCGACCTCTCCTACATCGCGTCGACCCATATCAGGATTTTGATCCGTCCGACTGGCCGGATGATCCGTCGGGGTGGGGCTCTGATTCTCCCGCTTTTGCCGAACTGATCGAGGCCGTTCGCCCCAAGCGGATCATTGAAATCGGCACTTGGAAAGGCGGCTCCGCCCTGACCCTCGCCCGTCACCTCGATCGCATTGGAAGTGCTTGCGAAATCGTCTGTGTGGACACCTGGCTGGGAGCATTGGAAATGTGGACGGAGCTCAAGGATCCCACCAGGCACGGATCTTTGAATCTCAAACACGGATATCCGAGCATCTATTACACGTTCCTTGCCAACGTCTCACGTGCGGGACAGCAAAACCGCATCACTCCCTTCCCGGTTCCATCCATCACCGCCGCCCAATGGTGTTCCGTAAAAGGCATACGAGCCGACCTCATTTATCTCGATGGCAGCCACGAAGAGGAGGACGTCTATCAGGACATCGTCGTCTGGTGGGATATCGTCCGTGCGGGGGGAGTGCTGTTCGGCGACGACTGGTCTTGGGACGGCGTCCGCATGGCGGTCAGCAGATTCGCCTCCGAAAACGGCCTGACCATCTCCCATCGCCACGACAAATGGGAACTCCGTCAGCCCTGATGGACAAACTTTACAAACATTTCCGCTTCCTGACTTTCCAATGAAACGCGCGCTCATTTCCGGCATCACCGGCCAAGACGGCTCCTATCTGGCAGAATTCCTGCTCGACAAGGGCTATGCGGTCCACGGACTGGTTCGCCGTTCCAGCCAGTTCAACCGCACCCGTATCGAGCATTTGCGACGTGAGGGCAGGCATTTGGAGCTTCATTACGCCGACCTCGGCGACCAGACGACCCTCCGCAGGCTGATCACAAAAATCCAACCGGATGAATTCTACCACCTTGCCGGCCAGTCCCACGTCGGGCTGAGTTTCGAAATTCCCGAGTCCACCGTCGCGGAGACCGCCGTCGCCACGCTTTCGCTGTTGGAAATCTGCCGCGACCTGCAATCCCCCCCCCGCTTTTTTCATGCCGCCTCGTCCGAGCTCTTCGGTGTGCCGGATGCATTCCCTCAGACCGAAAGCACGCCATTCCGACCGGTGAATCCCTACGGCTGTGCCAAAGCCTTCGCCGCCAACCTCTGCCGCGTCTATCGGGAGGCCCACGGCATGTTCGTGGTCAACGGCATTCTCTACAATCACGAGTCGCCGCGTCGTGGCGAAAGCTTCGTGACCCGAAAAATCGCGTCCACGGTCGCCCGCATCCACCACGGCTCCGACGAAGTGCTCGAACTCGGAAACCTCGATTCCGAGCGGGATTGGGGTTACGCCCCTGAATACATCGAGGCCATGTGGCTGTCCCTGCAGCACTCCGTGGCGGATGATTTCATCTTCGCCACGGGAACTTCGACCACTGTCCGAGACTTCGCCCGAGCAGCATTTCTGGAAGCAGGGATCGAACTCGATTTCACCGGAGAGGCCGAAAACGAAGCTGCAGCCGACCGGTCGACCGGCAAAACCGTGCTCAGGGTGAATCCCAAATTTTTCCGACCTGTCGACAGCCACAGTCTCGTCGGCGACCCGTCCAAAGCCTACCACGTCCTCGGCTGGAAACCCTTCAACACCGGCGAGCGGGTCGCCCAGCTGCTCGCCCGCGCGGAAATTGGTTGACGATTTAGGGCCCTTATCTGGGAAACAATCCAGAGCTGCTACGAACAAAAAATTTGGCCCACATCTAAACGGTCCGCCTCCTGAGCCCGACTTGATCGAGCATTCCCGATCAGAGCCAAATGACAAGATCAGTTTCTCCTTACAAGAATATCAAGGATTCTCGAACCATTCCTAAACGAAATCTCCCGCGGATCACAGCTCTCTCCAATTACCCCCATATTTGATCGCCAAAATCCAGAAATTCCTGCGCGGTACCACCTCCAAAGAAGCCCTTTGGATGACCGCCGAGCAGTTCATTTCCCTCGGGCTGAGCTTTTTTGTAGGAGTTACGGTAGTTCGATATCTCGGCCCCGAAGCCACCGGCGCATTCAACTATGCGGGAGCGATTGGAGGGCTGCTCGGACCGCTGGCCACATTGGGCTTGGAATCAATTATCGTTCGGGAATTGGCCCGGGGAGGGAATGACCGCTCTGAAGTCTGGCAGACCGCTTGCAAGCTTCTCTGGGGCGTCACGATCCTCAACACTCTGATTCTGGCTTGGTTCGCTCTAACCCAGGCTCCGGGGAGCATGCAGCAGATCGCCGTATGGGCGACGGCGGTATCAAGCTTCTCCAACCTCTCAACCCTGCATCTTTGGACCTTCCGGGCAGAATCACGATACCGCGAAATTGCAAAGCTCCGGCTGTTGCAAATGGTCGTGCTCCAGTCACTTAGGCTGGCAATGGTGTTCTACCATGCTCCGTTCATCGCCTTCGCCGCGATCATGGCGATCGACCCATTGATCACCGCTGTCACGACTTCATACCTTTCGAGACGGCGGCTGGGTGAAGTCATTGGCCACTCTGCAGCCAACTTGGAAAGGGCCAAAAAGCTCATCGCCGAATCATGGCCGCTAATTCTGACAGGGTTCGGTATCATGGTTTACATGAGGATCGATCTTATAATGCTGGAAAAGTTCTCCAGTGTCCGGGCGGTGGGTGTCTATGCCGCGGCAACCCGCGTTAGTGAACTCTTTTACATGGCACCCGTGATTGTGGGAAGAGCGGCATACCCGAGAATGGTTAGACTTCGAAATGAATCTCCTGCCCAGTTCATCAGATTCTACTACATTTTCGTCGCATTCATGGTCTCGGTATCCGCGATCACTATTATCCTGATCAAGTTCTCAGGACCTTGGATCATCACCACCATCTACGGCAGCAAGTTCCTCGACTCGATAGCTCCCTTTATGGTTCACATTTGGACGACATTACCTGTCTATATGGGGGTGGCGGTCAGCAATATGTATCAAATTGAAGGAGAAACACGACCACAAATGTATGGGTGTTTCGCAGGTGCGATTACCAACACCGTTCTAAACTTTTACTGGATACCCCGGTTTGAAACCAGTGGGGCCGCTTTTGCAACGATCTGTGCGCAAACCGTTGCAGTCATTTTCCCAATCCTTGCTTTTCGAAACTGCCGCCGGATCGCCCTTGGCACCTATCTCCGTTAAAATCTCATGAAATACCGAATTCTGCGACTGTGGGCAGGGCTATTCGCAAAGCCGCAATTTGAGAAGCTCAACAATTTCCTGCTCGATCTCTCGATGAGAGGCCTTGGCATCTTGAATTTTGAAAATGAATCAGTCTCTGGTGAACAGCACTTCATTAGCACGATTCTTCCCAAATATAGTAATGGCGACTCCCCGATCCTGATTGATGTGGGAGCCAACGAGGGCGGCTATTCAAAGCTGTTGATCGACACATTCCCACAAGCCACGATCATCGCGTTCGAACCCCATCCTTCGACCGCATCAAAGCTCAAAAAAGATTTGGGTTCCCGAATCAACGTCCAGCAAATGGCCCTCGGTTCCGAAGTCGGCACCCTCACATTGTTCGACTACTCGAACGCAGACGGAAGCCAACATGCTTCGATTTATGAGGATGTCATTAAGGACATCCATCACGGCAAGGCAATCGGCCATACCGTCTCTGTGGACCAGCTGGATGCTGTCGCGAATCGGCTTGGTCTCTCGGATCGGATCACTTTGATCAAGATCGATACGGAAGGCAATGAGCTCGAAGTCTTGAAAGGTGCCGCGCGCCTTATTGAAGGCGGGAAAATTGATGTTTTCCACGTCGAGTTCAATGAAATGAATGTCATTTCCAGGGTGTTCTTGCGCGATATCCAGAACGTGCTGCCAGACTATGCCGCCTTCAGACTACTCCCGGAAGGAGCCTTGCGAGTCAGCGTTGAAACATTTCGAAGGGAACTCTTCGCGTTTCAAAACATTGTTTTCATCCACAGTAGATTCAAACCTGACAGCGAAATGAATCCTACTGTAATTCCTTAACGGGAGTTCGGGATCGCCATTCGGATCTTCTCCAAACACCTCGTAAAAAATGGCCCGTGCGCTACTGTTCCTGATCTTCAACCGCCCTGACCTTACGGCACGGGTCTTCGCGAGAATCAAGGAAAACCGGCCCGAGAAGCTCTATGTCGCCGCCGACGGACCCCGCGCAACAAAGGAAGGCGAAACCGTCCAGTGCGAATTGAGCCGCGCGGCGACAGAGAAAATCGACTGGCCATGCGAAGTCCAACGCCTCTATCGAACTGAAAACCTCGGTTGCAAAGCTGCGGTGTCGTCGGCCATCACCTGGTTCTTCGAGCATGAGCCTGCGGGCATTATCCTGGAGGACGATTGCCTCCCGGACCCGAGTTTTTTCCGATTCGCCGATGAACTGTTGATCCGCTACGCCGACAACGAACGGGTTATGGCGATCAGTGGGGACAATTTCCAGCAAGGACAAAGGCGGGGAGACGGTTCCTATTTTTTCTCAAAGTATCCTCACATCTGGGGCTGGGCCAGCTGGAGGAGGGCTTGGACCAATTACGACGTAACGATGGGGAAATGGGATCAACGACGGAACCTCATTGCGGACTACATCGGGGATCGTCACACGACCAATTACTTTTCTCGGATTTTCGACAAAGTGGTTTCAGGTCACATCAATACATGGGACTATCAGTTTGTATTTTGCAGCCTGCTCAATCGCGGTCTCACCATCAGTCCGCAAGGGAATCTGGTCAGCAACATCGGCTTCGACGAGCGAGGCTCTCACTTACTCTCCCCCGACGATCCGGCTGCGAACATGCCCGTTGTGCCAATGAACTTTCCCCTCGTGCATCCCGATGTGGTGGAAGCGGACTATTCTGCGGACTGGCACACAACCCGCAACGTTTTCGGAGTCGGGCCGCAAATCATCGGGAGAGCCATCCGGAAGCTCCGGGGACTCCTCAAATTCCAGTGAATTCTCAGCCAGTCGCCCGCCCTGCAGCAATCACTCTCACACCAATGGCCATCGAATCATGAGTCAACACATCGAATTTCCCTGTCCGATCGACCGGAGCCCGATGCAGGAAATCTTCCAAGCGACAATTCTGGGAAAATACGAGGCGACTTATTTCCGCTGCCCCACCTGTCGGCTGATGCAACCTCATCCGCCGATCTGGTTGGAGGAATCATACTCTGCAGCCATCGCGAAAACCGATGTCGGCCTGATCGCCCGGAATCGAAACAATTGGAAGCGACTCGAACCGCTGCTTCACCACATGTTCCCACCCGAGGCCAAATTCCTGGACGTTGGAGGGGGCTATGGGCTGCTCTGCCGCGGCCTTCGTGATGACGGCTACGATTGCTACACGACGGACCAATACTGCCCGAATCTCTATGCCGCGGATTTCGAACCCGGACCGGATTTCAAAGCGGATGCCCTCCTTGCCTTCGAGGTGATGGAACACATCGCGGACCCGTATGATTTCGTGAGCGGCGCTTTCGAGCGTTATGGATGCAAGACCCTGATCTTCTCTACATTGATTCATCAGGGAGACGAAATCCCGCCAATGGATTGGTGGTATTATGCATTTGAAACCGGTCAGCATGTCAGTCTTTACCACCAGGAAAGCCTGCAGATGCTGGCGAAGAAACTGGGAGTTGAATTATGGAGCTTATCCGATGGCCTCCATGTGTTGTCGGACCGTGTTCCAAAAGGATTGGGCAGACACTTTTTGAAGCCAAACCGACTCGGATCTGCTTACGGATACTACGTGAGCAGAAGTAGGAGAGGGCTCAGCAAACTCCAGTCAGACTATGAAGCGGCCAAGGCCGGTGTAAGGCAGCTCCAATCGCGCGGCAGCAGTGAAAACAAGTAGCATCCTTTGCTCCTGAATCCTAACACAATGCGAATCGCATTCGATCATCAGATTTTCACCCAGCAGCGGTTCGGAGGCATCTCGCGATATTTCGCCGAGTTGGTACCCCGTCTCAAGAACTTGGGCGAAACTCCGAGAGTGTTTGCAGGACTCCATAAGAACGAATACTTGCGCCATTTGGATCCGGATTTGATTCGAGGCAGATTCACGCCCGAACCATCGGCACGCCTCCAACAGTTGCGGTTCAGGGTCAACGAATGTTACGCGAAGCGTGGCATCAACCAATGGAAGCCCGACCTTGTCCACGAGACTTACTTCAGAAGCAAGCCCTCTGCCCCCGCCGGCACGCCAACCGTATTTACGGTTTACGACATGATCCATGAATATTTCCCCGAAGACTTCCCGAGTCAAAACTTGGAAAGCTTGGTAAAGCGCGAAGCGGTCGAATTCGCGGACCATGTGATCTGCATCTCCCACAACACCCGCAACGATTTGATCCGGTTGTTTGACGTCGATGAAGCCAAAGTCTCAGTGGTCCATCTGGCATTTGAAGGCTCCGACTTCGACAACCTCAGGGCCAGCCAACCCTCACGACCCTATTTTCTCTTCGTGGGTCATCGGGCCGGATATAAGAATTTCGACCGGTTTCTCGAGGCTGGCGAACGATCAGGCATTCAACGGGATTTCGACATCGTCGCTTTTGGAAGTGACCCGCTTTCCATACGGGAGAGGGAACAGATGGCATCGCGGGGCTACAAACCGGATCAAGTGCGACACGTCAGGGGCAGCGATCAGGTGCTTGCGGACCTCTACCGCAGTGCTCATGCGCTGGTTTATCCTTCGATTTACGAGGGCTTCGGTCTCCCGCCGCTCGAGGCGATGGCGCAACGCTGCCCGGTTATCTCAAGCAATACCAGCTCCATGCCGGAAGTGATCGGAGAAGCGGCGGAGTTCTTCGATCCGGTCGATGTCGATGATATGACAAGAGCCCTTTCGCTCATCGCCTCTAGTGACTCCCGGCGTTCCGAGCTCATCGCCAAGGGCCTTGAACGCATCAAGAAATTTTCGTGGGACAAGACTGCGGTGGAAACCCGTGAAGTTTACAAGAAAGTCCTACAATAGCGAACGTTCGTTCTAACTCATCCATCCGCCTTGGACCCGATTATTCCATTTGAGAAGCCACGGAACGGCTCACACCCGGTCGTGATCATCCCCTGCTTCAACCGCAAGGCAATCACTCTCGACTGCCTGGATCGTCTGAAGCAGATCGGGGTGCTTCAAGGCTTCCACATCGTCGTGGTGGACGATGCCTCCACGGACGGAACCTCCGAGTCGATCGCCCGGGATTTCCCGGAAGTCGAAGTGCTCCGCGGCCATGGCGAGCTTTACTGGACGGGAGCAGTCGAACTCGGCATGCGCCATGCCTACGCTACAGGTGCGAGCAGTTTTATCTGGATCAACGACGACACCGAGGTCGCGGAGGGTGCCATCGAGTCGATCACCGCGCGCGCCGAGGAATCCGGCGGAATTGTGAGCGGCCAAGGGATGGTCGTCGTCGAGGAAAAAAATTACGAAGGATATTTCCCATTGCTATACCGGGGGAGAACAGGGTTGATCACCGTGGAGGTGGACCGGACCCAAACTGAGATCGATGTGGATACCTGCCGCGGCAATCTGGTGGCGATCAGTCGCAAGGTGGTGGAAGGGATCGGCTATCCGGACGGCAGACACATTCCGCACTTCGGTGGGGATTCGGATTACGGTCTGCGTGCCAGCCGGGCCGGCTTTCCCGTAAAGGTGCTGCCGCACGCATTGGTCCGGGAAACCGGGATCGACAGGACCGACAACCAATCCTGGTTACTCGGCGAGGCAACGATACCAGAACTTTGGCGCAAGTTGTTCCAAAAGCGCAACGCGCTGTATCCGCCGATGCTGTTCCGCTATTACTGCCGCCACTGGGGCTGGATTGGTTTTTTCAAAGCAATCTTTAAAGTGTTGAAACTGGTGGGCGTATCCCTGCTCAAACTCATGGTTCCACGGCGAATCAGGATTTTTTTATTCGGACATTTGTCTCATTCGTGGAAAGTTCTCACACCGCTTAGAGAAACTGCGGTAAAGTCAACTCCGAGTAATGCCAGACAACCGAATTAGAAACTGAGGTGCAGGTCATCCGACAAACATCCGAAATCCCTATTCCCCTATGAATTCCAAGTCTCTCATCACCATTGCCTTCACGGTGATCGCCATCATTTTCGCGGTTTTTGCGGGAGTCGCCATTCTGATGAATCCCACCGGTGGAATTGCCGGAGTCAGCAAATTGGTGACCGTTATTTGTGCGATATTCGCGTTTGTCAGTCCACGGAAGGGGCTTTTCGTCCTAGCGGCTCAAGCCATTTATACGGACGAACTGAAACGGGTCGGGGTCTATTATGGAGCAGTGTCGATGGAAACGGTACAGGAAATCCTGATCGGGCCGCTGCTCACCCTATGTGCTTTGAACTGCGGCTTCCTGATACAAGTGATGTTCGGCCGGGTCAAAATGACCAAGCTGGGTTGGGCCCTATTCAGCATCGCTCCGATCCTCGGACTCTATTATCTATCTGGAGGCGGAATCGGGGGGGGCGACTCGTTCATGAAACGGGCCTACAATGCCGGGACCGCCGGACTATACACCACCGTTATCCCCCTGTCCTTCGCCCTGTTCCGCGAATTGAAGGACTGGATCAAATTCCTGACCGTCCAGACCATTCTGGTAATCCCCAGCGCCGGATGGGCCATTTGGCAGTATTTCAACGGCTTCAACAACATGGAATGGACATACGCCCGCTCCGGACTATCTCCTGTTCACAGCGCCCAGATGCTGGAGTTCATCGAGCCGCGGGTGTTCGGCTTTTTCGGCTCCGCAAGCGCCTTGGGATGTTTGAGCGTCTATTTCGCTTTCGCCGCCTGGCGGACCTACGCGATCCGCTCTTGGCGCTGGTTATTTCTGCTGTTTTCCGCGATCCTTTTCGCGGGTATCATCGTCTCCACACAACGGGGCACCTTGATCCTTCCATTCTTGTTCGCTGGTGCCATGTACTGCGCCTTTTCAAAACTCAGGACAGTGGCGTTTTACGGAATTTTAGGCACTATTTTCCTGGTGGGCGTATGGCAGTCGACCTGGCTTCTCGATGAAGGTATCGACAAGGCCAATGCGGTGGTCGCCAGCGACAGCAAATGGGGCAGTGAAGTGCTCACTTTCGGTACATTCTCGGACCGCCTGCGCGGATGGGAACGATTGAAGCGCCCGCAATCTTGGAGCCTTTTCGGAACCGAAGCGGAACTGAAGTCCTCAATCTCCAACGTCAGTATCTCAAGTGATGATTACAATCACGACATGATCAACCGAATCCTGATGCGGACGGGGGCCATTGGACTGGGCACAGTGGTGATCTTGGGCTGCTTGCTGGCTCTCACACTGCATCGCACGGTCTGGAGGCTTCCCAATGGGGAAGCTCGATCCGCAGGGGCTTTTGCCCTAGGCGTTACCATTCCGCTCCTTCTATCCTCTGCCGCGGGTGGAGACAACTTCACCGCCACCCCCTATAACCTCGCAATCTGGTCAGTCTTTGGTGGAGTGTTTCTTTTGAAAAAACTTCAGGATAATCATCTGAAGCAGCTCTCCAACCCACAGCCCGTCACAGTTCGTAGCGAACCAACTTTGAACCACACTCTCCGGCCCGCAGCGGATTGATAGAAAAACCCTTAGGTCGAATTCAGTGAAAAACACTCAGGAGTTCACCGTCAACGGCAGCCATTCACCCAATGAAGTTCGTCAAAGATCTCGTCAAACGCCTGTCACCAGACCTGTTCCAACAACTGGCCAGCATACGGTTTTTCCTCTACTGCCGGAGGACCTTCGGTCCTTGCCAGCAGCTCATCGCGCGCGAAGTTTTCCATGACGGCCCGATAAAAGTTCTCGGGGGTCCGTTCGAAGGGATGGCTTATTACAACAAAACCATCTGGGGCACCATCACAGGCAAGTGGCTGGGATGTTACGAGCAGGAGATCCAACCGGTCATTGCGGAGATGATCGCGGAGCAGTATCCGACGGTGATCGATATCGGCGCGGCGGAAGGCTATTACGCGGTGGGGCTGGCGCTGAAAATGCCTCGCTCGCAGGTGATATCCTACGACACTGATCCGATCGCCCGGTTCCGGCAGCGCCAGCTCGCGGAGCTCAATGGTATTTCCAACTTGGAGGTCAGGAAGTATTGTTCGGCCGCCGAGTTGGGAACCTTCAAGGACGCCAAGGCGGTGGTGATTTGCGATATTGAGGGATTTGAATACACGTTGATGAATCCGGCGAAGTCCCCCGCGCTGCGGAATCTCGATATCCTCATCGAGATTCACCGTACCGAAGAGCACCAGGTGAGCGAAGGCGCCGAACTGCTGGAAAAGCGCTTTGCGGCGACGCATTCGATAACCCGGTATCACGCGGTGGACCGGGACCGCGAGGAGATGCGGTCGCGGGTTCCCGAGCTGAAGAATCTTACGGACGCCCAAACGAACTTCGCCTTGGATGAAGGACGCTACCCCGGCCAGATCTGGCTGTGGATGAAGGCGCGGCTGAGGTGATCCTCACTCTTCGATCCCCTGCCGCCGGTGATTGGCGGGCCACGATTCCCCCAAATTTCTGATGAAGAGAAAGACCCGCGTATTGATGGTAGCCGCCTCGGAAGGCAGCTACGGCGGAGTGGAAGTCTATACCGCGGCGATCGCGAAGGACGTGCTCTCCAGTGGAGAGTGTGAAGTGCGCGTGGTTTACCGGGTCAGGCGGGGCGTTCCCATTCAGGATTCGCTACCGCGGGGGCTTGCAAAGTTCGGCGTGACGTGGCGGGTGCTCTCGATGCTGGATTTCCAATACCTGCGGGATCTGCTGTGGGCGGATGTCGTGCACTGCCATTTCCCGGTCATTTACGCAACCTACCCGGCGCGGCTGCTAGGGAAAAAGCTGATCATCACGATCGAAGCCAAACGCAAGCCACCGCACGGGCTACGATTTCTGTTTGGGCTGAAACTCGCTCATGCGCAATGGTACATCTCTCAGTTCGTTGCGGAAAGCTGGGGCGTAAGCCGGTTTGACGAGAATTGCCGAATCGTCCCGGCCACTTCCGATCTACCGACCGCTTATGTCCCGCCTGCCTCGCGCAAGGGCTTATTCTTTATTGCCCGCTGGATTCCCGAGAAGGGGCTGGAGCAACTGGTGGAGGCCTACGCGACGGCCCACATCGACCGACAAGCACATCCTTTGTTTCTCTTCGGCGACGGCCCGTTGCGGAACGAAATCGAGTGCTTGGTGGACCGGTGGAAGATCCGGGACCATGTGGAAATGCCCGGTTTCGCCAGCGCGGCAGAAAAGGAGGAGCAGATGTCGTCCTCAATGTGGAACATAGCTCCGGTCACCTTCCCGGAAGATCTCGGACTGACACCTATCGAAGCACGTTGCTGCGCGGTTCCGTCGATCGTCAGCCGTGTGGGCGGCCTGCCCGAAGCCGCAGGCGAACACGCCCTGTTCTGCGAGCCGGGCAATGTCGAGTCCCTGAGAAAATGCCTTGAGCGGGCCGCCACGATGAGCGGGGAGGAATACGAATCCCGTTCCGAAAACTGCAAGGCCAGCCTTTCGACTTATCTTCCACAACCGGGATTCTACTATCAGGAGTACCTGCGCTTCCTCAAAATAAGCAAGGAGAGACAGACTCCGATCCGCCCGCGCCCATGAAGTGCCGCTGAGACGCGTGAAACGCACTTCACCGGCTCCCCTTGGTCGATGGCGATTCGGAGATCGCCATTCCTTTCCCCCCTTGCTCAATTCCAACATCCACCGGCTGAAACCGGCCCTCCCCTTTCCCTCCATCCCACGCCCCAACGCCATGAGCAGTTTCAGATCCATCGCCCGGAAGATTTACGTCACAACCAACACCTACCGCTATCAGACGGAGTTTCCGATCCTCGTGAACGCCGCAAAAAAGATCCCGGGCGGGCTGGGCACCCTGCTGGACGCCGGGGCGGGCAGCGGGCATTACTCGCGCAAGATGCTGGCAGCCGGACTTTGCTCCCGCTTCATCGGCGTGGAGCCGTTCAAGGACAATTTCAAAATTCTGCAGCGGGAATGCGAACCGCTCGGCGACAAGGCGCGGGTCCTCAACCGGCCCATCGAATCCACCGGCGAGCCGGCGGAGAGCGTGGACACGATCATGACCACCCAAGTCATCGAACACATTCAGGACGACCACGCGGTGGTCCGCGAGTTTTTCCGCCTGCTCAAGCCCGGCGGCCATGTGATCGTCACGGTTCCACAGCCTCCGGAGCCCTTCGAGCAGCCCGACCACGTTCGCGAGGGATACTATCAGAAGGATCTCGAAAACCTATTCATCCCGGCCGGATTCGAACCGGTCCATTTCGACTGGGCGATGACCCGGACCACATTGAACCGCTTCATGGCGATCAGCAAACTGCCCAAGCCGCTACGGTTTATACCTCCGATGCTGTGGGCGAGCGAGGCCAACCGCACCGTGGAAAGCCGCCGTGACGATCAGCCTTACTGCATTCTTGGCCTATTTCGGAAAGTATAGTCAGGCGGCCCGGGTCACGAACTGTCACCACCAACCGTCTCCATATCCTTATTCCATGCCTCAAGTTGACCGCCTGCTTGTCGTCGATCCCATCTGCAGTCGGCGCGCACCGACCATCCGGGCTTGGCTACAGGTGGCGGAGAAAGTGCTGCCGAAGCATTTCAAGGAAGTGGAAGTCTGGTCGATGGAATGCGATCTGGACCAGCCTTGGGTGAAATGGCGGAAATTTCCGAAAATCACCCGTTTTTGGCCGATTCAGTGTGCCGCATTCCGGTTTATGGCATGGCGCGCCTACAAGCGACTGCCCAAGCCCCAATTGCAAAACACGCTGGTCCAAGCGACCGGCGAGCATTTGCCGAGAACCGACATCCGCTACATCCAATTCTGGAACATCACCTACGCGGAGATTGCGAAGGTGAAGCCCGTGGAGCTTCGTGCTCCTTTCAAAGAACGTGTGTTCCGCAATTGGGCGATCCAGGGCGAACGAAAATGCCTCGAACCCGGTGCCACCGGCGAGTGGTGGTGCGTGAGCCGCGGGATCGCCACCCCTATCGCGGCCCCGCCAGGATCAATTTTCCGCTACCTGCCCAACTCCTATGACCCGGAACGTTTCAATCCAGCCTTCCGGGCGGCCTCCCGCTCGGACTCACGCAAGCACTACCAATTCGGCGAAGAGGACATCGTTTTCGTCTTCGCCGGTTTCGGCCATTTCGTGAGGAAAGGCCTGCTACAAGCAGTAAAGGTGGTGAACCGACTGCGGCAACAGGGGAATCCCGCAACCCTGCTGGTTCTGGGCGGGACTGAAGGCACGGTGGCTGACTTCCGCCGTTTGATGGACTTACAAGGCGAGTCCGCCGAGGCGATTCGTTTCGCCGGTCATGTCTCGCCGCCGGAATGGCACTTGTCCGCAGGCGACGCCTTGCTGTTTCCCTCCCACTTCGAAGCGTTCTCTCTGGTGGAAATCGAGGCCGCAGCACTCGGGTTACGCCTCTATCTGACCGCCCACCCCGGCAGCGAGATGATCCTGCGGGAAGGCGAGAACGGTCGCCTGCTGCCGTGGAATGTGGACGGGATGGTGGCGACGCTGTCAGAAGACATCGCCTCCGGAGTCATCCGTGAAACCCACTGCGAAATGGGCGAAGCTCTTTCTCCGGACCCCTACGCGGCGCTCCTTTCCTCATTGTATTCGGATGCCATCCTGAAAAAGCTCCGGGCGTAGCCGCGGGAAGCCACTTTCCAATCCATTTCCACTCATGATTCGAAAACTCGCCAAAACCATTGTCCCCGCACCGATCTGGAACCGCCTCGGAGGTCTCCGTCGAAGCTGGGTCACCCGGGACGACGACAAGCTCACGACCCGCGAGGTTTTCTCCAGGATCTATCAGAAGAGAATCTGGACCGGAGACGAGGAGCTTTCCTCGGGAGCGGGATCGCGATTCTCGGATCTGGTGGATCCCTACATCGACTGCGTCACGCGGTGGGCGGAAGAGCACGATGGGAAGCACCTTACCGCCTTGGATCTGGGTTGCGGTGATTTCCATGTGGGCAGAAGGGTTTTTCCCAACTTTGGAAAATACATCGCCGCGGACATCGTCCCGATCCTGATAGACAACCACCGCAAAAACCACATCGCACCCAATCTTGAGTTCCTCTGTGTGGACGGAATCAACGAGGAGTTGCCCCAAGCCGACGTGATCTTCATCCGACAGGTTCTCCAGCATCTCTCCAATGAGCAGATTCTAAAAATCCTTCCCAAACTCGGACAGTTCAAGCATGCCATCATCTCCGAGCACATCCCCTCTCCGGCCCAACTGAAGGCGAGGAACCTCGACAAGATCCACGGCGGCGGTATCCGGCTGGGGCAGGGATCCGGGATCTATCTGGAAGATCCGCCGTTTAACTTGAAATCGCGGTATTCCACGGTGTTGCTGGAACTGCCACATGGTCCGGATGTGGACCGTGAAGGGGTAATCGTGACCACCCACTATCGCCTGCAATAGTTCGCTCCCTACGTTGCTCATGACGAACGTCTCCTGGATTCCCGCGCATCCTGTCTATGGCAGCGTGTCGATGCTGCGCTACTGGAAGCTGCTGGAGGCGGCGATGCGTGCCGATGACGGGTTTTCCTGCTCATCCATTCTAACCGCTTCGGCGGACGACCTGGGCCACCACAGTGGAAAGGTTGGAAAGCTTCTTACCCGCCAGGTGATCTATCCGGCGATGGTCAGGATGCGAACGAAGGGCGGGATCGCCCACGTCCTCGATCACAGTTGGGCGGATCTGCTTCCTTTTGTTCCGAAGCAGGCGCTCAAGGTGGTGACCTTACATGATTTGATTCCGCTCCGGTTTCCCGGCGAACTGACGGGTGCTCAGGCGGGACGGTTTCGAAAATGGGTGGGCCATTTGAAGGAAGCGGACGCGATCATCGCCGTCTCCGAATATACCAAGCGGGAGGTCGAGGAACTGTTGGAAATCGATCCGCGGAAGATCCACGTGGTCTTCAACGGGGTGGAAATGCCGGACGAGTCCAAGATTTCGACATTGCCGCGGGATGGGCGGCAATTCCGGATCGGCAGCATCGGCAGCACGCTGGAGCGGAAGAATCTGGCGATCCTGCCGGAGGCGCTGGCGCGGTTGCGGGCGTCGATCCAACGGAAGATCGTGCTGGTGCGGGTCGGCGCCGCCTTGCCGGCGGCATTGGCCGGGGCGCTGCGGAAAGAGCTGGGAGAGGATGGATTGGTGGAGCTGGGGAGGCTGCCGGACGAGGCGATCGGCGATTATTATGCCGGGCTGGACGCAGTAGTGATTCCTTCGCTTTACGAAGGATTCGGCCTGCCCGTGATCGAGGGGATGGCGGCGCGGGTGCCGGTGGTGGCGAGCCGGTGTACCAGTCTGCCGGAGGTCGGCGGGGAGGTCGCGTTTTATTTTGATCCGCATTCGCCGGAGGAATTGGCGGCGGTTCTGGCCAAGGTGGCGAACGAAGGCATTCCCTCACGGCAAATCGAGGCGGGATACGAGCGGGCAAAGAATCTTTCATGGCGGAAATGCCTGGAAGGAATTTACGAGGTATATGACGGAGTATTGGGTTGATCCCCTTGATCATAGTTGATCGACACAATCCATATTCTTCTCCGCTTCTCCTGTGACATATCACTTTCCGTGAAGATCGAGCTTTATGTTTCCTGACTCCAACTTTTGTGTCCCGTCTTAAGGTTTTACAGATCTTCAGCCGCTATCTGCAGTATGGCGGCGAGGAGGGAAGCGTCTATCGCATTGGCGACGCCATGGACGAGCGTTTCGAGGTCGGTTATTTCATTTCCTCTTCGGAAGAGATGAAGCAAGCGGCGGGAGCGTTGCTTCCGTTGATGGCTTACCGGAATTTGCCGGTTCTTGAACGGTTGTCGAAATACCAAAGTCTCGGACGATTCGATTGCTGGCTGATCCACAATGTCTTCCCGGCTGTCTCTCCCGGCGCCTACATGCTGGCAAAACAGCTTGGGGTGCCGATCATCCATTTTCTTCACAACTACCGCATGGGGTGCGTGAACGGGTTCTGGTTCACCAAAGGGGAGGATTGTCAGAAATGCGCCGGCGGCAACTTTCTCCACGGCGCGGCAGGCAGATGTTGGAGAGGAAGCTACGCCCAGAGCACGGCCATGGCCCTGCTGTTGACCGACATGCGCCGCCGGGGGCTGTTCGAGCAAGTACGGCGCTGGGTGGCGATCAGCCATGCACAGAAGGACGCTCATGTGCGGATGGGGATCCCGGCGGATAGGATTGATGTCGTGCATCATTTCCTGGAATGCGATCCGGACGCTCAAGTTCCTGAATTTCCGACCCAAGGTTATGGATTGTTCATTGGCAGGCTTTCACCTGAAAAAGGAGTGGACCGGCTCATTGACGCCTGGAAATTGCTCGGAACAGACCGTCGTCTGGTAATCGCGGGGGACGGACCTGAGATGGAATCGTTGCAGGCGAAGGCTTCCGAAGGGGGTCTCGGGAATATCACATTCGCCGGATTTGTCGGGAAAGCGGCCCAACAGGAACTCTGGGCCGGTGCCGCATTTTCGATTGTTCCCTCGCTGTGGCAGGAGCCTTTCGGCATGGTGGTGCTTGAGGCGTGGCGACAAGGAAGACCCGTGGTGGCACACAGAATCGGAGCGCTGCCCGAGCTGATCAGCGACGGGGTGAACGGTTTTCTAGCGGACCCTTCCGACGCGGCCGACCTCGCAGCGGTTATTGAAACGGCGTTTCGATCCGGCGCGACGCTCCGGGAGATGGGCGGCAACGGACGGGCTCAATTGCTCGAGAAGCATCACAAATCCAAATGGCTGGATGACATCCAGCAGGTTTACCAGAATGCCGGCCTTCTCTGACATGAATCATCATCCGATGACGTTTTTCGGACTCAAGCTACCAGTGAGGCGATTCCTGCCGATGCTCGTATTGATCGCCGGAATATCGTTCGATCAGACACACTGGTTGAATTTCTCGCTGTCCCCCGTGGCCTGTGTGTTTGCACTGGTCCTGCTTCCATTCACCCTGACCTTCCGAGAAATGGTTGTTTGGACCGTGATCTACACTCTCGTGATCGCCATCTCACTGTGGCTGAGACGATGGATGTGGATGGGCTCCAGCGGCAATCCCGAAGCGCTGGTAGCGACACGAACGCTGATGGTGGCCGCAGCCGGCATGCTGGCCTGCCTGCTTGCCAGACATCGGGAACAAAACGCCTTGATCGTCCGCGGAATCCATAAATTGCTAGATGAGATGCAGATGCCGTTGGTCACGTCCGACTGCGATGGCTGGCTGATTCATATGAACCCTCAAGCAGTCGAGCTGCTGGGAGACGACGCTTTGCTTGGTAGTCCGTTCTTCGATCATTTTTCACTGTCCTCCTCCAAGGGGAAATCCATCCAAGCATACGTTGATCTCGCGACAGGAACCACCTCCGGACCGATTCCCGTCACCTTGTCGGGAAGGCCCGACCGTTCAAAAACCCATCCTGCGATCATGATGTGTGTCGACATCGGCGAACGTCGGCAGGTCCTTACCCTGCTCTATCCCACACCTCAGGAACCACCTCCTGAGCCGTTAGCCAGCCATGATTGAACCCCCAACCATCGCCAGGGGAATTGCCGCGATTTTCGTGACAATGAACCGATGTGAAATCGCGGGCATCTGCCTTGAGAAGCTGGCGGCACAAACCCTGAAGCCGGAACGGGTCATCGTCGTCAACAATGCCTCCACCGACGGCACCCACGCGATGCTGGGGGATGCCTGTCGGAGCCGCGATGGCTGGATTGTCGGAAAAAACCTGGAAACCAATTTGGGAAATGCCGGTGGAATGGAGCTGGCGATGGAGGCAGCTTTTTCGGCAGGATTTCAGTCGGTATGGATTCTCGACGATGATTCATGGCCGGAGCCCGAAGCGCTGGAGAGTCTTTTGAAGGCGGAGCTTCCGGATGACGCATTACGGTCATGCCTGGTCGTGGATTTGGAGACAGGAGCGCTGAGCTGGCCGCTTCAAGTACCGGATCAGGACGGCTGGCGTCTCGTGGCGGAGAAAGATCCCCTGCCAACCGGAGAGGTGATCCAGGTGAGGAGGTCTTGGCTTGGCGCTTTGATTCCCAAGCATGTCTACGACACCGTGGGCCCCGTGAACGGAAGGCTGTTTCTCCGAGGTGAAGATGAGGATTACCCCCGGAGGATCGAACGCGCTGGATTTTCCGTTCATGTCGTGACCGGTTCCAAGCTGCATCACCCGCCCGCCGGCCACCTGAACCAATGGGAATTCGCAGGCCGCACGGTGGTTCTTGAAAGCGGATTGTCAGGCGACAAGCTCTATTACCGGCTGCGGAACGCGTGGTGGATGGTCCGCCAGGATCGGGGGACTATAGAAGCGGCGGTGGTCGCGATTCTTCATGGATTTGCGTTGTGGCGCTGGGAAAACTCAACGAGTTCATGGTTTCCAGTCTGGCGGGAAGCCGCCCGGGATGCATTCAGGGACAGACTGGGAAAGAGAGATCGCCCGCCCGCGCGGAGCGAAAAGAATTGAATCGCACCGATGGTGCCGGTTTGATCCCGTCCGCAACGGGATTTTTGTTTGCCTTTCCCCGATCTGATTATGGCGACCAGCCGCAATGAATCTTTCCGAATCCAGGTATTCCAGCTAACCGACGCGTTTCTGGTATGGCTCGCGTTCTGGTTGAGCGGCTATGCGGGTGATCCGGTCAGGCATTTGTTAGGTCTGCCTCTCATGGACGAGAGTCTGTCGGATTCGATGAATTGGGTGCTTTATATCACAGTGCCCTTCACCCCCCTGGTGCTGGAGCATTTCGACTTTTACAGTCATCTTCGGCTGAAAACCACTTCCAGTTCGGCTAGCCAGCTCTTCAAATCCCTTGTCATCATTAGTCTCACACTCGGACTGTTCGCGCTTTTCGCGAAACAGCAGGATGCCCGGCGCTTGGTCTTCGCCTTGGGGATCGCCTTTGTCTTCGTGCTGATTTTTATCCGCGACCGGCTCACCATCCGGATCCTCAAGCGGCAGATCCGCAACGAGGCCGACAAAGAACGGGTGATCATTGCCGGTTCGGACGGGGAAATGATGCAGCTCTACGCCGAAATCGATCCTGAAATCACATCCGAATGGAAGGTGGTGGATTATTTCGATCTGAAGACCCGGGAGGTGGAGGATTTGTTCCAGTTGCTGAAACAGGAATCGGTATCCCGGGTGGTGTTCGCGGCCAAGGACACGGAGTTCGAAAGAATTGCACGCGCGGTGGAAGCTTGCGAACTTCAAGGGGTCGAAGCATGGATCGCCGCTTCTTTCATCCGGACCCAGATCGCCCGGCCGGTATTCGACGCATTGGGCGACAAACCGATGCTGGTCCTCCGCTCGACCCCCGAGCTCTCATGGGAGCTTTTGTGCAAAGGGGTGCTCGACCGGGTCGGAGCCATGCTGATCATTCTGGCAAGCTCTCCATTGTGGATTTTCGCCATTATCGGAATTCGTCTGAAAAGCCCGGGAGCTCCGGTGTTTTTCTCACAAATGCGGGCCGGGCGCTACGGGCAGCCCTTCCGGATGTGGAAATTCCGCACCATGGTGGCAAATGCGGAGATGCTTCTCAATCAGATCAAGGAAGAGCATGGCAATCAGATGGAAGGCCCCGTTTTCAAACTGGAGAGAGATCCACGCATTTTTCCATTCGGTGCCATGCTGAGGAAATTCAGCATCGACGAGCTGCCCCAGCTTCTCAACGTGGTGCTGGGTCACATGAGCCTCGTCGGCCCGAGGCCGCTGCCGGTGTATGAGGTGGAGGCGTTCTGCGAGCTGTCCCATCGGCGGCGCCTGAGCGTCAAACCAGGGATCACCTGCGAATGGCAGGCAGGCGGACGCAACAAGATCACCAATTTCGAGGAATGGGTGGCGATGGATCTCAAGTACATCGACAACTGGTCGTTATGGCTGGATTTCAAGATCCTGCTCCGGACCATTCCTGCGGTTTTGTTCGGCAAGGGCGCTGCTTGATTTCCAGGCAAACGAACTCCCTTGCCTGTCCTTGATCGCTCGCTTGCAAACAGCAGGCTCTCGATTTTTTCCCGCCATGCCCGCCGTCTTTTCATCTGCTTTTCTGGTCATCGCATTGATTCTAGCCGTGGTCATCGGGCCACAGACGCGGCCATGGACCTGGGGTCCCGCCCTGCTGGCACTGGGAATCGCCATGATGGCAGCGCTGCCGGAATTCCTTCGTAAAAGCAAGAAACCCGCCGAATTCGGCCTGCTGGCCTACGCCTTGCTCGTTGCAGGCTGGTTCGCGTGGAGAACGATGATTTCGCCGGTTCCGGAATTGGGCGAAGCGGATCTGATGCTGTTGGCAGCAACGGTCGGCACGTTCGTCAGCCTCCGCTCCATCGAGGGAAACCGTCTCGCGGAAAGGATTTTGGTATGGGGCATCGCACTTCTGCTGTTGGCCAATGTCGTGGTCATCGGGAAACAAATGAGCGATCCCACATTTTCTCCGGTGTTCCGATCCCGAGCCAGTTTGTTTCCCTCGGGATTTTACGCTCACTACAACGAAGCCGCCAACTACCTGATCGCGTCCTCTCTCCTGGTCGCGGCGGCTGCATTGTTCGGCCGTGAAGGCCGCGTGACCCGGGGAATTTGGATTCTGATCGCAATCATGGGAGCGGCGGCGGTTTATTTCACCCGCTCGAGAGGCGGCATTCTGGGGATGGCGGTGGGAACAGGGGTTTTCGCCGTGGCAGGACTGGTGGTCGCGAAACGTGCCGGTTCGCGTTGGTTCGCCCCTGCGCTGGTTGCCGTGCCCGTGGCAGGGTTGGCAATCGCGATGTTCCTGCTCTATGGTTGGAGTGGTTCTCAAGAAGCGCGGAATGCGGAATCCGGGGTCGCACAGGTCCTCGACAGCAACTACCGGTTGTATTTTCTGGGCATCGCCGTGTCCTGCATCGGTCTGCACCCGCTGGCCGGTGGAGGCAGCCGGAGTTTCAGTTGGGAAAGCTACCGGTTTTACGATGTGGGTCTTCAGGGACCCGCAATCACCCGGAAAGCCGAACAGGTTCACAATGAATTGCTGCAAGCGGCAACCGACTATGGACTCATTGGCGCGGGACTTCTGACAATCCTGCTGGCCGCCCTGGTGGTGATCGCGGTGATCCGCATCCTGTTTTCAGACGACCCTCGTGCGGCTGATTCGGGAGATGCGTGGCGGCTCGGAGGATTGGCCGCGCTTGCCGGGATGTTCGTTCAATCCTGCTTCAGTTTCGTCTTTCACCTGCTTCCTGGCGTCGTCCTGCTAGGGCTCTGCTTGGGACAATTGTCCAGAACTCCGGGCGGAGGAACCAGAACGACGGGCGCCATCGGCTCGAAAATCGTCCTATCCCTGGCCCTGATCGCGTCCGTCATCATCCTCATTCCACTGGGATGGAAGGGAACCCGGGTCACACGGATCTTGTGGCCCACCCACTTCAGCAAAATCCCCTCGATGTCCGCGGAATCCAGGATCGATGCGCTCACCGATGCCATCAATCTCTGGCCTCAATCCACATTCCATCAGGAACGTGCCGCCATTTTTCAGAACATCGCGGCGCAGGGGACCGGAGCGGAAGCCGACAAGGCGGCGGCGGATGCCATCAATGATAACACCCGGGCGGCGGCCCTTCATCCTCATGAGCCGGAGATCGCCGTCAATCTGGCGAATTTGCTCAGCATGGAGCAACGGGACTCGGAAGCGGAAACTGCTTACGAGCGGGCCATCCAGTTGCAAGGAGGAATGGAACCCGCGTTTCAAGCACACTTGTGCCTCGCCAATCATCTCATGCGAAAAGGAGCGCGCCAGTTCGACAAAAACGATCCCTCCCCGGCACTTGCCACTCTGGAAGTGGCTGCCCAACAGATGGAGCAATCGGTCAAGGAAATGCGCTGGGCCTCGCCCGACATCACCCAACCGCGGGTGACCGTGCACGAAAGCCTCGGAGCCGCCCGTGAGGCGAATGGCGATTATCCCGGGGCCATGGCTGCCTACGATTTCGCCGTCACGCTCGCCGGTGGAAACCGCGTCCACTACCGGGCCGGAATCCTCTTCGGAAAAATGGCGGCGGCGTCATGGGCGGCAAGACGCCCGGCGGAAGCCCTGGCCTATTTCATCGAAGCGAAAAAGCGTATCGAAATGACAGGCGAATTACCCACCGATATCACGCCCAGCCAGCGCGTCGAATATCTCACCTACCTCGATCAAACGATCACCTTTCTGAAAGGCGCGAAAATCGAGCCGCTGCCCCTACCCCGCCCCTGAATGGACATCAACGGGCGATCTGATCCCAGTTGATCTGTTTCTCGGAAAAGTCCGTCAGGAACTTCCGGAGTTTTTCATCCGCTTCGGCTTCGGTGACTTCCTTTTCCGTAATCCAAGGCACGTTTCCATACCACATCGAAACGGAAGCGTATGCCCAGCGCTGGTCCATGCCACGCACCAAACGGTCCTTGATGTCGATGAATGTCCTGGCCAGATGGTCGTTGGTCACATGGTCATGGCCGACGAAGAAATAATAGGTCAGGCAGTTGAATTTCTTATATTCCTCGCGCTCCTTGTTCGCAGGATTCCTCACCGACTGAATCGAAACCAGCCGTTTGGTCTCGAATTTTCTCCCGTTGGAAAGTTTAAGGACCCGCTCGCCGGAGCTGGTGATATTGTGGCCTTGGGAAGGCATGCATCGCTCGGGTCGGTGGATCGAGTTGTTGATGTCGGAACCGGACAAGACGATCGAGAGGTTCACCACATCCGGAATGGGATTGCCGTAGGCGTTGGTCTCACCCGGACGCGCGCTGTAGCAGTTCGCTTTGGAAAACTGGGTATCGGCCGCCAGGGTTTTGATTTCGGCCTCCGTAGGCGCGATTCCTTCGAAGGTCCAGTTTCCGGCTTGCTCGGGCAGAGTCATGATCACCGCTGATTGCGCGACGGCGCCGACCTTGGGCAAAGCGTAGATCATGCTCATCGCGCCTCCCAGAAACAAGGGCAGGATCCAGGCTTTGCTTTTCATGATTCGGGAGAGAGAGATGGGGATTGGTCCGCGCGTGTGACAACCACCCGGCGGAGCTGGCGCCGGCTGTTCTTTTTCCATGGAAGTCCTCCTTCGAGGATCGAATGGATGGCCAGCAGGAGCATCAGCGAAAACGGATAGAACAACAGCAGGCCCGACCAGTCGTGCCAGGTGGTGCTCGCCCATTTCGCATCGCCGTATTCAGCAATGACGAAGATCGAGATCACCCGCAGCGCGTTGCCGAGAATCGCCAGCGGAAAGGCCGCGAAAAACAGCAGGATCTTCTTCCACAAGGCGATTTTGGCGACATACGCCCATGCCGCGGAGATCATCAGCAGCGCCATCAGCGAGCGGATCCCGCTGCACCCCGCCGCAATGTCCAATGCCTGCCAATCTCCCTTGATCGGCAGGATCTTGGTGCCTTCCACATAGGTTTGCACTCCGAAAAGCGCCGAACCGTGATGAGCCAGCGAGGTCGCTAACAATTGCAGATGGGTTGTCGCCTGTTGGAAACTCGGCAAGGGAATGGCCAGCCAGAAGAAGAACAAGGGAAACGCCAGGATTTTCGCCACCCGCCAGCCCCAGAGATACAGCGCCGCTCCCCACAAAATGAACGGCAGGGCTCCCATCGTGATGCGCGGCTGGAGTGTCCAATAACCCGCGACATAGAGGAAGGCTCCTGAAAACGTGGCGAGAAGCCCCCATTGATTTCCACGGTCCGCAACGGCCCTGAGATCCTTGAGTCGATAGATCACCAGGCCCGCGATCACGAACGGAAACAACAGTCCGTGTTCATAGTCGGTCTCACCGTTCCAAGCGCCGCAGATCCAGCTGATGGCCGAGAGATTCCGCTCCGAACCATATCGGAATTCAAACGCGTAGAACCAGACCAAGATGGCGGCGCAAGCCGCCACGGCTCCCCACAATACCCATTTCTCGGCACCAGGATCGGATGTTTGCCGCGCACCGCTGACGGGCTCGGATGGGTTGGGTGGCATCAGGTGAGAATGGGGTGGACGATTTACGAGCAAAGTATTGCCGACCGCCCATCCGCTGTCAACAATCCGCCCGCCATCCCGCCCATCGCTCCTTTTCCCCATGAAAATCATCAGTGGAACCGCCCACCGCGCCCTTGCCGAGCGCATCGCGGAAAACCTCGGTCAGCCTCTTGCAAACGTCCATGTCTCCGCCTTTCCCGACGGAGAAACCGAAGTGAAAATCAACGAAAACGTCCGTGGTGAGGACGTTTTCATCATCCAGCCTAGCTGTCCGCCGACGAATCACAACCTCATGGAGTTGCTGATCATGGTGGACGCCGCCCGCCGTGCCAGCGCCGAGCGGATCACGGCGGTGATGCCGTTTTTCGGTTACGCCAGGCAGGATCGGAAGGACCAGCCGCGCGTGCCGATCACTGCCAAGCTCGTCGCCAATTTGCTCACTTCAGCGGGCGTGAACCGGGTCCTCACGATGGACCTTCACGCACCGCAGATCCAAGGATTCTTCGACATTCCTGTGGATCATCTCTACGCTAAATCCGTGCTCATCGGCTATCTCCGCGAGCGTCATCCGGACACTTCCAATCTTACCGTCGTATCGCCCGATGTCGGTGGTGTGAAAATGGCGCGCGCCTATGCCGATGCGCTCGGTGCCGAGCTGGCCATCGTCGCGAAACACCGCGTCAGCGCAACCCGTGTCGAGGCGATGAACGTGATTGGTGAGGTCGAAGGCCGCGATGTCCTGCTCGTCGATGACATGACCGAAACCGCCGGCACTCTCACCGCCGCCGCCGACATTCTTCACAAGCACGGAGCCAAGCGCATCTACGCCGGCGTTTCCCACGCCATCCTCGGCGACCTGGCGCACCAGCGGATCCGCGACTCCGCCATCGAGGAAGTCATCACCACCGATTCCGTGCCGCAGGCCGCGGGACCCAAGGTGCAGGTCGTCGGCATCGCCCCGCTGCTGGGCGAAGCCATCCGCCGCATCCATGGCGGGCAGTCGATCACCTCGCTGTTTTCCGTTTGAAAAACGCATCCGGGCGTTTCCCGAACAAGTTTTTGACAAGTTGTAATCCCGTCGCTAAACACGCCGCCCCGTACTGGGTGCAGTAATCCCCGGCGGCAATTAATACAAACGACATCACGTCATGGCCAAAAAGACATCACTCAAAGCAGCTCCCCGCGCACGCACCGGCTCCGGCCGTCTCAATCAAATGCGCCGCGAAGGCCTGCTCCCCGCCGTCATCTACGGCAAGGGCACCGAAAACATCAACCTCAAGGTCGATGCGAAAACCTTCAACGACGTCCTCGCTCACAGCAGCTCGGAAAACATCATCGTCAACCTCGACATCGAAGGCCAAGGCACCCGTCTCGCCTTCCTCCAGTCCGTCCAGCACGACCCGCTTTCCGGCTCCGTCCTTCACGTGGACTTCCGTTCCATCGACGAAAACACCGAAATCACCGCCCACATCCCGACCCACCTCAACGGTGAATCCGTAGGTGTGAAAGCGGGCGGCCTTGTCGAGCAATACGTCCACGCCATCGAAATCCTCTGCCTTCCGAACGACCTTCCTGAAACCATCGAGGTCGACATCAGCGCCCTCGAAATCGGTGCGTCGCTCCACATCGGCGACATCAAGTTCCCAGCCGGTGTCAAAGCCACCCACGCGGCCGACGTCGTCGTCGCCCACATTGGCAAGCCAGCCTCGGCCGTTTCTGAAGAAGCCGCCGCGACTCCAGCCAAGTAAGGTTCCGATTCACTCACCAAAACGCCCGGTCTGCTCACGCGGTCCGGGCGTTTTTCTTTCTTTCAGAGGCCCCGCCCAGCCCAGTGGCGGCCTTGCCTTCCACCCGTCGGATCGATCCGCACCGACGGGCCTCTCGGCGCAAACGGTTGATGAAAGCCGAGGTGTCACGCCAGATCCAGCGGTAAAACCCGGCATCGGTTCCGCCCAGCGCGACCAACGCTCCCCGGTGATTGACCCACAACACGGTCCCGGCCGCTAGGGCCCGCAGCCGGAAAAGCGCCGACCACACCGCGCCGAAGTTCGCAGGTCCCGCATCCGCCAGACGCGAGCGATGAAATGCGATATGACCTGTTTCGTCGCGGATGATGAGATCGCACATGCCCTTCAGCGCCGCATCGTCACCATGCTTGCGTAGCATCTTGTAGTAAACATTGCTGACGATTTCCGTGCCGAGTAATGCCTGGAGTTCGAAGCGCACTCCGAGGAATTTCCTGACTCCACAGAAGAGCGAAAAGCTCCAGTGGCTTTCGATTTTCTCCGCTCCCAGGCGGCTCAACAGGTCACCCAGCAGCCGCGAGTGCTCCTTCTCCTCGTTGAACCAAAGATCGATCACGCGTTTCACTTCCAAGTCCGAGAGATAGCGGTCGCGATCCCACGCGATGAGGTAGGCCGGCCCACCTCCGTCGCCAAGTTGGAACTGCTGGATCGAGCGCCTGAGCTTCTCCAACGTGCGGCTCTCCAACCTCAGTGGAGCGTTCCAATCCGGCTCGGGACGACGGGTGGAGTTCATTTCGAAATGTCTGACCCATTTTTGATAGTTCATGATGATGCGGAGTTGCCCCGGCAAGCTGCGGCCCGGATGCGCGGAAAAGATGCGCCCTTCGTGAAATTTCAGTGAATGCCTTCCGCTGTCGTGGGGATCCGAAGAACCGGGACGCGACGCGAGCGAATCAATCCGTAACTCCCAACATGCCAGCAATCCTCGGGGCCGATCTTCTGGATTGGACTTTCGCGCTCCCCGGTCAAACCTCCGCACATGTTCAATCTGATCGTCGGCCTCGGAAATCCCGGACGCCAATATGAAGACACCCGCCACAACGTCGGCTTCATGGTGCTCGACCGGCTCGCCGCGCAGGCCGGGGCCACCTTTCAGTCCGTTCCGAAATGGCAGAGCCACATGGCGAAACTCCCCGGCTCGGGCACCATCCTGCTCAAGCCGCAGACCTTCATGAACCTGAGCGGACGGGCCATCCAGCAGATCCTTTCGTTTCACAAATGGACGCCGGAACAGATGCTCGTCATTTACGACGACGTCGCCCTGCCCCTCGGCTCCCTACGCTTCCGCGAAAAAGGCTCCGCCGGCGGTCACAACGGCATCAAGTCCATTCTCCAGCACTTGGGAAAAGACGAATTCCCCCGCCTCAAGCTCGGTATCGGCGGCAGCCAACCCGGCGAAATGGTGGGCCACGTGCTCGGGAAATTCGCTCCCGACGAGCGCCCGCTGCTGGAAAACATGCTTGCCACTGCTCTGGAAGCCGTGCAGCTTTCGCGCTCCCAAGGCATCGCCACCGCGGCGAACCGCTATCACACTCGCAACAATCCACTCCCATCACCATCCGATGAGCCGCAAATACCAAGGACTGATCGTCCTTAACACCAAGTCCCTCGAAGGCACCGTCGACGATCTCGTCAGCTCCGTTTCCAAGGAACTCCAAGCCGAAGGCGCGAAAATCGAAAAGGTCGCCCAGCTCGGCCGCCGTGAATTCGCCTACGAATCACGCCACCTCGCCTCCGGTCACTATGTGAACTACACCTTCGAAGGCGCTCCGGACACGATCACCAAGATCCAAAGCCGCTTGAAGCTCAACGATCACGTGCACCTTCAGCATTTCTCACGGATCGCCTGAGTTTTCCAGCCGCTCCGGCGGTTTTAAAATCCACAGCTTCACCCTGTTATGGCCAATCTCAACAAAGTCATGCTCATCGGCAATCTCACCCGGGATCCCGAGCTGCGTCACACGCCGAAAGGAACCGCCGTGGCGGAACTCGGACTGGCCATCAACCGGGTCTGGCGGGACGAGCAAGGACAGAAGCAGGAAGACACCACCTTCGTGGACGTCACCCTCTGGGGCCGCCAGGCGGAGGTCGCCCAACAGTATCTGACCAAAGGCAGCCCTTGCTACATCGAAGGCCGTCTGAATCTGGATACCTGGGATGACAAGGCCACCGGCCAGAAGCGCAGCAAGCTCAAGGTCGTCGGCGAAACCCTCCAGCTCCTCGGAGCCAAAGGCACGTCCGGCGGCGGCAACAGCGGCGGCGGTTACTCCGAGCGGCCGCCACTACAATCCCGTCCTCCGCAGCAACGCTCCGGCCCGCCGCAAGGCGCGTCCGCCGCACCTGCAGACGACTATCAGGAAGACGACGACATTCCGTTCTGATTCCCCGATCAATCCAGCTTCCGAAAAAAGCGGGGCCGCGCGAGCAGCTCCGCTTTTTTGTGCCTATTTCACTTCATTCCGCCAACCCAAGAATCCGCGCCTGATCGAAGTCGAATGGCGTGAGTTCGATCACCACCCGCTCATCCACCGCAAAGGTGGCCTTTTCCTCGGTCAGCGGCTTCGAAAGATGGGCGAGGATCAGCTTTCCATTGGGAGCTTCCACCCGGTAGAGAATCGGGTTCAGATTCTCTAAAATTTTTCCGACGGTATGGATCGTGGCGTCTGGCATGGCGTGGCGGAGTGTCATCCCGGAACCCGCTTCAGGACAAGCACGCGGGTGGGCGAATTTCGACCAAATCCTGTGAGACTCCGACGACCTTGCTTGACGCGAAGCTCAGGACGATCATCATCCCGCACGACGCCCCGTCGCTCCCGGTTGACGGTCTCAAATTCCACACATTCTTTCATCGTCATGAACTTCCGTTTCACCACCGCCTTTGCCGCGCTTGGCTGCGTATTGCTGGCTTCCTGCTACCCCTACGACGAGAGCCAGAACAAGAAGCAGGTCCAGAAAAAGACCCCTGATAAAACGGTCACCAGCGCCGAGCAGCAAAAGGTGCAGGAGCAGCGCGACGAGCTGAAGAAAAAGGAAGAACTCGCGAAGAAGGAACAGGTCAAGGAAACGCCGGAGGAAACCACGGCAGGCACCACCGCCCCAACCGACACTCCGAAGCCGCCGACCGAGGACAAGCGCGCCGAATACTCCGTCGCCAGCAAGGTTCCTGGTAAGGAAGGCTACGTTTTCAGCCCATATAACAACAAGCTGGTCGATGTCCGCGACATCCCGAGCGGCACGCTCGTTTCTGACCCGACCTACCCTGAGTCCGCGAAGAAGTTTTTCCGCGTGCCTTGAGATTTTTTGAGTCCCGGTAAAAACCCTATCCAGGAAAACCGACCGGGTCCGGCACACTGGACCCGGTCTTTTCTTTTCCCATGAAGACGGATTTCCCAAACATCACCATCCTCGGAGGCGGACTGCTCGGCGGTTCGCTCGCCCTGGCCCTCGCCGCACTGGAAAACCCGCCGCACATCCGGTTGTGGGCCCGCAGGGAGGAGACCGCCGAAGCAGCCGCGAAACTCGGCATCGCCAATGTCACGAGTGATCTGGCGGAAGCCGTTCGCGACGCCAGCATGATCATCCTCGCGGTGCCTGTCGGCTCGATGGAGGCTCTCGTCACTGCCGCCCTTGAAGCGGGGGTGCCGGACGGCTGTCTGGTGACCGACGTCGGCAGCGTGAAGCGCGTGCCACACCGGAAGATCGCGCCATTGCTCAAAGGCAGGGACATCCGGTTCATCGGCAGCCATCCGATGGCCGGCTCGGAACGCAACGGTCTCTCCGCCGTCACCGCCACGCTCTTTCAGAACGCCGCCTGCCTGCTCACCAATGACAATGGCGCTCCCGCCGGGCAAACCGCCGCCTTGGAACGTTTTTGGAAACAGATCGGCTGCCGCACTTCCTGGATGAGCGCGGCGATCCATGACGAACTCGTCGCCCGGATCAGCCACCTGCCGCACATCATCGCCGCCAGCGCCGCCCGTGTCTGTCTGAAGGATCCGTCCGAAGGAAAATTCGGCGGCGGCGGTCTGCGCGACACCACCCGTGTTGCGGCGGGAAATCCCACGATGTGGGCGGAGATCGTCATCGAAAACCGCGAGGCACTGACGGATCTGCTCCGTGAAAGCATCGACGACCTGCGCGAAATCCTTGCCAGTCTCGAGAACGCCAACCAAGAACAGGCCAGACAATGGCTGGTCACCGCCAAGCAGCGCCGCGACCCGCTGAACTCCTATCAATAAGCCCTTTTGCCATCACCCATGTCGGAATTTCGAGTTAAAGCCATTTCAAAACTCCATGCGGAGTTCAGCGTCCCGGGCGACAAAAGCATGTCCCACCGCGCCGCCATCCTCGGCGGCCTTTCCAACGGCGTTTGCACCGTTAGAAACTTCCTCCCCAGCGAGGATTGCGTGAACACACTCAACGCGATGAAGGCGCTCGGCGCGCCGCACGAGGTGCTGGACGAGCTTCCCGGCTACGGCCCCGTCAATCTCCGCATCCACGGCCGGTCGATGAAACTCAGCCAGCCGGCCGCCCCCATCGACTGCGGAAACGCGGGCACCGGCATGCGGTTGTTAGCCGGTCTTCTCGCGGGACAGACTTTCTCCACCGAGCTCTTCGGCGACGCCTCGCTTTCCTCCCGCCCGATGGGCCGGATCACCGTTCCGTTAGGACAGATGGGCGCGAACATCGAGACCCGCGGCGAGAAGCCCGGCTGCGCTCCCCTTTTCATCCACGCCGCGAAGCTGAACCCGATCACCTACGACATGCCGATGGCGAGCGCGCAGGTGAAGAGCGCCGTTTTGTTAGCAGGCATGTTCGCCGAAGGCAGAACCACCGTCATCCAGCCGGCGGAAACGCGCGACCACACGGAACGGATGCTGGCTTCGTTCCGCGTCAGCACCCGCCGCGAGGGCAATGCGATCTCCATTTTCGGCGGCCAGGTTCCCGAGTCCTGCGATTTCACCGTCCCCGGCGACATCTCCAGCGCCGCCTTCTGGCTGGTGGCTGCGGCCGCGCTGCCGGGCTCGCGCCTGTTGATCAAGGATGTCGGCCTCAACCCGACGCGCACGGCGATTCTCAAGGTGCTCAGCCGCATGGGCGCGCACATGACCGAGATCGTCCACAGCTCGGAAGGCGAGCCGATCGGCAACATCGAGATCCACGGTGCGGAACTGAACGGCACCACCATTTTCATCGAGGAAGTCCCGAATCTGATCGACGAGATCCCCGTCATCGCCGTTGCCGCCGCGCTCGCACAGGGCAAGACCGTGATCCGCAACGCCAAGGAACTCCGCGTCAAGGAAACCGACCGCATCACCACCGTGGTCAACGGTCTCCGCGCCATGGGTGCCGAAGTCGAGGAGTTCGAGGACGGCATGGAAATCACCGGCGGCAAGCCGCTCCACGCCGCCACGATCGATAGCTGCGGCGACCACCGGATCGCCATGGCTTTCGCGATCGCCGGGCTTTTTGCCGAAGGAGAGACGGTCATCAAGAACACCGAGTGCGTGAACACCTCTTATCCGGGGTTCGCCCATCATCTGGACGCCATCCGTCACGAGCGGTCACACGCCGCCGACTTCACCCTGCCAACCCGAGCCATCGCGTGAGTTCCGAAGCCGCCTCCACTCCCCGTTTCGCCATCGCCATCGATGGCCCCGCCGCCTCCGGCAAAAGCACGCTCGCCCGCGAACTCGCCAAACGTCTCGGCCTCGTCATGGTCAACTCCGGTGCCATGTACCGGGCCGTCACCTGGAAGGCTCTTCAGGAGAACATCGATCCATCTGATGACTCCGCCGTCATCGCCATGATGGACCGCATCGACATTCACTGCGGGGAAATCGGCGTGACCTCCAACATCACCATCGACGGCGTCGATCCCGCTTCGGAACTCCGCAGCGAGGCGATCAACTCGAACGTCTCCGCCATTTCCGCCATCCCGGAGGTGAGAAAGCGCTTGGTCGACCTGCAGCGCAATTACCTCGACCACACCAGCATCATCATGGAAGGCCGTGACATCGGCTCCGTGGTATTTCCGGACACGCCGTTCAAGATTTACGTCGACGCCGACGAGTCCGTGCGCGCCGCCCGCCGCAGCCACGTCGGCGAAGTTGACTCCGTCGCCAAACGCGATGCCGCCGACAGCGAGCGTGAGCACGCGCCCCTGATGGTCGCCGACGGTGCCGTGGTGCTCGATACGTCGCATCACACCATCGAAAGCGGAGTGGATGCCGCGATTGAAATTCTCAAGCAACAAGGCCTCCCGCTTTCGAGCGAACCCGTAGCAAACCTTTGAAACTTCAAACTCCCATGCGCTGGGTCTATTGGCTGGGATGGATGGCATTTGGTTCAGCCTTCCGGACGCTGTTCGGGCTGAAGATCACCGGTGAAGAGAATCTTATTTCCGAAGGACCGGTCCTCGTCGCTTCGAATCACCAGAGCTTTTTAGATCCACCGCTGATCGGAAATCTCTACAAGACCGAGATGACTTATCTGGCGCGCAAGACGCTGTTTGTCGGTTTCGGGAAATGGCTCTATCCGCAATGGAATGCGATCCCGGTCGACCAGGATCGTCCGGACATGGGCAGTTTGAAAACGATCATTCGCAAGCTCAAGGAAGGGGAACGTGTGCTCGTGTTCCCCGAAGGAGAACGGACCTTGGATGGTAAAATCGGCCCCGCCGCCCCTGGCATCGGTCTCGTCGCCGTGAAATCCGGAGCCGTGATCCAACCTGTCCGAATTTCGGGGGCACGCGAAGCGCTCCCTCGCGGCTCCGGCAAGATCCGCTTCGCCCGTATCCAGGTGGCCGTCGGCAAACCGATACGTCTGACCGAAGAAGACACCACGGGCGACGCCAAGGAAAACTACGACCGCATCGCCAAGCGCATCATGGCGGCGATCGAAGCCCTCTGACCGGGAGCGCGGAATTCATCCCGCCCGGATTCTGAGAGAACGCGTTTGCCGCCAGGCGATTGTCCGTAGTTCACGATGGATCGTGCTCCTACGGATGCTTGAACTTCGGATCATCGCCAAAAAGCCGACTGCGAGCCGATCAGGCATCCGCGTTCTCAAACGGGACTTTTCCCCATCACCGCCGGAACGTTTCCAACCTCGCTGGCGCGGGTTGAAAACAAGAGGCGGAATAAATTCCGCGCTCCATCCCGCGAAAACAAAAACGCCCGGACTTGCGTCCGGACGTCTTGCGAAAACCAACTTCGGCGGATGCCGTTATTAGCGGGAGTAAAGTTCGACGATGAGCTGCTCGTTGACGAGCGGGTCGATGTCGGCGCGATCCGGGATGCGGGAAACGGTGGCTTCCAACTTGTCCTTGTTCGTGTCGAGCCAATCGACGCCCGGCGATGCCTGGGTCAGATCGGTCATGCGGATCACGAGCTGCTGCGAGGAAGGCTTGCCACCGACCTTGATCACGTCACCCGGCTTCACTTGGAAGCTGGCGATGTCAACGGTGCGGCCGTTCACGAGGATGTGGCCGTGGTTGACGATCTGACGGGCGGCTTGGCGGGTGTTGCCGAAACCAGCGCGGTAAACCACGTTATCGAGACGGGTTTCCAGAAGCTGGAGAAGGATGACACCGGTGACACCGCGGCGGCGGGCTGCTTCTTCGTAGTAACCGCGGAATTGCTTTTCGAGCACACCGTATTGGAAACGAAGCTTTTGCTTTTCGCCGAGGGCGACGGAGTATTCGCTTTTCTTCTTACGACCGGCACGGACACCGTGCTGGCCGGGTGGGAAGTTGCGGCGTTCGAATGCCTTGGAAGGGCCGAAGAGAGAGACACCGAAACGGCGGCTGATCTTCGCGCGTGGACCTGTATAACGAGCCATGGTAAAGTTTCTGGAAAAGTTGGATTAAACGCGGCGGGCCTTCTTCGGACGGCAGCCGTTGTGAGGAATCGGTGTCACGTCGCGGATCGAGAGGATTTCAAGACCCAGACCTTGCACGGCACGTACGGCGGACTCGCGGCCGGAACCCGGACCCTTGACGCGGACATCGACTTCCTTGAGACCGTGTCCCATGGCTTGACGGCAGGCGTCTTGCGAAACCACCTGAGCGGCGTATGCAGTGCTTTTCCGCGAACCCTTGAAACCCATCTTGCCGGCGCTGGACCAGCCGATGGCGTTGCCAGCGGCATCCGTCACACTGACGAGGGTGTTGTTGAAAGTGGCGGTGACGTGAACGACGCCGCGGATGACATTCTTCGAGCCCTTGGCCTTGTGAATCTTGATTTCTTCCTCGCCTCCGCCGATCTCGGCGAAGATGTCGCGTTTGACATCCTTCTTCGGCGCCTCTCCGGCAGGAGTAACGGCGGCCGCTTCAGGAGCGGGAGTGGTGGCGGGTGCTGGAGCTGCTACGGGCTCAACCGCCGGAGTTTCGGCGGAATTTTTGGTGGTTTCTTCAGACATGATTCAAAAAATTACTTTTTAACGCCCACGGTCTTCTTCTTGCCCTTGCGGGTGCGGGCATTGGTGCGGGTGCGTTGGCCACGGACCGGCAAACCGCGCTTGTGACGGATGCCACGGTAGCAGTTGATGGAGGTGAGACGCTTGAGTTGCGATTGACGTTCACGGCGGAGGTCACCCTCAACGATGATGTTTTCTGCCTGGATCACCTGGGCGATGCGAACGAGTTGGTCCTCGCTCAGCTGTCCGGTGCGGATGTTTGGGTCGATCCCTGCGTGCTCAAGGATCTTCGCCGCCGTTGGGCGACCGATGCCAAACATGTAGGGCAGAGAAGCTTCGATGCGCTTCTCGTTGGGGATTTCAATGCCTAGGATACGTGCCATAATGTGCGTGATTTCGCGTGACCACGATTGTGCCAGCCAGATCTCTCCGGCAGCTCGCGGGGCGGGTGGTTTAGCAGACGGCCGGGGGCTGGCAAGCCGTAAATGGAAATTTTTCCCGATTCTTCAGGGCTTTTCAACCGCCCGCGAACTGAAATCCCGCGATCTCCCGCCGGGTATGGAACACAGCGGCTTTGGCGGACTTCCCTTCTGGACAAAACAAGGACGCCTCTTAGCTTCGCACTCACCTACTGAGCACCCATGGAATCCCTTCACGACCCCGGCTACCAGCTTCCGCCCGATGATGTCGCCGCCATCGACGAACTTGGAAAAACCTACCAGGCATTCCGTGCCGAACTCGCCAAGGCGATCGTGGGGCAGGAGGAGGTCATCGAGAAGCTCGCCATCTGCCTGTTCGCCCGCGGTCATGCCCTGCTGATGGGGGTTCCGGGGCTGGCAAAGACGCTGCTCGTTTCATCAGTCGCCCAGACTTTCGACCTTTCGTTCAACCGCATCCAGTTCACTCCCGACCTGATGCCGGCCGACATCACCGGCACCGACATCATCCAGGAATCCGGCGTGGGCGGAAAGCGCGAGTTCGAGTTCATCAAGGGACCTGTTTTCGCCAACATCGTGCTGGCCGATGAAATCAACCGCGCCCCGGCGAAAACCCAGTCCGCGATGCTTGAGGCCATGCAGGAGAACAAGGTCACCGTCCTCGGCTCGACCTACACGCTCCAGCCGCCGTTTTTCGTCCTGGCGACGCAGAACCCCATCGAGCAGGAAGGCACCTACCCGCTGCCGGAAGCGCAGCTCGACCGATTCATGTTTCTCATCGAGGTCGGTTATCCATCCGCCGCCGAGGAGAAGGAAATCGCCCGCGCCACCACCGGCACCGCGCGCCAGGTGCTCAGCCATTTGCTTGATGGCGAAAAAGTCATCGCCTTCCAACAACTGGTGCGCCGGGTCCCGGTTCCAGAGCATATTTACGACTACGCCGTCCGCATCGTCCGCAAGACCCGCCCCGGCGAACCTGAATCCCCGCAATGGATCAAGGACACCGTCGGCTGGGGTGCAGGACCGCGCGCGGTGCAGTATCTCATTTTGGGAGCCAAATCCCGTGCCGCCCTGCGCGGTTCCTACATGGCCTCGCTTGAGGATCTGGAAGCCATCGCGCCATCGGTCCTGGCCCACCGCGTCATCACGAATTTCTCCGCCGAGTCGCAGGGCATGACCTCGAAGAAAATCGTCGAGCGCCTGATCAAGGAAATGCGGGAGGACTGATGCACTCCTTCATCGACAACACCCTGCTCTCACGCCTCGGATCTCTGCCGATCGAGTCGCGCGTGCCGATGATGGGAAATGTCGCGGGCAAACACCGTTCGCCGCACCGTGGCTCATCCGTCGAGTTTGCCGAGTATCGGAAATACGTGCCCGGCGACGACACCCGGCGCTTGGACTGGAAAGCATTCGCCCGCTCCGACCGGTTTTACATCAAGGAATTCGAAGCGGATACGAACCTGCGCGCCTATTTCGTCGTCGATGCCTCCGGCTCCATGAATTTCACCGGCGGCGGCGAGCCGAAAATCCAGTGCGCCCGCCGCATCGCCGCATCGCTCGCTTATTTGTTAGTCAACCAGGGCGACGCCGCCGGACTGTCGATCTGCACCGACAAGCTCCACCTCGAAGTCCCGCCGAGCCGGCGCGCCGCGCACTTGGAACGATTTTTCACCACCCTCGGCAAAGTCCAGCCATCGGGCGAGACAGGACTGATCGCCGCACTTCACACCATCGCGGAAAAAATCGGCCAGCGGGCGTTCGTCGTCATTCTATCCGATCTCTTCACCGACACCGCCGCATTGAGCGATGCTCTCCAACATCTGCGCTACCGCAAGCACGACATCTCCGTCTTCCACCTGATGGACCCGCTGGAACTCGGATTCGAATTCGACCGCCCGCACCGCTTCGTCGATCTCGAGGACGGCACCGCCCTCGTCGCCGAGCCCAACCTCATCGCCGACGAATACAAGGCAGCCCTCCGCGATTTCCTCACCGCCGTCCGCGCGAAATGCCACGACGCCTCCGCCGACTATCAGCTCGTCACCACCGACACCCCGTTGGAACCGCTGCTGCGGGATTTCCTCACCGCGCGCTTGCCCAAGTCCAAGCACTAGGAATTAAGCACTAAATCCCAAGTATTAAATTCTAAACGGAGAGATGGAAGATGACGGACCCGGATACGATTTGGAAGAGCGCACGTTTCAGTTCGCACTCTGCATCCGACGTTGTATCGCGGGAACCAAATGGACCCGGGAACAGTGGACAGACATTGATCAAGTTCTCCGATCATCCGGCTCGGTCGCCGCGAATTATATTGAAGCCAACAACGCCGTCTCAAAACCTGACTTTCTCTTTCGCGTCCGTGTTTCAAAAAAGGAAGCCAGCGAATGCAGGCTATGGCTTCGTTTGCTGGGAGAAACTTCGCAGGAAGAGACTCTCAAACAGACTCTCCGCACCCTCTACAAAGAATCCGACGAACTCGCCCGCATTCTGGCCACCATCCTCCGCAAGTCCCAAGGCAAGTGACTTCCTCCTCTTCCGTTTAGAATTTAATACTTAGAATTTAGTGCTTTTTCTTAATCCATTATTGCTCTGGGGACTGCTGGCCGCGGCCGTTCCGATAGCGATCCATCTGCTGAACCGCCGCCGCCACAAGACGATCCAGTGGGCGGCGATGCAGTTCCTGCTGAAGGCGACCCGCGAGTCCCGAGGGAAGAAAAAGCTACGCCACCTCATCATTCTCACCTGTCGGGCGCTGGCCATCGCGGCCCTCGTCTTCGCCGCCGCACGGCCCGTTCTTTCGGGCCTGATCGGTTGGGGAGGCGGCTCCATCGATACCGTCGTCTTGCTGCTAGATCGGTCGGCATCCATGGAAATCAAACCCGGCGACGGACTCGCTCCCCGGCGGCAGATCGTCATCGAGAAAGTGCGCGATGCGATGAAGAGCCTCGGTGCCGCGCGCCTTGTCCTGATCGACAGCGCGAGCGGAAGCCCCCAGGAAATCCCATCGCCGGAGACACTCGCCGACCTGTCGTCCACGTCCGCCACGGACACCGCCGCGGACTTCCCCACCCTGCTCACCCGCGCGGCGGAGTTTCTCGAAGAATCCAGCGGGCGTTCGGAAATCTGGCTGGCATCCGACCTCCAATCCTCCAACTGGCACCCCGATGACGAACGCTGGGCGGCGGCGCGGGCCAGCCTTGCCGGACTCCCTCAGAAACCCGCGGTGCGGGTGCTGTCGCTAACCGGCACCACCTCCGCCAACCACTCCGTCCGCCTGCTGAGCGCACGCCGCTCCGGCGACGAAATGCTGCTCGATCTGGAAATCCTCCGTGCCGCCGATTCACGCGGCAGCGCCACGCTTCCCCTCACCACCAATCTCAACGGCACCCGCACCACGGAGAACCTGACGCTTCCCGCCCAGTCCCTCCGATTCCAAAAACGCATCGGCCTCCCAGCCGGCAGCGAAACGGGCTCCGGCTGGCTCTCGATCCCTGCCGACGGAAACCCGCGGGATAATTCCGCCTTCTTCGCCTATGGCCCGGCGCGCGCCATCAGGTCCGTCATCGTCGCCCCGGCTGGCGAGGCCGCCGACTACCTCGCGCTCGCCGCCGCGCCTCCCGGATTGGGAAACCAGACCGTCGAACGTGTGGATCCCGCGAACGCCGCCGCTCTCGACACGAACAACCTCGCCGCCATCCTGTGGGCCGCGCCGCTGCCCACCGGAAACGCGTTCGAGACGGTCAACCGGTTCCTCACCAGCGGCGGCCACGTCGTTTTTTTCCCACCCGGCACGCCGTCAGCCACCCCGTTCTTCGACCTGAAATGGTCGGATCCGTCCGAGGCCCCCGCAGGGAAATTTTTCATTCTCAAGGACTGGAATCACAGCGACGGCCCGCTGCGCGACGGCATCGACGGCACCCCCATCCCGGCGGAACGCCTCAAGGCCATCCGCCGCCAGGTTCCTTCGGGCGATGCGACCGCCCTCGCCCGCTGGGAGGATGGCGAGCCCGTCATCGCCAGACGGATCTTCGATCAAGGCACCGCTTGGTTCATCGGTTCGCTGCCGGATTACACTTGGTCGAATCTCGGCGATGCGGACGTCCTGCTCCCCTCCGTCCAGCGCATCATCGCCGCCGGGGCCGAGCGGTTCGACGCCTCCTATCTCGCCACCGTCGGCAGCGATGCCGCCCAGCCGCTTGCCGGCGAAATCCGCACCCGCCTCGACGACTACGGCACGCCCGATCCCGCCAACGCCGCCTATGAATCCGGCATCTTCCGCCTCGGCGAGCGCGTCATCGCCATCAACCGCCCGGCGCAGGAAGACAGCCCGGAAATCCTCTCCCGCGAATCGCTGGACCAGGCGCTCGAAGGCACCGGCTTCACCCTGCTCGACCAGGCAGGCCAAGGCAACGACCCCTCGCTCTCCCGCGACGTCTGGCGCGGCTTCCTCATCGCTGTGCTGTTGTTCCTGATTTCCGAAGCCTTCCTCTGCCTTCCCAAGAAAACCCATCCGCAAGTCTTGCCGGGAAAGGCCGTTGCCTGATCCCACTCATTGTTAGTCCAAGCAAATGATTCCCACCCTGAGTGCTGATAAGATCATCCTGGCCCCATTTTCAATGGCGGATGCTCCGCTCGTGCGGCATTACATGGGCGATCCCGAAATTTCCCGCGTGACCCGCCATGTGCCATTTCCCTACCCGGACGGCGCTGCTGAAAAATGGATCGCCTCCCACCTGTTGAATTTTCTGGAGCAGCGCAATGTGGTGTTTTCCATCCGCTCCCAAGAGGGCGAGCTCCACGGTGCCATCAATCTCCGGCTGGACCTGACCGAGAAGTTAGGAAACCTCGGTTACTGGATGGCGGTGCCTTTTTGGAACAGGGGCTACTGCACCGATGCCGTGCGGAGATTGATCCGGTATGGATTTGAGAATTTCCCGCTGAACAAGATCCATGCCCGGCATCTGGCGGTGAATCCCGCCTCCGGGCGCGTCATGCAGAAATCCGGCATGACGCAGGAGGGATTTCTCAGGCAACACGTCATCAAGGATGGCGTGGCCATGGATCTCGTGGAATATGGCATCCTCAGGGACGAGTTACCCGCTTCTTCGGTTTAGAATTTATTGCTTAAAATTTAGTGCTTCACCTCACCCCCACCCCCGTCACCCTCTGGATCGGCATCTCCGCCCTGGTCCTCGTGGCGGTGCTGTGCGTCATTTCCTGGAAACGCAGTCCGCATCCCGGACGGACGGCCGCGCTGGAGGCGCTGCGCTTCCTAGCAGCCCTGGCCGTCGTCCTGCTGCTGTGGCAGCCGGAGTGGCGGACGGTGATCCACCCCGACACGAAGCCGCAGATCGCGATCCTGTGGGATGATTCCAAATCGATGTCCACCGTCGACGCCGCGCTGCCGGCGGCTCTGTCCGAAAAGTCCGGGATCGTCTCCCGCGCCGAGTGGGTGGAAAAATCCCTCGCCTCCGACCTCTGGAAACCGCTCGAAGCCAACGGCGCGAATGAAGTCACCGCCACCCCCTTCGCCACCCCGCCGGCGGAAAACGGCGCCACCGCCGGCACCGATCTCGAAGCCCCGCTCACCGAGCTCCTCGCCAAGCAGACGAACCTCCGCGCCGTCGTCATGCTCAGCGATGGCGACTACAACCTCGGCCAGCCGCCCGTCGCCGCCGCGCAGAAGCTCCGCCTCCGCGGCGTGCCGCTTTTCCCCATCCCCGTCGGCAGCAAGGTGCGCCTGCCGGATCTCGATCTTCTATCCGTCACCGCGCCCACCTACGGCATCGTCGGGGAAAACGTGCAGATCCCCTTCACCATCCGCTCCTCGCTCGACCGCCAGGTCCGCACCATCGTCCGCCTGCGCGACGAGAACGGCAAGGAGCGCTCCAAGGACATCGTCATCCCGCCGAATTCCGAGACCTACGACTCCATCCTCTGGCGCTTGGAAAAGGAAGGCTCCTCCACCCTCGAACTCTCCGTCCCCGTCGCGGATGGCGAGCTCGTCGCCGCGAACAACGCGCGCAAGTTCACCATCGCCGGACGTCCCGAGAAGATCCGCGTCCTCCTGATAGAGACCCTCCCCCGCTGGGAATACCGCTTCCTGCGCAACGCCCTCGAGCGCGACCCCGGCGTCGAGCTCTCCTGCCTGCTCTTCCACCCCGCGCTCGGCATGGGCGAGGGCAAGGACTACATCCGCGAGTTCCCCTCGAAAATCGAAGAGCTCGCGAAGTATGACGTCATCTTCCTCGGCGATGTCGGCACCGCACAGATCACCAAGGAGCAGTGCACCCTCATCCGCGGCCTGGTGGAAAACCAGGCCTCCGGTCTCATCTTCATGCCCGGCTCCCAGGGCAACCAGTTCTCCCTGCTGGACACCGACCTCTCGGACCTCATGCCCGTCATCCTCGACGAGGCCGGCAAGCAAGGCATCGCCGAGTCCGTCCCCTCTCCCCTCACCCTCACCACCGAGGGCCGCGCCTCGCTGCTAACCATGTTGGGAAACAGCGAGGAGGAAAATCCCGAGATCTGGCGCCGCCTCCCCGGCTTCTACTGGCACGCCGCCGTCATCAAGGCCAAGGGCGGTGCGGAGGTTCTCGCCGTCGATAACAACCGCCGCGGGAAATACGGCCCCACCCCGCTCATGGTCACCAAGCCCGCCGGCAGCGGCAAGGTGCTCTTCATGGGCATCGACTCCGCCTGGCGCTGGCGGCGCGGTGTCGAGGACCTCTATCACTACCGCTTCTGGGGCCAGGTCGCGCGCTGGATGTCCTACCAGCGGAACATGGCCTCCGGCCAGCGCGTCCGCCTGTTCTACAATCCCGAGCGCCCCGAGCCCGGCTCCGCCGTCACCCTCAATGCCAACGCCTTCGACCCCAACGGCGCGCCCCTCAAGGAAGGCACCGTCTCCGTCGACATCACCTCCCCCGACGGCCGCACCCAGCGCATCGAGCTCCAGAAAAACGAGACCGCCTGGGGAGCCTTCAGCGGACGCTTCAAGACCGACCTCCCCGGCGCGTGGAAACTCCGCGCCACCGCCACCGGAGCCGAGGACAAACCGCTCGAAACCACCATCCTCGCCCAGGGCGTCGAGATCGAAAAGGTCGGCCAGCCCGCCCGCCCCGAGGTCCTGGAGGAAATGGCCAAGGTCTCCAAGGGCCGCGTCATCCAGCCCGAGCAGCTCGCCGAGCTCATTAAGGAAATCTCCGCCCTCCCCGAGCCCCGCCCGCTGGAGAACCGCATCCCCCTCTGGTCCCACTGGGCCACCGTCGCCGCGCTGGTCACGCTGTTGGGAATTTTCTGGATCGGCCGGAAGCTGAACGGGGCGTTTTAATTGGAGCGCGATCACTCAAAGCTTTCCTCTCGCGCGCTATCGCGCTTCCGCTCTTGTCCAATCCACTGGTCAATTTCCTGGATTGCATCGATTACCCACCCACGCACCTGATCGTCTGCATCTGTAGCAAGTTCCATCAACTGATCTTTCCTGCGGGTCAGGATGGCCACCGGCGGTAACTGATGAACGTGGAAGACCCTTTAATCGAAGCTCAGCCGCGGCTAAACGAGCAACGAGGTCACGAAGATCAGCGTCCCCAAAATTGGCAACGTCCTTTTCAGTGATCTCGAGCATGGGTTCCGCAAGCTTGTGTTCGATCTGGCATTTCCATGACGACGCCAACCGTCGTCCACCCTGCCAGTAGGAGAAAGTGGGGGAAGGAACTGGAAGTGATCAGGAGAAGTGGGCTGCGGATATCCGAGAGCTGGCACGGCTTCGTCATCCGACGGCGCACGCACTCAAGGGCGCAGAACGTATGGACTCTGGGTCCGAGTGCGCACGGACTCGGGAGCCGAGTGTGGTAAGGCTCGGGGTCGGAGTGTGGTGGGACTCGGGACCCGAGGGTGCACGCCCTCGGCAGGTGAGGGCGTGCCGGGGAATTTTAGGAACGCCTGGGGGCAGGATGCCCCGGCAACGGGCTGGAGCGAGACGCTCCAGCCACGCTACGGGGTTGGCTGGGTTTATGGGACGCTCAAGGTGGCATCCAGGGTGCCGATGCGGACATCGGCGGAGCCGAAGATGCGGGCGCGGACCTGGACGCTGTATTCGCCCGACGCCAGGGTGGCGGGGATGAGGAAGACGAGCTGGCCGGGTTTGTTGGTGGAGACGGTGGCGACCTTGGTTTCGACTCCGCCGGTGCTGGCGATGAAGAAGATGCCTTCATCGGCCACGGCGGGGTCGAGCTTCAGGCGCGAGCCGCTGAGGGTGCCGATGTTTCCCGGGGTGACGGGGCCGTTGCTGTTGCCGGTTGCGGCGTCGCGGAACTCGATGGGGTTGGGCACGGGCTTGACGGTTTCCTCCTTGGCGACGCTGGCGGCCTGGCGGACGCGGGAGATGAAGCCGGGCGCGGGATTGGAGGTGACGCCGAGGGTGTGGCGGGAGGGGTCGAAGCCGTCGCCGGGACCGTTGAAGACGCCCTGCATGCGCGGGTAGACGTCGGCGATGCCGGCGAGGTCGACGCGGTAGCCTTCGAGGACGAGCGCCTCGGTGGCCTCGTCCAGCAGGCTGAGCACGGCGAGGACGTCCGCACGGCCGACGGTGGTGCCGAGGGAGAGCATGCGGTCGGCGAGTTCCTCCCGACCGGCGCGGCCGGCGAGCTGGACCTGCGGATAGTAGTCGTTGGGGTCCGGGGTGAGCAGGTTCTCAATGAGCGAGTATTTGATGGGCATAATGGTGTTTTGTTTTCAGTTCGATGGGGTTTCCGCGTCATGCGAAAACGCACGTTGGATGTTAGTGATTATCCGGCGCCTGGTGTCGAGTGACCATTTCGGCATTCTGCGGGAGAAGGTTCTTCAGGGACATCGGCTCCGTCCGGCACGGGATGGCGGGCCGCTCCGGGTGAGCCGCCGCGCGCGGCCGCTTCGTTAGCCTCCGTCTTGGCACGTTTCATGGTCACTCCCCGTCCCCACACCCATGGGCATCAAACTACGGCTGGTTTTCATGAGCTTCCTCCAGTTCTTCATCTGGGGCGCCTGGCTCATCACCGTCAGCAACTACTGGTTCATCACCCGGCAGTGGGGAGGCGCCGAGTTCGGAGCCATCTTCTCCACCCTCGGCTTCGCCTCGCTCGTCATGCCCGCCATCACCGGCATCATCGCCGACCGCTGGGTGGATGCGGAGAAACTCTACGGCATCCTCCACCTCCTCGGCGGGCTCGCCCTCGCCTGCATCCCCGCCGTCGATGATCCGGGCACCTTCTTCTGGGTCATCTTCGCCGCCATGCTCTGCTACATGCCCACCCTCTCCCTCTCGAATTCCGTCGCCTATCACATTCTCAAGACCCGCCGGTTCGACGTCGTCACCGTCTTCCCCCCCATCCGCGTCTGGGGCACCGTCGGCTTCATCGCCGCCATGTGGGTCACCAATCTCACGGGAAACAAGGCCTCCGCCCACCAGTTCCACATCGCCGCCGCGGCCGCCGCCGTCCTCGGCCTCTACTCCTTCACCCTCCCCAAGTGCCCGCCTCCCGGCTCCGTCGCCCCGGACGCCCCATGGGTGCGGCTCCTCGGGCTGGACGCCTTCAAGCTCTTCGCGAGCGGCCGGACCGCCCTCTTCTTCATCTTTTCCATGTTCCTCGGAGCCGCCCTCCAGCTCACCAACATGTATGGCGACGTCTTCCTCTCCGAGTTCGCCTCCATCCCCGCCTACTCCGGCTCCCTCGTGGTGAAATACTCCACCATCATCATGTCCATCTCCCAGGTTTCGGAGACCCTCTTCATCCTCGCCATCCCCTTCTTCCTGAAACGTTTCGGCATCAAGCGCGTCATGCTCATCAGCATGTTCGCCTGGGTCCTCCGCTTCGCCTTCTTCGCCTACGGAGACCCCGGCGGCGGGCTTTGGATGATCATCCTCTCCTGCATCGTCTACGGCATGGCCTTCGACTTCTTCAACATCTCCGGATCCCTGTTCATCGAGACCACCACCGACTCCCGCATGCGCGCCAGCGCCCAGGGCTTGTTCATGATGATGACCAACGGCTTCGGCGCCGTCTTCGGCAGCCTCGCCAGCGGCTACGTCATCCAGCGCTACTTCACCGACCACGGCGGCAAGGACTGGCGCGGCATCTGGCTTTCCTTCGCCGGCTACGCCCTGCTCATCGCCTTCGCCTTCGCCATTTTCTTCAAGCACCGGCACGATCCCGCCGCGCCCGCGGAACCGCGGCCCGGGCCGTGAAACCGGCCGGCCTCCCCCCGCAGCCACACCGTCTGTCCCGGATGCCCCCCTCCACCGTTTTCCCACGGAGGGCTGGCAAAAATGGTCTGGCCAGCTCCTGCCGATGCCTTTATAACAGAATGTAGCGGATTCCCATCCGCCTCCCATCCACTCAAACAAAACCCGGACCATGAACTTCAACGCCACAGGCGGCTCACTCGCAGGAATTGCCATCCTCACCGCGGTCTTGTCCGCCGTCTTCTGGATGGCGGTGGGGTGGCGGGCGATGCGGGCGCACGAACGCCTGGCGGATGCGGCGGAGCAGGCGGCCCGCAAGCTGCGCGATGGCGGCCGGTGAGACGCCGGCCAGCATGCGGCGGCGGCCCGGAAGAACGGGCGGGGACGCTCCGGTGAATTTTCAGACCAACTGGGTCTCGACGAGGAGCTTGTAGGTGCCGTCCCGGGCGAGGAGCTGCTCGTGGGTGCCGCTCTCGACGATTTTCCCGTGGTTGAAGACGAGGATGTTGTCCGCGTGGCGGACGGTGGAGAGGCGGTGGGCGATGACGAGGCTGGTGCGGCCGTGCATGAGGCGCTCGAGGGCCTCGTTCACCTGGCGCTCGCTCTCGGAGTCGAGGGCGGAGGTGGCTTCGTCCAGCAGAAGGATGCGGGGATTCGCCAAAATGGCGCGGGCGATGGCGATGCGCTGGCGCTGGCCGCCGGAGAGCTTGGTGCCGCGGGGGCCGACGATGGTGTCGTAGCCCTCGGGGAGGGCGGAGATGAACTGGTGGGCATTGGCCATTTCCGCGATGCGGGCGATGTCCTCGCGGGAGGCGCCGGGATTCCCGTATTCGATGTTTTCCAGGATGGATCCGCCGAAGAGGAGGACCTCTTGGGGGACAATGGCCATTTGGGCGCGGAGGCAGGGGAGGCCGATCTCCGCGGCGTTCACATCGTCGAAGGTGAGGCGGCCGGATTCCGGGGCGTGGAAGCCGAGGATGAGGGAGAAGATGGTGGATTTCCCCGCGCCGGAGGGACCGACGAGGGCGATGCGCTGGCCGGGCTCGACCTGGAAGTCGATGTCGTGGAGGACCTGGACGTCGGGCCGGGAGGGGTAGGTGAAGTTGACGCGCTTGAAGGCGAGGGAGCCTTGGAGGAGGATGTCGTTCTCACCGCTGGTGCGCTCGGTGGGGGTGTCGAGGATCTCGCGGAGGCGGTCGGTGGCGCCGGCGGTCTGCTGGAACTGGGAGATGATCTCGGGGAATGAGCCGAGGGACGCGCCGACGAAGATGGAGAAGAGGATGAAGGCGGCGAAGTTCGTCCACCCGATTTCGCCGTGGGCATACATGCGCGCGCCGAACCAGGTGACGAAGGCGACGGTGCCGAAGAGGGCGAAGATGATGAAGGAAAGGAAGGCGGCGCGGTGGCGTGCGCCGCGCTTGGAGACGGCGTAGAAGGAGTCGAGCGCGCGGTTGTAGCGGCGGAGCTCGAAGTCTTCGTTTCCGAAGGCCTTGACGTCGGCGATGGACTGGGTGGTCTCCTCGATGACGGTGCCGGCGTCCGCGAGGGAGTCCTGCGCCTCGCGGGAGAAGCCGCGGACTTTCCGGCCGAAGAAGGCGATGGCGAGGACGACGACGGGCACGCTGGCGAGCATGATGAGGGAGAGCTTCCACGAGGCGACGAAGATGAAGATGAGCCCGCCGATGAGGATGACGGTGTGGCGGACGGCCTGGGGGACGGCATTGAGGAGGGTGTCGCGGACGATGCCGAGGTCGGCGGAGACGCGGTTGCTGAGGGCGCCGGAGCGCTGCTCGTGGTAGAAGCGGATGGGGAGCTGGACGAGGTGGGCGAAGATGTCGCGGCGGAGGTGGTTCAGCGCGGCCTCGCCGGAGCGGATGAAGCCCTGGACGCGGAAGAAGGCGATGACGGACTGCACGGCGAGCACGCTGATGAGCATGATGACGACGTGGTTGGATTTCTCCAATACCAGGGCGGGATCGACCCCGTTGCGGAGGGCGTCGGCGGGGTTTCCGATGAGTTCCTTGAGGTAGTAAGGAAACGCCAGCGAGAGGATGGCGGTGAAGAAGAGGGCGGCGAGCGAGGGGAGGAATACGGCCTTTTCCCGCATGAGGTAGCTGAGGACCCATCGGTGGGACGAGAGGGGCTTCTTCAGTTTCGGCTCGGGCATGGGCGGATGGGAAACGATCCGGCGTGCGGCGTCAATGACGGGGGTGACGAAGTGGCGGGGGATGACTCGTTTCTCAGGGGTTGCGCGGCGGGCGGGAATGCCTCATGAACGGCGGCCATGACGGGTCGGGAAATACGGGAACTGCTGATACACGAAGGGGTGATGCCGAGCAAACAGCTGGGGCAGAATTTCCTCATCGATCCGAACATGTCGCGGTGGATCGTGTCGCAGTTGGAGATTTCCCCGGACGACGCGGTCGTGGAGGTGGGACCGGGCGCGGGCTCGCTGACGACGCACCTGGTCGGCCAGGTGCGGAAGCTGATATTGATCGAGTTCGACGCGCGGCTGGCGGCGGCGCTGAAGAAAAAATACGAGAACGATCCGAGCGTGGAGGTGCACCACGAAGACGCGGTGAAGTTCGACGGCCGGAAGCTTTTCAAACACCGGCCGCTGAAATTTCTCGGCAATCTCCCCTATTCCTGCGGCGGGGCGATCATGAAAAACCTGCTGAGCCGGCCGCATCCCTTCGAGCGGGCGGTGATCATGCTGCAGAAGGAAGTGATCGACCGACTGGCGGCGCAACCGGGGACGAAGGACTACGGAATCCTCTCGCTGCGGACGCAGGCGAACTGGGAGGTGAAGCCGTTGCGCACGGTGCCGCCCGAGGCGTTTTACCCGCAGCCGAAGATCGACTCGAGCGTGGCGGTGCTGACGCCGCGGACGAGCGGGCTGCCGGTTTTTGATTATCGTTTGTTCGACGAACTGATCCGCCGGGGTTTCGCGCAGCGGCGGAAGCAGTTGAAAAAGCAGCTGCCGGACGGCCCGGACTGGGAGGGGGTGACGGAGCTGTTGGGCGTGACGTCCACGGTGCGCGGCGAGGAGCTGACGTTGGCGCAGTGGGTGGATCTGGCGCGCGCGTTTGATCCGCATCCACTGAAGGATGTGGCGCAGAAGGCGGGCGAGGTTTTCGATGTGGTGGATGCGAACGACGCGGTCACCGGCACGGCGACCCGCGGTGAGGTGCACGCGCGCAAGCTGATCCACCGGGCGGTGCATGTGTTCGCTTTCAACAAGCGTGGCGACCTGCTTTTGCAGAAACGGTCGTCGCTGAAGGATCTTTGTCCGGGGCTGTGGGATTCCAGTGTCTCCGGGCATCTGGACTCGGGAGAGGATTACGCCGTGGCGGCGGTGAGGGAGCTGGAGGAGGAAATGGGGATCGTTTCCGAAACCGCGCCGGAGGAGATCGCGCGCATCACGCCGTGCTCAGAAACCGGCTGGGAGCACGTGCGGCTCTACCGCGTCCGGCACGATGGCGCGCTGCGCTACCCCTCGGCGGAAGTCGAGGCGGCGATCTGGTTTCCGCTGGACGAGGTCACCGCCTGGATCGCGGCGCGGCCGGCGGATTTCGCTCCGGGTTTCCTCGAATGTTGGGAGAAATTCAAATCGCTCTGACGTCATGAAACGCCTGCTATTTCCGCTCGCCGCCTGTCTCGCGCTGGTTTCCTGCCAGAAAGCGCAGCCGGATGCGTTGTCCTATCAGATCGTGGCGATCCGCGAGCACGACGGCGGCGCTTACACCCAGGGATTGCAGCTTGCCAACGGCCGGCTCTTTGAAAGCACCGGCCAATACGGCGAATCCACCGTGCGCGAACTCGATCCCGCCACCGGCAAGGTCCTGCGCAAGCGCCCGCTCGCGAAGACCGTTTTCGGCGAGGGCCTGACCGTGCTCGGCAACGAACTCTGGGTGCTGACCTGGAAGGAAAACACCGCCTACGTGCTGGAGCCGAACACCTTCAAACCCATACGCACCCACCCATACAAAGGCGAGGGCTGGGGGCTCACGAACGACGGCAGGCAGCTCATCATGAGCGATGGCGGCAGCGACCTGAAATTTCTCAGCCCCAAGGATTTCACCGTCACGAAAACGCTCGAAGTGAAGGACGGCAACAGCCCGGTCCGCATGCTCAACGAGCTGGAATGGATCGACGGCCAGATTTTCGCCAACATCTACCTAACCGACAAGATCGCCCGCATTTCTCCGGAATCCGGCCAGGTCACCGGCTGGCTGGACCTCAGGGGCCTGCGCAACCAACTCGTCAAGCCCGGCCGCGCCGAGGTGCTCAACGGCATCGCCCACGACCCGAAGACCGGCCACCTCCTGGTCACCGGCAAATACTGGCCGCAGATGTTCGAGATCAAACTCGGGAAAAAATAGCCGCCTCCCGCTTGCCTCGCAGCCCCACCCGTCTACCTTCCGCCGCCGATGCCCCTGCCCGACCCCAGTCTCGAACCCGCGATCCGCGATCCGAAAAAGCTCCGCAACACCGCGCTTGTCCTCCTCGGGATCATGCTCCTCGGCGGCTGGCTCGTCCTGAAAGCCTACGAGCAGTGGTCGGTCAAACAATCCCAGGACGACCGCCCGGCCGTCATCTATCGGATCACTCCCGAGCGCGACCTGCGCATGCTCAGGCAGGATGGAAAAACCGTCGATCTCGTCGATCTCCGCGGCAAGGTCATCGCCGTGAACGTCATCAGCCTGCGCGATCCGCAGGTCTCCGAACGCAGCCTCGCCGTGATGAAGCGGCTCTCCGGAGCCCGCGCCGCCACCGGTGATCTGCACCTCGTCTCCCTCATCCTCGATCCGATGCCCGCGGAGAAACTTCTCCCGACGCTAACCGAAACCGCTGCGGCGAAAGGCATGACGCTGCCGCAGTGGTGGCTCGGCAGCAACGAGCCGAAAACCCTCCACAAGTTCATCAAGAACGAGCTCAAGGCGAACATCTATCCGCACGAGACCACGGGAAAATGGGAATACGATTCCTCCATCGTGCTGATCGACAAAAACGGCCACGTCCGCCGCGCCGTCGTCCCGCAGAAACAGGGCGGGCCTCCTTTCATCGCCACCTTCGATTTCGACCAGGCCGCCGGATGGGATGCCAAGGGCGTCAAGACCGGCACCGACCTCACCAACGAGAAACAGCTGGAGGCCCTTCTCAACACCACCATCGACAAGCTCCTCGCCGAGCCATTCAAGAACTGATGAAACGCAACACCACCATAGCCCTCTTCTACACCGGCGTGGCCGCGCTCTCGATCGGCATCGTCGCCATCGCCATGTCGCTCCGCCCCGGACTCACGGACACCTATCAGCCACCTGCGGTCGACATGGGCAAGACCACGGTCACCGAATGGTATCCCATCGAGAAGGACCTCAATGCCGTTAACCAGGACAACCAGCCGGTCAAACTCTCCGACCTCCGCGGCAAGGTCTGGGTCGTCGCCGAGTTCTTCGCCATCTGCCCGCATTGCGCCGTGAGAAACGGCGAGGAGCTGCGCAAGATCTACGACGAATTCAAGAGTCATCCGGATTTCCACATCGCCTGCGTTTCCGTCGATCCCGAGAACGACAAACATGAGAAGCTCGCCGACTACGCCAAGGCACTCGGCGCGGAGACGAAGAACTGGTGGTTCCTCAACGCCGGCGAGGCCAGGGCCACGCACGAATACATGGAGAAGGAGCTGAAATTCTTCGGCATCCGCGAGCGCACCGATCCGGTGGACATCGAGGCCAACGGCAGGTACGCCCACGATCTCGGATTCATCCTCGTCGACCGCGACTTCAAGGTCATCGGCAAGTGGCCGCTCGCCGACGCGCGTTCGGAAGAAGCCAAGCAGCGCGATCCGGACCTCTATCAAAAACTGAAGACCGAGCTCTACAACCGCATCCGCACCGAGCTTGAGAAAAACGAAACCCCCGGCATCTGATGGAAAACGAACGCAGCGAATGGCTCACCCGCGCGCCGCAGGAGGCGCTATCGAAAAAACTCGGCATCACCTCCTGGATCCTCACCGCCGCGGTGCTTGGACTGGTGGTGCTGATGCGCAGCATCAAGATCCCGCTTCCGGAAGGCTGGTCCTTCGCCTTCCTGCCGCCGGTCCACGCGCTGCTGAACTCGCTGGTCGCCGTCTCGCTGGTCGGCGCGCTGGTGGCGGTGAAGCAGGGGAAAATCACGCTGCACCGGAACCTGATCCTCGTGGCCATGGTCCTTTCCCTCCTCTTTCTGCTGTGCTACGTGGCGTACCATTTCACCACCCCGGAGACCCGCTATCCGGCAGGAGCACCGCTGCGCGGGCTCTATCTGATATTGCTCATCACCCACATCACCCTGGCGGCGGTCAGCCTGCCATTCATCCTCTTCACCTTCATCGCCGGCTGGACGAACCGCTTCGCCGCCCACCGCCGGCTGGCGCACTGGGTGTTCCCGCTGTGGCTCTACGTCGCCGTCACGGGACCGATCTGTTACTGGATGCTGAGGCCGTATTATTGACCGGTCCGATGGGTGGATCGACTTCCGGCCAAGGAGGGTGGACACTCCTGTCCGCCAAGCCGATGAATGGAGAAAGCAAAGAGCCTTCGGCGCATTCTCTTTCTCCATTCATCAGCTCATGGCTACTTGTTCGCGCACCTCACGTTGTCGGGGAGCACGATTTCCATCGTGGACCTCCCGATCAAGGCCTGCTGACGGCGCCGGAACTGAAAAAGACTCGCGGAATGAATCCCGCGCTCCGGTTCAACGCACGTAAAGCGTTTCGCTCCGCTGGTTGTTCTGCGGGGTGATGTCTTCGCCCCGGGTGCCGAGCGAGAGCGAGGAGCTCACTTGAAGCGGCTGGTTTTCCGCCATGCCGTTCAGACGGACGGGGAGCGAGAAAGTCTGGATCGCTCCGGGAGCAAGCGTGGTGGCGTTGAACTGGCGGCTGCCGAAAGGGGTGCTGATTTCCACCAGGGTGTTGACGAGGACGGCGGTGCCCCGGTTCTGGAGCGTGACCTGGATTTCGTCGCTGGAACCGGAAGAGCCGGATTTCATGATCCGCTGGTTGGTGATGGCGGCATCGACGATCCCGGAGACGCTGCGGTTCATGATGCGGCCGATGTTGAGGATCCCGACACCGTATTCGGAATCGGGTCCGGGGATGCCGGCGTCGTTCGAGTGGTCCATCACGATCGCCGCCGCGTCGCTGGCGCTCATGGTGACGCCGCTGCCGCTCGACATGGTGGCGGCGATGGCTCCGGTGACGATCGGCGCGCTGGCAGAAGTGCCGCTAATCCGCCAGTAGCGGTTGCCCGGCCAGGCCACGTCGATGAGAAAACCGGGAGCGGTGAGCGAGAGATAGGTGCCGTAGTTTGAGAAATCCAGGTGCTCGCCCCGGGCGTCGACGGCCCCGACGCTGATGACGCTGGGATAGGCGGCCGGGTAGCAAGCATCCGACTGCTCGGAATTTCCCGAGGCTGCGACAATGAGGACGTTCTGCTCGTGGGCATAGAGCACCGCTTCTTCGATGAGAGGGTTGTTCTCCGGAGTGCCCATTGAAATGTTGATGATCTGCGAGCCGGAATCGATGGCGGCGAGAATGCCTGCGGCAAGCGCGAAGGAGTCGGCTTTCCCGGATTCGTCACCGACCCGGATGGAAACGAGCTGGGCGGCCGGAGCGATGCCGGGGGCCATCGGATTGTTCCCCGCGATGAGCGAGGCGACGGCGGTACCGTGGCCGTTCGTTTTGGAAATGTCCTCAGGGAAGGGCGTGATGGCGATGGATTGGGAAAATCCGGGCAAGGACGGATGCGCGACGATCCCGGTATCGAGCACCGCGATTTTCACGCCGGCCCCCCAATTCGAATTGTCGCCGGTGATGCCGAGCCAGGGAAGCAGCCCCTCCCCGAAACCGACGAGTCCCACCTGATTTCCCCCACCGGCCGGAGACGGACCGGGCACGGCGGGCAGGGTGTCGTAGCCGACGATGTTCTCGCCTTCGAGCAGATTGGACAGATCCGCCCACTCGTCGTAGCCAAGGCGCACCGCCCGCAGGCGGTCAAGCTGGTCCACCAGATGGATCTTGCTGCCGGCGAGGGCGAAAAGAAACGCGTCATAGGACTCGTCCGATGGAAACCGCAGAATCACCTCATCCTCCGCACTGCTGGCGAAGATTTCCACCGTGGTCCCGTCCCGGAATTCATCGCGGCGGGGCGGGGACGCCCTGCGTGTCACCCGTGGCGCCGGCTTCGCCTGTTCCTGCTCCGGAGCGGGATCGCGGTGCTTGACCACCGTTTTCTCCAAGCCGCGGGCAGCCCACCAACCGACCAGGCCGCAGAATACGACGATCAGAAGTGACAGGAAATGCCGGAGGTTTTTTTTCATGGATCGGCCCGCAGCCGGTGATGCATTCGCGGTGAAACTCCCCAAAACCCGGAAAGTTGCCAGCGATTGTTGAAAACAAGGCGGCGGCGGGGATTCATGGGAGGACGGGAAACTTCACGAAAAAGCGCCGTTTGGAAAGGAGGAATGTTAGCCGGTCTTCCTTCATTCATCCCTTGGCGACGGAGGCCTGGTGGGCTACACCAGCGCCCGTGATTTCCTTGGACGACTCCTCAGCCCCGCAACCGATGAAGTATGTGATGCTCGGCGAGGACGGCAGCAGCACGGAAGAAAAGCTGGCGAAATACACCGGGCGCGTGGCGTGGAGTTATCTGGCGCCGCACTATGAAAATGGCAGCCTGTATTTCGTCGATCCGGAGCTGACTCTGGAAGAAGTGGGCGCGGCGTTTTCCAACAACCGGGCGGAACAGGTGGAAGCGTGGCTGAAATCCGGGGACCTGGTGAAAATCGCCGCACTTCACGCGGTGCAATGGGAGGATTCGGCGACGGAATTCGAGGCGCTGGTGGTCTCCCCTTTCGTGCTTTGCCGGCCGGTGTGAGTTACCGCTTTCACTGATCCTGGTTCAGCCTTCCTTCAAGATCCACGCCATCGTCTTCCCGGCCAATTTATCGAAGGCCCGCACGCAGAGCTCCAGATGCTCCTCCCGCGTGTCCTCGATCTTGTTGTGACTGATGCCATGCAGGCTCTGCACGAACATCATCACGGTCGGTATCCCCGCCCGGCAGACTTCCGCCGCGTCATGCAGCGGTCCGGAAGGCATGCGGTGGGAAAACCCGCAGGTTTCCAGAATCGCCTCATCACAAAATCCGATCAGCGTCCCGTCGAACGGCACCGGCTCGATCTGCCAGATCCGCTCCCAGGCGACCGCGACATTTCCTTCCGCCGCGAAACGTCCGCTCGCGGCCTTCGCCTCGCCTAACATCGCCGCGAGCGAAGCCGCGTCGAGATGGCGCTGGTCCAGCGTGATCCGGCATTCCTCCACCACGCTGGTCACGATCCCGGGTTTCGTGGTGCATGAGCCGATGGTGCAGACGCCGCCGTGGCGATCGGTGATTTCATAAATCTCCGGAGCCATCTTCGCCGCGGCGAGGAACGCGTCCTTGCGCCGGTTCATCGGCGTGCTGCCCGAGTGCGCGGCCTGGCCGCGGAAGATGACCGCATGCCGCTCCACGCCGCAGGTACCGAGCACCACGCCTAACGGGAGGTCCATATCCAGCAGCACCGGACCCTGCTCGATGTGCAGCTCCAGATACGCCGCCGCGTTCCTCGCACCGGCTCCCGCGTTCTTCACCGTTTCAAAATCAATCCCGTATTCCGCGACCGCGTCCGGCAGCGGGATCCCTTCCTTGTCCTTCAGCACCCTCGCCTCATCCAGATCCAGATTTCCCGAAAACGCCGCCGAGCCGAACAGGCTCTTTCCGAACCTCGCACCCTCCTCATCCGCCCAATCCACCAGCTTGATCGTCACCGGCGGTCTGCCGTCATGCTCGGCGCAGATCCGCCGCATCACCTCCACTCCGGCCATCACGTTGAGGCAGCCGTCGAGCCATCCGCCGTTCGGCACCGAGTCGATGTGGCCGCCCATCAGCAGGCACTTTTCTGATTCCCCTTTCAGAGTGAACCAGAGATTTCCCGCCGCGTCCGTGTGCTGCTCCACCGGCAGCTCCGCCATTTTCCCCTTCAGCCATTCGCGCGCCGCCGCCCAGGTTCTGGTGAATGCCACACGCTGCGCCCCATCGTCATCTCCCGTCAGATCGCGCAGCTCTTTCAGCTCGGCCACCGTCCGCTTCGGATCCAGGAGATCGGGAGAATCGTTCATCATGCGAGTCTTGTCGTTTGCAGATTCCGTGCAAGTTCGTTTGGTAATTCGAACAACCCCGGCATCGCTGACGGCGGGCTTGCGGACAGCCCGGCTTTTCTGGTAATCCTTCCGACGCTCTTGGAAAAGCGCCCCATGCCATCTCTCGATTGTTAGCCCCTCCACGTCATGAAAACGCCTCCCACCGCCAAGGAAATCGGACATCTGTGGTTTGAAACCGTCTGGAACGGCAGGGATCGGGAACTCGCTTATGAATTGATGGCTCCCGACGCCATCGGCCACCTGGAAGGCGGACAGGAAATCGTCGGACCGGAAGGATTCATCGCCTTCCAGACGACGTTCCTGCAGGCCATTCCGGATATCCACATCGATGTCGTCGCGATGCTCGCCGATGAGGATGACGTCTGCATCCATTGGACCGCCAAGGGCACGCACACCGGCCCCGGTTTCGGACTCGTCCCAGCCGGAGAGACGGTCTCCTTCCGCGGCGTGACCTGGCTGCACACCGAAAACGGCCAGATCATCGGCGGACGGGATTTCTGGAATATGGACGGACTGATGCAGACGATGGCCGCCGCCTCCGCCGCGGCGACACGGCTGGCGTGAGCGGAAAGAATGCTGATAGAAAAAGCGCGCATCCGGGACGCTTCGCAATGCCGGCGGATGCATGCCCGCCCCGATGTCACAGCCCCACCTATCAGCCACCCGCCGGACGCCGGCCTCCCGATTGGCATGATGTGAGTCCCGAATGACCATATCGCGCCAGAATCCGCGGGTTTCTCCTGCAAACCCGGCACGATCCCCGCTTTGATGGGATGAAACTTCGGCCGGAGATTGACCGGAGTTGGTGGTGTCCGCACGCTTTCCCACAAGCCACCGGGCGGAGAGTCGCAGAGAAAAAAAGCAATTTATGGAGACCCGTCAGAAGAAGGAAACCCGCATCGGAATGGCGGAAGAGCGATTCATCCTGCCGCTGCTCTATCCGGAAAAACTCCCGCTGCGGGTGGAGATGTGGGAAGCGGAGGGAGAGCCCGTCACTTGCGGGGAAGCGCTCTCGCAGGAGTTCACCGGAGTGTCCGAAGGCGCGGCATGGGGGAAGGCCTGGGGCACCGCATGGTTCCGGTTCCGTGGCGAGGTCCCCGCGGCATGGAGCGGAAAGACGGTGGTGGCCGTGGTGGACCTGAGTTTCGAAAACGAAGAAGGCTTCGGTCGCGAAGGCCAGGTGTGGATGGAAGGCAAGCCTGTCATCGCGGTGAGCCGCCACCGCAAGGCGATCCCGCTTTTCACGGCGGCGAACGGCGGCGAAGCCGTGGATTTTCATGTCGAGGCGTCGGGGAATCCGGTCTCGGAATGGCATTGGGACAATGGTGTTAGGCATGATCCGGAGACCCGCCTGTTCCGGATGCGGGAAGCCCGGCTGGCGATTCATGATCCTGAGGTGTTCGCATTTCTGATGGATTTCCGCGTTTGCAAGGAAGCGATGCTCGAGCTGCCGGAGCAAGGCACGCGGCGCGCGCGGCTGCTGCGCGGGCTGGATCAGGCGTGCCGGGTGATGGAACGCGGCGACCGCAGCTGGATCGCGGAAGCCGGTGGGATCCTCGCGCCGCTGTTGGCTGCGAAGAACGGCGACACCGTCCATCGCATCACGGCCACCGGCCACGCGCACATCGATACGGCCTGGTGCTGGCCGCTGCGCGAGACGATCCGCAAGTGCGCCCGCACGTTTTCCACGGCGCTCGCCTACATGCAGGACCACCCGGAGTATCGCTTCAGCTGCTCGCAGCCGGTCCAGTATCTGTGGATGAAGTCGCTCTATCCATCGATCTACGAAGGCATCAAGGCGGCGGTGAAACGCGGCCAGTGGGAACCGATCGGCAGCATGTGGGTGGAGCCGGATTGCAACGTGCCATCCGGCGAATCGCTGGTCCGCCAGCTCGTTCACGGCAAGGAGTTCTTCGAGCGGGAGTTCGGGGTGACCACGGGCGACCTGTGGCTGCCGGACGTCTTCGGCTACTCGGCCGCGCTGCCACAGATCCTCGGCAAGGCGGGCGTGGACCGGTTCCTAACACAAAAAATCTCCTGGAACGACACCAACCGGTTTCCCCATCACACGTTCCTCTGGGAAGGCATCGACGGCACGAGGATCTTCAGCCACTTCCCACCGGTCGATACCTACAACGCGCGGGTCGAGGCCGGGGAACTGGCGCGCGCGGAGAAACAGTTCGCCCAGAAGGACAGCGCCTCGCGATCGCTCATGCCCTACGGCTACGGCGACGGCGGCGGCGGACCGACCGTCGAGATGATCGAGCGGATCAAGCGGTGGAAAAATTTCGAAGGCATGCCGGCGGTGGAATTCGGGACGGTGAAGGGATTCTTCGACGCGGCCATCGCCGACATCGAGGATCCGCCGGTGTGGGCCGGGGAACTCTATCTGGAACTTCACCGCGGCACCTACACCAGTCAGGCGCATAACAAGTGGATGAACCGCCGCTGCGAGCTGCTGCTGCGCGATGCGGAGTTCTTCGATGCGATCACCTCGGTGCTCGCGCCGGGCGAGCTTCTCGCCGGGGACCCGTCTCCCGGGCGGACGGTTTGGGACGTGGCGGGACATCGTCCGGAAAAGGAAGGCTCCATCACGGCGATGGCGCTCGACCGCGCGTGGAAGCTGCTTTTGCTGAACCAATTCCACGACATCCTGCCGGGATCGTCGATCCACCGCGTCTACGAGGAAAGCCGCCGGGACTACGGGGTGATCGAAACGATCGCCCTGGCGGTGCGCGACGCCGGGGTGAAACGGCTCCTAACGAAAGACTCCGGGTGGACGGCGTTCAACACCCTGGCCCGCGACCGGTGCGAGGTGATCGACTGCGACGGCGCGCCGGCGATCGCGAACGTTCCCGCATGCGGCCATGCCGGAATCGCACTAACGGTTCCTGAAGAATGGCCGGCCGTTGAAATCGGGGAAACGACGGACGGCTGGACGCTTCGCAACGGGTTGCTGGAAATCCAGGTGCTTGCCAACGGCGTGATCTCCTCGGTCTTCGACCTCCGGACCCGACGCGAGGTGCTCTCCGGCCCCGCGAACGAGCTGCACCTGCTCCGCGACCATCCGAACCGGTGGAGCGCGTGGGACATCGAGGGCTCCGCGATGGAGGACTATCAGATTATCGGCGGCGGCCATGGTGCGGTGGTGGAGAATCATCCGTTGCGCGCCGTGCTCGGCTTCACCCGTCCCGTGGGGAGTTCGCTGGTGACCCAGCGGATCATCCTGAACGCCGGCAGCGCGCGGCTGGATTTCGACACCACGGTGGATTGGAAAGAACGCGACCGCGTGCTCAAGGTTTCCTTCCCGCTGGCGATCCGCACCGACCATTCGGTTTGTGAAATCCAATACGGCCACGTCCGCCGGCCGGTGCATCGCAACACGAGCTGGGATGCGGCGCGGTTTGAAATCCCGGTCCAGCGGTGGATCGACTTCACGGAAAGCGGCTACGGCGCCGCCTTGCTCAACAACGGCATCTTCGGCTGCGATGTGCTCGGCAGCCGGGTGCGGCTCACGTTGCTCAAAGGCGCCAGCGCTCCGGATCCCGAGGCGGACCTCGGCACCCACCGCCGGACGTTCAGCCTGTTTCCTCACGAAGGAGACACCTTGCAGGGCGGTGTGATCGACGCCGCGCTGGCGCTGAACGTGCCGCTCATCGTGGCGAAGGGATCGGTCGGCGGAGTGGAAAAGCACTCCTGGATCTCCATCAGCCGTCCCGGAGTGACTCTGGAGGCGCTCAAGCGTTCGGAAGATGGCAAGGCACTGGTGCTGCGCGTGATCGAAGCGGGCGGACGCCGGACCACCACCGGCATTTCGACAAATCTTCCAGGTCTGGAATCCGCGGAATGCGACCTGCTCGAACGCCCGCTTGCGGAAACCACTGACGCAGAGAACCTGCCGCTGAGACCCTTCGACATCCGGACCTTTCTCCTGAAACCCTCCTAACACCGGTGCCGGAATTCGCGGGATTTGGCCGACGCCGTGCTTGCCCTCGGACCGCCGCACGATCAGCCTGCGGCAGGATCCATCCTCATGAATTTCACTTCGGACAACTGGGCGGGCGTTCACCCCGCGATCACGGAAAACCTGGCGCGGCACGCGTCGGGAATGGCGTCGGCCTATGGCACGAGCGAACTCGACAAGAAGATCGAGCGGCGCTTCAGCGAGATTTTCGAGCGCGAGGTGGCGGTGTTCTTCGTCGGCACCGGCACGGCGGCGAACTCGCTCGCCCTCGCCTCGGTCAACCGTCCCGGTGGCGTGACCTTCTGTCATCGTGAGGCACACATGGTGAAGGACGAGTGCGGCGCGCCGGAGTATTTCACCGGCGGCGGCCGCCTCCAGACCGTGGACGGATGCGCCGGAAAAATGGATCCGAAAATGCTGCTGCGTGAGCTGAAGCATTTCCGTCCCGGCTACATCCACACCGGCCAGCCGATGGCCGTGACGCTCACCCAGGCGACGGAGGTCGGCACGATCTATCAGACCCATGAGATCGCCGCGATCTCCCGCATCTGCAAGGAGCGGGACCTGCCGCTGCACATGGACGGCGCGCGATTCGCCAACGCCCTCGTCTCGCTCGATCTGACTCCCGCCGAGATGACGTGGAAGCAGGGGGTCGACATCGTTTCCTTCGGCGGCACCAAGAACGGCTGCTGGTGCGCCGAGGCGCTGGTCTATTTCAATCCGGACCGGGCGAAGGATCTGCCCTACATCCGCAAGCGGGCGGCGCAGTTGTTTTCGAAAACCCGTTTCATCGCCGCCCAATTCGAGGCCTATCTGGAGGACGGCCTGTGGCTGAACCTCGCCGCGCACGCGAACGCCATGGCCACCCGCCTTGCCGATGCGGTCAGCAGCAGCGCCGACTGCCGCCTGGCGTGGAAGGTCGAATCCAACGAAGTCTTCGCCATCGTCCCTGCCGCCCTCGCCGGGGAATGGCGCGACCGCGGCGTGGGCTGCCACCCATGGCCGCTGCCCGGAGATCTCGTCGAAACGGTGGGCGATGACGAGGTGCTGCTGAGGCTGGTCACCAGCTTCGCGACTCCGGAGGAGGAAGTCGCCGCCTTCGCCAGCCTGCTGGAGTGCCAGCCGCAGGGACGGTGATTGTCAGACCAGGCCGCCCCTGTGGATATCGATCCGCGGGGCGTGCCTGCGATCCTCCACCCGGGTTTCAGTCCGGGTTGCTGCCGGCGGCGTCGAAGCGCACGAAGCAGCCGCCATATTGTGCGAGCGCGACGTCGATCTTTGTCTTCCTGCCCACCCCGGTGCGGATCTCCGTCGCGATGTCGTCCGCATGCTTGCTCACACCCTCCGCCATGGCCCGGGAGCCATCCTTGTAAATGGTGGCCTTGTACGTGCCTTCGCCCAGGAACCGGCTGCAATCGATCGTGATGGTTTTACCTGCGTTGGTGGTGGCACCCACAAACCAGTTGGCGCCTTTACGGCGGGCCCACAGGACGGTGCAGTCCACGTCGTCGCCGCCCTGGATATCCTTCATGCCTTTCGGGCCGATGGTCGCCATCAGACATTTGGACTCGTCCCAGGCGGCGGGGACATTCTTCATGGCGGCTCTCAAGGTGGCATTGTTATAAATGTTCTTCGGATGATCGGCGATGTATTGCACACCGCATTCCATCGTCACCATGTGAGCCAGCTGTTGTGCCCAGGAGGTGTTGTTGCGAATGGCGCCATCCCCCTTCAGGCCGTTGCGGAACTCGCAAATCGTATAATCCATGGGGCCCACCACATTCCTCAGCAATGTGAGCAGGCCGTTGTAGCCGGGATCGGTGCCGGTCTTGTTCCAGCCGCCGGTGAAGTAGTCCTCGTTGCCGTCGACCGCCTCATAGGCGATGATGTTGGGATACTTCCGGCTCAGACCTGTTGGAGTCGGGGCGCCATGGAAGTTGATCATCAACTGGTTTCTGGCAGCCGCCCTGGCGAGCATCTCCTGCTTCTCCATGACACCGCGGGTGTCGCCGTCGTAGAAGAAGTCGATCTTCACGCCGACGCATCCCCAGTCACGCCATTGCTTGAATGTCTTTTCATAACCGCTCTCACCGCCGGTCATGGCACCGGAGGCATCCCAGATGTGGACACCGATCCCCTTGCCTTTCGCATAGTTGCAAATGCCTTTCACATACCCTTCCGAACTTCCGGTCGTGCTTTCCTTGCTGGATTTCCAGCCTTCGTCCAACATGAAGTACTGCCATCCCATGTTCGCCGCGAAATCGATGTATTCCTTGGCGAGATCATAGTCGGTGCGCTTTTTCAATTCCCCGCTTTGCTGGCCGCCCCAGTCCCAGGAGGAATAGCCGGGCTTCACCCACTTCCAATACTGTCCGGAGGGATCGGCGACGGTGGCGTCGCTGCAGTTCGTGGTCATGTCGGATACGGCGATCTCCGTCAACCTGCCGACGATGGCGCAGCGCCAGGGAGTCAACAGCGGGCGCTTGGTGGTGACTTCCAGTCCATCGTTCTTGGTGCCGCGAAGCACAAAGCCGAATTTCCCGCTCGTGCTTTCCGCATGAGGAATGGAACGGCTGAACCAGCTGTCGACGCCAGCATCCGTAATCAGGCAATAGGAGTCCTCCCCCTTCCCCGTCTCGACAAGCAATGGCGCGGCGAAACAGCCCAAAGGCAGACGCTTGTCTTTTTCATTCGGCATGCTTCGGGCGGCGTCCCAGTCAAATTCAGCCCCCATGCCCAGGGAGTAGTCGTAGGTCCATGACTGTCCCCAGCAGCGCTCGAAGCCATCGAGCGCGATCTGGCTGTGATCGCTCCGGACGATGAAGCTGCTGGTTTCGCCGCCTTTGAAAAAATAGCGGAAGGCGATCCCGTCGTCATAGGCACGGATGATCACGTCGACTTCACCGCCGCTTCCGTTGTCGGCTTTGAAGGTCAGCGTTTTTTCATTGCAGTGGTTGTTAGCCGTGCCGGACCTGCCGGACAACATCCGGTAGCGTTCGTTGATCGTCCTCTCGGACTGCTGGGTCAGCTTGAGGTTCCGGGTGAAATCCCCATCGCTGGTCGTCATGCCGAGCGATGAATTGCCGATGAAGGGCTTCCCGGATCGCGTCATGCGATAGTGAACGGTGCCGTTCCCCTCGTCCCGGCATACCGTCACCACGTTCCGGTCGTCGGGGGATTTGAAAGTCGATAGCACCGTTTCCCGGGCCGGTGCCGATGCGATCATCAACAGGACAATCGATGCTGTTAGCGTTTTCTTCATGGTTGCTGATTCAAGGGGTTGGGTCGGGGTGTTGTCATTGCGATCTCGTTTTGTCAGTGGCGCGGGCGGCTCCATCATGTCATCTCTGGAGAGTCGCCCGCTCCTTGAGGCTGAAGGAGAAGTAGTCGAGGTCGGGAGCCCAGCCATCCGCGGGTCCTCCGATCACGAACTTGTTGACTCCGGCCTTGAGCGGGATTTCGACCGCCTGGGTGTTGAATGCATCGGTGCCGCCGGTGCTCTCGCAGGTCAGTTGCAAGGGTGTTCCGCCATTGACGCTGATCGTGAGGTGGCGCCGTTCCGCGGTGGCATAGGCCACCTCGAAATGGGAGTCGCACGCGCTCCTTGCGTTGTAGGTGAACTGAAGGGTGTTGCCCCATCCCACGTTGGCAACCTTCTTGCCATTGGATGCGGAACCCGCGCCGGCCACGCCGATCTTTCCCACCACGATCTCCGCACCGCGGGAGTCTTTCTTTCCTGTGCCTTTGCCGATATTCGGTCCATTCACCTGGCTCGGAATCTCGGCTTCCAGGATCGCCGGCTTGGATAGCGTGATGGCGCCTTTCCATACGCTTTTCCTGCCCTTGTTGGTCGGCAGGATGACCGAGGTGCCGTTGTTGCCCCTGATCTCCCTGGCGCTGCCGGCCATGAACTGATAGAGCGTCCGATCGTTCGGAATCTTCGCGATGGTGCCTTTCACCCTGGAGGTGTAGGTTCTCTGTCTGCCGGTGTGGTCGGCATAGCTTCCTTCGAGGATGGGGATGCTTCCTTTGTAATCCCACAGGTTGTTATCCGCGCAGAACATGCTCCAGGCGCGGCCGGCCTCCCAGCACCAGGAACCATCTTTCGCCCTGAAGGCGTTCCGGATCACCCCGTTTTCGTCGAGACGGTGGTGGAGCACGCTGTTCACGATCTTCCAGCACCAGGCCAGGTAGCGCTTGTCCCCGGTGCAATGATAGAGCGCGTTCGTCGCCTCGAAGAAGGTGCACAGGTCGTGCATCGTGCGGCGGCTTCGCACGCCGTCCTTGACCGCCTCCCATCCGTTCATGGCCTCGCGGGCGAGGTTCTGGCCTTCGTGGATCCCCGAATCATCGGAGGCCGCCCAAAGGGTGTTGACCTCCCACTCCCACATTCTGACGGCCTTATCGAGATACTCCTGCCTGCCGGTGAAATCATAAATCATGGCACCGGTGACGATGTGCGGACTGACGGCCAGCGGGGACTTGTAGAAGTCCTGGTTCTTCACCTCCTTGGCGTCGAACTGCCTGCCGTTTTTCCCTTCATCATCGAAATCCTTGTAACGGGAGCTATCCACCCGCCACCAGAGCCCTTCGCTCCCGTCCTTGACCTTGTTCTCCCACCGTTTGGTCGGACCAAGATTCCCGCGTTCGAAACCCACATTGAAAATCCTGATGGCGGCATCGAGATACTTCTTGTCGCCGGTGATCCGGAAGCCCCGTGCGAAGGCGCATTGCACCCAGCCGAAGTCATCAATGTAGTCGATCCACCCGAGTCCCAAGCCTTCGCCATGCTTTTTGATGAAACCATCCAGGTTCTTCACCACCATTTCCCTGGCGTCGGGGGAGGTGCCGTACTCCGCCTCATCTTCCAAAGCCATCATGCAGAGCGCCTGCTCCCAATAGTAGCGGTAGCCGTCTCCATCCTTGGTTTTCCATCCCCAATAATCGCCGAAGTTGTTCCATTTGTTCGCCTTGAAACTGGCGAAGGATGCTTCCGTCATCTGCCTGATTTCGCCATCCGACATCTGCGCCCGCGCGGATGAGGGCAGCAGGTGAAGGAGGATCCCGAGGGAACAACAAAGACTCCGGTGATAAGATGACGTGGTCATTGAAAACTGTTTCAAGGTGGCTGGACTGCTGGAAAAATCGGTTGTCAGGCCCCGTCCCGGCGGGCATCCGGATAGAGACCCGGTCCGGCATGCGGCGGGAGCCACATGCCCCATGCCGACAGGACGACCGCGAGAAGGGTTTTCATCCGGCTGATTTTTCCCATTAACCCGGAGAAACAAGGCCAAAGTCCGGTTCCGATCCGAACTCTACAATCGGGCGTCCAAAGGAATCGGCGGCGTGGGACTGACGCCGATCTCTCCTCCCACAAGCAGATCCCGCCCCGGTCCCACAAAACACCGCATGCTTCTGCGGCCCAGCCGGCCCAGCCGTTTCACGCTCCCGAGGAAGAATTCGCCGTGTTCGCCCGGTTGCGGGAGCGCCTGCCGCCAGGGGAGGCGGGATGAAATCCACGAAGCGGTGGAATTTCCTTCAAACGTTCCTTCCCATCACGGCTGTGGCGCACGGCTCTCGATCAACGCCGCCTAGCGGTTCAGTTCATCGTTGATTTTCTTCAGCCAGGCGGCGTCCACCTTGGGGACGCGGTCGTAGGTGAGCAGGCCGTTGACCTCGGTTTCGACATCGCTGGTCTGGGTGTAGACGGCCGCGGAGAGGCCGAACTCTTTCAGCGGCTTGAGCTGCTCCATCGCCCAGCGGTAGCGGAATTTCCATTCCTCGGCATCGGCGGGCATGGTGTAGCCCCAGTTCTTTTCACCGGGCCGCCATTCGTGGCCGGCCACGGACCGGCCGAGGCCTCCCATCTCGCCGACCACCTTGATGAAGTCCTTGAAACGCTTGTCCTCCAGCGGGAACTTGGGATCGGGATAGTTGTGCTGGGAGGCGATGTCGCCCACCGGCCAGAAATTGCCGCCTGAGGCGAGGCAAACCAAGCGGGTGGAATCGTAGTCCTTCGCCATCTTCCCGATCTCCATGCTGTCGTGCTGGCCCCAGGATTCGTTGAAGAGCGACCAGATGATGACGCTCGGGTGGTCACGCAGGTGATCGACCATCGCCTTGTATTCGGTGATCCATTGCTGTTTGGCGTCTTCCGGCCAGCCGGTCGCATCCAGCGGGTTGGGTTCGAGGCGGGTCCATTTGGGGCTGGAGTCCTTTGGTGGTTCGTTCGCCCACATTCCGGCGCTCACCTGGTCCTGCCAGACGGCGAGTCCCAGCTTGTCACACCAGTAGTAGTAGCGCGCGTTCTCCACCTTGACGTGCTTGCGGATCAGGTTGAATCCCGCCGCCTTGAGAAATTTCAGGTCGGACACCATCGCCTCGTCGGACGGCGGGGTGAGCAACCCGTCCGGCCACCAGCCCTGGTCCAGCGTGCCGAGCAGGAAGGTTTCCTTGCCATTCAGCGCGATGCGGGGATTCCCCAGCGCATCCCGGACCCGGCCCACCGTGCGCAGCGCCGTGTAGGAGCGGACCTTGTCGATCACCTTGCCGGCACCATCCAGCAGCTCCACCTCCAGATCATAGAGCACCGGCGTGTCCGGCGTCCACCAGCGCGGTTCCGGAATCGCGATGGCCAGCGAACCCGCCTCTGCCTGCCCCGCCGCCACTTCCGTCCCCTCCAGCAAAACCCTCACCCGCAGCCTCTCCCCCTTCACCGCCGTCCCCGCCAGCCTGGCCTTAAGGAGCAACGACACTCCTGTCGTTGTCTTCTCTTCCACCACACCGGTCTTCTCTTTCTCCGTCTTCTCCCCTTCTTGATTCTGGAGTCTGGATTCTGATTTCTCCGCCCCCTCTTGATTCTGGATTCCTGCCTCTTGCTTCTCTTCAACCACTTCAAAATCCAAATCCTCCACCCACCGCTCCGGCACCTCCTCCAGCCACACCGTCTGCCAGATGCCGCTGACGCGGGTGTAGGTGATGCGGGACGGCCGCAGCGCCTGCTTGCCCCGGAGCTGCCAGCCTTCCGTGGCATCGTTCACGCGGACCAACAGCTTGTTTTCGCCCGTAGTTAGGGCGGAAGTGATATCAAAGGAAAACGGTGTGTTCCCGCCGACGTGTTTGCCCATTTCCTTGCCGTTCACCCACACGGTGGTCTCATAATCGACGGCTTCGAAATGCAGCAGAGTCCGCTCTCCGGCATTTGGTTTCACGGGCAGCTTGCGTCGATACCATAGCGATTGATGAGGCTCGATCAGCTTGCCCACTCCCGAGAGGGAAGATTCGGGACAGAACGGAACGAGAATCCCCCCCGTCCAAGCATCTGGAGCAGCTAGGTCTTTCTCAGCGATCGCATAGTCCCAGAGACCATTGAGACTCGTCCAATTCTTCCGCTCAAGTTGCGGCCTCGGATACTCCGCCCATACGGCCTCCGGAGCCAGCTTCGCCCCCCAAAAAGTGAGCATCTTTCCTTCGATGGGTTTCCAGTCCGCAATCGCGAGCTGAAGGGAGAGGAAAAGTAATATTGAAGAGAATTCAGGCAGGAGTTCAGAGGGAAATTCAGGGAACAAAATTGGTGAAAATCTGTTTTTACCCTCTAAAAAAGTCCCCATTCACCATCACAATTCGCATTCTGCTGCAAACAACATATATTGAGATATCAGTGCTTTAGTATCACCAAAATTGAATTCCCATTTTCCTAAGCCATCCTGAAGGACCCGACCAAGAATTCTCATATATCACATAAGCTTTTCCTGTCACAACAAGAGAAGATGATACTCCGACAACTGCAAATATTCCAATAATTACCCAAACAGCAACGACAACCAACTTCGATTTTACGCGTAACATTCCAACCATTGTAGCTACTAAAGCAAACACCTTTAATGCGTGACTTCTGAGAAAAAACGCGAAACCGCTGAAAAAACCGATGATCATATGAGAGTCGACATCTGCACGCAAGTTTTGATGATTAATTTCCAATAAATATATCCCAATAATTGGAGACAACAAAAGAACAATCAAAATAAAAACAATGTATGATTTTGCCAAATCTTTCCTCATCAATAATTGTTTTTTGTTAGCGTTTTTGACTTACAGTCGTAGGTCCAGTTGGCATACCTATTTTTGAAATCTGCTTCATTCCGCGATCCATCTTCATTCAAAAATGCATATCTCGACGACCCCTCCCTACCAGCCTTGACAATTATTGCAATTTTGGCACAGCAATCCCCACACTTCTGAGAAGCATTTTCCTTCGCCTTTTCAACAGATTTACCAAACTGTTCGGCATAGTCGTCCGGCACAGGCTCGCCACGACTCAAGGTAACGTCCCCCGCGCCAGTGACTGCGTAATTCGCGCTGCAGCCGTGAATGATCGCTGAAGCACCACAAGCCGTAGCCTCTACACGGTTTGGCAGGTCTGATCCATCAAGCAAACTCTGATCAACAATCTTCCCATCCTTCAGCTTTTTTTCAGTTTCTTCCCTGAGAGGTGGATCTTCCTCAAGTCCATTTCCATACCTGGGCAAGTTGAGCCCGTGTCCACCGATTACATAGGTGGTACAAGCCTTTACCGTAATGTCAGCGAGCTTATCAGGATTCAACAGCCCCAGGTAGTCAATATTAGAAATGAGATTATTATGCACGTTTTCATACAGGTTTGTCCCACCTTTTTCTCCAATTGGATCCCGATTCAACCACCTTCCGTTCACCGGGTCGTAGTAGCGGTAGCCATAGTAATACAACCCGGTCTCCCCATCCTGCAGCTTCGTGCTGAAGCCGAAGGCGCAGGGCGCGATTCCCTCGCTCACCACCGCGTTGCCGAAGGCGTCGTATTCCCGGCGGCTGGTCGGGGCGAGTTGGTCGCTCTTCGTCCAGGCGACGATGTTGCCGTTGCCGTCGTAGGAAGGTGAATAGTTGAGAGTGGAGGGTTGAGAGTTGAGAGAAACAGAGATCAGGCCGCCGACGCCGCCGGCGCGTTGGCGGGGGACGCCGTCGGTGTCGGCGAGGTCGAGGCCCCAGGTGTGGGTCTGGGCTCGGGTGACGGTGGTCGTGGTTTCCGAGGTGGCGGTGAACTCGGCGATGGGGTTCCAGCCGTCGTAGAGCCAGCGCTGGTTGCTCTTGAAGATCGGGCTGCCGACGCTGCCGCCTTTCCAGATCGTCCGCGCGATGAGACGGCCGCCCCAGTCATACACGTTCTTCTCCTTCGTGTAGGGGTGGCCGGCCATGAGAGCCGCAGGGGTGGTTTCCATCTGGATCAGGCGGTTTTCCGCGTCCCAAACGTAGGTCCAGCGGCCGTCGTCGGTCAAGTTCCCGTCCGCATCATGTTGCGGGCCGAAGACCAGCACGGGATACCACAAGTGGCCGGTGAAGGAGGGACTGCCGGTGTCGCGCTTGGTGACCACGCTCTGCCACACGGGGGCCGAGCCATTCGACGCGGTGAGCGCGTGGTGATAGATATCGCCGGTACGGGTGGCGTTGGTCCCGTTCACCTGCACGGTCCAGCCCGCCGGCGCGCGGCCGACGGCGGTGCGGCTGCCTGCGGTGGTGATGCTGGCGTATTGGTTGAGCGCGTTGGGCGTGTAGGTGCGGTCGCCGAGCACGGGTGAGGTGCTGGTGAGGCGGTTGCCAATGCCGTCGTAGCTGTAGCTCGATCCGAGCGCGGAAACCGTGGTGCCACCGGAGGTTTTCCGGGTGGCGGAGGTGACCTCGGAGCGGTCGTTGTATCCATAGGTGCGGGAGCCATCCTGGAAGGTATCCGTCGTCCGGCGGCCGAGGTCGTCGTAGCCATAGCCATGGTGGCTGATGGCCGCGGCGACGGTGGTTCCGTTCATGCGGTGCGAGTCGATGTCGGTCAGGCGGCCCTGGGTGTCATAAAGGCGGCTCTGGCGGAACCATGCGGTGGTGCCCGAGCGGCTGTGGATGGTGGAGACCAGCGAGGAGTTCGGGTGGTAGGCGTACACGTGGTTCACCGATCCATCCGTGAGGGTTTCGAGGCGGCCTCCGGAATCGTAGCCGTAGCCGATGCTGCGGACCACGGTGGCGTCGCTGCCGGAGGTTTCCTGGAAACCGGCGGGGCGACCGGCGCTGTCCGGCGCGTCGTAACGCACGCCCAGCCCGGCGAGCAGCGAATGGGTGGAGGCGTTGTAACGGGCCTTGAGGGTGCCCTTGCCCGCATGCCACGCCTGTTTCTCCACTACCACGCCACCCTGAGTGATGGTCTGGGGACGGCCGAGGCGGTCGAAGTCGCTGAAAACGACATCCGGAGTGGAGTCCGAGTAATCGATGCCGGTGGCGTCGCCGGTCACCGGGTCGTAAGCATAGGTGGCGGTAACCAAACGGGCCCAAGTGCGGGTCGCCAGTTTGCTGGAATGCCAGCCTCATTCCGCCCCCGTCGGCAGCAAGGTCCATGAGACTTAAGAGAGCGCCTCTTTATGGAAAGGCGAATCTCCCGCGCTATCGCACCGATATCCATGAAATTGTCGGATTCTAAAAAAATTGTCACAGCCCGTCGGCTCGCGGCACTTACTTGTATCCATGCAAGATTTTCCGACGACCCAGCAGCCTCCCGAGCCGACCGGGATTCCGGATGCGCAGTTGCTGCAGGCATGGGTCCGGCACCAGCGGCAGGCGGATTTTACTGAAATCGTCCGTCGCCATCTCGGGCTGGTCCAAGGCATCGCCCGCCGCCAGCTCGATCACGATCTCGCGGAGGACATCGCCCAGCAGGTCTTCGCCATCCTCGCCCGCAAGGCCGCTTCATTGGGTGATCTCCGCTCGCTCGGCGCCTGGCTGCACCGGGTGACCTTGCTTCAATGCCGCACCGCCGTCCGCCGCCGGATGCGCGACCGCCGGAACCAGGAAGCCGCCATGGAAACCGCAAGAATTACCGAAGCCCGAGATCCGCTTGCCGAAGCCCTGCCCTATTTGGATGCCGCCATCGGTGACCTATCAGATTCGGACCGCGAGCTGATCCTGCTTCGTTACAGCGAGGGGCTCAGCTTCAGTGAAGCCGCCACCCGCACCGGGCGCAAGGAAGCGGCACTCCGCCAGCAAACCAGCCGGGCTCTGGAAAAACTCAGCGGAATGCTGCGCCGCCGTGGCGTCGCCGTCCCTGCCGCCACGCTCACCACCGGATTGGGACTCCATTTGGCCGGAAACTCCACCGCATCCGCCGCCCTCCTTGTCTCCAGCACCGCCCTCACCAACGCCGGCGGCATCACCGGATCCGTGCTGGCAGGCATCACCTTCCTAACCATGACCGCGAAACAATCCATCATCGCCGGAGGCGTTTTTGCTGCCCTTCTCGTCTCCGGACCGCTCGTCTGGCGGGCCACCCAGATTCATCGGGCCGAGCAATCCCTTGCAAAAATTCCCGCCATCCCTGCGCCCGCAGATCCAAAAGAAGGGACCAGGAAATCCGATGGATCTCCCGCCAGACCCGAGAAAACAAAGTCCGTGCGGAACCGATCCGCAACGACTTTGTCCAATGCCGAGAGGTTGAGGATGATGGGAGCGATCCCGGGTATCTTCATGGCCAACATGAAGCAAAGCATGAACGACTGGTTCACTAGGGACGCGTGGATGGAAGCCCGTCGCTCGGCCCGCACGCTCGGATTATCCTCTGAAATCGAAAAAGAACTGCGGGATTTCCTGATCGCGGAGAACACCCGGGTGATTGATGCGATGGATCTCGACGACGATGAGAAATCGGACCACGCCACCCGGCGGCGCGAACGCGACGCCAGGATAGACGCGTGGTTCGCCGCCAAACTCACTCCCGATCAACAGCAGGCCCGCAAACGCATGGAAGAAGCCAGAACCGAGGAGCTCACTGAAAAACTCGCTACCTCCGCGGTTCACGGGATCAGCGCGAACATCGATTTGACCGAAGAACAAAAAAGCCGTTTTTACGAAACTGCGGCAGCCAAGGTCAGCCATTCGTTTGAGGAAAAGGCTTATTCCAATTCCATCGGGCTGGGTTTCAACGTCCTCTACACGCCTCCATCGCCGCCGTCTGAGGAAGAGGCAGGGGAATTGATCGGCGGCATCTTGGATCCCGGCCAGCAAGAGCTTTGGAAGGCCGCGGTCGAGCGCGACCAAACCTTTGGCGAAAGCATGCAGAAGCGCGTCATCGGTGGCTTGTTTGATCAATTGAAAAAAATCAAACCCACGCAGGAAGAGATGTTGGGACCGTTTGAAAAATAACCCTCCGATTCAATCCACCTGCCCGCAACAAAACACCAATCTCCCATGCATACGGTTCAACGAATTTCCACCTCCTTCGCCGCAATCCTCCTTCTGGGAGGACTGATTTTCATCTATCAGACAAGGCGGCTCGACGAGCTCGAGCACCGGTCGGGTTTCCGGTCGACCGGCTCCGCCACACCGCCCGATGATGAAACTCGGTTGGCCGATGCCTCCGACACCGCACCCGCTGTAAAGTCTCCTCAGCCGGGCACCGATCCGACACAAACGTTCATCGCGAAACTGAAGGAAACCCTCGCCACTTCTCTCACCGAGGATCAAGTGATCGCGTTCCGGAACATGGGGGCGAAAGGGTTGACCGTGGAAGACCTGGGGGCCGCAGCCAATCTTAGCAAGGAGGAACGGAACACGATACGGCAAGGGTTGAAACAATATGACAAACAAAGAGCGGCGCTCTATCTGGACCATGACCTCGCACCCGCCGCGCTGACAAGCGGCCTCGCGGAGGTGAAGCATCGCCAGGAGAAATGGTTGGCCGCGCAACTCGGCAGGGAACGCTATGAATCGGTCCTACGCTCCGATGAACGGAAGGCACGTGCCTCTGCGGAACATCGGGCCGCCGAATCGGTTTCCCGCATCAGCTCCGCGGCCGACCTAACGGAATCACAGAAGGACAGACTCTACGCGGGATTCCTCGATATCAATCTCCATCCACCCAAGGCAGCCGAAGACAAGTTGGTTGTCGAAACCTTCGGAAATCTCGAAATCGGACCGTCCGCTCCGGATCTCTCCGAGGATGCGGAGAAAATCCTGACTCCCGACCAGTTGCGGATCTATCAACTCCAACGGCGCGCCACGGCGGAAAACGCCGGAGCCCAGAACGACCTGATGATGGGAATGATGCAGTCCCTCATGCCCACGGTGCTGGAGCTCTTGGAAACCAATCACTGAACAGCTCCGCCCCGCACACGATCCCCAACACCTCCATGACCCGAATGAAAGCCACGTCCATCCTCCATCTGTCCACCTTCGCCCTGCTCTGCTTTTTCACCAGCAGTTGCGTGACCTATACCAAGTACCATGACGAGCCTCGCAGGAAAGTAAGCTTCAGCAGCACCTCCGCGGCACAGACGTTTTACGATGCCTACGCCTCCGTCGATACTCCATACGGCAATGGTTCTCTTAGCGCCACCATCACGCTACCCTATTGGCAACTGAAGAAGGATACGGAAAGCATCAAGTTCAACGCCGCCATCCAGATCGCGGATACCAACCACGACAACCTCATCTCGGAGAAGGAAGCCCGCAGCTATGCGGAAGCCATCGCAGCGGATCGCAAGCAGAAGTGGGAGGATCAGAAATTCTAATTGCCAGTCCAACCTGCGGATCGAGCCGACCGCCGCAGACGATTTGTGCTTTCTACCGGCGAGGCACGGAGCTACCCACGTCGGCACAGATCCTGATGAGCGACCGTTCCCTCCCCTCACCTCTCGACCTCGCCGTGATCGGCGGTGGCGCGTCGGGATTTTTCACCGCGCTCCAGTATGCGGAGCTGGCTCCGGGGAGGAGCGTGGCGATTTTCGAGAAGGGTTCGCAGTTCCTGCAGAAGGTCCGCATCTCCGGCGGCGGACGCTGCAATGTGACGCATTCCTGTTTCGATCCGCGGGAGCTGGCGAAACACTATCCGCGCGGGTCGAAGGAGCTGCATGCCGCGTTCCACCGCTGGCAGCCGTCGGATACGGTGGAGTGGTTCGAGCGGTTCGGAGTGACGCTCAAGACTGAGCCGGACGGACGGATGTTTCCCTCCACCGACAGTTCCGACACGGTGATCCGGTGCTTCCTGGACCGGGCGCGCGATTGCGGGATCCCGCTCTATCAAAAGCATGCGCTGGGCGGCATCGGGCGGCTGGAAAACGGGAATTTCTCGCTCCGCTTCGAAGGCATGAGCCAGCCGGTCGAAGCGCGCGCGGTGTGCGTCGCCACCGGCTCGCTCAAGGGAAGCCCGCTGCTGGACCAGTTGAAGAAGCTGGATCTGACGATGCAGCCGCTGGTGCCGTCGTTGTTCGCCTTCAACGTGAGCGACCGCCGCATCAGCGACCTCGCGGGGGTGTCGCATCCCAAGGTGTCCATCCGCCGGGAAGGATCGAAGGCCGGCCAGACCGGTCCGCTGCTCATCACGCACCGCGGCTTCAGCGGACCGGCGGTGCTGAGGCTCTCCGCGTGGGAGGCGCGCGGGCTGGCGGAGGCGAACCATCATTTCCCGTTCGTGATCGACTGGCTGCCGGAGATGGATCTGGCGACCGTCACCGGGCGCTTCGCGGAAATCCGCCGGACGCAGGGGGCCAAGCTGCTGAAAAACACCCCAATCCCGCCGATCTCGCGGCGGCTGTGGGAGCGCATCGTCTCGTGCTGCGGGATCGCGGAAGAGACCACGTGGGGCCAGCTTTCCAAGGCTTCCGGCACGTCTCTGATAGAGGCGCTCAAGTCCGCGCGGTTCGAGGCGGAGGGCAAGACGACGAACAAGGACGAGTTCGTCACGGCCGGTGGCATCGAGCGGGCGACCATCGATTTCCGGACCATGGAAAGCCGGGTGACACCGGGCCTTTATTTCGCCGGCGAGTGCATCGACCTCGACGGAATCACCGGCGGATTCAATTTCCAAGCGGCGTGGACCACCGCCCACATCGCGGCCAGCGCGATCGCGAAACGGGACGGGTGAGGACAAATAGGTTGTTTCAGGCGGGTTTCATGGCATAGTCCGCCTCCCCCAAAAATCGCGGGGGCGCATCCAGCGCCGTCTCCCGCCATAACTTCCTGACCGCCATGCAACTTCTCACACCCCAAGGACAAACCATCGTCAACGACCTCTCGCGCCGCTACGGCCTCAGCTTCGACTCGACGGTGCAAATGCTCGTCGCCGTCAACCGGGGCGGCGGCACGATGGCGCAATTCAGCTGCCCCGAGCTCGGCAGCGGCCAATGGATGCGCGGCGGCATGACGATGGTGAGCGACATGTTCAACCACAGTCTGAAAGCGACGGTGAACAACCTGTGCGGCGAGCTTTCCAACGCGCTGGCCAACAACCAGATCTTCCAACCCGCGCCGCAGGGCCAGGGCGGCCATGGCAACAACTGGTGGCCGGGCGATCTCGGCAATCCATCCAGCAGCGGCTCGCAGAACAACGTCCGTTATGCGTTCTTCCCCCAGGCCCGCCGGCTGGCGGTGCAGCGCGACGGACAGGTCTCCGTTTTCGACACGCAGGATCACCACATCGGCGGCGTCAGCCAGCAGCAGGGCGGCGGCAGTTCGCTGACCTTCTCCAGCCAGTACGGCACGGTTTCCTCGCTCAGCCTGCCGCTCGTCTCGGGACCCGGTCTCCAACAGGGAAGCCACACCAACTTCGCCGCTCCTCCGGCGCAGTTTTCGCCACCACCGCAACAGCCTCAGAACAACAACCCGGTCTCGTCCGATGTCGTGACGTTGCTGGAAAAACTCGGCCAGCTCCGCGATGCCGGAATCCTGACGCCCGAGGAGTTCGCGGCGAAGAAGACGGATCTGCTCAACCGTCTCTGAAGCAGTTCAGATACACCGGTCCCCGACCGGTGGGCATGGCGTGGTGGGGAAGGTTTTTGGATGATCCGGAAACGCACCAGTGGCTTTTCCAACAGCATCTGATGTGAGGACGCCTTCATCCACAGCCCTGTCCTATCAGATGTTCCGCTGGCGAGTTTCCCACCTGTTTCCATTGAGCGGCCTGTTGCCCGCAGCGGTGCAGCTCGCGGCGGCGGTCAGCCGGGAGTGAATTCGAGCGCGAAGCCGCCGCACACGGCGACCATCACGAAGGACAGGGTGCACCAGCGGACGAAGCGGGTGGTTTCCGCCGGATTTCTCAGCATATGGACGAGAATGGCCGATGCGATGAGCGCGCCCGCGATCTTGACCCAGCCGTCCGGCGCCGACAGGCTCCGGTAGAGCTGGAAGGCGATGTAGCCGGGGAGGACCGCCGCCAACAGATAGATACAAACGCGGTCGTATGAGTCCCATGCCACCCTGTCCCGCCGCTTCGCCGCAGGGGATGCGGCGCGGTGGACGCGGAGCTGCCGGTGATGCCCGGGCTCCTGAAGGCTCCCCGAGCCGCGGCAGATTTCGCACGCCTTGCGGATGGTGACCGTCATGAACATCGAAATCCCCGAATCCTCCTGAATCCACTTCTTGCCGAGATAGGAGCCGATTCCAAAGCAGGCGGGACAGGACGTTTCCGAAAGGTTGTTCTCACCCGAGCGGTCCTCGGGCCGCATCGTCGGAAGACCGGATTCGAACCGGCGGGGTTTTCTCTCAAGCTCGTTCATGCCAGTGAACAGACATCTTTCGTGGCGGATCGTTCAACAATCGTCGGCCGGGGAAATCCGGACACGGAGTCCGGCACGGCACGGAACGGGCGCGATCGCATCAACGGAACTGGTTCTGCTCCGGTTGATACCGATAGTCCGCCGCGGCCATTTTGGCGACGAGGGCGTCCTCATCCAGATGATGGGTTTTCACCAGATCGTCCAGGGAATCGCAGTGATTCCGCAGTTCGGTATTGAGCAACCCCACCAACAGATGCGGGTCCATTCTGAGGAAATTGGAAAGATCCATGCGGGCGGCACCCTGACGAGCCGACCGCTCGCGGGCAAGCCCCGGGCCGCGTTCTTTTCGGGGAAAATCGTCCGCTGCGGGAGGGGAACGGCCGTCCGACCGCGGCCGGGGTTCCGAATCGCGAGGCCCTTATTGAGCGGCCTTCACGACCTGCGCGGCTTTGCCCTCCTGGGCTTTTTTCTCCATGTGCCCGAAGTTCTGCTGAAGCAGTTTGTTTCTCTGGCCGACGGTTTTGCCCTTGTCCTTGCCCCCCATCATATCGGCCATCTCGGCTTCGAAGTGGGGATCCTCCTCATCTTTCGCACTGCGCTTGACTCCCATGGAGTCCGTGGCGGCGTCGATCTGCTGCGAGCGGGTGGCGATCTTGTCGAGCGACTTGCGATACTGGGCGACCATGCCCATCACATCGCCGGAAGCCCGCAGGTCGCGCATCACTTCCTGAAACGCCTGGAGCCGCTGCGGGGACTGGACGAACCAGCCGAGCCCGCCACCGATCAGGGCGAAACAAACTCCGAGTGTCACCACCAGCTCACGACGGCGGCGGCGCGACTTCCTTTCGCGTTGTTCATCGAGAAGGATTCCCAGTTCCGCGGAACTGACGGCGTCGAGGCCGGAATTTTCCATGGGACGCACGAGAGGCTCGGCCTCGGGCGCTTTCGGCGCGGGCTCGATGACGGCCTGCGGCACCGGCTGCGGGATGGCCTGCGGTACGGAAGCGGCAGCCGGCGGCGCCACCGCGTGAACCCGTGAGGTGGGGAAGGCGCGGGTCGGAGCCTTGCTCAAGTCCGAGGAGTCCTGGAGGGCTGCGTCAAAAAGTTTTTGGAGCTTTTCTTTGTCCGTCATGGAAATGTGTATAGCCTGATAATTAAGATTCCCGAATAACGTGATGGCGTATTCCGGCCCTACGCAATGACGTAGGGCGGCTTTTTCCGCCACACCGGCTGATACCGAAATCGATTGCCCGCCGGGATTCCGCCGGGCACTCTCCCGGCCCGCCATGTTTCCACGTCCGCCGAAGAAGTTTGTCCCCACGCCGTTCGAGTATCATCAGGAAATCGAAATCACCATCGACGCCCTGACCAATCTGGGTGCGGGAGTCGGACGGATCGATGGCTGGGTGGTGTTCGTTCCGTTTTCCCTGCCCGGTGAAGTCGTGAAGGCGCGGGTTTTCCGGAATGATAAAAATTGTTCCCACGCCGATCTGGTCGAAGTCGTCATCCCGTCTCCTGATAGAATCGCCCCCGGCTGCCCTCTCTTCGGCGAATGCGGCGGCTGCCAGTACCAGCACCTTTCCTACGACAAGCAGCTTGCCTGGAAGACCCGCCAGGTCGGCGAGCTGATGAAGCACATGGCCTCCATTACCTTTCCGGTGAACGACTGCCTGTCGTCGGAGCAGACCTGGAACTACCGCTCGAAAATCACGCCGCATTTCGAAAAGGCCAGGGACGGCGACCTCGGACCGATCGGTTTCCTCGCCTTCGGCCGGCGCTCGCAGCTCATCGATGTCCCGCAGTGCCCGATCGCGATGGACACCATCAACCGCGAACTGCCTGCGATCCGCGAAGGCCTGAGAAAACGCGCCGACAGCTTCAAACGCGGCGCTACCGTGCTGCTGCGCGCCACCGAAGACCGCGTGGAGACCGATTTCAAAGCCGTCGCCACCGAACATGTCGGCGAGCTGAAATTCCAGTTCCTCGCCGGGGATTTCTTCCAGAACAATCCCTTCATCCTCCCGTCCTTCACCGGCTACGTCGCGAAACAGGCGTCCGCCGGCGGGGCGAAATTCCTCGTCGATGCCTACTGCGGCTCGGGATTGTTTTCCCTGACACTGGCGAAGGATTTCCAACAGGTCGCCGGCGTCGAGGTCTCGGAAACCTCCTGCGAATGGGCCCGGAAGAACGCCGCGGCCAACCGGATCACGAACGCGAAATTCCTCACCGCTTCCGCCGAGGCCATCTTCGACCAGATCAATTTCCCCGCCGCCGAGACCGCGGTGGTCATCGACCCGCCGCGGAAAGGCTGCACGCCGGAGTTCATCGACCAGCTCGTGAAATTCGCGCCATCGCGCGTGGTCTATGTTTCCTGCGATCCCGCCACGCAGGTCCGCGACCTCAAGCAGCTCAGCGAAGGCGGCTATCAGCTGGCCGATGTGCAGCCCTTCGACCTCTTCCCCCACACGCGCCACCTGGAGTGCGTGATGACCCTGGTGAAAGCTTGATCCAGCGGCTGCCATTCCGTTATCCCGCCACCGCCGCCGATGTCGCCCGGCTGCAAGTCCTGCTGCGCGGCGCGCTGGCCGCCATCCGTTTCCACCGGCCGGGAAAACTCGCCGTGCTGAACCTCGCCTGCGGACGCGCCGACGAAACCGGGGCTCTCGCCGCCGCGCTGTCCCCCGCGCCGATCGGTCACTACCTCGGCATCGACCTCCGCCCCGACACCGTCGCCGAAGCCGCCCGGCGCTGGGAGCTGCCGGGAGGCCTCATCGAGTTCCGGAGCGGCGACGCGTCCTCCGTCGACCGGATGAAGCAGCTCCCCGCGTTTGATCTCATCTTCATCCGCCATCAGAACTACTGGCACGATCCGGCCACCTGGGATCGATTGTTAGGCAACACGCTCGGGGCGCTGGCTCCCGGCGGGGTGCTCGCCTGCACTTCGTACTTCGACCGCGAGCACGAGCTGCTGAAAGCCTCGCTCAAGACCCGCGGCGCGCGGATGCTGTGGGACGTCCGCCATGCGGCGTCCCGGCCGCTGCCCGACGCCCCGGGAAAATCCGTGGACCGGCATCTCGCGGTTTTCGGAACAGCCGCGGCGGGCGGTGAGGTGTGAAAGCCTTGTCGTCAAGGGATTGAGGCGCTAAAACGGTGCCGGGTGAATATCGTGGATCAAATCTTCCTGCTTGCCTCGGCGGAACGACCGGCTCTGGTTTCCGACCGCATGACGCTGAATTTCGGCGAACTGCTGGAACGGGTGTCGGCGGAGGCCGCGTGGCTGGGACGCTGCGAAGGTTTCCGCCGCCGGGGAACGCCGCGCGTCGGCCTGGCATGCGCGAACGGGGTGGACTACATCGTGCTGGCACTGGCGATTTTGAAAGCCGGCGGCTGCCTGGTGCCCATCGCCGACGAACTCACGGAGTCGGAACGCGGGGAAATCATCACCCGGACCGGATTGTGCGGAATGATCTCAGGGCACCCGGGCGGCAGGACGTGGGTGCCGCTGGAGACCCCGGAACTTGAAAACGAAGCGGAGTTTTCCGCGCTGGATCCGGCGTTCATCCGCTTCAGTTCGGGCACCACCGGGAAGAGCAAGGGCGTGGTGATGAGCCATGCCAAACTGCGCGAACGGATCGTGGCGGCCAATGCGGCGTTGGAAATCGGCCCCGGCGACCGGATTTTATGGATGCTGCCGATGGCGCACCATTTCGCGGTTTCCATCATTCTCTACCTCTACCACGGCGCCTGCACGGTGCTGGGGACCTCGCATCTGGCGGAGCAGGTGTTGGAAACCGCCAAGGCGACACGCGCCACCGTGATTTACGGCGCGCCGTTCCATCACTCGCTGTTGGCCGCGGATCAGGGCGGCTACGCCTGGCCCGACCTGCGGCTGGCGGTCACGACGGCAGCCCCGCTGTCCGCGGAAATCGCCCGCGGATTCCACCGGCGTTTCAACAAGCCGCTGGTGCAGGGACTCGGGATCATCGAGATCGGCCTGCCGCTGTTGAACACCGGCGGCGCCGGAGACTCGCCCACCGCCGTGGGGCGTCCGCTTCCGGCGTTCGATGTCGAGCTGCGCGACGAGGAAGGCATCCCGGTGGCCGTGGGCGACGTCGGCGAGCTGTGGATCAAGGGTCCCGGGATGTTCGACGCCTATCTTTCGCCCTGGCAGACGGTGGATGAAATCTGCGTCGAAGGTTGGTTCGCCACCGGCGATCTGGCGGAGACGGACGCCGCAGGACGCGTCTATCTGAAAGGCCGGAAAAAAAGCGTGATGAACGTGAGCGGGATGAAGGTGTTCCCGGAAGAGGTGGAGGGAGTCATCGAGAAACATCCTGCCGTGAAACGGTCCCGGGTGACCGGGTTTCCCCACGCCGTGCTAGGCACCGTGCCGGTGGCGGAGGTGATCCTGCACGATGGAAAAACACTGGCATCCCGCGAACTGATTGATTGGTGCCGCGAATCGCTCTCGATCTACAAGGTGCCGGTCAGGGTGAAATTCGTGGAGGAGCTGCCGCTGACCGCCAGCGGCAAGATCCGGCGTGCATGAGGATTTTTTCCAACGCCTTTTGAATAACCCCGGCGGCGGCTACGGCCCTTGCCACCGACCCCGCGTTTTTTTGAAAAGCAGTTTGCCAAATCCCGGCTCATCGCCGTTGGTTCAATGTTCAACCAAAATCAAATCCCATGAAACACCTGATCTGGATCTCACTGGCCTTCGCCGTCGGTTCAAGCATGAGCTGCATGACCACCTATGATGCCAACGGCCGCCCGGTGCAGTCGGTGGATCCCGCCGCCGCGGTGGCCGGCGTGGCCGCGGCCGGACTGGTCGGCTACGCGATCGGCAATAACAACGACCACCATCACAACAACAATTATTACTACCAGCGGGGTGGTTACTACGGCAACGGCTACCACCGCGGCCACAGCCACTATCACCGGGGCTACCGCTGAAGAGCGGATGGTGCGTGGAGATGGACATTTCAGGGTTCCCGGATCACGTTTCCCGGCAACTTCCCGATACTCCATGCCAGACACCGCGACCCGCCTTTCCGTCTTCACCGAATCCGTCATCCGTGGCACCACACGGCTGGCCAACCAATACGGCGCGATCAATCTCGCGCAGGGATTCCCCGACTTCAATCCGCCGGAGGAGTTGTTAGCAGCACTGGAGCGCGCGACGCGAGGCCCCCACCATCAGTATGCGGTGACCTGGGGCGCGCCGCGGTTCCGGGAGGCGCTGGCCCGGAAAATCCAACATTTCACCGGTCTCCCCATCAACCCGGATGAAAATCTCGTCGTCACCTGCGGCAGCACGGAAGCGATGATGGTGGCCATGATGACCGCCTGCAATCCGGGCGACAAGGTGATCATCTTCTCGCCGTTTTACGAAAACTATGCGGCGGATGCCATCCTCTCCGGAGCGGAACCCATCTACGTTCCGCTGCGCCCTCCCGGCTTCGGATTCGATTCCGAAGAACTGGCGAAGGCGTTCCAACAGAAACCCAAGGCGATCGTCGTCTGCAATCCCTCGAACCCGACGGGCAAGGTCTTCACCCGCGACGAGCTGATGGAAATCCTGCGGCTGGCGGAGGAGCACGACGTGTTTGTCATCACGGACGAACCTTACGAGCACATCGTTTTCGCTCCGCACGAACACGTTTATTTCGCCGCGCTGCCCGGTGCGTTCGAGCGGACCATCACCTGCAATTCGCTTTCCAAAACCTACTCCATCACCGGCTGGCGGCTCGGCTACGTACAGGCCGCGCCGAAGGTCATCGCCCAGGCGAAAAAGGTTCACGACTTCCTGACGGTCGGTGCCGCCGCCCCCCTGCAGGAAGCGGCGGTCGCGGGGCTGGAACTCCCGGACAGCTACTACACGGGGCTGCGCGATCTCTACACGGAGAAACGCGATCTCTTCCTCGGCCTGCTGCGCAAGACCGGCCTGCCCTTCACCGAACCCCAGGGCGCCTACTACGTCATGCTCGACATTTCCTCACTCGGCTTCGCAACCGACACCGAGGCGTCCGAGTGGCTCATCCGCGACATCGGCGTGGCGGGAGTCGCAGGTTCCAGCTTTTTCCGGGAACCGGTGAACCATCTGATCCGCTTCCACTTCGCGAAAAGCGCCGCCACCCTCCGGGCGGCGGGCGAGCGGCTGATGAAATTGTTCTAGCAGGAACGCCATCACCCAAGGAGCGGCGGACTCCGATCCGCCGAAGCCCATGAGATGACGATGCGGGGAGGCCGGCCGCTTTTCACCGGCTTTCCATGGGCTTCGGCGATTCGGAGATCGCCGCTCCTTGTTCCCGACCGCTCCCGATCCTGATGGACATCCGCTTCACGAAAGCAGGATCACTCCCGCGACGATGCCGAGGATGCACGCGCCCTTCGCGTAGATGTGTTTTTCCCGGAACAGGAAGATGCCTAGCAGGAACGAGACGATCACCGAAGTCCGCCGGGCCGGGGAGATCAGCGTGATGAGCGCGTCGGGCTGGGCGATGGCGAGGAAGTAGAAAATATCCGCGGCGATGAGCGTGAGGCCGATGACGGGGATGGACCAGCGCCACTCGAACGGGTGGCGGTTTTTCGAGCGCATCCAGATGACCATCGCCGGCACCAGCAGCAGCGCCATGTAGAGGCTGAACCACGCCTGCACCGCGCCGGCCGGGATGGCCACCTGTTGGAGAAGATACTTGTCGTAAAGTGCGGACACCGAGCCTAGCAGGGTCGCGAGCATCATGTGGAGCACCCCCTTGTCGCGATGGAAGCGGATGCCTTCGTGCCGCCCGACGAAGGTGAAGGCCAGAAACGCGACGAGGATGACCGCCACTCCCAGCCACTGCTTCGCGGAGGGAGACTCGCCATAGATCATCACCGCGAAGAGGATGGTCCACAGCGGGCCGGTCGCTCGGATGGGCGTGGCGATGGAGAGCGGCAGCGATTTCACGCCCATGTAGCCGAAGACCCACGAGCCTCCGACGAGGATCGATTTCACCAACAGCAGCAGATGCTCGCGACCGGTGATGCCCGTGACGAAAAGAAACTCATGCGGGAGCGTCGCCGGGGCCACCGCCGACCAGAGCATGAAGGGAAGCCACACCGCGGCACCCGCGCCGATGCTGATGAAGAGCACCGGCATCACCGCGTTGTCCCGCAGCGAGAGCTTCTTGAGGCAATCGTAAAAGCCGAGCAGGAACGCGGAGGCGAGGGTCAGGAAAAGCCAGGTCACCCGCCGGACCTAGTTTCCCGGCGGGAAAAGGGAAGCCCTATTCGTTCCGGCAGGGCGGGAAATTATTTCCAACGAATCGGTGGCAATTCCCAACCAATGTGCGATTTTCCCCGACGCTTGCGCGGAATTCCATCCCGCAGGCTCCAACAACCTATCCAACCATGAAATTATCATTGCTGATGTCAGTCTGCCTCGCCCCCGTCCTCGCCTCCGTTTCCTGCAAGGAAAAGGGCCCGGTTGAAAAAGCCGGCGAAGGCATCGACAACGCCGTCGAAAACGTCAAAGACGCCGTCGATCCCAAGGGACCGGTCGAGAAGGCCGGTGAGAAGGTCGACAAGGCCCTGGGCAATTGATCTGTTAGCGAAAGCCGGGCGGGGCCGCGCGCCTCGTCCGGCTTTTTCGTGTCCGCGTCACGGTGTCCGCTTCAGCCGGATCTTGCGGAACTCGATCTTCATCGGCGGGCCGACATGCACCTGCACGCCGAGCAGGCCGCTCATCCGGCGCTTTTCCGGATGGTCATCGCGCACCTCCGACATCAGCACGCCGTTGGTGAAATGTTGCAGCAGATTTCCCCGGGCGATGATGTGCACCTCGTTCCAATCCTCCTTGCGCACCGTTTTCTGCAGCTCCGCACGGTCGCCGAGCACTCGCGCCACCTCGGGCGGCGCACCGGATGTCAGGACCACGCTCTGCCCGCGATAGGCGAGAAACTCGCGGCCGCGCTCCTCATAGTTCTGGCCGCTCCACTGGTCCCGGCCGTCGATGTCGTCCTGATAGCCCATCATCGCCCACTTCACGCCGGGCACCTCCGTGCTGCGGTAGTTGATGCCGCTGTTGCCCTGGGCGGACACGCGGTATTCCAGCTTGAGCTCGAAGTCGGCCGTTTCCCCGCCACGCCAGATGATGAAGGAATTCCGCTTCAGCAGGATTTCCGGTTTCACCTCGCCCACCAGCGTTCCGTTCTCCGCCTTCCAGTAGACCGGATCGCCGTCCCAGTCCTTGAGCGTGCCGTCGAAGATGGACACGAATCCCTCCTCCGCCGCGAGGGTGATACTTGATAGAAACAAACAGATTCCCGGCAGCGTGCTCATCATCCTCATTTCAGGAAACTACGGTCCCCTTTCCCGCTTGCGAGCCTGTTTTTCCCGCTCGCCTCAGACCGGGGATCCGGGACAGACTGCGCCCGCAAAACCCATGAAACGCTTCCTTCTCTCCGCCCTTCTCGCCGCCTCCTCATTGGCAGTCCACGCCGCGCCGCTCCGGGTCTTCATCCGTGGTGGTGAGAAAACCCACGGGCCGAACGCCCACGAGCACGAGCGCTTTCTCAACGATTGGAAAAAGCTCCTCAACGACCGCGGCATGAAGGCGGATGGCGCGAAGGATTGGCCCAATGCCATGCAGCTCTCCAAGACCGACGTCCTCGTCATGTATGCCCAGGACGGCGCGAACGCCACTCCCGAGCAAAAGGAAGCGCTCGCGAAATTCACCAAGCGCGGCGGCGGCATCGTCGTCATCCACACCGCCGTCGTCGGCAATGATCCCGCGTGGTGGAAGTCCGTCATCGGCGGCGCGTGGGTGCAGGGGAAGGCGAAATGGCGCGAGGGCCCGATGGCACTCCACTACTCGGAAGTCGGCAAACCCGGCGGCCCCCACCCGATCACCGCCGGTGCCGTGGATTTCAAGATGGACGATGAAATCTACTACAATCTCGACATGTCACCCGACGTCCGCGTGCTGGCGGAGAGCGACACCGGCGACGGCACCCCGAAGATCCAGGCGCAGATGTGGACTTACGAAAAGGACGGCTACCGCGCGTTCGTCACCATTCCCGGCCACCTCATCGGCACTTTCGAGCGGCCCGGCTACCGCGCCATCCTGCTGCGCGGCATCTGTTGGACGGCGAAACGGACCAACCTCGACGAGTTCTGCAAGCCCGAGGAAATCAAAGCCCTATCCGATCCCAACTGATGACTCCCGCCCTCCCCGCCCCGCGACGGATGCTGTCGCTCGATGCCCTCCGCGGCTTCGACATGCTCTGCATCATGGGCATGGAGGACGTCATCCGCGAGCTCGCGCACTGGCGGAAGACTCCGGCGCTGGAAGCGCTCGCCGAGCAGTTCGAGCACGTGCCGTGGGCCGGGCTGCATGCCTACGATCTGATATTCCCGCTCTTCATGTTTCTATCGGGAGTCTCCATCCCGCTGTCCATGGACGCGCGGCTGGACCGCGGCGACTCGCGGTGGATGCTCTGGCGGAAGGTCCTCACCCGCTGCGCGCTGCTCATCGTGTTAGGAATGATTTACAACGGCGTCCTCTCCGGCAAGGCGGTGGAGCCGCGCTTCGCCAGCGTGCTCGGACAGATCGGCATCGCGTGGGCCGTCGCCGCCTCGCTGCAGCTGGTGGTGCGCGACACTCGGGCCAGGCTGGGCATCCTGTGCGGCTGGCTCGCCGCCGTGGCCGTGCTGCAGCTCCTCGTTCCCGTCCCCGGCCACAGCGCGGGCGTGCTCACCGAGACCGGCGCGATCAATACGTGGTTCGACCGCACCTTCCTCCCCGGTCGCCTGCACGGCGGGACCTTCGATCCGGAGGGCCTGCTCTGCGCCCTTTCCGCCGCGTCGGTGACCATGGCGGGATCGCTCGTCGGCACGTTTTTGAAACGCCCGGCCGCGCATTCATGGAAATCCGTCGGCATCCTGACCGCCGTGGGAGCGGGTGCCGTCGTCGCCGGCTGGCTCTGCTGGGCGGCGGGTTATGCTCCCATCAAGTCGCTGTGGACCGCATCGTTCGATCTCTTCGCCATCGGCATCTCCACCCTGCTGTTCGCGGTGTTTTTCGGGATCATCGATGTCGCCCGCCTCTCGTCCTGGAGCTTCCCGCTGCGCGTCATCGGCATGAACTCGCTGACGATCTATCTGGGATCCAGGCTCGTCTCCTTCCCGGAAATGTCCGCCTTCCTCTTCGGCCGCGTCGCCGGATTCGGTGGCAGCGCCGGGCCGCTGATCCTCCTCGTCGGGGTTCTGGTGCTGGAGTGGCTGGTGCTTTATTTCTTCTACCGGAAGCAGTGGTTCCTGCGGGTTTGAGGAAATTCGAACCACCGATGGACGAATGGGGAGGATCAGTGAGTTCCTCCATGTCCGCCGCGCTCCGACTGTGGTTCAAATACCCCCGCTTCTTCTTGTTCTTCTAAAGGATCCGATGGATGCAACGATCATTGCCGCGCCATAAAGCGTGGAAGTGCCTGGCTCCGGTATCGCCGTCACCACCAGCTGACTGCTTTCAAGATTCGAGGAAAACTCATACTCTCTCGTCGTGGAGTCCCCTGACAAATAGCCGGTCTGATAAAACCTGAAGGCCGCGTAGCGACTTGTGAACGGGCCTTCCGAGATGCCTGAAACATCAAAGACATGCGATCCCGGAGCAACGGAAGACGTCAACACGTCGGGAAAAGTCCTTTCAGAAGGCGCCAGATATCGTGACGAGCTGCTGGCGGTATCGCCAAAGGTCCCGAGGTAATCGATGTTGAGATTGGCCGGCTGCGAACTGACGGATGTCAGCATCACGCCGAGCGAAAAACTGGAGTTCTGAAGCTGATCGGTCGTGAGCGTCGAAACATCCCAATAGGCAATCGTCACCATCGCGTAGTTCTTCGAGTACGCCCCGGCAACGAAGAGATTGGAGTAGGAATTTCCCAGTTGCATCGGGTTGTTCGCAGCGGACTGATACAATGTCGTCGACGTGGCGCTCAGGATCGAAGCGCCATAAGAACTCGCCATTGGGATCAGGAAAGCCAGTATTACGGAGGTTTTCATGGTGGGTTTATGTTACGCGGGAGTTTGGGTTCTCGTGAGAGCGGATCGGGATCCACCGCCCATCAGATCATATCCGGAGTGGATCACCTAGCCGATCTTCCGGAAAAATCGCTTGGCGGCCAGCCTGATCAACTTGGGAAAAAAAGGAAAACCGGCATTCGCGCCCTGCGGTCGTTGCTGGAGGCATCTCGATAGTTCCAGCAGGATCGTTAGGAGTAGCGGACCTATCGCGAGACAAACACCGCGGCGGCTCCGCGACATCGCCGCGTCTCTTTGATCGAGCGCCTTCCGCCCGAGCCGATTCGCAACAGACGCCGCAAGCATCGCCTCGGAGCGTTCCAGCTCCTGAATGACATCCCCTGGAACCTGAACCTCCCAACCATCACCCGCCCCCTCTCTAACTCACACCAGCTCGTCACGCGTCTCGCCGGTCAAACACACACGTGCAGCCTTCCTGAAATCCGCTTCGGGGTTCTGGTGCTGGAGTGGCTGGTGCTTTATTTCTTCTGCCGGAAGCGGTGGTTCCTGCGGGTTTGAGGAAATCCCAACGACGCCCTCCGCTTCATCCGAGTATCCCGTTGATGCCGTTCCGGAATGTTGTGATCCGCTCCCTGAACGTCTAGCTCATCCACGGCGGTGATTGAAGCCCGAATTCAAAGAAGGACGTTACCCGCCGTTGGATGGAGCGGCTTGTTATGCCTTATTTTCACGGCTTTCGTTGATCTGCTCGTAGATCTCTCCGCCCGTGTCGGGATCTCCATAGTGATTGTCGGCAAGGAAACGCACAAACACATCGGGATCCTGCCGATCTACGAGGATCGAATAGGCCAGATACAGAAGGACCAAGTCACAGGAGAATGAGTCGCCGCCGTGGTCATTTAGTCGTTTGGTGGCAATCTCGACAATCTCCGCCCTGCGGGAACGCAGTTCAGTATCTACTTCATTCAGCGTCTGGAGACCGCACCATCTCAAATACTCGGCAGCATGCTCACAATGCCCGCTCAACCCAAATCGCCCATGCTGCATCTCCGTTCGCCTTGCAATCTCACCCGAGACTTCGAGAAACTGTGGGTCAGCCCGAACGAACTCTTGCACAGTCGTCGCATCGATCTCCTGGGATCGCTCGCCAGCGGCCATCTCAGCCCTTACCTTCATCCGGTAATTGGCGATCTCCGAAGAAATTGCTGCAAACTCATCGTCTGCAGTCTCAAGTAGCGCGGAGAGCCTGAAAAACCGTCTCCGGATCTCGGTAGGAACTCCGATAGTTGATTTGTATCCAAGATCGTGTTCGATCTCCGCCCATGCGTGCTGAATAATCGTCCGAACTTGAATCTCGGCTTTGATTCCTTCAAAAGGCCTATACTCCGCCAAAGTAGTTCTAGGAGGCGGTAGCTCTACAACGTAATGCAGCGACTTGTATCCGAATCGATCCGGATCTTCGTATAGTCGCTTATCGACTGAATTCGCACGGTCCACAACGAACTCTGCCTCGATGAGGTCAGCGATTCGGTCCACATCGCCTGTGAGGTAAGTAATAATGCGAATTCCGACCAAATCCGTGACATCGCCCAGCTTCTCATACTTGCCGCCCTTTCGATTGAGCTTCTCGGCAAAGCTCTCGCGCCCCTTTACCCTGGATGTCACGGAGTGTGGGCAAATCTCAGCAGACTCAAGCAGTCGAGCTAGAAGATCCCTTAGACACGTCTCGAATCGCCCGAGATTGGGAGCCTGCGTGTCGAATTCGATAAGGAGCGTCGCATCGGTCATTTTCTTAGCATAACGTTTTAAGTGGATGCACCGGCGGTGGCGAGCTGGGATTCAAATTGCAGGCTTATCGCCGGTTGTATCCCACGACGTGTTCGGCGTTTCGGTCATCTTTTGAAGGGTGCCAATCACTTCAGTCCAATGACCAAAACTGCAATCTCCTAGCAATTGCGAGGATTCACCTGGAATCGCCTCAAACCGCTTGCTGCCAATCAAGGTAAGGCGGCCGTCGTTCTGTTCGATTCGCAGCACCTCTGGTTGCCTCCCAATGTCAAACCACCAGTATGACGCATCCAGGATTATTGCGGTCTCAGATGGTTGCAGGGTTTCGGGTGAAAGCCGTAGTGGTTGGATCTCCGCCGTCGCGAACAATTCTTGCATCCCGCTGACGAGGATCACATCTTCTGCGGGGCCACGAACGAGGCTCAATGGTTCCAGTGTCATTTATTCTCTGCCGAACGTTAAATGTGGTGGCACGGCGGCGCAGGACTCATAGAGCGAAGCGAACGAGGGAGCTTATCCGCCGTTGCCACCCACGACGTGTTCTGCTTCTTCCTTTATTGATTGAGTCGGTCTAAATTGGTCTAGAATCTCACTGAAAATACTGATCGGGCAGTCTGCTGGCCTCTCGATGAGATAATCGGATAGCGGCGTCGTAATCTCAAAATCAAAACCGCAATAGGAAAATGTAGCGTAGGCATCATCAGTAAGAATGCTTTGGCGTCGCTGCGTCACGGATAAACCCGGCAGCTCAGAAAGTCTCCGAATGATCTCCGACAACGAAGTCCTGTTTAGGTGCAACAGGACATGATCTTCGCTGATTGTGATTATCGCGGCTGGATTCAGCTTCTTCATTTCTGCAGAACGCCAAGAGCACGCAACCCCACTAGCGGGGGCGGGCGTCGAGACGGGAGTTGAGGTTCATATTACGGGCGACGTTGACGACAATGCGGCTAGTGGGGGTTGCTGTGTCTCGACTTGTTCTGCATTCTTCAATTCAGGAAATAGCCTCGGTCGAAGGCCCAGTAAAAGTCACCGAAAAGTCTGAGTGCAAGAGCGCCAATCCCAAGTCCCACGAGAATCAATAGTGAGATCCACGACGGAGGCGTGCCAGCGGCCAATCTCTTGGCGATCCAACAAGCGACTCCAAATCCAGCGATCATGAATCCAAGAAGACAGGATAAGTGCCAAACTTGATAACCCAAATCCCGAGCTTCGAGGAACGGGAATATGATCCACGCGGTCCCAACTAGCGTGGGCGCTGCCACGATGCACAATGCGATCAAATGCGACTTCCGGGAGTAGTCCGCCAAGTCCGTCACGAGTCGATCTATTGTGTTGGCTACCATCGCGAAATTTCTTTGCAGAACGTTAAATGTGGTGGCACGGCGGCGCAGGACTCACAGAGCGAAGCGAACGAAGGAGCTTATCCGCCGTTGCCACCCACGACGTGTTCGGCTCATATACTTCCGATTAACTTGATAGCTAGAAAAACGTTCACCAACCCCATGAGTAGACCAAAGATAGCGACAAAGGACGCTTTGCAATTTGGTGCGCTGCCGCTGGATTCGGTCATAAAAAGCCATGCGGAGATCATGAAGAGCGAGGTGGGGCCAAATGTTCCGACTACAAGCATCGAATTCCCCGCTGCCCCTCCCGCTTGAATTCCCCCCACAATCAGCCATGCCGTCACCCCGGCAAAGAAAACACAAATCGAGGCTATTGGCCTTTGGGAGCGGTCTAAACATAGAATAACGATCGCGGTTGCGGTGCATAGCGCCGCTGCGCTGACGTTGGGTATGATTTGTGACTGCATGTGTGAGAATCCTCATTTTCTGCCGAACAGTACAATTCGTTCAGCCACGGTCTAGTGGTTTCCGGGGTGGATGACGAGGGGTTTCTGGATTCTTTTTTCCCGGGTGGTTCGTTTCCAACGGTTTCGGGAGATGATAACCGATGCTTGATTTCCGCGGTGCCGGTAGGGAACGGGTGGAAACGGGGGCGGATGCCAGCAGGTGATATTTTCCCTGACCATCGGTTACCATCACTGATGGTTGATAGCTTGCGGGGGTGAAGCTGTGCGGGGTCTAGCCGGGGCGGACGATGGTGACGGGGGCGCTGCCCGCCTCGTTGCCGGTGGTGAGGCGGACGTAGAGCTTGTAGGAGACGGCGCGGCCGGGGTGGGCGAAGCCGGTGGTGGTGTGATAGATGAGCGGGGTGCCGGGGAGGAAGGTGGCGACGGTGCTCTCGTCCTCGCCGGAGTAGTCGGGGCCGGGGGTGCTGCGGAGTTGATAGGTGGCGAGGTCCGCGTCGGTGCTTGCCGTCCAGGTGAGTTCGGCGCGGGTGGCGGGGATGTCCCAGGTGCCGGTGAGGGTGACGGGGTCCGGGGTGTGGCCGGGGAGCGGGCTGAGGCGGGGGAGGGTGAGGATTTCCACGGAGTCTCCGGCATGGAGGGCCTCGATTTTCATGCGGTACTTTTTCATGAGCTCGAGGGCGCGGGACTGGAGCTCGTTGCGCTTCATGCGGGTCTCGAGGGTGGCGAACTCGGCGGCGCCGCGGGCGGTGAAGGCGGCGTCGACCTGGGTGCGGAGGGCGGTGAACTGGGCGAGGGTGAGGCCGCCGCGGAGGAGCATGGGCGCGGTGAAGAGCGGGGTGGCGGGGAGGGCGTCCACGCGGGTCCAGATGTTGAGCACATCGTCCATGGCGAGGATGATGGCGTCGCGGCCGGCGGTGCGGCTGGGCACGGGGGGGAGCTGGTTGAAAAGGCGGTGGTCCGGGAAATCCGCGCGGATGCGGCGGTTGAACTCGGCGATGCGGTCGCCCGCGTCCTGCCGGATCTGCAGGAGGACGACGCGGGAGTTCTCCAGATCGTTCAACTTCCCCTGGAGCGAGGCCTTCTCGGCATCGAGCGCGGCGCGGAGGGCGGTGAAATGGCCGAGTGCCACGGGCAATCCGTTTTCCGGCAGGATGAGATCGGGATCCGAGCTCTCCCAATGGCCGATGAAACGATCCATGACGGGAATGAAATCACTGGAGGAGACGATGGGCATGAGCGGGATGGTAGTGGGTGGATTACAAGCTGAGATCGCTCATAGGGATTTTAAACAGGTTGTAAAGAAACAAGATCGTGGAGGTGTAAATAGCGAACGGGAAGGTAGATAATACTAGCGTGGAATCTTATTTATAGAGCGTGTGATCGTATTTTTCATGCGGAGAGATGGATTTATCGTGCGGAGAGTCGTGTAAACATTTCATGGAAGATGATAAAGCGATCTTGGAGGCGATATAAGCGCGCTTGGAGTCGTTTTTTGATTTAGGAGCACCTCACGGCTGGTCATTTCCACCGGGTGGAGCGGAAAACCCGGAGGACGGGGTGGAAATGCAGCCGCCGGTAGGGGGCTGCGGTGCGGCGGGCTCGCCCGGAGGATGGAGCGGACGGGTGTGAGGGGGCGGCGCTGTGGTGCGCGGGCGATTTTTCCGGGGAAGAGGCCACGGGAAGGCGGCGGGGAGCGGACGCCGGGACGAATTTGATGGCTCGTCATCGGGAATCGAGGCAGGCAGTCTGGGCCCGGAGACCGCAAGGCGGCGGGCACGAATCACCAGCTATCAAGACATTGAAAACTTTCAAAGAACTCGGAGTCCGCGCGGATCTCATCAGTGGCATCCAGGAACTCGGCATCATCACGCCGACGGATGTGCAGGACCAGACGATCCCCTTCCTGTTGGAGAACGGCGGCGACCTCATCGCCCAGGCGCAGACGGGCACGGGGAAGACGGCGGCATTCGGCCTGCCGCTGCTGATGAAGGTGAACGCGAAATCGAACGACATCCAGGGGCTGGTGATCGCGCCGACGCGGGAGCTGGCGAAGCAGATCGGCAAGCAGCTTTTCCGGTTCACGAAATTTTCCGAGCAGAAGATCTTCATCGAGGTGCTGTGCGGCGGTGACAACTTCGACAAGCAGGTGGCCTCGCTGCAGCGGCCGACGCACATCGTGGTGGCGACGCCGGGGCGGCTGCTGGATTTGTTTCAGAAGAAGGCGCTAACACTTCTGCACGTGAAGCACCTGATCCTGGACGAGGCGGATGAGATGCTGAGCATGGGATTCAAGAAGGAGCTGCTGAAAATCTTCGGCCTCACGCGGGCGCGCAAGAGCACGTGGCTCTTCTCCGCGACCATCCCGGATGCGATCAACGGGCTGATCAAGGACTGCATGTCCGAGCGGCCGCACTCGCTGAAGATCGACAAGGCGCACGTGGTGAACCGCGACATCGACCACCGGTTCGCGATCTGCAGCCGGGATGAGAAGACGGAATTCATCTCCGGATTTCTCAAGCGCCAAGAGGAGAACCGCGGCGTGATCTTCTGCCGGACCAAGGCGGGGGCCATCGTGTTAGGCAAGCAGCTGACGACGAAGGGATTTCCCGTGGCGGTGCTGCAGGGGGACCTGACACAGAAGGAGCGCGACACCATCATGCGGTCGTTCAAGAAGGAGCGGGTGCAGTTCCTCATCGCCACGGACGTGGCTGCCAGAGGGATCGATGTGGAAGGGCTTTCATTTGTGATCCACCACCAGCTGCCGGAGCAGATGGAGTACTACACCCACCGTAGCGGCCGGACGGCGCGGGCGGGGAAGAAGGGAATTTCGCTGACGCTGATCGAGCCGCGCGAGCGGGCGAAGATCACCAAGCTGGAGAACGAGCTGGGGCTTTCCTTCACGGAGGTGAAATAAGCAGGGGCGCAAAGTGAGCCCGGCATCGTGCAACTTGCGCCCGTGTGGCGGCAGATGAAGACGGCGGATCCCTGCAACCACGGGGATTTCCGGGCACGGCACGCGATCCGCTAGGGTGGAGGCATGAATGCTCAACCCCATTCCCCGACCCGCGGCTTTTCAATCTCCGGCGGCAGGCTCGCCGCCATGGCGGGCGCACTTCTGGTGACGATGTCCGCCTCCACCGTCCGTGCCGACGTGCCCGACCAAGCGGCCGGCGAGTTCAAGGGCATGTATAAGGTCGCCTCCAGCAACGATCCGATTTTCCCGATGGGCGCGCAGCAGGAGTGGTTCCTTGATTTCGGAAAAGGCGTCACCGCGGAGAAGTCCAGCGGCAGCGTGGCGATCTCGCTGCGCCAGAATCCAAATGTGAAGGTGAGGATCCTGGCCTGGCAGTATTTCCCCAAGCAGGGGAACATCCTGATAGGAAATCCTTATTCCGAAGGATCCAGAAACGCGGTGGCCAAGGGCAGCTGGCAGATGAGCGGGACGACTTCCGGCGGAGTGCTCTTCAAACGGGACAACTACCGCGTGGTGCTCCACCGGGCTGATCCGGGCGATTACTGATCGCTCTCACGGACGTGCCTTCGCGGGCGGGAGATATTCCAACAGGCCGGCGTCGATGTATTGTCCGCCGCCGTTCTGGTGACAATGGATGGCCATGACATTCCGCCCCGGGCGGAGAGCGCGGATGGAGTCGGCGGTGAGGGTGATTTCCGTATAGCCCTGGGTCCAGCGGGGAAGCTCCGCGGCCCTAACTCCATTCAGATAGACCTCCGCATCCTCATCGTGATGGATCCGCAGGGCGATGCGGGAGGATGCATCGGGCCTGAAGGAATCCGGCAGGAAGAACCCGCGGCGCAGCCAGATGTCGCGGCCGTTCCACTCCGTGCGGATCACGCCGCCGGGTGTGCCCCGGGTGCCGAAGCCGCCGGGAGCTTCGGTCCACGCCGAATCGTCATGATCGGCCTCCGGCCAATTTCCCGAAGGCTCGGAAATGACATACCGCCAGGAAACGGGCGCGGCTTCCGATGTGGCCGCCAGCGCACGGACTTCCAAGGGGGCGGGATCGACCGTGGAGAGATCGATGTGATAGATCTTCCCCGTCGTGAATCCTACCAGATAGAGCTCGCCGTCGCGGGTCTGGGAAATGGAGACGGCGCGCGACGGAGCCTGGCCGATCTCCACCACCTTCTCCAGCCTGCGGTCCTTCTGGGTCAGCGCCCAGATGCGGCGGCTTTCGTGATCGGCGAAGACATACCAGCCGCGCATGGCCGGAGCGTTTTTCCCCCGATAGACGAAGCCTCCGGTCACGGAGTTCCCGAGGCGGTGGGAGTAGCTCCAGACGGGCTGGGTCAGCTCGACGCCTTGTTTCCGATAGCGTTCGGAAAACGGATTGAAACCCTCGATGACATTCCAGCCGTGATTTTCTCCGGGCCGGACGATGGCCACCTCCTCGAAACGATTCTGCCCGACATCCCCCACCCAGAGGTCCTTCGTCTCCGAATCCCAACTGAAGCGCCATGGCTCGCGGAACCCGGATGCCCAGATTTCCGGCCTCACGCCGGCGACGCCGCGGAACGGATTGTCCCCGGGGATCGCGTAGGGCAGGCCGCTTTCCCGCCGGTCGATGTCGATGCGGAGCATCTTGCCCAACAACAGGCTCATGTCCTGCCCGTGTCCCTGCGGATCATTCTGCGGACCGGTGTCGCCCATGCCGAGGTAGAGGAAGCCGTCGGGGCCGAATGCGAGGCAGCCGCCGTTGTGGTCCTGGGTGACGCCGGGGATCTTCATCACCTGCCGCGGAGGTTCACCCGAGTCGCCCGCAAGGTCCTTTGAAAACCGCCGCTCCATGACGAGCGAGGAAATCTTCCCGTCCTCAACGATCTGATACTTGAGGAAGTATCTCAGATCCTCCGGGAACTTCGGGTGGAACGCCATCGAGAGCAGACCGGTCGCCCCGCCGCCCCTAACCACCGCGCTCAGGTCGAGGAATGGGAGCCACACGTCGCCATCCGGTTTTTTCTCGATGATGAACGCCTTGCCGTAGTGCTCCAGCACGACATAGGCATTCGCCCGCCCCGGCAGCTCGCCGAACCACACCGGCTCGCGGAAGCCTATGTTATCGTCAAAGAAAGACTCCAGCCGCGCGGGACCGCCCGCCTTGGGAACATCTTCCGGGCGGGCTCCCGTCATGTTCTGGCGCAGGCTGCGGAGATAGGCGATCAGGTTGGAAAAATCCTCCGGCTTGCCCGCGAGGTGGAGATTTTCCGGCATCAGCGAAACCGGACTGGTCTCGCGGCTGACGATGTCGGAGGCCGGCACGCGAACCGGCTTGGCATCCACGCCCATCACTTCCGTCCATTCATCGGTCGCCTGCTTGATCACTCCCGCGACCACCGTGCCGTCCCTGCGAGTGAGCAGGGTGGTGTCGTAACCCACGGCAATGGAGGACGAGGGCTCCATCACCGTGCGGATGAGATCGCGTTTCTCGAATTTATCGCCGACCGCGGACAGATCCGGTCCGGCCTTGCTGCCGCTGCCGTCCAGGGAATGACACTGCGAGCAGGCCATCGAGGTGAAGAGATTTCGTCCGAGCATGGCATCCCCATCATGAGCCAATGCGAAGTCCCGGAAGGTGTCATTCGCCTGCTGGGCAGCAGCGCTGGGGGAAAGCAACAGGGCCAGCCATCCGGTGACGATTCCGGAAGAGATCGATACCCGTGATGAAAAGAGAAGCATCCCACTACATGAATCTTCCGCGCATTGAGCGTCAAACCAATAACCGCCCGCGGGCCGGAGCCGGCCGGGTTTTCAGGATTCGGAATCTCCCTTCTTTGATCTCTTGTTTTTTACCGCAACCAAGCGATGTCCGATGGGTTGCAGCAGTTCACGGCATGTTTCTGATCATGAGAAAATCCTCCCAGTGCCTGGCCGCATGCGCGGTCATGCTTTTTTCCTCCATCGTGTGGATCGGGGTGATCTCCTTCGTGCTCGTCCATGTGCTGGGTCTTTCCCATCTGAGCGGCTGGATCATCGCCAGCATTCTGGGCTTCGCGGCCACGGTGGGGATCTCCGTCATTTTCCATGAAATGAGACGCGCCACCGATCTGACGGTGGATTTCGATCCGGCGGAATTCGGCAACCGGCGTGCCTCACCGAGTGCCAAGCGGGCGCCCAAAGCGTGACGGAAGCTCGCGGGAACTCCCGCCACCCGGAAAAACGCGTTGCGGGGCTTTCCCGTTTCGCGTATCTTGGAAGGTGGTAATCAACCCATTCATTGAATCATGAACTCCGATCTGGAAAACCCGTCGCCGCTTGCTGAAAAAATCCTCGTGGTGGAAGCCAAGCTCGAAGCACTCGAGCAGGAAATCAAAGAAATCGGCCAACCCGCCGCACAGGAACTGCAACGCCGTCTCGATGCTCTGAAAATCGAGGATCACGCGCTGAAGCGGAATTTCGAAGAATCCCAGCGGCGAGGAGAACCGGATTCCGTGAGAATGGCGAAAATCGAAGCCCTGCTCCGCCACATCGAGCGCGAGGAGGAGTCGGTGGAACGTGAGGCACATTTCCTGCATCAGGCGGCCCCTTCATCCATGGCGCTGGCCGTGGAAGCCGGTGCCCACATGGTGGATCTCGTCGGTCGTGGCATGAAACGCGTCATCGGCTCCCATCATCCGCTGGGTGAATCGGTTTTCGTGAACCACACCCACGACAATCTGACGACCCAATACGGCTTGAAGGATCAGGACGACACCGCGGACGGGACTCCACCACCGCGATCCGTGTGAATCCGTGCGGGATTGGGATTGGTCCACGATCTTGATTGCACAAGTGGCACGCCATTGGCTTTTCTGTCGGTGGCCCTAGCGGATGCTTTTCAACTCCTTCCCATTCCTCGTCCTGCTGGCAGTCACGCTGCCGCTTTACTACCTGCCCGTCACGGGCCGCGCGGGGCGTGTCTGGCAGGTCTGCCTCCTGCTTGCGGCAAGCGCGGTCTTCTACGCCTGGGAAATTCCGGAGCTGCTCATCCTGCTGGGCGTCTCCTGCGCTTTCAATACCTTCGCGGTGGAGCGCATCCTCCATCACAAGCGCGTCGAACAGGAAAACCCGGGCCCGGCCAAGCGCTGGCTGGTCGGCTCGGTAGTGCTGAACCTCGCCTTCCTCGCGTTTTTCAAATACGCCGGCATCCTCACCAGCCTGGTGCCCGCCGGATGGATTTCGGGCGAAACCTTGCGGTCGATCCGCTCGATTCCCCTGCCCATCGGCATCTCGTTCTACACCTTCCACGCGCTCAGCCTGCTCATCGACGTGCACCGCCGCCAGGTGAGCGAGGAAACGCAGCGGCGTCTCGGCAAGCAGGGCGCGGGCCGCGTCTCGGCGTTCGGCGATCTATCACTTTACATCATCTTCTTCCCGCAGCTCGTCGCCGGCCCCATCGTCAAGGCGCGGAATTTCATCGACCAGATCCGCGTGAAACTCTGGCGCGACATCGAGTGGGTGTCCGTCCGCCGCTGCCTCGTCACCGGGTATTTCCTGAAAATCTTCGTCGCTGACAATCTGGCGGAGCAAACGGCCATGCTCACGATCGGCAAGGACGCGCTTGTCACCAGCGGGCCGGTGAACCTGATGTCGCTGCTCTACGCGTATGGCTTCCAGATCTTCGCCGATTTCGCGGGCTACTCGCTGATCGCCATCGGCTTCGGGCTGATGTTCGGCTACCGGCTGCCGTCGAATTTCAATTTCCCCTACCTCTCGCTGAGCATCACCGAATTCTGGCACCGCTGGCACCTCTCGCTTTCCGCGTGGCTGCGCGACTATCTCTACATTCCGTTAGGAGGAAACCGCAAGGGCGCGGGCCGCACCTACGTCAATCTCTTCCTTGTCATGTTCCTCGGCGGCCTGTGGCACGGAGCGGAATGGAAATTCGCGCTGTGGGGCACGCTGCACGGCGTCCTGTTAGCAGTCGAGCGTTTCATTTTCCGCAGCCAGGCGGCGAACTGGGAAATGGCGTCCGCCCCGCTGCGCTGGCTGCGTGACGGCGTGCGCTGGTTCTACGCGTTTCATGCGGTCATGTTTCTCTGGCTGACTTTCCTGATGCCGGACGTCGCGCACATCGGCGCGTTTTTCCAAGGCCTCACCAGCGGAAACTGGAGCCTGCCCGGCCAACCGCTGTTCGCCCTCTTCGTCTATGGCGGGGCCGTCGTCCTCTATCACCTGTGGGCGCTGGTTCAGGAAAAGAAGCCCGCCCTAGCGGAAAAACTCACCCATCCGCTCGCGGAAGGCGGCCTCCACGGCCTGATGGTTTTCCTCATCCTCACCAACCCCGGCGCTCCCCGGGGGTTCATCTACTTCCAGTTCTGACACCATGCTCCGCTACGCCACCGGACTCATCGCGATCTTCGCCGCCTGCCTCGGCGCGCAGACGCTCGCGCTCCGGCTCAGCGGCGGAAAAACGCTGAAGAGCGAGTCCAACTACTTTTCCTCCATCGCCCGCATCCAGACGGAAAGCCAGAACACTCCGAAAATCATGCTGCTCGGTTCGTCCATGACCGGACGCCTCGGCGACCGCGCGCAACGGTTCGAGGGCGTCGCCAATCTCGGCTGCGACGGAGGCAGCGCCATCGTCACCCTGCGGGCGATGGACCACGGCATCCTGCCCGTCGCGCCGCTGCTCATCATCGAGGCGAATTCCCTTTCCTTCGAACTCGAAGGCCGCGGCAAGGAAATCGGCGCGGCCATCGACTCGCATTGGTTCGAGGTCGGCATCCGGACGCCCAATCTCGGCGCGACCGCCCGCCCCACCGCCTTCGCCTACTCGTGGCTGATGGCCCGCAAGCTCGGCAGCGATCCGAACGCCTCTCAGGAACTGCTGCCGATCTCCACCCGGCCTTCTGTGTTAGATCCCGCCACGGCTCCGGCACTGGATGAAAAGGCCACCGCCCTCGTCGGGGAAGTCACCGCCATCCTCGACCGCCTGCGGAAAAAAGGCTGCGACTTCCTGATCGTCACGCTGCCGCCCGCCAGCCCGCCTGATTCCCTCCAGTCCAAGATCCCCCGCGCCATCGCCGCGCGATCCGGAACGCGCTGGTGGGATCTCACCGACGGCCTCCCGGACGGCAGCGTCTCGTTTTCCGACGGCCTCCATCTGGATGCTCCGAGCGCGCAAAAAGTAATGCTCACCCTGATGCGGGAAGCGAATCCCCATTGACCCCATCCCTTGCCATGAAACTCCCCATCGCCGTGATCGCCCTCTGCTCACTCACCTCCATCGTCCGCGCGGAAGAGGTGGTTTACGTGCAGGAAATCCGGACTTCCGCCAAACCCGCATCGGTCTGGGAGGCACTCACCAAGCCTGAGATCGTCAGAACCTATCACATGACTCCGCTCCAGAAGATCGAACTGAAGAAGGGCGGAGAAATCACCTACGGGCGTGGCGACAAGGTCATGATTTCCGGCTCCATCACGGAGATCGAGCCCAACATGAAGCTGGCGCACACCTTCCATTTCGGACCGGGCAAGCCTCCCGGCACCGAAGCGGATGCCGATACGCTGGTGACCTACACCATCCGAATCGAAGGCGCGGAGACGGTCCTGAAACTCACCCACTCCGGCTTCACCGAAAGGAACCAGACCTATGCGAACGCCACAGGCGGCTGGCCCTTCGTCTTGAAAAAGCTGAAGCTCGCATTGCAAGCAAAGCCCGCGCCGTGAGCGCCGGCGGTACGCGATTCCGATGGGATCAGGCTTGGCGAACGGGTCATCTGCGTTCATGTTCCGCGACTCCTTTCCCGGCATGAAGATTCTCAGCTACCTCGATTCCGGCTATGCGCCGTTTGTCCGCCGCCTCAACCGACGTGCCTTGCCGGAGCCCGGAACCCGCGACCTGGTCACCTCGATCATCGCCGAGGTGGCCACGAAGGGCGATGAGGCATTGTTCACTTTCACCAAACGCTTCGACGGGGCGACGCTCACCGCGAAGTCCCTTTTCATCAGCGATGCCGAATTCGCCGCCGCGGAAAAGGCCGTCACACCGGAAACCAAAAACGCCGTCGCGCGCAGTTTGAAAAACATCCACTCGTTCGCCAGGCGCAGCCTGCGCAAGGACTGGTCGGCGAAAAACGCTGAAGGCGCCACCGTCGGCGAACGTTTCACTCCGTTCGACCGCGTGGGCGTTTATGTTCCCGGTGGCAAGGCTCCGCTGGTGTCCACCGCGCTGATGACCGCCGGTTTCGCCCAAGCGGCCGGCGTGCCGGAAATCCTCGCCGCCACACCCTGCGGACCGGATGGCTCGGTGAACCCCGCGCTGTTATACGCTCTGAAAGCCGCCGGTGTGACCGAGGCGATCAAGGTCGGCGGCGCGCAGGCCATCGCGGCGATGGCGCTCGGCACCCGCTCTATCAGACCGGTTGACCGCATCTTCGGACCGGGCAACTCCTTCGTCGTCGAGGCCAAGCGCCAGCTCGTCGGAGCGGTTTCCATCGACCTTCTCCCCGGCCCCAGCGAGATCCTCATCCTCGCCGACAAGACCGGCAACGCGGATTTCATCGCCGCCGACATCCTCGCGCAGGCCGAGCACGGCGGCGACAGCGTGGTCGGCTTCGCCACGGATTCGAAAGCGCTGCTCGGCAAGGTCGTGAAGGCCATCGAGAAACAACTGCCGACGCTCACCCGCTCGAAATACATCCGCGAGGTGCTCAAGCGCGGGACCTTCCTGCTTCACGTGAAATCCTTCGCGGACGGGGTGGCCATCTGCAATGGCTTCGCGCCGGAGCACCTTTCCCTGATCACCGCGGACGAGGACAAATGGCTGCCGCTCATCCGCACCTGCGGCGCGATCTATCTGGGGAACGACTCGCCGGTCGCCGTGGGTGATTTCCTCGCCGGTCCCAGCCACACCCTGCCCACCGGTGGCTCCGGCCGCTCGTTCTCCGGCATCCGCGCCGACCAGTTCCAGCGCCGCACCAGCATCGTGCGGCTCGACAAGGATTCGGTTAGAAAATCACTTTCCGTGGTCGAGGAGTTCGCCCGCATCGAGGGACTCGACGCCCACGGCAGATCCACGGCCATCCGCCTCGAAAAATGAGCGAAGCCGACACGCAACGCCGCCGTTCATCCCGCCGTGCCGCCACCGGCATCATCACCTGCCCGTCCTGCGGCGGCCCGCTGAAGCCGGATGCGAAATGGTGTCCTAACTGCAATTTCACCGGCGGCGACACGCTGAGGTTGTTCCCTCACGACCCGCCGCCGCTGCTGCCGATCCTCGATGCGGTCGGACTGCTCAAGGAACACGACATCCATAAAATCGAGGTGGCCCGGGAAAACCTGCGGCGGCGATTCCCGCAGTTCCGATGGAAGATCTGCATCGTCACGCTGCCGCGGGAAACGAGCCTTTCCGTTTTCGGCTTCTGGCTGCTCAACGTCTGCCCGCTTCATGACCAGGAAACTCCGCAGGAACGCGCCTGGACGATCCTTCTGCTGCTCAACCCCTCCACCGCACAAGCCGCGGTGATTCCCGGCTACGCGGCGGAACCCTTCCTCTCCGACGATGAGTGGAAAGCCATTCTCTCCGACATGAGAAAGCCATGGAGTCTGGCAAAACCCGCCGAAGACATCGTCCGCTTTTTCAAGAACAGCCGCCGCCACCTCAATGTCGCGTGGAAACGCTATGGCACCCGAAAGTCCGGCAGGAAATCGTCATGATCGCCAAAGTTCTTCCCGGCATTCTATCGATCATCATCGCGCTCCTGCCATCGGTGGAAGCGGCGCCCGAATTCGAGTACGGCCAGCGGCCGCCGTTTTCGATTTTCGATCCCACCGGCGTGCTGAGCTACGATCAGGCGAAGGAGATTTCCGACCCTCTCACCTCCTATTTCAAGAACGAGGGCATCGACGTGATCGTCGTCGTGCTGACCGATCTGGGGGAGGCCCCGCCGGAACATGTCGCCAGCCGGTTCGCCGCGGCATGGTGCGGTTCGCCCATCCATTGCGTCGTCCTGCACGTGCCCGGCCGTGATGACAGCCCCTGGATCATTCCCGCGGGAAAACTCGTCGAACGCATCAATCCGGATCAGATCACCCGCGCCGTGAGCGATGCCCGGCGCCACGCCATCTCGGAACCGAAAGATCCGGACAAAATCCGCACCGCCGCGACCGAATCCGCAGACATGCTCCGCTACTGGATGGCCAACGCCATCAACCAGAGCGAGAAAACCAAGACCGAGCGCGCCAAGATCCGGCTGGAGCAGGAAGCGAAGTCACGCGAGTGGAAGATCGCCACGCTGATGGCGGCGGCGTCCTGCATCCCGCTGCTCGGGGTGGTTTGGTTGCTCGTTGTTTTCTTCCGCAACCGCCGTCCGGTCTATTTTCCCGATCACGAATGGCAGCCCCGTCTGGGTGCGCCTCACGCCGGGGGGAACCGCGCCATTTCAGGGCCGGGATCCGCCAACCATTGATTTCCCATGAAGACCTCCGCCCTGCTCTCCCTTTCCGCCGCTGCCACCGTCCTGCTGACTGCGTGTGATCCGGGCAAAAAATCCGCCGGCGAAGCCCCACCACCGGAACCCACTGCCGCCACCCGGTCGGACATTCCCATTCTTCCCGCCAAAAAAGGCGACACCTGGGTCTATCAGGTTCATCTGGAGATCCCCGCCGACGTCACCTCTCCCGGCGCGGCGGAAGTGGAGGAAAAACACCAGCGCACCCGCACCTACCTTGGGAAAATTTCGCCGGTCCAGGGGCTTCCGGAAGTCGATTGCTTCGAAGTCATCGCCCCCGCCGCCCCCGTCGAGCGGGAGTTTGTGGAGATCCATGAGGACAAGGTCCTGATGCGCGGATCGATGATCATGCGTCCGGAAACGACCCGCCCGATGTGGCTCGACCACCCGGTGCCCTTCGTCGTCGCGGGGATGAAACCCGGCACCGAATCACCCGAAGTCCGGACGGTGGGCGGCGGACTTTCCCGCAAAACCCAGGTCGTCGCCCGGGAATCCATCACCGTGCCCGCCGGCACCTACCCTGCGATCCGCCTGCTGATGACCGGCTCGGACGGAGACCTGGAGCTGCGGCGCTCGATCTGGTTTTCTCCCGGCACCGGCATCATCCGAGAGGAAAAGACCCGCTACCGGCTGGGCAAACTCATCTTCCGTGAAACCCAGGAACTCACGAAAACCAGCATGAACGCGAAACCCTGAGTTTCGCTGGATCGGAAGAATCCTCCGCTTTCCAACAAATAGAAAAGGCGCGTCTACTCACGAAGACGCGCCTTTTTATTTCCTAAGTATCCTCCCGCGGCTCAGCGGCGGCGGCGGAATGCGAACACAGCGGTTCCAATCAATCCGAGCATCGCGGAAGTCGGCTCCGGCACCGCTTCAGTGTTCCAACTGATCGCATAGAGGCCGGCACCATCTCCCGCGCCTTGGAAGTTGACGAGGAATGTCTGGGGGGAAAACAGGTCCTTCTGGACCACAAATGCCTCGCCATTCGACAGACCGACGAAATCAAAATTCACATTCAGCGGCTCAAGACCATTGAAGGTGACTTTGATCGCTTCGCCCTGATCGAAGCTCAGTGACGGACTTCCGAATCCATTATCGTTCTCGTAGGCCGAGTTGACAACGATCGCGCTGCCGGCCGCGGCTTCGAAAATGAGTTCCCCGTAACCGGGAACAAATACAGACACCGGGTTGAGCGAGAGCTCGGCACCGCCGTAGCCGACGACATCGAGGGTGAACGCGCTGGCAACGCATGGGAGTCCAGCAACAAGCACCGCAATAAGCGGAATTTTCATTTTCATGGGGGGATGTGGGGGTGAATGCCATGCCGGGGGAGACATGGAATGCATCCTTCATATGAACTTCCCCGAGTTTCGCAAGGCAATTAAACTCTTTAAATACAAACAGGTTACAGAAATTAAAATTCAACCAATCTTGATCAAAAGGCATCCCGAACAACCCATCTGTCAGCCGAAAATCGAGTGGAGTGTTTTGATGGTCTCGAACGCCGCACCCACCTGATGGACGCGGAATACATGGCCGCCGCGCAGCATGGCGGAGCTGATGCAGGACATGGTCCCCGCATCGCGATCAAGCGGATCCGCCAGGCCGAGCACCTCGCCGATCACTGTTTTTCGCGAGACGGGGACGAGGATCGGGCGGCCGAGTCTTCCCAAACGCCCGAGTTCCCGGAAGACCGTGAGATTGTCGTCGCGCTGTTTGGCGAAATCGATACCGGGATCCAGCAGGGTCGACTCCTCAGGAAGACCGGCGGCTTGGATGAGCTTCAGCTTTTCTTCGAAAAACCGCTCCATCTCTCCCATCACGTCATCCCATTGCTGCTGGAAATGGGGGATTTTCGGCTCGCCGACGCTGTGCATGATGAGCAACGCCGCGCCATGTTCCGCACAAAAACGGGCATTGCGATCATCCGGCAAGGCGCCCATGTCGTTCACCAGCTCGACGTTTCCGATCTGCAGAATTCCCGCGACCACCTCCGGCCGCCACGTATTCGCGGATAAAACCGGTGGCCAGATTTGTGCGGCATCACGCGGCTTCATGTCCTGCCAGACATCTTCCCACCGCTCCAGAAATCCACGGAATCTCCGCAATTCTTCCGCCACTCCGATCGCCGCGCGGTTCGTCCGCGCGCTTTCCGCCCCGATGTCGATCACGTCCGCTCCCGCCGCGACCTGGGCACGCGCCTGCTGGATCGCCTTCCCAAAATCCAGCGTTCCATCGCCGGAAAACGAATCGTCATTCACATTCACGATGCCCATCACCAGCGGACGCCGCGGAAATTCGATCACCCGCTCGGGAAGCCTCAGTCGCATGAAGGCTTCTAAATCCGGATATCCGAAAACTGAAACTCGAAACTCATCCCGCTTGCCCGCCGCCGCTCCTTATCTACCCTGCCGCCATGTCATCCACCTTCGGCCAGGTTTTCCGCATCCACACGTTCGGCGAGTCACACGGTGGCGGCGTGGGCGTCGTCATCGATGGCTGCCCGCCGCGTGTGCCCGTTTCGGTCGAGCAGATCCAGCACGAGCTCGACCGCCGCCGCCCCGGCCAATCCGAAATCGTCACCCCGCGCAAGGAAGCCGACGCCGCGGAAATTCTCTCCGGTCTTCAGGACGGCCTCACGCTGGGCTCGCCGATTTCCATCATCGTGCGCAACACCGACCAACGCCCCGGCGCCTACGATGAAATGGCCGTGAAATACCGTCCCAGCCACGCGGACTACACCTACGACGCGAAATACGGCATCCGTTCCGCCTCCGGTGGCGGGCGCGCTTCGGCTCGGGAAACCATTGGCCGCGTCGCCGCCGCCGCCGTCGCGCGGCAGGTTCTGGACAAGCTCCATCCCGGCATCGAAGTGCTCGCTTGGGTGAAATCCATCCAGGAACTCAACGCCGATGTCGATCCGCAGACCGTCACTTACCACGACATCGAGTCCAATATCGTCCGCACCGGCGACCCAGCGATGGCGGAGACAATGATCGAGCGCATCAAGGCGATCCGCAATGACGGCAATTCCGTCGGCGGCGTGGTCGAGTGTGTCATCCGGAATTGTCCTCCCGGTCTCGGGGAGCCGATTTTCGACAAGCTCGAAGCCGACCTCGCAAAAGCCATGCTTTCGCTGCCCGCCACCAAGGGCTTCGAGATCGGTTCCGGATTCGCCGGCACCCTGCTCACCGGCCGCGAGCACAACGATCCGTTCCGCATGATCGACGGCAGGGTCCGCACCACCAGCAACCGCTCGGGCGGCGTGCAAGGCGGCATTTCCAATGGGGAAAACATCATTTTCCGCGTCGCCTTCAAGCCGACCGCCACCATCATGACCGAGCAGGAAACCGTCACCTCCGGCCACGAAAACACCGAGCTCAAGGGCCGCGGCCGCCACGATGCCTGCGTCCTTCCTCGCGCCGTGCCCATCGTCGAGGCGATGGCGACGCTGGTTCTGACCGATCACCTGCTGAGACAGCGGGCGCTGGGCTGAAAGTCATCCCTTTCAAAACACCCGGGCGGCCACCACAAAGGCGGCTTGCATTTCGCCCTGAATTGCGTCTTGTTCTCCACATGCCCGGAGCCAAGGAAAGTAGCAATTCCATCAAAAAAGCGGCCGCCAAGCTGGTGCGTGATTTGCCGGAATCCGCGAGTTGGGATGACCTGATGTATGAGATACTGGTGCGTCAGAAAATCGACTCTGGACTGGTCGACATCCGCGAGGGACGCACGCAAACCCATGCGTCCATCCGCAAAGAGTTCGGCATGGCATGAACATCATCTGGTCCGCCCAGGCTCACCGCGATCTCCGCGCCATTCATGATTTCATCTCCCGCGACTCCGGGCACTACGCCCGTTTGCAGATAGAGCGCCTGATTTCGAGTGTCGAACGTGCGGCGAAAATGCCATCCAAAGGCCACCCGGTTCATGAATTCATCGAGTCCGGACTGCGTGAAATCCATGAAGGCGGATATCGGATCATCTACGGCAGCGAGGCCGCAGAATTCCAAGTCGTCACCATCATACACATGAAGCAGCGCATCACGCGCCGTCGCCTTCGCGGATAAGCGGATTCCGCTAAAAGAACCGTGTTCAGAGTCTGGGGTTGAAAGTTGGGAGAAAGAAAAGACATCTTCCACCTCCTAGCTCCCAACCACCCACTCTCCACTTCTTCCACTTGTCTCCCGACTCCATCCCACAGCTCAGCCTCGGCACCGCCGCGCTCATCATCTTCGCGGTGTGCGCCGGCTTCGTCCTGTTGCGCGGGATGACCCGGATGGTCGTCGGCACCGTGGTGCTGAGCCTCAGCGCGTGGATCGGCTTCCGCGTGTGGCAGCAGGCACCGACGCTTTCCATCGACTGGACCGGGAAATCAATGCCTTGGATCGTCAACGGGCTGCCCGTCCTCGCGTTTGTCATTTCGTTTTTCCTCATCCGGAAGATCGCCAAAACCATCTCCCGGCCGTTCGGAAAATCCGATGACGAGGAAAAGCCCCGTTCCATCATCCGCACCGCATTCCGGCTGCTGCTCGCGCTCATCCCCACCTCGCTCATCTGGCTCGTCGGCGCCACGCTCGTCCACCACACGGGAGCCATCGCGGAGGTGCGCGCCTACTCGGAGAAATCCAACGGCAGCCACGAAAGCACTCCCGACGGCTTCGTCCAGCGCTTGAAATCTTCTATCGAGGCAGCTCTGCCCGAATCATGGATCGCCGCACTCGATCCGCTCGCCCAGCCATCCCGGCTCAACCTGGCGAAACTGATCGCCTCACACTCCGATTCCCCGCTCACACCGGTCATCGACCCCCGCACCGGCAAACCCATTCCCCGTGCCATCATCGTCGATGACCCGGACCTCCAAAACCTTGCCCGCGAGGGGAAATTCGGCACACTCCTGCGCCACCCGCTGCTCACCAAGGCCCTCGCCGATCCCAAGCTCCAGAAACTCCTCCGCGATCTGAACCTCTGAAGAAGTTGAGAGTCATGGGTTGAGAGTTGAGAGTTAGAAAAAGACTCCGATTTTCGCCTCTGACATCTTCCTCTTTCCAAACTCTCAACTCTCAACTTTCCACCCTCAACTTCTTCCATGTCCTACCTCGTCACCATCGGCCTCGAAGTCCACTGCCAGGTCAAAACGAACACCAAGATGTTCTGCGCCTGCCGCACCTCGTTCGGCGACTCGCCCAACACGAACACCTGCCCGGTCTGCCTCGGCATGCCCGGCGCGCTGCCCGTGCTCAACCGCGAGGCCATCGAGAAGACCCTGCTCACCGGCCTCATGATCGGCTGCGGCTCGCCGGAAATCTCCAAGTGGGACCGGAAGAACTATTTCTATCCGGACATGCCGAAGAACTATCAGACCACCCAGATGGATCTGCCGCTCTGCATCGGCGGCGGCGTGCCGCTTTACGAGCACTGCTACCCCACCGACGCCCGCAAGAGCATCGTCAACGCGAACAAGGTCGTCCGGCTCAACCGCATCCACCTGGAAGAAGACGTCGCGAAATCCACCCACCTCGGCAATGCCTCGCTCATCGATTTCAACCGTGCGGGCACCCCGCTGATGGAAATCGTCACCGAGCCTGATCTCGAATCCGGCGAGGAAGCCTTCGCCTACGTCCGCTCGCTCCAGATGATTCTCCAGCAGGGAGGCGTCTCGGATGCCGACATGGAAAAAGGCCAGCTCCGATGCGACGTGAACATTTCGCTCCGCAAGAATCCTTCCGACCCGTTGGGCCAGAAGGTCGAGCTGAAGAACCTCAACTCCATTTCCGCCATCCGCCGTGCGATCCATTTCGAAATCCAGCGCCAGACCGAGGACATGGACCGCGGCCTGCCGCAGATCCAGTCCACCCGCCGCTGGGACGACGATCGTGGGGAAACCCAGATGATGCGCACCAAGGAAGACGCGCACGACTACCGCTACTTCTCCTGCCCGGATCTGCTGCCCATCGAAACCGCGCCGTTGTTAGCCAAGGTCCGCCCGCTCGTTCCCGAGCTGCCACACGAGCTCTCCGCACGGTTTGAGAAGGATCTCGGCGTCACAGCCTACGATGCGTCCGTGCTTTCCTCGGACAAGCACCTCGCAGCCTATTTCGAGGCCGTCACCGATCCCGCCATCCCCGGCAAGAAGGTCGCCAACTTCATCATCAACAACCTCCTCGGCACCCTCAACGAACATTCCCTCGGCATCGACGAATGCCCGGTCGCACCGGAAAAACTCCGCGCCCTGCTGATCCTGATGGAAAACGGCACGCTCGCCGCGAACCAGGCCAAGGAAGTCTTCACCGTGCTCTTCGATGCGCCGGAAAAAGACCCCGCCGCCATCGCCGACAGCCTCGGCTTCAAACCCGCCGAAGCGGGCGAACTCGAAGGCCTCGTCGATCAGGTCGTCGCCAACAACCCGACCGAAGTCGAAGCTGTCAAAGCAGGCAATGAAAAGCTCCTCAACTTCCTCACCGGCCAGGTCATGAAAGCCTCGTCCACCAAGCCGAACCCGAAGCAGGTCACCGAACTCCTGCGGGCGAGATTGCTCTCCTAACCGGATCGTGGATTCCGGAATCCGCTGATTTGACGGGTGGGGACAACGTCCTGCAATTCAGGAACCAGGGCCGCTCCTGATGCTTAATTCCTTGTGCCCGATTACGACAAGGCTAGCGTGCTGGCAATCGTATGAAACTCAGCTGGACGGCCCTTGGATTGTTAGCGTTCGGAGTCCCCACCCTCGCGGTGGCGCAGAAGCCGGAAGCCGTTCCCCCGGCATTCGAAAAGGCAGCGGAATCCGATGGCGGACACCAGGAGGAGGATCCGTTCGATCCTGACAGATCGGCGCCCAAAAGGCTTCAGGTCCAGATCGAATACATCGAACTGTCCCACGAAGCCCTCACCAAACTGCTGTTTCTCGCCAAACCGGAAGGTTCGGATGCGGCCCCCCTGCGCAAGCAACTGCAGCAAATGGTGGAAAAAAACGAAGCCACTGCCCTGGAAACCCAGCTCATTGCGGCCAGCAGCGGCCAAAAGGCCACCTTGGGATCGATCCACGAGTTCATTTACCCGACCGAATATGAACCCGCCTCCGGCACCGCCAAACCGGATGACAAGCCACCGGCCTTTCCAACGGTCAGCTTTCCCTTCAATCCGGCGACTCCCACGGCCTTCGACACGCGAAACGTCGGGAGCAATCTGGAAGCCGAACCCACGTTGTCGGAGGATGGCAGGATCATCGACATCCGGCTCGCACCCGAACTGACCTGGCACACGGGCGACACGATATGGCAGGAAACCAAGGACACTCTTGGAAACATTTCCAATATCAGGATGCCTGATTTCTACACCCTCAGCGCCAGCCTCTCCATTTCCTGCGTCAACGGGCAATACACGCTGCTGGCGGTCCAATCGCCGAAGAATGCGAAAGGGGATACCGACATGAGCCGCAAGGTGGTGATGTTCCTGAAATGCGATGTCCTGATCGTGAAATGAGCGTCCGGCTGTCAGTTGCCGCTTGGTGGATGATGATGCTGGGTGCCGTCCGGGCCGACATCACCACCGTCGCCCATCCCGGCCAGTCATTGGAAAGTGCCCGCACGGTGGTGTGGTCACCCTTGTTCCAAGCGTCCTGGGACAAGCTGAACGCCCGGCTCGACGGCCCGCCGCTCCGGGTGGAGCCGCCTAACAAACTGATGGCGGCTCTCGACTCGTTCCGGTGGGAACCCGGCAAGGTGATGCCGGAGGGCTCTTGGAAAGCGTGGTGCGGACCCGCGACCCGGGATTTCCTCAAACAGGTGAACGCGGAAGCTTCCGCCATCACGGGAGAGCAGGCGGGTCCCTTCACGTTGATGGAAGAATCGGAGGCGTCGCTCGCGTTTTTCGGAATTCTGGATCGGCAGGTGGAATTCCAACGATCTTTTTTCCGTTCCGTGAAAGCGCCCATGAACTTCCGCACGAAAGATGCGGAACATCCCGTACGGTTCTTCGGCGTGCGGGATGAGTCGAGTGAGGACTTCAGCAGCGCCGTCCGCGTGCTGGCATGGCGGCCCTTGGACGGTTCGCATGCCATCCAGATCCGCTGCAGGCAGGCGGACGACTCCGTCATTCTCTATCTGCCACCCCGCGACCAGGATTTCGCGACTGCCTGCCGTTGGATTCGGACCTGGCGCTCGCAATTCAAGCCAGATGCGGCTTCCGCCCGCGCTTGGAACGACAAACTGATCCACCGGAACGACGAGATTCAGATCCCCTACGTTTCGCTGGAATCAAAGGCCGACCTGGCTCCCTTGCTCGGCGGATCGCGTTATCACCGGAAATCCACGGTCCCGTGGCTCGTCTCCCGCGCCGAGCAACTCACCCGGTTCCAGCTTCATGAAAAAGGAGCACGGGTGAGAGTCGAAGTTTCCGGAATGGCGGACCCGTTTGGAGAAGCTCCACTCGTCGTCCCCCGTCGGTTTCTCTACAACCGCCCGTTCTTCGTCTTCCTCTGGCGGGACCAAGCGGAGTGGCCCTACTTCGGTGCTTGGATCGGTGATGAGTCCGCGTTGGAGCCATTCCGGTGAGGGCTTTCTCACAGTTTGCCCAGCCGCTTCGCCAGAATCTCCCGGCGGAAATTGAAAATCGTTTCCAGCTTCCGCCGGACGAACACCGCGTGAGCGATCGCTCCGAAGGGGCCGAAGTTCAGTCCGTAGTGGACGTGATCCCGCATCAGCACGCCGCCCGGGATGTCCTCGAAGGTGTGCCGGTGATGCCAGAACTTGTAGGGACCGAAGCGTTGTTCATCGACGAAGGATCTCCCCCACTCCACCGACTTGATCTCGGTCACCCAGCGCACGCGAACCAGCGGCAGGATTTTCATCCGATAGGAAATGATCTGCCCGTCATGCATCCGGTCGCCCGGCTGGCTGAGGATCTCAAACCCGATCTCCGGCGGGGTGATGTCATCCAGATTCCGCGGCGTGGAGAAGAACTCCCAAGCCTCCTCACGGGAGATGGGCAGGCGTTGTTCCTGGATGAGTTGATGGACGGTCATGAGCTGTCATGAACGTGACAAGGAAGCCGGAGCGCGCAAGACCCGGAAATCCCGGCTCATTCCAGAATCATCCACCGGTGCACGGTGACGAAGGAATCAAACCACGGATTCCGATCCACCGCCGGCCTCTCGATCACCACCTTCAGCGGCCCCGGATCGGCCTGGATCCAGCGCCCGCCTGCCAGCAGCACCATCACGTGCCGTCCGTCCGCCGTCACGGCCAGATCTCCGGGTGACAGATGGACCGTATCCAGATCCCGCAGTTTCCCGGACACTCCCAACGGACGGGTGAAGCCTCGGTAATTTTCCGCCAGCGCCTTCGCACTGGTATCGAACCACCATTGCTCCGCCCACGCCCGGAAGGCTGCCCCGTTTCCGGTTCTCCAACCGATTTCCAACAGGGCGTCCCGCAGCGCCCGGCGCGGGAGGCCCGAGCAATCGATGCCCCCGCGGCTTTCCCCTCCCCATCGATAGGGCGCGCCCCGCATCCGCTCCATCGCCGCCACATAGCGGCGATTCAGGTCGCGGGTGTCCAAGGGCTTCTCCGGAAGACAGAACGGGATCGCGCACAAAACGGGCAAAACCAACAGCACGCATCGCAGGCCTTTCCGTCCCCGGGACAGCAGGCCCGCGCACCACACCGCCGCCAGCGAGAGCGGCAAACCGTAGCGCAAGGCTCCGTCGTGATAGGGATGGAAGGCCAAAACGGTTAGCCCGGTCGCCCCCGCGATGAACACCAGCCGTTGGAACGCGCGAATCATCGCCATGTCATCTTACGGCGGATGGCCGCGTGCGAGACGGAAACGCCACTTCACTGAGATTTCACAAGGGCTTCACCAGGGGCGTTGAGAAAAACTTCGTCTCCGGGTGATCCGCGAAGGGAATTTTGCCGGATGACCTATCTGAATCCCAGAAACAACCACCAGACCCCATCATGTTCAAATTCATCACCGCCGCACTGTTCGCCCTCGTCATCAGCGTCACCTCCGTCGAAGCCGCTCCGTCCAAGAAAATCTTCAAAGGAAACTACGACGGCTACACCCTCATGGAGGACGCCAAGGGCGCCCGCATCTACTACAGCCCGGTCCGTCTCAAGATCACTCCCGCAGGGAAAATCACCGGCACCGCCTACAACGACGACACCGACACACTGGTCAAAGTGACCGGTAAAATCACCAAGGTGAAGGTGCTCTTCGGCATCCGCTACCTCGGCACCGCCACCGGCACCTTCGCTGACGGCACCAAGTGGAAGGCACAAATCGAGGCACAAAAGGGAATTCCAGGGAAAATCTTCGACGGCAAGGCTCGGAAAGGCATCTACAGCGGCGACATCGAGCTGACCAACTGATTTACCGGAAAGCATTGGAAATCAATGCCGACGAGAAAATCCCAACGACCCGCCGGCGCTTCCGACTTACCGGAAGCGCCGACTGTTTTCCCGCCAGACCACTCCGAGGCCCCCGAAACCCGGCCCGACGACCCGCCACACCACTCCGACGTCCCGGTGATCCACTCCGCGTTACCGGAAATCCGCTCCGACGTCCCGCCAGCCCGCTCCCACCTGCCGCACGCCCCGTCCGACTGTCAGTTTGCCCCGTCCGATCTCGTCGGACCGGACGCGCGGCGCGAGATTCCGGATAAACCGCCTTTGACGTCCGACGACGGAAGAAGCACATTCCGCCCGCCATGGCTTTTGCGGATGTTTTTCCTGATCTCTTGAAGCGCCCCACTCCTTTGATGAGGCGTTTCCTCCAGCTTGTTTCCGAGGAAACGGGCGGTCCGCTCGAGGCGCTCGCCCGGCAGAGCCAGCAGGTGACCCGTCGCCATTTCGGCAAGACCATGCGGCTTTTCGCGCCCCTCTACGTCTCGAACGAGTGCGTGAACAACTGCAAATACTGCGGCTTCTCACGCGATGCGGCCATTTTCCGCACCACGCTCACCGTGGATCAGGTCGTGACCGAGGCACGGCATCTCCACGGCCTCGGTTTCCGGAATGTCCTGCTCGTCGCCGGCGAGCACCCGAAGTTCGTCTCCGACGGCTATCTCCAGGAATGCCTCGACGCGCTCAAGCCCTTCATCCCCACCCTCGGCCTGGAAGTCGGCCCGATGGAGGATGACCAATACGAGGAAATCGTCGGCCACGGCGCGGAGGGCCTTGTCGTCTATCAGGAAAGCTACCACCGCGAGACCTATCAGCAGCTCCACACCGCCGGGCCGAAGAAGAACTTCGACTGGCGGCTCGATTGCCCGGAGCGCGCCTACGCTGGTGGCTTCCGCCGCATCGGCATCGGTGCGCTGTTCGGGCTGGCGAACTGGAAATTCGAGGCGCTCGCCCTCTGCGCCCATCTGGAATATCTCTACAAACACTGCTGGAAGGCTCAGTTCACCGTCGCGTTCCCACGCATGAGGCCGTATGCGGGAAATTACGAGTATGAGCCGGATCCGGAACTCTATCTGCCAGACCGGGCCTTCGTCCGGCTCATCGCCGTGTTCCGCCTGCTGTTCCCGCAGGTCGGCATCGTCGTCTCCACCCGCGAACCCGCCGCGCTGCGGGATGCGATCGCCACGCTCGGCGTGACCCACATGTCCGCCGGAGCGCGCACCGAGCCGGGCGGCTACACCGGTGCGGGCAGCGACGACCTCCACCTCACCGTCAAGGGCCGCCGTGTGGAGTTGGAGGGAAAATCCGGCTGCGAGAAGGCCACCGAGCAGTTCCAGATCACCGACCACCGCAGCCCCGCCGAAGTCGCGGAAATGCTCCGCGCGCAGAATCTCGATCCGGTGTGGAAGGACTGGGACGAGTCGCTGCTGGCAATGGCCTAACTGGAGCGCGGGAGGATAGGTCCCATAAACCTGGGAGACTCATCTGCCGTCACTTCGGGAGATGAAAATCACCTCGCCCCCATGTCCTTGCGCATGGCCTCGACCATCTTGATGTGGCGGAGGTCGTTTTCCTTGCTGGACTCGCTGTCCTGGTTGAGGCCGTAGGGCCAGAAGTGCATGCGGTCGGCGTGGAGGACGGCATCCTTGCCATCGAACTCCTGGATCTGGGCGATGCCGAATTTCCCGATCCACTTGCCGTCCTTGATGTTCTTTCCCCAGTTCTCGTGGGTGCCGATGCCGAGGGTGTGGGCGATCTCATGGATGGCGACGCGGCGGCTGATGGAGCCGCCCCAGTTGATCCAGCCGTTGATGTTCGCGTCGGCGGTGGGGGTGCCGGGGCTGTTGTTGGCGATGACGGCTTTTTTGAAACTGCCGTTCTTGTTGAGGAATGCGATGGATTCCTCCATCGCGGCGACGATGCGGTTCCTGCGCTCTTCGGGCCATTTCTCGGAGCCGTCGGAGAGCTTGTAGGTGATGGCGCCTTTGCCCTTGATCAGGGCTTCGGCATCCTGGGCGGCCTTTTCCTCGGCGGCTTTTTTCGCGGCTTCGTTTTCCGCGATCTGGGAGGAAATGTACTTGAGATCGTCGGGGTTGAGCATGTCGAGGGGGATGGAGACGATCTTGCCGTTGTCGCGGCTGACGGTGACCATCTTGGCGTCGGACTTGACGAACTCGCCGACGAGCTCACGGCCGTCCTTGGAAGTCCAGATGCGCGGAAGGCCGTTGGCTTTGTCCGGCATGAGGACCGTCCAGGCTGCGGCGACGAGCAGGAAAACGGGAATGGCCGTGGGCGCGGGAAGTTTCATGAGTGGAGTATTCCTTGAACTAAGGAGACTCCGGATCGTTCCGCGGCAATGCTAAAACAGCGGCTCCCCAATTCGGGGGACGGGCGATGAAGCGAGAATCAGATAGAGAATTTCCCGGCGTTTCCTCACTGCGCTTTCGCCCATTCCTCCCGCAGGACGGGATCGAGAATGGACTTCCACTGGACGTAGCCGACGTCGCTCAGATGAAGGTCGTCCTCGCGGTAGTAGCTATGCACCGGAGTGCCTTGGGGATCGGCGAGGCAGGTGGTGCAATCGACAAAACGGACCCAGTCCCTGCCGGAGCACCAGGCTTGGAGCTGCTGGTTGAGGGCGTGGACACTGGGGATCTGGAGGGCGCGCCGGGGGGCGATTTTCACGGAAGTGATGATGACGCGGGTGGCGGGAAAGCGGTCGTGGACCATGTTGAGGAACTTCGTGTAATCGTCGAGCGACTCCTCCACGGAGAGCTTTTCATTGAGGTCGTTTCCGCCGGTGTAGGTGACGATGAGCTTGGGCTCGTGGCGGGTGATGATCGTCTCGAAGTAAACGATGAGGTCGTTCGCCACGCTGCCGCCGAAGCCGCGGTTGAGGACGGGGAGGCCGGGAAAATCCTCCTTGAGGCGCGGCCAGAGCCGGATGCTGGAACTGCCGGTGAAAACGATGCCGCCTTTTTCCGGCTCTTGTTTGGCGAAGGTGGTGATCTCGCCGACGAAACGGGCCGGATTCGGCCGCGGGGTGGGATCGGCGGCGAAGACACAATGGACGCCGAGCGACAGGATCAGCAGGCAGCGGAGGACGGTGGATTTCATCGGGAGACGGAATACGCTGCGGCGCGGCGGGATCATAGCGGAATTTCTATCGGAATGTGGTTTTGACGAAGGCCGCCGCTTCCGTCAGCGTGGCGGCAAGATGACCGACCGTGAAGCAATCGTCGCCCTGAATCTGCTGCCGAAAATCGGACCGGTGCGGGTGCGGCGGCTGCTCGAAGCCTTCGGCGGCAACCCGGCATCCATCCTCGGCGCGGCCAAGGACCGGCTGATGCGGGTGGACGGCATCGGCGAGGAAACGGCGAAAATCCTCCACGGCTGGCAGGATCACGCCGACCCGCTCGCCGAGATCCGCGAGGCGACGGAGCGCGGGATTTCCATCGTCACGCAGGACGACGAGGACTACCCCGCCCCGCTGCGGGAGGCTTACGATCCGCCGCTGTTGCTTTACGTGTGGGGGAAACTGGAAGCGCGCGACCGGCACGCGATCAGCATCGTCGGCTCGCGGCGGGCGACGAACTACGGCACGCAGGCGACGAAAAAACTCTCCTACCAGCTCGCGCAATCCGGTTTCACCATCATCTCCGGCCTCGCCCGCGGGATCGACACCGCCGCTCATGAAGCGGCCGTCGCGGCGAACGGCAGGACCATCGCGGTGCTTGGCTCCGGTCTGGGGAAACTTTTCCCGCCGGAAAACCTCGCGCTGGCGGAGAAGATCGCGAGCGGGTTCGGCGCGGTGGTCTCGGAATTTCCGATCAACACCTCCCCCGACAAGCAAACGTTCCCGATGCGCAACCGGATCGTCGCCGCCTGGGCGCGGGCGGTGCTGGTCGTCGAGTGCCCCGCGTGGTCGGGTTCCCTGATCACCGCGAACCTCGCTTCGGAGTATGGAAAGCCGATTTTCGCGGTGCCCGGGCCGATCGACAAGCCGACCTCCGCCGGATGCAACCAGCTCATCCGCGACGGGGCCACGCTGGTCGCCGACGCGTCGCACATTCTCGACGATCTCGGAGAACTCCCCTTCGCCCGCAAGGCCGGTCCTGCGGAACCCGCTGGTGAAATTCCTGAACTTCCCGAAGAAGAAGCTGCGGTGTTCGCGGCGGTGACTTCGGATGAATCACCGGTGGACCGGATCATCGAGCGCACCGGGCTGCCCGCGCATGTGGTCACGGCGACGCTGATGAAACTGGAAATGAGAAAGCTGGTCCGGGCGTTTCCCGGGTTCCGGTACGCGAGGAGATGAGCTGAGGCCGATACGCATGTGAAAAGGTGTCCCGGCTCCCTCAGAAGGGACACGGTCCAAAATGCACGAGCAGCGGTGAATCGGACTGCATTCTGCGCGTATTTTTCGGTTTTCCAGCATTCACCACAAGTCAGAACGGCCCGTTGATCCATTGGTTTTAAGCCATTTGCGATCTCACGAAAAACCTTGGCCGGCTTTCTGCAAAAGTGGTGGCCGTTCCTCCATCACTCCGACAGAGGACATCATTCCCAACCCATTACGACCATGACCAAACTCGAACTCAAAGGCACTTGGAACGAAACCAAAGGCAAGCTGAAGCAGAAATACGCCGATCTCACCGACGACGATCTCCTTTTCGAAGAAGGCAAGGAGGACGAACTCCTCGGCCGCCTTCAAAAGAAGACCGGTCAGACCAAGGAGGAAATCCGCGACGCCATCTCCAAACTCTGAACTTTCACAGCCATGAAAACAACCGACCAACCCAAGGCCGACACCGAACTCCACGAACTTCTCGTGGATCAGCTCCGTGACATCCTGTGGGCGGAGAAGCACTTGGTGAAAGCCCTGCCGAAGATGGCAAAGGCCGCCAACGACAAGAAGCTGAGCGATGCCTTCACGAAGCATCTCGCTGAAACCAAAAATCATGTCGTCCGCGTCGAAACCGTCCTCAAAGGGCTCGGTCTCTCCACACGGGCAAAAAAATGTCCTGCCATGGAAGGTCTGCTCAAGGAGGCTGACGAGCTCTCGGAAGAATATGCCGATTCCACCGCGCTCGACGCCGCACTCATCACCGCCGCCCAGAAGGTGGAGCACTACGAAATCGCCTCTTACGGGACGATGCGTGCCTTCGCCCAACGTCTCGGCTACACGGATGCGGTGAAACTGCTGACCGAAACCATCGAAGAAGAAGGCAACGCCGATCACGCGTTGACCAAAATCGCCACCGGTGGCGTCAATCAAATGGCGGTCGCCTGACTTTCAGCCCCCCGTCATCACCACGCATCTGCTGGGAATTCCCGGCAGGTGCGTTTTTCGTCATCAGACACTTGGGGGACGTTTCAAAACGAATCCCGGATTCCAGCCGGAGGGGTCACTCCGCCTTCATTGCTTTTTTCAGGCCACGGATGGACTTGCTGTCATCCGCTTCGTAAGCCTCATAGGTGAGCGATGCGGACACCTTCGCCGCGGATGCGTCGGTCACGACGATTTTGGGAATGAACTCGCCGGGAGTCAGTGCCTTGCGGACCGGCTCGGGGAGCTTCGGCCACAATGCCTGGGTGGCTTTGGAATCCACGTAGATGATCACCGTCTTGGATTTGACCGCATCAATGTACGCCGCCGCGGCCGCCTGGCACAGACCGCAGGTCGAGGTCTTGTCGGTATAAATGAAGGCGATGTCTTTTTTCTCCGCGGTGGCCAAGGCCTTCGCTTTATCAAGATCGGCCACCTCGAACGAGCCGCGGGGGAAGTCGGTATCCGCCGAGGCTGCAGCGGCAAGGATCAGGGACGCGGCGAAGGAGATGAGGCTTTTCATGAGGATGGGACTGTGGGAAATCCCCCGGAATCCGGTCAAGGCAAACTTCGGGAACCCGGCAGTGGTCCGAAAATTTCACCAATCGGCTTGCCAAATCCGTCCCTGCCAGCCTAGTCCCTGAACCCACAGCCGCTTAACGGCACTCTTTCACCATGGGAAAAACACTCATCATTGCCGAGAAACCGAGCGTTATGACCGACCTGAGCAAGGTCCTGACCAAGGTGCTGGGCAAGTTTGAAAAAAACGGTTCCGGACGCGACATTTTCTTCGAAAACGACACCGCCGTCATCACCTCGGCGGTCGGCCACCTGGTCGAACTCCGGATGCCGATGGGCCCCAACGGCAAAAAGCTCCCATGGAATTTCGGCGTGCTGCCCGCCATTCCCGACAAGTTCGAGCTCGATCCGATTCCCGATTCCGAGGCCCGCCTCAAGCAGGTCCTCAAGTTCGCCAAGCGCAAGGACGTGGATCTCATCGTCAATGCCTGCGACGCCGGCCGCGAGGGTGAGCTGATTTTCCGCTACATCATGGAAATCGGCGGCATCGACAAGCCGGTCAAGCGGCTCTGGATGCAGTCGATGACGAACGATTCCATCCTCGAAGCGTGGAAAAACCTCCGCACCGGCGAGCAGATGAAGCCGCTGGCCGACGCCGCGAAATGCCGTTCCGAGTCCGACTGGCTGGTCGGCCTCAACGCCACCCGCGCCCTCACCTGCTTCAATTCCCGCCACGGTGGTTTCAACATCACCGCCGCCGGCCGGGTCCAGACGCCGACGCTCGCCATCCTCGCCCAGCGCGAGGCCGAGATCCAAGCCTTCAAGCCGACCCCTTATTTCGAAGTCCACGGCACCTTCGGAGTCGAGGCTGGTGAATACCTCGGCAAGTGGATCGACGAGTCTTGGAAAAAGGACGAAAACGCCCCGCTTTCCAAGCCCGAGCGCATTTGGGACCAGCTCACCGCCGAGGCCATCCAGGCGCGTTGCCAAGGCAAGACCGGCAAGGTTTCCGAGGAGAAAAAGGCGAACACCCAGATTTCCCCGCAGCTTTACGACCTCACCACGCTCCAGCGCGAGGCTCCGTTCTCCGCCAAGGGCACGCTCCAGGTCGCCCAGGCGCTTTACGAAAAGCACAAGATGATCACCTACCCGCGGACCGATTCGCGGTATCTGCCGGAGGACTACACCGGCAACGTCCGCGAGACGATGCAGGACATCGGCAACAGCGATCTCGACGTCTCGAAATATGCAAAAGCCGTGCTCGCCGGCAGCGACGAAAAAGGCCCGCGCCTCCACAAATCGCGCCGCGTGTTCGACAGCAAGAAGGTCTCGGATCACTTTGCCATCATCCCGACCGGCAAGTTTGCCAAGCTCAGCGAGCCCGAGCAGAAGCTCTACGACATGATCGTGAAGCGCTTCATCGCCGTCTTCTATCCGGTCGCCGAGTTCGAACAGACCACCCGCCTCACCCGCATCGAGCAGGATTGTTTCAAAACCGAAGGCCGCATCCTCGTGAAACCCGGCTGGCTCGAAGTTTACGGCCGCCGCCCCGGCGTCGCCGCAGGCAAAGACGAACTCGTCCCTGTCCGCGCCGGTGAAACCGCCCACGCCGATCCGGTCGAAGTCCTCGCCGAGGAAACCAAGCCGCCCGCCCGGATGACCGAGTCCACCCTCCTTTCCGCGATGGAAGGTGCCGGCAAACTCATCGACGACGAAGCCCTCCGCGAAGCCATGGCCGAGCGCGGCCTCGGCACTCCCGCCACCCGCGCGGCGACCATCGAAGGCCTCATCTCCCAAAAATACCTCGCCCGCGAAGGCCGCGAACTGTTCGTTTCCGGCAGCGGCATGCGCCTGATCAATCTCGTCCGCGAGATGGAAATCGAAGGCCTCTACTCGCCGAAACTGACGGGCGACTGGGAATTCAAACTCCGCCAGATGGAGCAGGGCCACCTCAAGCGCAGCGATTTCATGAAGGAGATCATCTCCTACACCAACGAGATCTGCACCAAGGCCCGCTCCGCCGCCGACCTCGCGAAAAGCGAAGTCTTCCCCGACCTCAAGGTCACCTGCCCGATGTGCGGCGCGACTTCGCTCAAGCAAACCGAGGCCACCTACGAGTGCCGCGAACCCGAGTGCAAGTTCAAGGCGAAGAAGCACATCGCCGGCCGCTTGCTCACCGAGGAGGAAGCCATCCAGCTCTTCACCACCAAACACGTCGGCCCGCTCACCGGCTTCCGCTCGAAGTTCAACAAACCCTTCGACGCCGCGCTCGAAATGGACGCGAAGTTCAAGATCAACTTCGTCTTCGAAGGTGACGACCGCGACGGCCCGCCCGAACTCACCGAAGAGCAGATCATCGGCGAAGCGAAAACTGAGGAAGGAAAAACCTACAAGGTTTACGCCACCGACAAGGCCTATCACGTTCCCGAGATCGTCACCAAGAAGGACCCGCACGGCATCCGCATCGGCAAGTCCATCCTCCAGTGCGAAATCCCCGGCGACCAGATGCTCAAACTCATCTCCACCGGCAAGACCGACGTCCTCAAGGGCTTCGTCTCCAACCGCACCAAGCGCAAGTTCGACGCCCACCTCACCTTCGATACCAAGGACGGCAAGATCGGCTTCGACTTCCCGCCCCGCCCCGTGAAAAAGGTCGCCGCGAAGAAGACCGCGAAGGCGAAGGAGGCCTGAGGCTCTCCCACAAGGAGCATGGACGCCCCCGTCCATTCTTCGCACCTAGTCCCGCTTTCAAGCGGTCTTCCTCCCCGAAGATCCGTCTGAAAGTCCGGGCTACCCAGGAAGAAATCCAAGATTGCACGTCATCACACGACGTATATACTCCCCCACATGAAGACCAAAGTTTTCAAGTCGGGAAACTCCTTGGCCGTCCGGCTACCTAAAGAATTGGAACTCCCCTGCGGAGAGGTTTCGATCCGGCGTGACGGCAAGAGGATCGTCATCGAAGAGCTCTCTCCCTCCGGCTGGCCCGAAGGATTTTTCGAGGACATCCTGATTTCCCGGGAGGAGTTCGGCCGCGAGCCCGTCCACTACGAGGAAAAATCGCTGTGAGACTCCTCCTCGATACCAACGTCTGCATCGACGTGCTGCGAGGACGCCCTGAAGTCGTAACCCGGCTTCGCGAACATCCGCCGGGCTACTTGTATGTTTCAGCCATCACGGTTTTCGAATTGGTCCAAGGTGCGGAACGTGCGCCGGACCAGTTTAGGGAAAGCGAAAGACGCAAGGTGAACACCTTTCTATCACCCATGATCCAGGTCATATTCGATGGCAACTGCGGAGCTCTCGCCGGACAGATCAACGCCGCTCTTCTCAACGCCGGAACGCCGGTAGGAGTCATGGATGTCTTCATCGCCGCGACCGCCTTGCAAATGGATGTCCCGATTGTGACCAGCAATGTCCGCGACTTTTCCAAAATCAAAGGCCTGGAGGTGATCGACTGGCGAGAAGGCAAAGCCTGATCCCCGGAACCAGACGTTTCCAACACCTCCGGATTCCCCGCCTTGCCATCTGCTAGTTCGCTTGCTTCACTCCGACATGCCCGGAGTTCCCCCTGCCAGCGCCAAGCCTGGCCAGCTCACCGCCATGATCAGCAGCACCGCGCTCGATCTCCCCGAGCATCGTGCCGCAGTGAAGGAAGCCGTCCGCCGTCAGGATATGATCGCAGAAGACAACCGCCGCCTTGCCAAAGCCCTCGTGCGCCAAGGCAAGGCCGTAGAGGCACAGCCCTACGCCCAGCGAGCCGTGGTGATTTACACCAGTCTGGGCGTCTTGTCGGATATCGCCGAAGCACAAGCCACCCTCGCGGAGTGCGAGGGTGGTGGGGCGGTGGAGTGATTTTGTTGGATCAGAGAGTGGGAGGAGCGGGCGCGGTTTCGCCGGGGGCGGCGGGGTCCTTCGCTTTCGGGGCGTAGGTGGTGGGGATGGTGCCGCGGATCATGTCGCCTTCCGGGGTGCCGGCGGGGAAGACTCGGGTGGCGTCGGCGTACCAGGCTTGGTTGGAGTCTTCCAGGTCGGCGGCGAGCTGGCCGAGTTTTTCGGCGGCATCGCGCCAGGTGGCGCGGGCGTCGGAGTAGGCGGATTTCAGGGATTCGTTCGCCTCTTTCCGCAGGGTGGAGAAGGTGGCGAGGGTGAGGCCGGGAAGCGGCGACCAATCGGCATCCACGCTGATCCAGGCGGATTCCCAGGCGAGCGCCTCGTCGAGCGTGGCGGAGCGGCTTCTGCCGCCTGCTTCCAGTCCCTTGAGCTGGGAGGATTTCGCGGGGTCGTTGCGGAACCGTGATTTCGCCATGCTCACGCCCTGCATGGTCCAGCGGTGGAGCTGGTCGAGGGCGGTGTCCCAGCTGCCGCGCGCGGTGAGCATGAGCTGCTCGGCGGTGCTGGTGACGGATTCCTGTCCGCCCACGGGCGGAGTGGCCTCCCGGTTGCCAGCAATGCCGGCGAGCTGGGACTCCATCGCCACGATGGTCTTTTCGTCCCAGGTCCAGCTGTCTGTTACCTGTTTGGCGGCGCTGATCGTTTTAACCGCCCGGTCTTTGATGAATTCAAGTGAGATGGCCATGATTCGGTGTGTTTGATGTGTTTTTTCCAAATAACAGGTAGAGACAATCGCACCCTGAAATCACCGGCTAGAAAAAACCTCTCAGGAAATCATTACTCCCCATCTGGCAGTCGGACGGAAAATGGAACCGGTGGTGCCGACATGGCTGCCGGACGCTTCCCGGATGTCAGGTCGGCACTTCCGGATTCAAGGTCGGCACGTCCCAATGCGAGGTCGGCATGTCCGCATACCAGATCGGCAAGCCCGGATGCCATGTCGGCACCTCCGCGAGTCAGGTCTGCACGTCCGGATGCAAAGTCAACACGTCAGGATGCCGGGTCAGCACGTCCGGATGCCAAGTCGGCACCGCCGATGGTCAGGCCGAGGCCAGACCCGGCTTCAGAAGCCAGAATTTCTACGCTGATCCCGTCTCTTTCGTTCCGCCTCGGCAGCCTCTTCCGCTTTCGCGAACGCGCGTCGTTCCTCTATCGCCCGGTTCTCGGCCTTGATCTCTTCGATTTCTTCCTCCGACAGGCGGAACCGCTCGGGCAGTTCCTGTCCGCAATACCCGCAGTTCTTGTGCTGGCGGCTGTAGAGGAGGCGTTTGCAGAAAGGGCAGTTCATTTTGTGGAGATCTGCGGTTCGTTCCTTTGCCAAGACTCAGTCTGATGACTGAAAGTTGCACAACTGCCGCGCGGAATGAATTCCGCGCTCCAGTGGGGGTTATGGCAGGAATCCGACCGGCGGGGTGGTGCTGGTCGCGCTGTAGAAGCGGGAGATGTTCGGGAGGACGAGCGGGAGGTCGGTTTTGGCGACGCCTAGCCAGAGGGCCATTTCCGCGAAGAACTCGTCGACGCTGGTGGTCGGGATGAGGCGACCGCGGCCGACGTCGAGCAGGCTGTCCTGATAGAGGTCGGGGTAGCTGCCGTAGATTTGTCTCCCCTTCACCTGGCCGCCGAGGACGAACTGGTTGCCGCCCCAGGCGTGGTCGCTGCCCTGGCTGTTGGAGGTGAGGGTGCGGCCGAAATCGGAGGCGCTGTAGAGCACGACCTCGTTCTCCGCGCCGAGGGCCGAGATCGTGTCCCAGAACGCCTTCACCGCGTCGTTCACGATCGGGAGCATGGCGGCCTGGCTGGCGATGAGGCCGCTGTGGTGGTCGAAGCCGCCGTAGTTGATGAAAAAGGTGTTGCGTCGCTGGCCGAGCGAGCCGCGGCCGGCGATGGTTCTGGCGACCATTTTCAACTGGTCCGCCAGCCGGGTGGACGGCCAGGTCACCGTGTTAGGAAGCGTCACGGTGGTGGCCGCGGTGAACGCGTCGTAGGCGGCGGTGGCATCCTTTTTCGATTTCGCGAAGCTGCGCTGGAAGATGTTCTGATATTCCAGCGCCATCTGGCTATCCAGCGCGGCGCTGCGGATCTGGGTGAGCTGCTGGTTGGCGAGGTAGGCGGAGTTGTAGCCGGTCATGCTGTCGGCCCCGGTCTCGCGGATGGCGTATTCGGCGATGGTGTTGCCCGCCTGCCAGACGTTCGAACCGTCGAGCGAGATGTTCATGGAAAAACGGTTCTCGCTGTTGAGGCTTTTCAGAAGATCCGCCATCCGCCCGCCCCAGCCGATGCCGCTGCGGTTGTCCGGGATGGACGTCTGCCATTGCTCGATCTGGTCGGAGTGGGAAAACAGGCCGAGCGGCAGCTTCTGGCCGGCGTTGTACTGCGTCTTCGTGACGTGCTCGACGAGCGTGCCGACATTGGCCACGAACGCGAGTTTCCCCGATTCGAACAAGTTCCGCAATCCGGGCAGCGCCGGATGCAGGCCTAACGGGCGACCGGGATCGACGATCGGGTTGATCGGCAGGAGCTGGTTTTCCGGCAGCGCGATGGACTGCCGGATGTCCGCATATTCCTGATAGGCCGCGCCGCGCGGGGCGAGCATGTTGAAGGAGTCATTGCCGCCGCTGAGGAAAAGGCAGACCAGCGCCTTGTAATCGCCGGGAGCGCCCTGGGCGGCCGCGCTGCCTGCCAGACGCAGGTTCAGCAGCGTGTTCATGATCGGCAGGGCGCTGATCAGGGCGCAGTTCGCCTGACCCAGGAAGCCGCGGCGGGAGAGATTGTTGGGATTCATGGCACGAAGGTGTTAGCGGAGGATGCAGAACCCGGGCGAGGTGAGGATCAGATAGACGGCGAGGTTGACGCGCTCCGTCTGCCAGCTGCCGGTGACGCCGGAATCAACGCGCTGCAGCGCCTCGCGGATCGACTGGAACTCGCCGGGCGACAGGCCGCCGCAGGTGAGGTGCAGGTCGAGCCGGCGGATCAGGCCGTCGATGTCGGAGGCGGCGAGCGTGGTTTCCCGGGTGAAATTCGGCCGCACGGTGCGCGTCGGGTCGGCGGTGCCCCAGCGGTGGAGGTCGCGGCCGGCGATGGAATTGTAGAAGTAGTTCGGCGAGGAGACGGCGGTGGTGGCGTTGAGGATCTGCAGCTCGGGCGCGACCAGCCCGGCCTCCCCCACCGGCCCGGGCGGCAGGTAGTTGGGCGAGTAGAAATTGAAAACGCTCGGCGAGTTGTAGGGCTGCTGCTGTTGATCGAAGTTGAACTGCGAGACCGCATAGAAATCGACTCCCGACGATTTCGCGTTGAAGGCGCGGCCGTAATTCACGCAGCGCAGGAACGGCTCACGCGGTTTTCCCCAATGCGGATCGCTGAGTTTCGCGCCGTCGCGGGCATCGGGGTCCAGCAGGATCGCCTTGATCACCGCCTGCATGTCGCCACGCACGCCGGAGCCGTTGTTGGCGAATGCCGCGGCGACGCGGCCGATGTAGGCCTGGCTGGGATTGGACGTGACGAGCCGCTGGATCAGCTGGCGGCCGATGAACGGGCCGACGTTGGGATGGTTGAAGAGGTTGTCGATGGCCGCGTTGACATCGAGCATCGTGGCGGTGCCGACGTCCGGACTGCTGGCGGTGCGGGCTGGCAGGGTGATTCCTCCGAGCAGTGTTTTCGGTGCGAGATCGTGCCATGCATCGTGGCCGCGCATCGGGACGAGCCATTTCGGAGGATTCGGATAGACCTCGAAGTTGGTTTCCGACTGCGGGCCGTAGCTCAGGCCGGTGAAGACGCGGGCGAAGTTGGTGATGTCGACATTGGTGTAGGTCGGGATCGGCTGACCGGTCATCGGATCGAGCTTCTTCGTGCCGTCCTGATTCAGCTCCCACAGGCCGATGGAAAAAAGCTGCTGCACCTCGCGGGCGAAATTTTCATCCGGGAAGGTGTTGGTCGCCGGGTTGCCCTTCTTGTTCCTGACGTGGCTCAGGTAGAAACCCATGACCGGGTGGGTGGCGACGTCGAACAACAGATCGCGGTAATTTCCCAGCGCGTTGCGGACCAGCATGTCGTAATAGTTCGACATCCCGCGGTATTCGACCGCGAGAGTTTCCGGGCGGTCGCTGACCACAAAAATCTGGCTCAGGGAATAGGCGACACGCTGCCGGACCGGATCGTATTGAGCCGCCGGGCCGCCCGGATAGATCGCGGCGGTGCCGAGCGCGCGGTTCCACCAGGAGACCATTTTCGGGTCGTGATACATTTCCGGAATCGTTCCCGACATCGCGACGAACGGCTCGTGATATTGCGGCGGAATGGCGAACTGGGCATCGAGCCACGCGCTGAATCCCTGCGACATCACCGTCTCGACGTTTTCCGGAATCTCGTCGGCATCCGCCGCTTCATCCTGATCGGGGCCGAACGCGGCTTGCACGAGGAAGCGCGCGGCGGCCTTGGCGGATGGGCCGCTGGAGGAGGTTTCATTGAGGATGGAGGCGCTGGCCGAGTTCGCGGCACCCACGGTGTAGCCGGCTCCGGTGTTGACGGTGAGGGTCACCGTTTCCGTCGCTTCCGGGTTGGCGGCGTCTTCGTTATCCGCGACCGGAGAAATTTCCACGAACACCTCACGCTGCCCGGCGGGAATGGAGATCGAGTTCCCGACGACGCTGGTTAGATAATCCGCATCCCGCGTCGCAGAGCCGCCGAAGGTGACATTCACCGTGAGCGGCTGGAGGCCGCCGGCCCGCCGCACGACGAGGACGGCGGGATCCGGCCAGCGCTCGGAGCACGAGTCGTCGTACACCGCGGCGGTGATGGTGTTGGCGGCAACGAGCCCGGCGATGACCCGTTGGGAATCGGTCTGGGTGTATCGATCCGTGTGGCTCTTCGCCGGATCGAAACCCAGCGAATATTCCTCCCAGTCATTCACGAGATCGCCGTCCGAATCGACGTCCGTGATCTGCATGCGGAAGAACGCCCGTCCGTCGGCCTGCGGAAGTTGGAATGCCATTTCGCCACCGGAACCGGCGGCGACATCGCCCGTCGGAGTGAATGCGGCGAGATCGTCGGAAGAAAGGAGTGCGTAGCGTTTTCCCTTCAGGCCCTGCCAGGAAAACGTCGGTAGGGTCGCGACGAAATGCAGGTCCATGCCGGGGTGGGAATTCGCGTCCTTGGGATTGGTCCCCGCGCTGCTTTCAGCGGCGTTGCTCCAGCCGTCGGCATCGAAATCTCCGGCGGCGGGAAGGCCGGCGGACTGGAACAAAAGCTCCCAGACATCGCTCTGCTGGTTGTTGTTCTGGTCCACCGCCCCCGCCCAGGAAGCGGAGGCAAGCAACGCGGCCCCCGCCCGTAAAACATTCCCATTCATGAGGCTGCGCAGCCTGCACGAATGGATTATAAACTCAAGTAAACCTTTCCCAGCCCTAGCGGCTCAAACGTTTTTCAGGAACGCGCGCAACATCCAGATGGTTTTCTCGTGGATCTGGATGCGCTTGATGGCGAGGTCCTGCGTCTCCGCATCTCCGGATTTTTCCGCGAGGTCGCGGAGCTTCTTCGCGGTGTCCACGAGGATTTCGTGAGCGCCGAGAAGGTGGGCGACCAGATCCTTCGCCGGGTGCGCCTTCACGGCGAACTCGGTGATTGAGGAGAGCGAGGCGAGGGTTTTCAAGCCACCGGGTGAAATCACATCCAGCGCGCGCAGGCGCTCGGCGATCTCGTCCACGGCGAGGAAGAGTTCCTCATACTGGGTCTGCAGGAAGGTGTGCAGGCTGAAGAAGGCGGGCCCCTGGACGTTCCAATGCGCGAACTGGGTCTGGCCTAGCAGGGCGTAGGTGTCGGCCAACAGGTGGGCGAGTTCCTTCTCGGTGGTGTCGGCGGTCTTCTTGGCGGTGGTTTTCATGGTCGATCGAGTGTGGTTTTGAATGCTCCCTCGCAACCTGCCTGACGATGCTGCGGGTGCAAATGGAAATCCGAACCGATGGTTTCCGCCCTACGTCATCGCGTGATGGCGCTGACAGGAAAACGGGGGTAATCTGGCATCGTTGAATCTTGTTTTCCTTGGTCGCTAGTTATGTGGTATGGCCCTCCGGTTTTCACGAACCGGAGGGTTTTCCGTTGAAGGACGTTAGACGAAACGGAGGGAAGGCCGGATCAGCGCGTGGTGGCGTCGGCTTCGATCCAGCTCCAGAGGCCGGCGAGGCTGGTTTTCACGGCTTCCTTGGCGGCTGCCAGATCGCCGCCGGGGGCGTGTTTGCCGAAGAGGTAGTACTTGATCTTCGGCTCGGTGCCGGACGGGCGGACGGCGAAGGAGCGGCCGTCTTCGAGATCGACGAAGAGCATTTTCTCCTTGGGAATCAGGTCGCCTTCCTGGTCGAACAGATCCTGTTTGGCGAAGTCGCGGACGCGGAGGACTGCCGAGCCACCGACTTCGGTCGGCGGGTTCTCGGCGTAGGAATTGGCGAGCGCCTGGATCTTCGCGGCACCGTCGGCACCTTCCATGACGAGGGATTTTCCGATCTCCAGATAGTAGCCGTATTCGGTGTAAACGTCGTCCATCAGCTCGGTCAGCGTCTTGCCGACGGACTTCGCGTAGGCGGCGACTTCGGCGAACATGAGGGTCGCGCCGTTCGCATCCTTGTCGCGGATGGCGTCGGAGCCGAGGTAGCCGTAGCTTTCCTCACCGCCGAAGACGAAGAAGCGGGAGTATTCGAGCCGCAGCGCGCGGGTCTGCGCTTCGGTTAGCGAGCGGTAGTCGCCCTTCTTGTCGGCGGGAATGGCTTCCTCATACTTGCGGAGCTTGCCGGCGATGTATTTGAAACCGGTGAGCGTGTCGACCACGCCGACGCCGAAGCCATCGGCGATGGCGTGCTGGAGTTCGGTGGTGACGAAGGTCTTCACGAGCACGGCGCGGCTGCGGTTCGCGTTGCTGAGCCAGCCGAGTTCGAAGCAGGTTTTCAAACGATACCACGCCATCAGCGAGCCGATCTGATTGCCGGTGAGGAGCACCATCTTGCCAGCGGTGTCACGAACGGCGACGCCCATGCGGTCGGCGTCGGGATCGGTGCCGATGACGATTTCGGCGCCTTCCTTCTCGGCGAGATCGATGCCCATTTGAAGCGCTGGGCCGTTTTCCGGGTTCGGCGATTCCACCGTCGGGAAACGGCCGTCCTGGATGTCCTGCTCGGGAACGGTGAGGACCTCGAAGCCGAGGCCGCGGAGCATCGGGACATTGATGTGGCCGCCGGTGCCGTGGAGGTTGGTGAAGACGATCTTGGCTTTCGCACCTTCGAGGAGCGCGGGCTGGAGCAGGAGCGTTTTCAGGCGGTCCGTGTAGATCGCATCCATTTCCGCGCCGAGGATTGTGACCGTGCCGCGCTCGGACTCGGCGACCGGTTCGTAGCGCTCGCTGATGATGGCGTTGACCTCGTTGATGATCGCCGTCGCGTGGGGATCGACGATCTGCGCGCCGTCGTTGAAGTAGGCCTTGAAGCCGTTGTCGTGAGCCGGGTTGTGAGAAGCGGTCAGGACAACGCCGGCATCGGCGCGAAGCTCGCGCACGGCGAATGAAAGCTGCGGAGTGGCGCGCGGGCCATCGAAGAGATAGGCGTCGCACCCGAGGTCCGCACAGGTTTTCGCGCAGAACTCCGCGAAGTCGCGGGAGAAGTGGCGGGTGTCGTGCGCGAAGACGAGGACCGCTTTGCGATCCGGACCGGCGAATTGTTTCGCGTAAGCAATGAGCCCGCGGACCGCGCGGCTGACGTTGTAGAAATTCATCGTCGCCGTGCCAACACAAGGATGCTCCGGACGGCCGTTCGGTCCGCCGGCCCCTTGCTCGGCCAGGGTGACGACCTTGCCGATGGTGCGTCCGCGCAGGCCGCCGGTGCCGAAGGCGAGGGTTTTGAAAAAGCGGTCGTTGAGTTCCTCCCACGCTCCGGCGGCCACCAGTTCCTCGATGGCCTTCGGCGCGACATCGCTGGTCGTTCCGGCAAGCAGGGCCGCGGTGTTGGTTTTTGCGGATTCAAGCAGGCTGCCGCTGGCGACGGCAGCGGTGAGGGATTCGTGGATGGCACTCATGGCAGGCCGGATCGTAGGAGAATTCCACCTCATGGCAACACCGTCCATGGACGTTTTCGGCATGACACGCCCGGCGGATGATCCGGATCGACCCAATTGTCGGATCAACTGTGGCAGGCTTCCGTCGCCCGCTGTTCCTCTTGACTAATCCTGCTCCTGAATCGAAACAGTCCTCATGAAAACACTCTTCTGCCTTCTCGCCATGATGGTCTCCCTCGCCCGGATGGACGCCACGACGCTCGATCTCGAAGGCGATCTGACGTGGGAAGTCACCGAGCCACGCTGCACCTTCAAGCTGGATGGCTACCTTCAGAACAACACCGGATTCGGCTCCGGCACTCTCAAGCTCGTCCTGTGGGCGACCCAATACCAGTTCCCGTCCGCCGGCTACATTGTCGGAGAATACACCATCGGAGCGATCGGCGCGGGATCGCAATTCAAGGATTTCACGGTGAAATCCACCTCCCATGTGCCGTCCGTCTCGGGAGACTTTTACTTCACCATCGCCATCTCCGAATACACCCCCACCGGTTGGAAAAACGTGCTCGCCGTCCCCTACGACAAGGAAAGCCTGCTGGCGGGAAATTTCCGGGACCAACTCAAGTGGACGCTTCCGAAGGATCCCGTCACCGCGCCTCTCGCGAAGCTCCGTGCCGGTGACCTGCTCTCGCTGAAACTGCAGGCCACCGACCTGAAGAACCTGTTTCCTCCCGATTCCCAGATCAAGACCACCCTCGACGTCCAGTCGAAGACCAAGATCAACTCGAAGGATTCCATCAACAAGAAGAGAACCGCGAGCTACAAGTATTCGGTCATCCAGACGAAATACCGCAACAAGAAGGTATCCGCGGGAAAACTGACGCTGAACTATCCGGAAAAGGGGAATACGCCCAAAACCAGCACCGTCGTCACCCTCTACTTCCAAGGGCCGACCTCCGGCACCTACAAAAGCGTCGAGAAGAATTCTTCGGGAGAAGAAACCACCTGGGGCATCTTCACGCTCCAGTGATCACCGGAAAGGTCGGAAAATCAGCGGACTTCGCCAAACGACTTCCTGCCACCCTTCTCCACCAGCGAGCGGTAGCGCAGCAGGGATTCCAGGAAATAGTAATCCGCATAGCCGATGGCGGTGTCGACTTCATGGCCTTCCGGGATGTGGCCGGTGGAATGCAGGAGGATGAAGCCGCCGTTCGTGCCTTCCTCCGCGAGGTAGGCGGGTGATCCGAGCGAAAGCAGCTGGGCCTTGGCGAAATCGAGATACTTCGCGCCCTTTTCACCGCCCAAGAACCCGCTGAGCTCGATCAGTCCGCCCGCCATGACCGCTGCGGTTGAAGCGTCGCGGGGAGTCTTGGGACCCGGCTCCACGCCGAAATCCCAGTAGGGAATCTTATCTTCCGGCAGGTTCGGGTGGTTCATCACAAAGTCGGCGACAGCGGCCGCCTTTGCCAGATATTCGGGCTTCTTCGTTTCGCGGAACATCATCGCGTAGCCATAGATCGCCCAGCTCTGGCCGCGCGCCCAGGCCGTGCGCGGATCGGCTCCCTGGCCGGCGTGAATGGCGTAAAGGCGGTTGGTCTTGGGATTGTAATCCAGCACGTGATAGGCGGAACCATCCGTGCGGAAGTGGTTCGCGAGCGTCTTGTCCGCATGGCTGATGGCGATTTCCAGATGCTTCGGATCGCCGCCGTTCTTCGCCGACCAGGAGAGGAGTTCCAGATTCATCAGGTTGTCGATGATGACCGGATAGATGAACGGCTTGTAATCCCACGAGCGGATCAACCCGACCTCGGGCCGGTAGCGGGTCGCGAGGGCGGCGGCACCGTCGCGGAGGACCGCCCGTTGCGAATCGTCAGGGCTCAGCCGCAGGGCGTTTCCATAACTGCACCCGAGCATGAATCCGACGTCGTGATGCCCCTTGAAATGCCGCAGGCTTTCCAAGCGCAGCGTCGAGGCCATCGCCTTTTCCTTCCACACCGGAGACCCGCTGTATTCCTGGATCATCCACAGCACGCCGGGGAAAAATCCGCTGGTCCAGTCTTCGGGCGTCACCAGCCGGACCGAGCCGTCAGGGTTGAGCGAGCGCGGGAACTTCGGGCTGTCCCCGAGGCTTCCCAACAGAACCGAGCTTTGTTTTGCCGCACGGTCAAAGACCTTCGGCATCATTTCCATGACGGGATCAGCCGCACGGACACAGGCTGTCGTAAGGGCGGCGGCGAGCAGAAATCGGGATAAGAGTTTCATTCCAAGGACTTTCAAAGGTCGCAACATGGCGTATCTCTCGGGAAGTTGGCAATCCCCCTTAGTGGCCATATGACACAAAATGCGGGGCACTGGGATCCGGCGGACGAAGACCGGAACGGGCGGACCGGGAGAAGGGTCACGGAGCCTTGAACGAAGGATCTCCGGCGTCGGGCGGGAGCTTCGCGTTCCAGTCGAGCATGGCCTTGGCCAGCCGCCGGACCTCGTCGGGATTTGCGGCGCTGAGGTCGTGGGATTCGCTTTCGTCGGCGGAAAGATCGTAGAGCTGCGCCTTTTTCCCATCGTAGCTGACGTAGCATTTCCAGCGTCCGTCGCGCGCGGCGAGATCGGGATTCGGCTCGCCGTCCGGGCCGGGGCGGTCCGGCGGACGCCGCCAGAAGATCGGAGCCTCGCGCTGGCGTTCCGCCCTGCCGATCAGGGTTTGCGAGAAATCCTCTCCATCCGGCGTGACGCCCTCGGGGATGGCGGTGCCGGTGAAGGCGTGGATCGAGCGGTTGAGATCGATGGCGGACAGGACCGATGTCGCATTGGTGGTGCCGGATTTTTCACCGGGGATGAACCCCGGGCCCCACACGATGAGCGGCTCCCGGATGCCTCCCTCGTAGAGCATCCCCTTGGTCCCGCGCAGGGGCTTGGCGCTTCCGGCTCCGGGCTCGGGGCCATTGTCGGAGGAGATCACGACGAGGGTGTTGTCACGCAGCTTCGCGTCGCTCCGGATCCTTTCGAACAAGACCGCGAGCTGCTGGTCCATGGCCCTGACGACGGCGTGATAGAAGGCGCGCTTGCCGCCGTCCGATTTCTCCCGCAGGACCTCGGGCGGGAAAAATGGCGAGTGGACATCGTCCGGCCAGAGATTGATGAAGAACGGCTTCCCCTCCGCCTGCGCGCGGTCCACGAACGAAACCGCCTCCTTCACATAGACGGAGGTGATGGCGGACCGGTCCTCCCAGCGCACCGGCCCGCGCCCGAGCGCCGCCGAGCCTAGATCGTGCTTCTTCGGCGGCGAGCCATCGTAGGCATCCAGCAGCGGGAGCACGCGCGGTCCGAGGCCTTCGAAGTTGGTGAGCGATTCATCGAAGCCATACTCCGTGATCAGCGGCGCGTCCCCCACGTCGCGCTGCCCGCCCATGTGCCATTTTCCGAAATGCCCGGTGGCGTATCCGGCGGCCTTCAGGTCCCGCGCCAGCACCGGAGCCTTCGGATCCAGCCACTGCGCCATGCCGCGCCGCGTGTTCGCCCGGCGGTTCTCCAGAAACGAGGTGATCCGCCAGCGCTGCGGATACTGCCCGGTGGTGAGAGCCGTGCGCGATGGGGAGCAGATGGGGGCATTCGCATAGAAATTCGTGAAGCGGATGCCTTCCTTCGCCATCCGGTCTATGGCGGGCGTGGGCGCCTCTCCTTTGAAACAGGAGAGGTCGGACCAGCCCATGTCGTCGATGAGGACCACGACGACGTTCGGCTTCGCCGGCGCGGAGGATGCTGCGGGAAGCCAGCCCGCCAGAAGGAGGATGACCGGGAGAAGAAGAGATGGAGTTTTCATGAGAATGGAATGGATACGACCTAACGACCCTCGGTCGTCTTCGGCGGTGGTGGTGTCACCACGGTCAGGCGGAGGACCACCGAGTCGTGCGGCTTCACCTTCGCGACGATCCGGCCGCCGGGGTCGGCATGATCGATGCCCTCGATCTTCAGCTTGATTTCCTCACGCGAAAGTCCGGCGGTGCGTCCGTCCACCGCGACCTGGACCTGCGGTGCGAGGGCGATGTGGAAATCGATGGGATCCTTGCCATCGTTCCGGATCGTCCACTCCAGCGTGTCGTCCGCACAGGCGATTTCCAAACTGGCCGAGCTGTCGGAGAAAGTGATCCGGCCAGGGCCCGACGCACGCATGACCGGCAGTCTCCGCGGGCCGAAAAACGTGGGGATGCTCGTGCCGCCGCCGGGCTCCGCGGAGAGGAACTGTTTCCCGCCGGCGACGAGGCTGGCGATGTTCCCCGGACTACCGGTCTCAAGCTGATAGGAACGCCCTTCGAGACGGTAGACGGTCGGCAGCGGCTGGAACGCGATCGTTTTCGGCGGAAGCGTGTCGGTGCGGAACGGCGCCGCGGGCAGCCCGGCGGCGTTGGTGAGATTCGCGTCGGGCTGGCCGCTCCATGCGTGGCGCACCGTCTCCGGCCGCGAAATCCCCTCGGCCCGCAGCACGACCTTCTTTCCCTCCAGCCGCGCGTCCGCATACCGGTAGTCCCCATCCGCCCCGGCCAGGGAGAAGCCCGTCAGCCTGCCGCCGTTGGCAGTCTTCAGGGTTTCATCGAACGAAACCACCACCCGCTCCCCCTCCACGGCCACATTGCCAACCACCGGGCCGCGCGCCACCACCTCCCGGCCATACACTTCCTTCGCCGCGAGCAGCGACAGGCGCCGCCCGATCTCCTCCTTCTCGAGCGGATGAAGGTCGGTCCCGGCCGTGGTGTCATAGGTCACGGCGAGCCAGGTCTTGGGAGATTCCTTGCAAGCCTGCGCCTGGGCTTCCCGCAGCCAGCTGAAATCCAGCCCGCCCATTTTCCCATCGAAGGCCGGCAGCTGGACGATGAAAAACGGCAGCTCCGGCGCGTTCCACTGCTTCCGCCATTGAGCGATCATGTTCTTCAACAGCGTGGAATAGACCGTGGGATGACCGGCATTCCCCTCCCCCTGGTACCAGGCCACGCCCCTGACCCGCAGCCCTGACAACGGAGCGATCATGCGGTTGAAGAGGGCTCCCTGCCGGATGCCGAACATCGACGGGCTGAGCTGATCCTGCGGGATGTCCGGCAGCGTCCCCTGCGGCGTCCATGCCTCGACGCAGGTCCCGCCGAACGAGCTGTCCACGATGCCCAGCGGGACCTTCGCCAGCGCGGGATCCTTGTGCAAATGGAGCGCGAAGAAACCGGCGACGGCGGAAAACTTTTTCAACGAATCCGGAGTGCAGGTCCGCCACTCCGCCCCGACGTCCGACTGCGGCGTATCCGCCGCGGCCTTGGGCATGGTCAACAACCGGATCACCGGATCCTGCGACAGGCTGGCCACCGCCTCGCTGCCGCGGACCGCCTCATCGAGTCCCATCTGCATGTTCGACTGCCCGGAAAAAATCCACACATCGCCCACCAGCACATCGCCCACCGTCGTGGTTTCCTTGCCGTCGGATGCTTCGAGCGAATGAGGTCCGCCCGCCTCCATCGCCGCGAAATCGACCTTCCAGCTTCCGTCCTGCCCCACCTTCGCCGGGCGCTTCTGCGGTCCGAGCGACACCGTTACGCTTCCGCCCGCGGAGCCATGGCCCGTGATGGTGATGGCCGCATCGCGCTGCAGCACCATGCCCGGAGAAAAGGCGGAGCCGAAGTCGAGTCCGGCGGAAAACGCGCAAAGCGGAGCGGCCGCTAACAACGCGAGCGCGCGGAACATTCGGGTGAAGGAGGCTTTCATCATCGGTCTTTTTGAGAAGCGCGCCGCGGCGTCTGGTTGCGATCGTAGCGAGGCATCCTGAACGAGGCCAGCGGCTTCAACAGGTGGCGCAGATAAACGCGGCACCGGTCCGGTTTCTTGCGGCCTTCCGCCACCTAGCAGAACCATCGCAAATACAGGCTCGCCAGGATTTCACCGCACCACCACATTCATCCCCATGTCTTTCACCTCGCTCGGCCTCGCTCCCGTCCTGCTCGATGCCCTGGCGGCCGAGGGCTTCACCGAGCCGACTCCCATCCAGCGGGAAGCGATCCCCGCGGTGATCGGGAGAAAGGATGTGCTCGGAATCGCCAAAACCGGCTCGGGAAAAACGGCGGGCTACGTGCTGCCCATCCTCCATCACCTGCAAACGGCTCCCGCCTCCCGATATCGCGAACCCACGGTCCTCGTCCTCGTCCCCACCCGCGAACTGGCCGATCAGGTCCATGGGGTTTTCCAAACCTTCCTCCCGGCCCTCACCGAGCGGCTGACCTGCCAGGCGGTGTATGGCGGCGTCTCGATCAACCCGCAGATGCAGGCGATCGGCAAGGCGAACATCGTGGTCGCGACTCCTGGCCGGCTGCTGGAGCTCATCGAGAAAAACGCCGTGCGCCTTTCTTCCATCGCCACGCTGGTGCTCGACGAGGCGGACAAGATGCTGAACCTCGGGTTCAAGGAAGAGATGGACCGCATCCTCGCCGTGCTTCCCCCGAAACGGCAGAACCTGTTATTTTCCGCGACCCTGAGCGACGACCTCGGATTGATCCAGCAGGTGCTGCTGAACAATCCACAGGTGATCAGGATCGCTGCGGAAACGGACGGGATCGAGTTGATCCATCAGCTCGCTTACCTGGTCTCCGAGGTGAGGAAAGGCCCCTTGCTGCGCTACCTGATCAAGCACGGGGATCTGAAACAGGTCCTCGTCTTCGCGTCCTCCGTCACCAAGGCGGATGGCATCGTCAACAAGCTCCTCAAGAACCGCATCCACGCCGCCGCCATCCATTCCAAGCTGAGCCAGCAGTCGCGGCAGTTCAACTTGCAGCAGTTCAAGTCGGGACAGCTCCGCGTGCTGGTCGCCACCGACTTGTTAGCCCGTGGCATCGACATCGGGTTCCTGCCCTGCGTCATCAACTATGAACTCCCCCGCTCGCCCAAGGACTACCTCCACCGCATCGGCCGCACCGGCCGCGCGGAGAATCCGGGCGAGGCCGTTTCACTGGTTTCCCCGGAGGAGATGGATCATTTCCGGGTGATCGAGAAGAAGGTGGGGAAGTGCGTGAAGATTCTCAGCGGGGACGGGATCGACTTGCAGGGTTTCTGAGTAAAAAAGCTGCCACCAAAGAAGCGCCACCGAAGACCCGCCGGAGTTCTTCCGTCAGAACGCGTTCCCCCTCTTCCCAAGCAGTCCCGCCTTCGGGCGGTCTTGGAGGTGTGAAAGATCACCCCCTCGCGCAGGCCCTTTCCCGCAAATTCACCCGGCCATAGCGGTCCTTGTCATCCTCAAACACCGGCTTCCCGCCATCTCCACGTGAGATGCAACGGATTTCCGGACCGGTTTGGTTGAGTTAAGAGAGTGGATTCTGGCCTCGAATTGGGCCAGGGTCAGGTATCTGGGCAGAACGTTTGAAGTGGGATTGAAAAGCTTATGGCCGGTTGTCCTCCACGAATTGTTAGCCGCCTGCTTTGCGGGCTGGATCTTCGTGAAGGTCTTGAACCGGGGTTCTCCGTCCTTCGGTCCGTTGTCGGAGCCTCCAATGATCGAATAGCCGCGAATATCGACCCTGTCTCCCACGCTGAATTTTAGCTTTTCTTCCTTGCGGACCAACAAAAGGATTTGCCCCTTTCGTGGACGCTCAAACTTCCGATAATCGTGGCGGGTATCCGAGATTAAGGCACTGCGGACCTTGGCCAGCGCCTCCTGATCGGTTCCGGGATCCACTTCAAGGGTGTAGCCATCGACGAACACACCGGTCTTGGTATCAATCGCGACCACCTTCCCGCGTATTGTATCGATAAACGCGTAGTAGAGAGCTACTGCGCTTGCGTCTTGAAGCAAGATCAGGGAAGCGAGGAAGAAAGCTGTGAAGTGGCGAATCATGTTTTCGGCTAACGTTAAAGGTGAAGAACGCAGCGCAGCGGAGTTGCCTCCACCGACTTGTTCGGTTTCGTGAATTCAGAAAGTAAGCGCAACACCCGGCAGGATGCAACCATGCTCTGCGGA
>JAZKCQ010000020.1:0-83880 GCA_040388015.1 Verrucomicrobiota bacterium | reverse complement strand
ATTGGGGCCGTGAAACCACCTGGCTCGGCGGCGACAAGCGCTACGCCCACGGTTCGGAAGGCGTTGAGAAGGACGGCGGCGTGCTCGTGGCCGATGACAATGCGGATGGCGACATCCACTCGCGCAAGCTGGAGAATCCGTTAGCCGCCGTGCAGATGGGTCTCATCTACGTGAATCCGGAAGGTCCTGATGGAAATCCCGATCCCCTGCTCTCCGCCTACGACATCCGCGAGACATTCGGCCGCATGGCCATGAATGACGAGGAGACCGTCGCCCTCATCGCCGGCGGCCATACCTTCGGAAAAACCCACGGCGCCGGCCCGGCGGACAACGTCGGCGACGAACCGGAAAAAGCCGGTCTGGCGGACCAGGGCTTCGGTTGGAAAAACAGCTTCGGCACCGGCAAGGGCGGCGACACCATCACCAGCGGCCTGGAGGTCACCTGGACCACCACCCCCACGCAGTGGAGCAACAACTACTTCGAAAACCTCTTCGGCTACGAATGGGAACTCACCAAGAGCCCTGCCGGCGCCCACCAATGGCGGCCCAAGGATGGTGCGGGAGAAGGCACCGTGCCGCATGCCCACGACGCTAACAAGAAGATCGCCCCCAGCATGCTCACCTCGGACATCGCCCTGCGCGCCGATCCCGCTTACGAGAAAATCTCCCGCAACTTCCTCGCCAACCCCGACCAGTTCGCCGACGCCTTCGCCCGCGCCTGGTTCAAGCTCACCCACCGCGACATGGGCCCGCGCGACCGCTACCTCGGCCCTGAGGTTCCCGCGGAAATCCTCATCTGGCAGGACCCCATCCCGACCGTCGATCACCCGCTCGTCGATGCGGCGGACATCGCCGCGCTCAAGGCCAAGGTCCTCGCCTCCGGCCTCACGGTTTCCGAACTTGTCTCCACCGCCTGGGCCTCCGCCTCCACCTTCCGCGGCTCCGACAAGCGCGGCGGAGCCAATGGCGCGCGCATCCGCCTCGCCCCGCAGAAGGATTGGGAGGTCAACCAACCCGCCCAGCTCGCCAAGGTGTTAGGAGTGCTCGAAGGCATCCAAGCCGACTTCAACAGCGCGGCCTCCGGCGGGAAGAAGATCTCCCTGGCGGACCTCATCGTCCTCGCCGGTTGCGCCGGCGTCGAGGATGCGGTGAAGAACGCCGGTCACAAGCTCAGCGTCCCCTTCACCCCGGGCCGCATGGACGCCTCGCAGGAGGAAACCGATGTGGAGTCCTTCTCCTTCCTCGAACCCGCAGCCGACGGCTTCCGGAACTATCAGAAGGCCCGCTACACCATCCCCGCCGAGGAACTGCTCATCGACAAGGCCCAGCTCCTCACGCTGACGGCTCCGGAAATGACCGTGCTCATCGGTGGCCTGCGCGTCCTGAATGTGAACACCGGCGGCGTCCGGGCCGGCGTTCTCACCCGCCAGATCGAGGCGCTGACGAATGACTTCTTCGTCAACCTGCTCGACATGGGCACCGTCTGGAGTCCGCTCTCGCCCGACGAACAAGCCTTCGAAGGCCGCGACCGCAAAACGGGAGAACTCAAGTGGACCGGCACCCGTGTCGATCTCCTCTTCGGCTCGAACTCCGTGCTCCGCTCGCTTGCGGAAGTCTACGCCGCCGCCGACTCGCAGGGGAAATTCGTCCACGACTTCGTCGCCGCCTGGAACAAGGTGATGAACCTGGACCGGTTCGATCTGGCCTGATTCACGATAGATCGACTCAATCAAACGCCCCGGACCTCTTCGAGGTCCGGGGCGTTCTTCAATAAGGAGTGACGACCTTATTGTCTTCTCTTCATCTTCCTCCTCACCGAAGAGGGGACAATAAGGTCCCCAATCCTTACGACGGCCTTTCCGTATCACTGCGTCTCGAACTGATAGGATCCTTTGATCACCTCCAACTGCTTGGCGATCGACGTGTTGTCAGGGTGAGCGGCGGCACCGCGCTGCAGTGTCGACAAGGCGCTCCCCGGATCGCCGATCTTGATCTGCAGCCGCGCCATTTCCAGATAGCTGTTCGCATACTCCTTGCTGGGTTTGGGGGCGGCCTCCTGGAGCGCGAGCGTCTGTTCGTATTCCGTGATCGCATCGCCGGTTTTATTGAGAAACTCGGGATACCGGCTGTAGGAAAATGCGATGTTGCGCTGGGCTTCCCAGTTCCGGGGTTCCAGAGCCAGCACCTCTTTCCACACGCCCTCCGCCTTCCCCGCCCAGAGGGCTTTTTCAGGGCCATCAGGCACACTCCAGATTTTCGCGACGTAGGCGAGTCCCAGAGTGAGACGTGAGTCCACATCCCCGGCGGCGGCCGAGGTGGAGGCCTGAAGTTTGCCGATCAGATCGTCGACCTTGTCTCCGGATTTGACGGCCTGCCAGAATGCCAGCTGCTCGTCCGCGCTCACCTCGCCTTTCAGGACGCTGCGGATCTGTGCGGCGAAATCGGAGGGCGTGTCCGCGATCACCTGATCCTTCGGATGACCGGTGACCGCCGGTTTCCGGATCGCGGTGGATCTCGCGGGAGGAGTTTCGATCACGGGAGCCTGGACCGGCCTGGCATTCGCTTGCGCGGCAGCGGCCGATGGCTGCGGCTCCGCCACCGGACCATCGCCCCGCTGCCACAGAATCGTTGCGGGGATGGCGACGAGGACCAGTACGACCGCGGAGGTCTTGAGAATGGCATTGGTATTCATAAGATAGAGAGCGAACGGGAAGAGAGACGGCGGAGCCTTGATCGCCGCGGCCACGATGGTCGCGGCCGGGGAGTGGGTGGCGGTGAAGCATTGGGCCGCCATCAGCGAGAGCAGGCTGCCGGAGGTCGTCACCACCCCGCGCCGCCGCAGCAGATCGCCCAGGCGGTGGATGGAACGCTGGATTTGTTTTTTACACGCCTGCTCGTTCGTGCCGGTCGCGGCGGCGATCTCGCTCACGCTTTTTCGTTCGTAAAAACGGAGCACCACCAGCTGCCGGTTGCGGGCCGGGAGACGGGTGAGCGCCTCGTCCAGGTAGGGCAGAATCTCTTCCGCCGGGGTGGACTCCAGGCTGCTGGTGGCCGCCGGCGTTCCACCGAATCTCTGAAGAGCGTGCCGGTAGCGGCTGGCCTTGCGGCGGGCGTTCCGCGCTTCCAGAAAGGTCGTGCGGTGCAGCCAGCCGGCCACGCACTCGTGCTGCAGCGTCCGCGCCTTTCGCACGAGGATGGCGAAGACCGTCTGGGTCACCTCCTCCGCCAGCGCGTGGTCCTCGGTGCAGCGGACGGCCACGCCCTGCATCATCCCGGCATGGCGCGCGACCAGTAGGGAAAACGCCGCTTCCTCGCCGGTGGTGGCGAAGCGGCGGAGGAGGTCGGTATCGCTGTCCATCGGGTCTGCCTTATAACGTCATCCACAGGCCGCGAGGGGACAATAAATTTCCCGGATCACGCCGATTCATGAGAAGCGACGACCTTATTGTCGTCGCTTCATCTTCCTCTTGCCGAAGATGGGGACAATAAGGTCCCCGCTCCTTATGAGGCGCCTCCGGCCCTTCGCTTCTCGCTCTCGCGGATCATCTCGCTCAGATCCGCCGCCGGACGGATCTCGAAGGGCCCGGCCTTCACGCCCGGGTGCTTCGACATGATCTGGATCGCGTGATTCAGGTCACGGGCTTCCAGGATCAGGATGCCGCCGATCTGTTCCTTCGTCTCGGCGTAGGGGCCGTCGGTGATGGACACCTTGCCATTCTCCCAGCGCAGCGTCGCGGCGGATTCGGGACCTTGCAGCGCGTGACCGCCTGCGAAGTTTCCGTTCTCCCGCAGCTCGTCGTCGTAGGTGAAGCACTCGTCCATCATCGCATGGCATTCGGCTTCAGGCAGGTCTCCCAGTTTGTTGGGCTCGATGTATCCCAGGCAGATGTATTTCATAAATGGTAGTTAGTTGGTTTGATTTGTTAGTTCAGTTGCTTTCTGGCTCTTGATCTGAAAATGGAGACGGACTTGAACAGAAGTTCTCGAAGGAAGCGAAGGGAAGAGCTTGTGGGGCGGCCCCAATCGCCTGTCAGGTGAGCGGCTGCGATGGAATCTGTCCGCACCAATTTCCCACTTCATTGCCTTTGCTTCCTTCTGTTAAAAATCCAATCCAGCATTGAGGTTCAATCTTCTTCATGCGCGCCGTGACCGACCGCCGCCTGCTACGCACCGGCGGACAAATCCGGCAGTTCGAAGATCGGGCGGATTTCGATCACATCGCCGTCCTGCGCCGGGCAGCGTCGCGCCCACTCCAGCGCCTCCTCCTTGGACTTCAGCTCCACGATCCAATAGCCGCCGATGACGTCCTTGGTCTCGATGTAGGGTCCGTCCGTGACGGTGGCCTTGCCGTTGGCGAAGGACACGCGCGCCCCCTTGTCCAGCGGTTGCAGGCCGTCGATGTCGAGGATCCTTCCCGCCTTGGCCAGCTCGTCGTTGAATTTCCCCATCGGCTCCATTTCTTCCAAGCTCAGCACCCATCCCTCTCCGGGCTTTTCAGCTGCCGGGATGTCGGGTTGATAAATCCGGGGAATCATCAGCATCAGGAATTTCATGTTCGGTGAGGTGGGTTGGTGGTTTCCACGGCCTTCGGAGCGACCGTTCTGCAAGATGGTCGATTGGGATCCTCTCCATTCGACAACCGCTTCCCATTTTTTGGAAATTATTTTCCAACCCGGGCCACGGCTCGATTCGTGTTGAAGAATAGGAACCACGAATCTTGCGAATCCGGCGAATCTTTAAGAAATGCCCACAGCCCACCAAGCATGAGGACGGATCGGCGGATTCAAACAAATGACACGCTTGTGAAACAGCGGCCCTTTTCGCCCGAGCGGTGAAATTCTTTTCTCCAGATTCGTTGGATTCGCCAGATTCGTGGTCAAAAAATTCCAAGATGAGGTAACCACCTTTCCGAGCAGCCCTACCCCAGCCCCCCCAACCGCTTCTCCAGAAACCGCCGCTCCGGTTCCTGCCGCGCGAGCGCCAGCGCCCGTTCGTAGGAAACGCGCGCCTCGTCGGTCCTCCCAAGCCGCCGGCACAGATCCGCCCGCGCCGAGTGCGCGAGGTGATAGTCCGTCAGCCCGCCGCGGGCGAAAATGCCATCGATCTCCACCAGCCCCGCCTCCGGGCCATCCCGCATCGCCACGGCCACCGCACGGTTCAGCGCGACCACCGGCGACGCATCCGCCCGTGCCAGCACCGTGTAAAGCGCGACGATCTGCGGCCAATCCGTGGACGCCGCGTCGGCCGCCTCCGCATGCACCGCGGCGATCGCCGCCTGCAGCGTGTAGGGGCCGAAGCGCCGCGAGACCAGCGCCCGCTCCACCAGCGCCACGCCCTCCGCGATGGAGCCGCGATCCCAACGCGAGCGGTCCTGATCCTCCAGCAGGATCAGTTCACCCGTCGGCGAGTTCCTGGCCGTGCGCCGCGATTCCTGCAGCAGCATCAGCGCCAGCAATCCCATCACCTCCGGCTCCGGGGAAAGTTCCAGCAGCAAGCGCCCCAGCCGGATCGCTTCCGCCGAGAGATCCGCCCGCGTCACCGCCGTGCCCGATGACGCGGAGTAACCCTCGTTGAACACCAGATAGACCACCTGCAGCACCGCCGCCAGCCGCGCGGGCAGCTCCTCCGCGGACGGCACCTGATAGGGAATCCGTTCCTCGCGGATCTTCGCCTTCGCCCGCACGATCCGTTGCGCCAGCGCCGGCGCGGTGGTGAGAAAGGCGCGGGCGATTTCCTCCGTCGTCAGCCCGCACACCTCGCGCAAGGTCAGAGCCACCTGGCCCTCTGGAGCCAGCGCCGGATGGCAGCAGGTGAAGATCAACCGCAACCGGTCGTCCTCCACGCTCCCGTGCTCCCGACCGTCCCCCGCCGCCGGGTCCCCCGCTCCGCCTTCCAGTGCTTCTGCGATCTCTCCCTGCGACGCATCGAACCGCGCGCGCCGCCGCAGCGCATCGATCGACTTGAACCGTCCGGTGGAAACCAGCCACGCCCGTGGATTCCCCGGCACCCCATCCCGCGGCCAACGTTCCAGCGCCGAGGCAAACGCGTCATGCACCGCATCCTCCGCCAGATCGAAGTCTCCCAGCAAGCGAATCAACGTCGCACGGATGCGGCCGGACTCCGTGCGATAGATCCTATCCAAACTCTCCCGCACCTGTTCGACCGCATTGTCCGACATCGGCAGGAAACCTAGGAGCCGCCCGCCGGAACTCAACGCGAAAGGGTCGTGTCGCCACACTTCGAATCCACCGGTGCGGCCCGGGCGGAGACGCCCTCCACCATGTCGTTCGGCAAACTTCTCTGAAAATCGCTTATTGCATGATTCGACAAGCATCTTGCATCCCACCACCCAATCCGGCGGCGCGGGGTGAGCGCCGGATTCCTTGCCACTCCGGGGATTTCACGGCTTGGCACTCTGATTGCGATGAAAATCACCACGTTTCCGGAACCAGTCACGGTCCGGACTGAAAAAACACCAACCCATCAAACACTCCCATGAAATCCATCACCCGCACCATCGGCCTCGTCACCCTGGGCTTCCTGCTGCCGCTCCAAGCTCAGAGCACCAGCACGACCAAGACCACCGAAACCACGCAATCCGCCGACGGGACGACGACTGAGACCACCACCACGACCACCACCTTCAATCCGGAAGCCCGCACCAAGGTGATCACGTATTTCAATACCTACAAAGGCGAACGCTACGGCCTGCCTCCGGGCTATGTTAGCAAGGTCCAGGTGAAGGAGATCCCCGCCGCGTGGCGCACCACCCGCATCAGCCCGGGCATGGTCGTGAACGAGACCCAGCGCTCCTATCTGGTCGATGCACCTCCGGAACTCATCAAGGTCCTGCCCGCGGCCTCCGGTGGCGTCCGTTACTACATCGCCGGCAGCAATGTGGTCGCGGTGGATCCTTCCTACAAGATCGTGGACTCCGTCCAGATCCCTTCGATCAAATACACCGAGAACGAGGACGAGGTCACCATCGAGTCAAAGGAACCTGGTAAAACCACCACCACCGAGATCGACAAGGACGACGGCGAAGTGGAAACCGAAACCGAAGAGGACGATTGATTCTTCGCGAGCACTCCGGGGGAACCGGGCAGTCCTCCATTCTTTTTCAACCACATAAGCCGGCCGCGCAGAGATGCGTAGCCGGCTCTTTCCATAAACAGTTGATGTAATGCATCTTTCGCTAAGCGGGAAATATTCCGGCACCCAGCTTAGCGGAAACAAGACTTAACTTGATATATAGTCACTAGTTTCTCCAGCACGTGTTCGATTATGGAAACTTTGTTCATATTCAAACGCATTATTCAAACGACCTAAAGATGGAATATGTGGTAATTTCTCGCGCACTAACCAACAATTTATACGCGGTCAAAACAATAAAATCGATTATTCGATCGATTACTGTAGCCCATTGAACCTATTTGGATTTTTGGAAGGAAGAGACTCGACAGACTCAAAAGGGCTAGGGACACCCGGTTTTGGCTTTGGAAGCAAGCCAAACAAAAGATTATCGGGAGTGGTTCCCAGCTGCTTCACCAAATCTTTGAATGTGCCATTATTAGAGTTTTGCCCGTTTCCTGAAGGATCGAAAACAATTCTCGATTCAAGCTGCCTTGAAAAGCACTCCGTATAACGCCTTCTCAGCAAAACTCCAGCATCCCCACCTTGGTAGAGAGACGGATCAAAAACAAATATCCGATTAAGACCAATGTTTGGCCCCAAGGCAGCTTTCCTGCCGGGGCGGATTAACTTTGTGACCTCCTTTTCCGGTGGATCACACCACCGGCAAATTTCCGCCGCCCGCCGGGACCTGATAAAGACAAAATCGGCCTTAACTACGTGCCATTCGGGCGTTCCGAACGGCAGGAGATCAAGGCCGGATCTTCCAACAGCTGCACCGGTCCCGGAGTGGAATCTGCCGTGCGATAAGGGACGGGATCTTCCATGAGCGTGGCAGGGGGGCGAGTATCCCCCGTCCGGATGAGTGTGGCGGGTGCTTGGGAAGCATCATCGATCAACCGATCATCGACGCCCCCAAGATAGTCGTTCGGTATATTTTCCCACCCGCGCTCGAACCGTCGGCACGTGGTGACGGTGGGAATATCGTGGCCGCCAGGATGGACGCGCTGTTCCTCCCGCTGAATGGCGACCTCCGCATCCGGCAGATTGAGCAAGTTCACCCTTCGCCTTGATATTCGGTGCCGGTGCACCGGGTGCCGTCGTGGAAACAGCGCCAGGGTTTTTCCGCACCGGTGACCCGGACCTCGACGATGAACGAGGTCTCACCGCGTTTCGAACTGATGACCGTCATTTTCTTGCCGCCGACCTGCTTGACGAGGGCGGCCAGGCAGTCGTCGATGACCTTCTGCGGGACCGGACCGGTGGACGGCGACTCTTCCCTGGCGGCGGCGGGCTTGCCGTCCAAAGCGACGTGGAGCTGGTAGGCGGACGTCTCCCCGCGGCGGGCGGCGACCCGGTTGAGAAAGACCGAGATCGTGTGATCGCCGGTCCGGGTGATCCGGCCGGTGAAGGTGCGGCCGGCGGTGGCGGAGATGAAGAGCGCCTCATCGCCAGGACCCGTGCCGGGGCGATAGAGGTTGAACTCCGTGGAGGGGTTTTCCGGCTTGAGTGTCACGCTGAGGGACTGGCCCTCCGTGGCAGGAAGCTGATAGAGCACCGACCCGTCACCGGCAACCGTTCCGGAAATGACGGTCTTCGTTTCCCCCGCCTTGAATCCGACCGGCCGGGTGGGTGCTTGTTCGGCACATGAGGAGAGAAAGAACGCGGCAGAGGCGATCGCGGCGAATGGGTGGATGAGTTTCATGACGGGATGGCAGGGATAAAGTGACAGGTGGAGTGTGATCGGAAAAAGAGATTTGGCCAGTGACAAGAGACAGGATGTGTCCCGGTCCATACTCACGGCACACCCGCCCATCAGAGTTGGATGAGGTGCACCGCGGTCCACCGGACTTCCAAGTTCATCGGCCCACGGGAATTTCTCCGGGGCATCCATTCTCAAAGATCCCTATCCCCTTCCCCCTCGGATGGTTCCGGTTCACTTCAAATAATGGGAGACTGACAGATCGGCCGCCCGAGCCATCTGCCGGGGTGTGCCGAAATAGACACCACCGAAGGGTTTGCCGGACTTCGTCTCGTAGAAGGTGAGGTGCAGGAATCCCCGGTGCTTCACGGTGATGGTGACCTCGAATGGCTTGGAGCCGCCTTGGGACGCATTGACGGTCTGCTTGGAGTCGGTCTCCTCCCGGCCGTCTCCCTTCACCTGGGTGAGGAGTAGTTGAAGGCTGGCCAGATCCGTGGAAGCCAGGCGGTAGCGGCCCTTGACCGTGACGGTATCCCCCTGTTCCAGCCGGGGCGAAGTCGAGCGGACCTCTTCGATCAGGATGACATCGCCATCCTTGAAGGCCTTCGCTCCCAGTTGGACGGGGACGACCTTCTGAACCGGCTGGGCGAACACGGTCGGACTCAAGAAGACGGCGGCGATGAGGATGAGTAGGGTTTTCATGGAGACGATCTGCTTGGGACAACTGATGGTAGGACGGGTGGTGTCCTAATTTGAAATCATTCAAAAAACCGCGGTAAGGGCGGCAATCGCGAGTGGTGGTTGCTTTTTGATAGACAGAACAGCCGCTCGGGCGACATATTCCATCATGGTAAAAGTTCTGGCCGTTGTCATGGGGTTATCGCTCTGCGCTTGCGGTGGAAAGAGGGCCACCTGTCCCATCTGCGGGGAAGTGGCTCGAAGTTGCCATGTTTCTTCGAAAACCGACCGAACGATTTTCGCCTGCAAAAATGATCATAACTGGTCAAATTAGGACACTCCCGTCAGACGGATTGCTCGAATGAGGGGAGCGGACTGACTTCCATGGCCTGGATCAAACCATCTGTAAGGGTGAATCGATGGCCCACGTGTTCGTCGGCGAGCACGGTTCCGGCCAGGTCGCGCACCACCTGATGCACCTCGACCAAAATGCGCCCGGCATCCTCCGGGTAGAAGGCGACCGGCTCGACGTGCGGATCGATTTCGCTCCACTGCTCCGTCCAGTAGGCGCGGACTTCTTCAGGCCCGCGGACGAAGCCGCCCTTGAACGCCTTGGGCCAGGCCACGTCAGGAGTCATGAGGACGAGGGCGGCCGGGATGTCCCGGGCGTTGAAGGCCGCGTAGGCCGCGCGGAGCAGTTGGATTTCGGGTGCGGATGGATCGGACATGAGAGGGATGGTGGAAACCATGGAGCGGAGCCCCGGAGGTGAAATCACATTGAAAAGCCCCATGGCTGCTAGATCACGTAAATGTTCGGTAAATTTGAATCTGATGATCGCGCGGGTTTTCGGGCGGCACCGATCGTCACCTCTCCGAAGGAGTCTTCGGGTGCGATTCGATCCGCCTGCACTCCCCGAAACAACCCTGAACGGCTGATAACAGCCCATGCTTTGCGCAACCCGTGTGCAGATGCTTGAGACCAACTGCGGCGGGATCGACGGTTGAAATCAATGTGTCCGCTTTCCACCGCCGGCAGGGACTTCTGCCGCATCCCCTTTTTGAATTCACGCTTGATCCAAGGGGAGTTGTGAGCGAACTTTCAGACGGCGGCATCGGATGGAAAAGGATTGAACCCAAGACTCCTCCCATGATGGTGATCTTCCAGATGCACTATCCGGAGTTAATCGTTTTCACCGGAATCGAAAAATCCACGTCACTCCCGATTTCCGTCCCTCAACGCATCGCTGAATGAAACATGTTCGATTTACTCCGCACTCCATTCGGATCCATTCAATCGCCATCTCGGTATCCGCAGTTTCAATGTTTTCGTGTCACGAAGATGAAAAACATAATCGCACACCCGGCACGGTTCCGGCCCGCGAATCGGAAACCAGAGAATTGCCCGAAGTGCATAAGGGCAAAAACAGCGATCATGGATATCCCACCATCAGAACAACGGCTGAAGAAACCATCAAGGAGATGGGAACGGCCAAAGATCCGAATATCGAACCGTTACGAGCTTGGGTCTATCAGCACGGCAAGATCAGCGACGAAGACTGGCAAATAATCTCAAATTATGCGAAATCATTGGATTCAGACAAAACCATTCAATTGTTACTTGATCTTTCACTGCATGATATTTCAAGCGATCGAGGAATGGCTTTGTTGAAGGCAACCCTTGAAAACGTCGGTTCGGGGACCAGAAGAACATCGGCCATCAAGCATGCGGCACTCGACGCTGATCCACTTCATTTCGCAGATCTGCTGGGGTTTCTTGATGCGAACGGATACAAAGAGGATACTGAAACGGCTCTGGCGTTTCTCGCAAAATCCGACTCGGTCCGAAGTAACAATGCCACCACCTACTATGGGGCTCTTCTGAAAAATCCCGTCATTTCTTCGAATCCACTCCTTGCGCTCAAGGTGGCGGAAGAGTTCGGATCGCTCATCGGACAATTCAATCCTTCGCTTGAAATCAGCATTCCTCCTTCGATTTCCGGATCGAGCCAGGAAATGCAGAAAGCATACATCAACCACTACTACGATAATGTCTTCAGCAGGAGTGGCGTATTAATTGATATGAAGTCCATTGATGTCATGAACTCGAGCGTCCCCCCCGAGGTGTTGAGCCAGCACATGCCATCTATTTCACACTTGGATTTTTTGGCGCTCGGACCGCAGAAATCACTGGAACAGTTTCCTGCGGGTCAAAAGCCCATTGAAGACCTGTATCTCAATGAAATATTCAACCAGTGGCTGAATTTCGACAGCATCGCAGCATCCAAATACCTCTCGGCTGTTCCAGCCGATGATGGCAGGTTGAAACTTCTCATTCCCGAGATCGTTCGATTCTCCACCGACAGAGGAGACCGCAAACTGGCAGATGAGTGGCAAAGCCACTTGCCACAATAGATTTCGGTATCGGTGGCGTTCAAGGAATCCAAGCCACTGAGGTAAGATTGAAAGTCTCTCTGGCTGCGAGGTGCCTGGATGTTCTGTAAATCTGGATTCATTGATGCGCAGGTCCCCAGGCTGCATCGATATCCACTTTTCCGAAGGAACCTGCGCGAACCACTCGATCCGTTTGCAGTTCTGGCAGACAATGGAGCGCGATCTCCGGAAGCCGATCCATGCCGGCGAATGCATTTCCCGTGTTCATCCGCCTCGATCGGTTGATATCCCGGCTTTTCCCAATAACAAACACTTTCCCCGCGGGACGAGAAGCGCCCAGGAGCGACCGGAGTGGTCCTGACTCACTGCCGGCCGCGATCCGCACGGATCATCTGATGCAACGCCTCCGGGTCGAGCATGGAAAAGGAGGTCGTCGGTGGGGAAAACAGTGTCGCCTGCCCGCCCGTGACGATGCCGACCAAGCGTCCCTTGTCATCCACCACCGGTCCACCGCTCATTCCTCCGCGTCCCACCAGAGTGGAGTGGCTGACGGTCCTCAATGGGGGGCCGGCGTGAAGGCTGACAGCCACCACCTTGCCGGCGGTTTGAAAATCACCGTTTCCGATTCCGTTTTTCAACACGTCCTCCAAGTGATAGGCGCCGCTGCTGTTCGGCGCGATCGCGAGCGTGCCGCTGTTCTTCCCGCTCGCACCGCTGAAGACCGGCTCACCTTTCACCAGCGTCGTTTCCCCTGCTTTGAAAAGATAGGGCGGCCGGAAAGGAAACTTCACGACGGCAAGATCCGCCAACTTGTCATGCCAGACGATTCTTCCCGGGTATTCATCGATCCGGAGTCCTGTTTCCGACAAAACCGAGTTTGATAGCCGGAACCCTCCACCATCCACCACGTGCCACGCGGTCAGGTAGTATCCATCCGCGGTGACCGGCACCGCCCTTCCGATCGGGAGCTTGCCTCCCTTGACGGTGATCAGTCCGACCTTGTTCCGAAAGAAGCCTTTGACACTCTCACCGGCGACGGGGCGCTCTCCAAATCCGGACAAGCTTGCCTGCTGGAGTTCCCGTACCCGCCTGTTATCCTGATGCCGGTGACGCAGCCCGCCGATGTGACAGCCAACAAGGACCGATGACGAGAGGAAACATGGAGCGGCTCTCGTCAGACAAATCCGGCACAAGGATGAGGCTAAAGCTTTCTGCCAGCCTCGCTTGAATGCCAAATTGATGGATCTCTCAGTCATCCGCCGAGAGCTTCGGACTCTTGGCTTTCCGGCTGTCGAAGGCGGAGCCGTTCCAAACCAGGTCCATCTTGTGCGCCCCGAAGTCGTAGGCGGGCCGGTTGCCTTCCTTCGTCTGGATCTTCTCGAAGGGGGCGACTTCGATCTCGGCGACCTTCCGCTTTGGCCGGAAGTGGGCGGTCAGGTCCACCGACTTCGGGATGACGCTCTTGGTGACGTCTTTCCATCCGTCATCAGTTTGCTTGAGGACGAAGGTCTGATCTTTGGCAGGCACGGACCCGTCGGCGAACGGCTTGGACATGTGGACGAAGACCAGCGGTGATTCCCCCTTGCGGGGCAGAAGCTTGACCCAGAACATCGAGGTCGGCCGGCCGACAGGACTCTCGTGGTCTCCGCCATCCGAGGAATAGTGGATCCAGCCGTTCTTGTTATCCAGGCGGCGGTCGTCCGGGTTCGCGGTCATGCTGCTCCACAATGCCTTGCGCTTCTCAAGCGGTACGTCCGCCAGATAGCGGGGCGGCAGCTTGAGGAATGCCCCGTTCAGATAGTTTTTAACGGCGGCGTCCGCTCCCAGGACGGACAGAAACAGCGATGCGACGGCAATGATGATTTTCATAAGGAGAAACCCGCGGGCTTTTTAAATCCGTGTCTGTTACCGGAGGAACAAAAGGCGATGCCAGAGGTTCCGATCCGTTCCCCGATCCCCTATCGAAATGGCCGGAGTCTGGCGAGATCTTTCCGCAGGGGCCGGTGGACCGACCACGCCGCCTGCGGGTGATGCCGCGCCCTCACCGCAGCGTTTCGCCGCGTTTCAGCATGGACACGAAGTCCGCGATCCTCCTGCTGCGGGTTTCCGCCTTTTTTGCCGTGGTGATGCGGAAGAAGAACGGGTAGCGCTGGGTTTTGTTGAGGGTTTCGAAAAAGGCCCGGGCATCCGGCTCCCGGTCCAGGGCGGCGATGAAGTCCCCGGGCATCTCGGCGGTGCGCGAGCTGTGATAGGCGGCTTCCCAGCGGCCGTCGGCTTTGGCCGCCGCGGCAGCGGCAAGGCCCGCGGGCGTCATGCGGCCTTCTTTCTCCAACCGCGTGACGTGGCCGACATTGACCTTCGACCAGATGCTGCGTTTGCCGCGCGGCGTGAACTTTTGCAGGAAGCTCGTGGCGTCGAAGGATTTCCTCTGCCCGTCGATCCAGCCATGGCAAAGCGCCTCCTCCACCGCCTCGGCATACGTCACCGAGTGGATGCCACTGGCCTTCTTGGCGATCTGGATCCAGATGCCTGGATGACCGGCATGGTGCCGTGCAAGCCACTCGCGAAAGCAGGCGGAGGAATCAAAGGAGATGATGGGTTGCTCGTTCATGAATGAGGTTGCCGGCGGTGACCGATGAATCCGCCCGCTTCCGTCACCGGACCTGCGGGCGGTTGGAGCGGCCAGACTTGTTGCGCGACGCGAAGCCCCACCTCGACCAGATCCACGAGCGGGATGTCCGGCGAGGGATGGAGCCGGTGCCACTCGCACCGGTCGGTGGAGCCGGACGCTTCATGCCGCAGGCTGCCGCCCGCGAGATCGACGTGATAGATGATGCGGATGCCGTGGAAATCCTCGGTGCCGGACGTGTCGTGGATGGAATCGATCGCCGCGATCGACCGGACCTCGACCCGCAGGCCGGTCTCCTCCTCCACCTCCCGCACCACGGCCTGTTCGGGACTTTCTCCGAAGTCCAGCCCGCCTCCGGGGAGCGTCCAGCAGCCTTCCCAGCGCGGCAGCTCCTTCGAAAGCCGGCACAGCAGAATCCGGTTCGAATCATGAATGAGGGCGTATGCGGACACCCGCGATCTCCGGGGTTTCATGGGGTCACTCGGATGCAGGATGGTGGTGACGACAGACCCGCAGCAACCCGCCGACCGGGATGCCGTCGACGCACATGCCCTCGCAGCAAGCGTCCTCGATGGTGAGGTGGGAGCGGTTGGCGTTGCGGATGACCGCGCGGCTCAGATCCACATTCTCAAACACCGCTTCGGATGGATTCACCTCCGTGAACCGGGCTTCGGCGGGGCGCACATCACGGAACCGTGCCGCGCCGAGGTCGGTATGGATGAACTCGCAACCGCCGAGGTCGGGGTTTTCGGTTTTGGATTTCACGATGGGAGAGGACTGGTGGTGCGCGTCACCCTGAGGAATTTCCGCCGACGCCTCCATCACTTTCTTCGTCGGTTTCCGCCGGATCACCTCGCCTCGCCACCTTCCGGCAGAGCGCTGCGGCGCGGGCTCGACCGCGTTCATCCCGCGAGTGATGCATTCTGCCGTTCTATTATGCAATGTTAGTTTCATTATGCACGAACTAATTGATTTTAAGTCACCCGTGGAAAATTTCTGAAAAAAGTCCCTATTCAATTCCCATTTCCGCGCTCTAGTTGTGCCTACCATGAAAACAAACTCCATGACATCCACATCATCCGCTCTCCAGCAACCCATGGGTTCTTCCCGCTTCGTAAACTTCGGCCGCCTCATGCTGGTGACGTCGGGCGTTTCAATCGCTTCCCTCGCCGCCGCTCCACAAGCGATGGCAGCCGGAGCAGACGGTACGTATGAATTCAAAAAGGCCAGCGGCTCCGTAAAATTCGATGGCAACAACATCGACGTCTCACAGAAACTGGTGAAACGGCTTGCCGGGTTCGTCGGTGGCGAGATCACCATCAAGAACAACACGCTGAGGCTGAAAAAGAACGCCACCGGCACTGTGGTCGAGAACCTCGGCGACGATCTGAACATCGACGTGGAAGCCAGCGTCAGCGGTCCTACCTCGCTGGTGCTCGCCAAAAAGGGCAGCATCTACACCGGCAAGACCACCTCGCCGCTGGTGGCCGAGTTCGAAGCGGAAGTCTTCGGCGAGGATTTCTCCGGTGAATTGAGAAGCCGTGCTTCCGCCACGGTGGACGGAAAGACGCTCACGGTGGTGATCCGTTTCTCCGGTGAGACGCTCGACGAAGACTTCAGCGGCAAGCTGACCATCGTCGGCAAGCGCTGATTTTCCATCCACCATCCAACAGCTAAAACACCCGAGCCGGTCGGTCCCATCCATGGGATTCCGACCGGCTCTTTTGTTTTGCGGAAGGCGTGGAGGAGAGGGAAAGGCGGCGGGGCGCTTTCACAAATCTCAACATCATTTGCAGAAATGACCTCTAGGCGCTCACGCTGCCGGAGGATAGCGTCATCAGATCGAATTCCTTCCACCCTTGCCGATCCACCGCCTCACCCGCGAGAAAACCCACGCCTGAAATTCACATGAACGTCCGTCACCCGCAGTTGAGCACGCCATCGGCCCGCGCCACCCCAGCCCTTCCCACCCCGCGCGGCGGCCGCTGAAACCCGGGCTCCCGATCTTCTTGCTTACAGGATGAACCGCACCATGGCATGCTCGCCCGCCAGCCGCCTTTCCCCACCCGCCCTTGACCCCGCTTCCATCATTTTCCGGAATCCCCAGACGATGCGAGTCCGCCCCATGAAAACGGCTTCCGGCTCCGCGAGGGTTTCCCTGCCGCTCGCTTTCCTCGCGGCGGCGCTGCTCGCCCTCCCTCACGCCGCTGCGGACGAGTCGGCGAACAAGGCATGGGCCACCGTGCCGCAGATCCTCGGGCGCATCGTGCCGCCGGTGTTCCCGAAAAAGGAATTCGACATCACCGCGCACGGGGCGAAGGCGGGAGGGAAGGACGACTGCAGCACCGCCTTTTCCACCGCGATCCGGCAGTGCGCGGAGGCTGGCGGCGGTCGGGTGAGCGTTCCCGCCGGGAAATTCCTCACCGGGCCGATCCATCTGCGGAGCAACGTCGAGCTGCATCTGTCAGAGGGATCCGAAATCCTCTTCAGCGACCGCTTCGAGGACTACCTGCCGGTCGTTCCGGTCCGCGTCGGCGGCATCGACATCCTCAACTACTCGCCGCTGATCTACGCCAGGGATTGCACCAACGTCGCCATCACCGGCAAGGGAAGGCTGAATGGCAACGCCGCCAACTGGTGGCGGTGGAAGGGCCGGGAAACCACCGACCATTTCAAGATGGGAGCCGCGGGCGTGCCGGTGGAGAAGCGCGTCTTCGGCACGCCGGACGCAGCGATCCGCCCGAACTTCGTGGTGCTGCTGAACTGCCGTAACATCCTGCTGCAGGATTTCACCATCGGCAGCGGGCCGAACTGGACGATCCATCCGGTTTACAGCGAGAATATCACCATCCGCGGCGTGACCGTGGAAACCGACGGGCCTAACAACGACGGCATCGATCCCGACTCGTGCCGGGACGTGCTGGTGGAACACTGCACTTTCAGCACCGGCGACGACTGCCTGGTCCTCAAGTCCGGCTACAACGTGGACGGCTGGCGGGTGAACCGGCCGACCGAGAATGTCATCATGCGCCACTGCTCCAGCCGCCACGGCCACGGCGGACTGGTCATCGGCAGCGAGATGTCCGGCGGCGTGCGCAATGTGTTCATGCATGACTGCGAATTCGAAGGCACGGACCGCGCCATCCGCATCAAGTCCCGCCGCGACCGGGGCGGCGTGGTGGAGAAGATCTACGCCCGCGACATCAAGGTGCGCGACATGAAGGAGGAGGTGGTGATCCTGAACATGGACTACACCGCGGACAAGAACGCGGCCTCCGGCGGCCGGGTCCCGCTTTTCCGCGACATGTGCTTCGAGCGGATCACCGCCGGGGGCGCGCCCGTGGCCATCCGCATCACCGGAACTCCGGATTCCCCGATCGCGGACATCCGCTTCCACGATCTGGAGCTTTCCACCACCCGGGGCGTGATCGCGAAAAACGTCAGCGGCCTCCGCTTCGAAGACCTCAGGCTGGAGACCGCCAGGCCACCGGTCTTCGATCTCGAAAACGCTTCGGACATCACCCTTCAAAACATCTCCGCCTCCCGCGGCGCGGACCCATTCCTCCAGCTGGGAGGCACCGCCTCGCGCGGCATCCGGATCGGCTCCAGTCCCGCGGCCAAAGGCCGGATCACCCAGTCCAAGGACGTCCCGGCGGGCGCCGTGACCGTGAACTGACCGGCCGCCAACACCCGTCACCCTTGAACTCCAACATTCTGATAGCCCGTGGCATGGCGGTCGTCCTGACCGCCTCCTGCGGGACCGCCACCGATGTCATCCAGCCTCCCGCCATCGGCAGGGCGGATACGGAGATCACCCGCTTCGGCGCGGTGGCGGACGGCACCACTCCTTGCACCGCGGCGATCCAGCAGGCCATCGACGCGACGGCAGCCAAGGGCGGCGGCCGCGTGGTCGTCCCCAAGGGGCGCTTTCTCTCCGGTCCCCTCGTGCTCGCCAGCAGGATCGAGCTCCATCTCGCCGATGGCGCGGTCCTGCTGATGGGTGACGATGCGGATCTCTATCCGGTCACCGGAAACAACCGCCGGACCTTCCTTTCCGCCGAGGACTGTCACGACATCCGCCTGAGCGGTGGCGGCACCATCGACGGCCAGGGAGCGGCGTGGTGGAAGGCCTTCCGCGAGGAAAAATCCGGCGGAGTGAAAAGCGCGCCGCGCCGGCCGCAGATGATCGGGATCAGGAACTGCGAGCGGGTCGAGGTGGAGGGAATCACCACGCTCAATCCGCCCAACACCCATTACTCCTTCAAACACTGCAAGAACCTGGTCATCCGCAACATCACGGCCACGGCTCCGGACGACTCGCCCAACACGGACGCGCTCAACCTCTCCGGCGTGAAAAACGTTCTCATCACCGGCTCGTCCATCAGCACCGGCGACGACAACATCGTCCTGCTCTGCGGCGCCGCTAAGACCCCGGGTCGGCCCGAGGTGGAGAATGTCACCATCCGCGACTGCAAGCTCGGCTTCGGCCACGGCCTCTCGATCGGCAGCCACACCTCCGGCGGCGTGAGGAACGTGACGGCGGAAAACATCACCTTCGACGGCACCACCTCCGGCATCCGCATGAAGGCGTGGCGCGACCGCGGCGGCGTGGTGGAAGGCATCCGCTACCGGAACCTCCGGATGCGGGGTGTGACCTATCCGATTTTCATCAGCAGCTACTATCCGAAGGAGCCGGCCGGCCCCGCGCTGGATCATCCCGCGGACGGGGCATCGAGCGATCCGGTCTGGAGGGACATCGAAATCAGCGGCGTCACCATCGCGGATTCCAGGAATTCCATCATCCTGTGGGGACTTCCCGACCAACCGATCCGCGGAGTTTCGCTGAAGGACATCACCGCCTCCGCCAGGGCCGGAGCGATGGTGTTCCATGCGAGGGACATCACCTTTTCCAACGTCCGCATCACTCCCGCCGGGGGGCCGGAGCTTCTGACCTTCGACTCGGAAACCACCGGACTGAAAGCCACCGGCACTTCGGGCGAGCGTGTGAAATTCAAATGACCACCGAACCCACCACCTTTCAACACGGAGACAAGCCGAGCAACCTGCGCTGGGTGATCTGCGCGCTGTTGTTCTTCTCGGTCGCGGTCAATTACCTCGACCGCCTGGTGCTGGCGATTCTCAAGAAGGACCTCTGCCGCGAACTCGGCTGGACGGACGCCGACTATGGATGGATCACCGCGGCGTTCTCCTTCGCCTACGCCTTCGGATATCTGCTGGGCGGACGGCAGATGGACCGGTGGGGAGTGAAAAAGGGCCTGCCGATCTTCGTGCTGGCATGGAGCTGCGCCGCGATGGCCCACGGCCTCTGCGGATTCATCGACGTGGAATCCCGCTTCGCGATGACCTATCCGTGGTTCACGGCGGAATCGGGACTGAAGTGGATGACTCTGGCGATGCCGATGACCGCCGCCGGTTTCATGCTCGCCCGCATCGCTCTCGGACTCACCCAGGGCGGAAACTTCCCCGGCGCGATCAAGGCGGTGGCCGAGTGGTATCCCGTGAAGGAACGCGCGCTTGCGACCGGACTCTTCAACGCGGGCACCAACGTCGGAGCCATCCTGTGCCCGATCGCGGTGCCGTGGCTCTACTTTCACCTCGGCTGGGAAACCACCTTCTACGTCACGGGTGCCACCGGTTTCATCTGGGTCGCGGTGTGGTGGCTGGTTTATGATCCGCCGGAGAAACACAAGCGCCTGTCATCCGCCGAACTCGCCCACATCCGGAACGACCAACCCGCCGTCGAGGAAAAGAAGGTGCATGTGCCCTGGCTGTCCCTCTTCCGCCACCGCCCGGTCTGGGCCTATCTGCTCGCCAGCATCCTCGCCGGTCCGGCGTGGGGATTCTATCAATTCTTTGTCCCCGATTTCCTGAACAAGCGCTTCGGCATCGAAACCCAGGAACTCGGCTGGTGGACCGGCGCGTTCTTCGCCATCGCGGCCGTGGGCGGCGTGGCCGGCGGCTGGCTCGCGGCCGTGCTGCTGGGCAAGGGATGGTCGGTCAACTCGGCACGCAAGCTGTCCCTGCTGATCTGCGCGCTGGCCGTGGTGCCGGTCTTCCTCGCGCCCTTCGCGGGCACGGTCTGGCTGGCGGTGCTCATCGTCGGCATCGCCGGATCCGCCCATCAGGGATGGTCCGCCAATCTTTTCAGCGTCGTCTCGGACACCATGCCGAAGCAGGCGATCAGCTCGGTCATCGGCCTGGGCGGCTTCGCGGCCTACTTCACCGGCGGCTTCGTCAACGGCTTCACCGGCGAGATCCTGAAGTGGACGAAGGACAGGGGCGTCAACCTGTTCGGCCTGGGAGATGCCAGCGGCTACCTTCTGGTCTTCGCCTACATCTCGTCGATGTACCTCATTTCCCTCCTGCTCATCCAGTTGCTCGTGCCGAGGATAGGACAGCCGGAGATGGCCGGAACCCCAACCCCGAACCTCAGATGAACCCGCTCGGAAACGACTATCCATGGATTCCGGACCAGAAGGACGGAACATACCGGAACCCGGTTCTTTTCGCGGACTACTCGGACCCGGACGTGGTCCGCCACGGCGAGGACTTCTATCTGATTTCCTCGAGTTTCAACTGCGTGCCCGGCCTGCCCGTCCTGCACTCGCGCGACCTCGTCAACTGGACCCTGATCAACCACGCGCTGCCCTCTCTCCCCCACCCCCGCTATGCCGAGGTGCAGCACGGCCAGGGAGTCTGGGCTCCCGCCATCCGCCATCACGACGGCCGCTTCTGGATCTTCTTCCCCACTCCCGACGAGGGCATCTACGTGACCACCGCGGCGGATCCCGCCGGCGAATGGACCACGCCCCACCTGCTTCTATCAGGCAAGGGGCTGATCGACCCGTGTCCTTTCTGGGATGACGACGGCAGGGCCTATCTGGCGCATGCCTACGCCGGGTCGCGCGCGGGCATCCGCAACAAGCTGCACATCCGCCCGATGAGCCCCTGCGGCACACAGCTTTTGGGAAAAGGGGGAATCGCGGTGGAGATCAATCCGCGCCTGCCCGCGCTGGAAGGGCCGAAGATGCACAAGCGGAACGGCTGGTATTATATCTCCGCGCCGTCGGGAGGCGTGGCCACGGGCTGGCAGGTGATCTTCCGCTCGCGGCAGATCTACGGCCCTTACGAGCAGAAGATCGTGCTGGCCCAGCGTGGCACCGACATCAACGGCCCGCATCAGGGCGCTCTGGTGGACACTCCGGACGGAGAGTGGTGGTTCCTCCATTTCCAGGACAAGGACGCCTACGGCAGGATCGTCCATCTGCAACCGGTCCGCTGGGAGAACGACTGGCCGCTGCTGGGCGACGGACAGGATGACGAGGGGGTGGGACGTCCCGTCGCCTCGTGGAGGAAACCGAAAACGGGGAAATCCGCCGCCATTTCCATTCCTCCGGCAGGAGATGATTTCGATGGACCCGGACTCGGATTGCAGTGGCAGTGGCAGGCGAACCCGGCACCGGAGTGGCACTCGCTCGCCGACCGTCCCGGCCATCTCCGGATGCGGCCGCAGTTCGTCCTCAAGGGAAACCTCGCCTCGGCTCCGAACCTGCTGCTGCAGAAATTTCCCGCCGCCACCTTCGTGATGGATACCACGCTCGAACTTCCACCGGACCATCCCAGCCTCCATGCCGGACTGGTCGTCATGGGCATGGAACACGCCGCGCTGGATGTGTTCCGCGACGTGGAAGGCTACCTCGTCCGGCTGCGCGCCTCCTCGGAAGGCGGCGAATGCGTGGTCGTGGCGGAACCCGCCGTCACCCTGCAGGTCCGGGTCGGCGCGGGAGGGGTGTGCCGCTTCGGGGTCGTCCGCGAAAAGGACGGATTCTATCAGATCGGTCCCGCCTTCACCGCCCGGCCGGGGAAATGGATCGGGGCCAAGGTCGGGCTGTTCTGCATTTCCACCGACGTGTTCCAGCTTTCCGGTCACGCGGACTTCGCGTGCTTCCGCTGCGGGCCGCTCCATCCGACCGCGGAGCCGCGCAAGGAACGCGTGAACGGCAGCGAGATGCCGTTGAAACAAGGCACGCGCCAGACAGAGGACCCCACGCCTGCCAGAATCAGCTAGATCGTGCGGCATCGGGATCATCGGCACGAGCCCCGGCTCGCCGACTCCTGACTTCGCGAGATCCGGTGCGCTGCGGGCCCGCGCGGACGGCACCAGGACCTGCAGGATTCTCAATACGTTTCGCAGAAATTCCAATGACCGGATTTTTGCGCCTGTGCCATCATGCGGTCACCCGCCATCACCGAGCATGATCAAACCCATTCTGCTTTTCCATTCCGCCTGCCTGCTCACCGCCGCCGCACAGCTCCCCGCGTTTCCCGGCGCGGAGGGCTACGGGGCCTATGCGAAGGGAGGACGAGGCGGCGATGTCTACACCGTCACGAATCTGAAATCCTCCGGTCCCGGCTCGTTCTATCAGGGAGTCACCACCATTCCCGGGTCCGGCCGCACCATCGTCTTCGCGGTGAGCGGGGAGATCCATCTGGCGGACGGCATCAAGACGCGCATCACCTCCGGCAGGCTCACCATCGCCGGACAGACCGCGCCGGGCGACGGCATCCTGCTGCGCGACGGCACGCTGAGGATTTCCGCAGGCGACATCATCCTCCGCCACCTGCGCTTACGCCATGGCAGGGGCGGCTCCGGCGGCGACTGCGTCGACCTCGACTCGGGCTGTGAGAACGCCATCTTCGACCACGTCGCCATGAGCTTCGGCACGGATGAGAATTTCTCCTCATTCAAGCGCCCGCCCGAGAACCTGACCATGCAATGGTCGCTCAACGCCTGGGGCCTGGAGTCCCATTCCTGCGGCGGCCTGTGGGACCAGAACCACGCCACGTCCCACCACAATCTCTGGGCGCACAACCACACCCGCAATCCCAAGGCCCGGCCCGGCGGGTTGCTGGAATGGACGAACAACATCACCTTCGACTGGGACATCGGCTTCATCATGGGAGATTCCCCCACCCCGGCCTCGTGGAAGGCGAATGTCGTCGGGAACTACTTCATCTGCCCGCCGGGCAATCTCCGCACCACCCCGCTGGAAAAAGCCAGGCTCGACCGCGAGGGAAAGCCGAACTTCGCCGTCCACGTCGCGAACAACCTCCACGACAACGATGGCGATGAGAAACTCAACGGCACCGACCGCGGCTGGGACATCGTCGGCGGCAGCGCGTTCAAGGAAGGTGCCAAGCCCACCGGCAACTACCTCCGTCTCGATTCCCCCCTCCCCGGCTCCAAGCTGCTCGCCATCGAGGATCCGCTCACCGCCTACAAGAAGACCGTCTCCAGCGCCGGCCCCCTGCGCCTGGAACTATCGTATGCAGGAACCCTGCGGGACGAGGTCGACACCCGGCTGATGGAAAACCTCGTCAATCTCAAGCGCGGCCACATCGCCAAGGAAAGCGACCTCAAGGGAGTCAGCAACGGCGGCTTCGGCAGCTTCCGGGAAGCCACCGCCCCCGCCGATGCCGACGCCGACGGCATGCCGGATCTTTATGAGAACGCCATGCATTGGGACCCCAGCGAACAGGACCACAACCAAGAGCTAACGGAAACCGGTTATTTCCCCGCAGGCACCGCCGCGGGCTACACCCGTCTGGAAGAATACCTTCACTTCAAGAGCGTGCCTCATGCCTACGTCGTGAAAGAAAAATCACCTGCGGACATCGATCTCACCCGCTACACCACCGGCTTTACGAAATCCCCCCAGTTCTCCATATCCGGAGTCAACGGCGGTAAAGCCCTCCAAGCCGGTCCCGGCGGCAAGCTCGTCCGCTTCACCGCCGGCAACTCGCCGGGCCGCGGCGGATTTCTTTTCACCGTCACCGATGCGGACGGAGCCACCTGGACCCGGCAGGTCGCCATCTGCATCACCGCATCCTGATGGACTGGCGGGCTGTCCCGGGACTGCCGCTTCGGGCCGATGATCGCGCACCGCACTTCGGCCAATGGCTTGCGGGCATCCGGCGGGATCGATCCGGAAACAGCAGCCGTGAAATCATTTGGGGAATTCGAGACAATTTACAGCGCGCTCGAACCTCCTGCCGGAAAAGCGGCGTTGTCCGAGTTCACGTGATTTAACTACTATCGCTTCAATTCTTGCCCCACCGTTTGCATCAGGTGGTGGCCCGCCATCGGCTTGTCCACCGAAAGAGCGACGACCTTGCTCTTGTTTCTTCAGCGCTGCCAAAGACGAAGAAGGGGACAATAAGATCCCCACTCCATTCCCCGCCTACTCCCCCTCTTCATTTCGATGTTCAATGTTGGACGTTCGATGTTCAAAGAAAGGCCCACCGCCATGAAACGCAGGGACCTCGGCCAAAACGGAGGATCGTCCAGGACCCCCTCGCCGAGCGCGTCTTGGGAAAGGGGCAACTCTGCAAACAACCACGTTTCCCCCGCGTAGCTTACCGCCGTGAAAATCCCACCTTCCCTCTGCCTTGCCGCCGCGCTGCTTTTCCCAGCTCAAACCCTGACCTCCCAAGAAGCCTCCCCCGCCACCACCACCCCGGCCCCGGAAGTTTCCTATCCCGATTTCCTGAACAAAAGCGGCATCCAGATCCTGTCCGCCACTTACGGGTCCGGCGTCAATTTCTCCGATGTCACCGATGAAACCATCAAGCTGCTCAACCAGCAGTCCCGATTCTATGCCTCCCCGGAATGGCTGCGGGCGGATCCCACGCCCGGCTGGAACAAGGCCTTCGTCATTGTCTTCAAGCATCAGGAAAAACGTTACCTCTTCTCTTGCGGCGAAGGCGGAAAAGTGGACGTCCCGCTGCTCAAACTGAAAGTGGCCGAAGCAGAGGCAGCCGCGAATCCCTAAGCCGCATTTTCCCCCAGCCATCGGACAGCCGTGCCGGACTAAACCGGCGTGAGACCTGCAGCTCCGCTCTCCGGTTGCGTTTCTTCCGCAGCTCCGTAACTTCCGGTCTGCCACCGGATGATGATGCGCCCATTCACCCCACCTCCGCCCGCCAGCCGATCGCTGTTAGCCGTCATCTCCCTTTTGGTTTGCCAATCCTGCACCGCGCAGCCCAGGTCGGTGGCGGGCGGTTCCAGAACGCACCATTCGGCGGCCACGCGCCAACCCACGACGGCCACCAACCCGGCGGCGCCGATCCGATCCCAAGGACGCGAGCCGGATCCCCGCTATCGCGCGCCGATGAACTTTGCCGAGCTGCGGAAAGTCGCCGGTCGGGTGGCGAAATCCACCCGTCGAGTCATCCATTGGCAGCTTGAATCCGGAGCAAATCCCGGCCCTTTGGCCCGGATCAGCGGCGGGATCGACGATTGCACCATCTACATCCACCCCGTCGCCGCCCGCCAGGTTCCACCGAACACCTGGGCATTCATCATCGGCCACGAATTCGCCCACAGGGTGGAAAACCTGGGCTCCCACTCTCAAACCAATCCATCGAACGAACTGAAGGCCGATCTCGCCGGGGCCCGCTATGCCATGACAGCCGGCTACCGGCTTGAAGCGTTTCTGGGGTGGGTTCTCGCGCAACCGGATCAATCCACCAACTCCCACGGTTCCCTGCACCAGCGCGTCCGGAAGGTTGCCGCTCACTTCGGAATTCCGCAAAACGTGATTCAAGCGGAAGCCAGGCGCTACCGGGCGATGCGCTAGCCGCCCCGCCGGGGCGATTCCCCAACAGGCCGCCCGGAGAGGGAAATGGCGTTGGCGGTTGACCCCCTGCGGGAGCGGTGCTCGAATGTTTCATGTCTCCACCCGTCCATCCCCCCCTCACCAGTTCGCAGGCAGCGGCCGACTGGCTCACGAAACAACGGGAGCACTTCGACCATCTGGTGGCGTCGGTTGAGGACTACGCCATTTTCATGATGAGCCTGGACGGGACGATCCTGGATTGGAACACGGGGGCGGCGCGGCTCAAGGGATACACGGCGGCGGAAATCGTGGGGCAGAATTTCTCACGGTTCTATTCCCGGGAGGATCTGGCGGCGGAGCTGCCGGCGCACGAACTGGTGACCGCCTATCAGACGGGGAAATTCATGGACGAGGGCTGGCGTCATCGCAAGGACGGCAGCCGGTTCTGGGCGGCGGTGACCATCACCGCGGTCCGCACGACCGATGGCGAGGTGGCGGGATTTCTCAAGATCACCCGGGACCTGACGGAGCGGAAGCTGGCGGAGGAGTCCGTGCGAGAGAGCGAGGAGCGGCTGCGGCTGCTGATCGAGAACGTGCAGGACCATGCGATCTTCATGCTGGATCCGGAAGGCCACGTGATGACGTGGAACAGCGGGGCCCGACGCATCAAACAGTATGAGGAGGCAGAGATCGTGGGCACGCATTTCTCGGCGTTCTATCCGCCGGAGGCGCGGGCCGTCGGCGTGCCCGGCGCGCTGCTGGCGGAAGCGCTGCGGGACGGCAGCGCGGAGGACGAAGGCTGGCGGCTGCGCAAGGACGGCAGCCGGTTCTGGGGGAATGTGGTCATCACCGCGCTGTATGATGCGAAGAAGGAGCTGCGCGGCTTCGCCAAGATCACCCGCGACCTCACCGGCCAGCGCCAGATCGAGCTGCTGCGTGAATCCGGAAAACGCAAGGACACCTTCCTCGCGACACTGGCCCACGAGCTGAGAAATCCCCTCGCCCCGATCCTGACAGCGGTGGAGATGATCCAGCTCGCCCCGGAAAACCAGGAACGCGTGATGCAGCTGGGAGAGATTCTGAAAACCCAGGTCGGCCAGATGACCCATCTCATCGACGATCTGCTGGACATGGCCCGCATCGTCTCGGGGAAGATCACGCTGAAGAAATCCAGCGTCCTGCTTTCCGACGTCATCGAGACGGCGCTGCAGGCCGTGCGCCCGGCATTCGCGGCGCGCCGCCAGGAGTTGGTCTACGAGCTTCCGCACCCGCCGGTCGAACTTGATGCCGACCCCTACCGGCTCTGCCAGATCCTCACCAACCTGCTGTCGAATGCGGCGAAGTACACGCCGGAGGAAGGCCGGATCGTCCTGAACGCAGCCATCGAGGGCCGCGACCAGGTGTGGATCAGCGTGAAAGACAACGGCATCGGCATTCCCAAGTTTTTGCAGGGCTCGATCTTCGAACTTTTCGACCAAGGAGCCAGCGGTTCCACCGACGGACTCGGCATCGGCCTCACGCTGGTGAAAACCCTCGCGGAACTGCATGCCGGCTCCGTCTCGGTCAGCAGCGAGGGCGACGGCCGCGGCAGCGAGTTCACCCTGCGGCTGCCGGTGCCGCCACAGGAGCATGCGGCCGCTCCCGTCGCGCAGGACATCCGCCACTCCCCAGCCCCGCTGAACCCGACCCGCATCCTGGTGGCGGACGACAGCAAGAACGCGGCGGACATCCTCGCCATGTTCCTGCGCATGGAGGGGTACGAGGTGGCCGTGGCCTATGACGGCCAGGAGGCGGTCGAGATCGCACAGACCTTCTCACCCAAGCTCGTCTTCCTCGACCTGGGCATGCCGCGGCTCGACGGGCTGGAGGCCGCCCGCGCGATCCGCCTTCTGTTTCCGGACATCCGGCTCACCGCGCTCAGCGGCTGGGGCACCGAGGACGACCGGCGGCGCACCACGGATGCGGGATTCGACCTGCATCTGGTGAAACCCACCAAGCCCGACGACATCCGGAGGGCGCTGGAGCAGCTGGAAGCCGGGGCAACCGGCATCCCCTGATCCCGCGAATGTCATTTCCCTTTGATGGAAAAATCCGACTTCGCACCTGACCGGTCCATCTCGATCCCCGCCCGGATGAAAGGACCGACGCCCTTGAGGTCGTTCTCCACGATGGGTTCGCTGATGTAATAGGCATAGGTGCCGTCCCGCTTGTCGGGCTGGCCGAGACCGGCGACCTGGCAGCACTTCGTCAGATTCACATCGCCGGTGCCGCCAAGGCGGATGAGGTGGTGGATGATGCCGGCATAGCCTGCCTGCGCTGGCTTGAGGTAATCGCGCGGCAGCAGGCCGTCATTCACCGCTTTGAGCAGGGAGTAGCTGAACATGGCGGAGGCGGTGGCTTCGAGGTAGTTTCCCTGCCGGTTTCCCTGGTCGAGCACCTGCCACCAGAGGCCGGTGGCGGGATCCTGCCATTTCACGATGCCGTCAGCGGTCTTCTTCAGGATGGCGATCATCCCGTCGCGGGCGGGATGATCCTTGGGGAAATACTCCAGAGTCTCCACCTGCGCCATCACCCACCAGCCCACGGCACGGCCCCAGAAATTCGCCGAGCGCCCGGTTTCCTTGTCCGCCCAGTTCTGCACCTTCGCCTCATCCCAGCCGTGATAGTAGAGGCCGGTCTTGGGATCATAGAGATGCTCGTCGATGAGGCGGAACTGTTTGGCGATGTCGTCCCACGCCTCGCGGCCGCCGCCGGTGTCGCGGGTGTGTTTCGCATAGAACGGCGCGCCCATGTAGAGGCCGTCCAGCCACATCTGGCGGGTGTACCGTTTCTTGTGCCAGAAACCGCCCTCGCTGGTGCGCGGGTGCTGGTCGAGCTGGGAGCGAAGCGTGGCCGCGGCCTTTTGATAACGCGCCTCGCCTGTTTTTTGATAGAGCGCGAGCAGCGTCCGGCCGGGGGCGATGTTGTCGATGTTGTAGTCCTCGATCTTGTAGCCGGAGATGGTTCCGTCCCGACCGATCCAGGTGGAGGTGGACCCGGCCACGAAGTCCGCATACTTCGCCTCGCCGGTGCGGGCGCCGAACTCCAGAATACCTAACAAGGTGACGTGAAGCGCGTAGTCCCACTTTCCACCCTCCTTGTATTCCGTGGTGCCGCCGAAGCGGGTGATCTGCGAATCCGCCATGCGCCCCGACCATTCGAGGGGCGTCTGCGCGCGGGCGTGAAGAAACAACAGGGCGGTCGTTAGGAAAGCAAATGGGATTTTCATGGAATGTTGGCAGGATTGGAATGATGGGAATGCCGCGGATGATGGAGAGGGAGGAGGAGGCGCTTCATGACAAATGACCGAATCGGGACGCTCGCTCAGTCGGGTTTCCAGTGATCATCACCGGCGAGCACCGATGCGACCGTGATCTTGGCAGCCTCGGCTTTTTCGAGCTGGCGCGACCATTTCACGCGCCTGGCGGGATCCGCGCCCGCGCCTTTGCCGCCCGACTCGGCATAGCGGGCGGTGAGTTCGTTTTCCGGCTTGCCCCAGTTGTTCCAACCTTCCGGATGGAGGTGACCGCCCATCTGGCAGTTCAGGAAGATGACGTTCGCATGAGGCCGCCACGGACGGCCGAGGAAGGCGAGCGGAGGTTTCTTCCCGGCGGGTTTGGCCGGGATCCTGCCGGTGGGATCGACCCACGGCGCGGGGTCTCCCGTGAGCGTGCAGTCGAGGAACACGAATCCATACGGCTGGTCCTGCGGAGTGCTGGCGGCGGTGACGTAGCCGCCGTTCTTGCTCCGGATCTCGCAGCGGTCGAAGACGGCCGTGCCGCCGCCGTAGATGAAATCCACGCGGCCCTCGATGTAGCAGTCCTTGAAATAACCGCGGCCCTTGTTTGGCATGAGCGTGTCCTGCCAACCTAACAAACGACAGTTGGAGACCACCGCACGGTCGCCTTCCAACCGCAGCGCGAGCGCCTGTCCGTGATCGCCCGAAGTGTTCCGCAGCGTCAGCTTGTCCGCCTTGAAATCCACCGCCTGGATCACCAGGCCGATGCCCTTGAAGCTCGGGTTGGTTCCCGGAGGCTGCTCTTCATTGGTATTGATGTCCCAGCTGAGGATGGTGGTCGCGGCGGCGTCGCCCAGCAGGCTGACCTTGTTTTTTCCCGCAGCGAGGATCTTCTGTCCCTCGTAAATGCCGGGCTTGATGCGGATGAGCGTCCGATCCGCGCTCTGATCCGGCACGGCGGCGAAGGCTTCCTGGACGGTCCTGAAATCGCCGCTCCCATCCGCCGCCACGGTGATCCGCTTTTCCGCCGCAAAGGAACGGGAGGCGGCGGCGAGCACGACCCCGGCGCAGGAGAAAACGGCGAGTGAGGTCCCGAAGGACCGCAAGCGAGGAGGGCGGGGTTTCATCTGGAAAAAGCGTTGGATCATGGGATGAGCGGAGCGAGATCCGGCACGGCTTTCTTCAACTCACCGGCGACCATCGCGCCGATGATCGGCCCTCCCTTCGCATTCAGGTGGGTGCCGTCGATGGACTTCCTGGAGACGGCCGTGGTGTCGGAGTCGGCCGATCCCGCATCCGCATTCTTGATGGGTGAAATCTCCAGGATCTTCTCCCTGCCCTCCTTTTGATAGAAATCGATGGAGAGAGCATGGAGGTCGATGAGCGGCACCTTTTTCTCAAAGGCGATCTGCTTCACCACCTCGGCATAAGGCGTGAGCGTGGAATGGATCATGCCATCCGGTCCCCACTGGCGGCGGCTGAGGGAGGTGACCAGCACCGGCTTGATCCCCGCGCCGCGGGCCTCGTCCACGTATTGGTTCATGTATTGCCGGTAGGTGGTCTCCGGATCGGTCTCACGGTCGCCGTGGCCCGGCTGGTCATTGTGGCCGAACTGGATCAGCACGTAGTCCGGCTTCAGATCCAGCGCCTTCTTCCACGAACCATCGGCGATGAAACTCTTGGAACTTCGGCCGCCTTTGGATAGATTCACACACTCCGAGTTCCTCAGCAGCGCCGCGAATCCCCCGCCCCATCCTGCGTTGTCCGTGACGGTGGAATCGCCGGCCAGCACGATGCGGATCTGACGGGGACGCGTCGCCTCTTCCGCCGCGGCGGAGCCGGATGACAGCAGTGACAGAACCGCGAGGACGCGAGCGGCGGCGAGACGGATGGATTTTCGGAAGCTCATGACTTCGATGGGTTGGATGGAGGTTATAAATGGAAATTTTCAGGAGCGGGAATGCCATCCGGGTTATGGCGGAGGCGGGACACAGCGTGCCATGCGGTCCGCGACGTCGCGGAGGAACTCGCTGCGATGGATGCTGATGGTGGCGGCCCCCGGGTGGCGGCCTGCCGCGTGGCGCGGATCGGGATCGTCCGTCCACCACCGCGGGTGGCGGGAGGAAGGTCGCGCGGCGAGAGAAGGATCGGCGTGGCGCGAAGTGAACCCGCCGGAGCGGCCGTCGAGGTCGGGCAGATTGCTCTTGAGCGTATAACTCCAGGTCCCGGCTTCCTTGGGTGAGAACAGGAACACCCACACGCCATCGGGCCGGAGGGATCCCGGAAACTCCCGCCCGTCGACCACGAACGAGGCCAACGTGGAATCCCCCACCAGCACCATAGCCGTGCGCGGCTCTGCCAAGGGTTCTTCACCAGACCTCGCGGAAACCACCAGAAGCAACGGCAGCGTGAGATGGATCATCCATACTTTCATCGGTTCAATGGGGTTTGCCGAGGGTTGTTTTCAGCCAGACGATCATCCGGTTCTTGTAGGTGGGATCGAACTTTTCCCATTCGCTGAGGCGGTGGGGCGCGCCTTGAATCGTGAGCAGTTCGCCGGGCACCTGATGTCCGGCGAGTTTCACGCGGAGATTTTCCGACTGTGAATGCATCACGCTCTTGTCCGCCGTGCCATGGATCAGAAGGAAGGGCGGCAGGCCCGGCTTGAGATGATGGACCGGCGACATGTCCGCGAGCAGCCCCGCCGTTTCCCCGCCGCCTAACAACTCCTGAAGCGATCCGCTGAGTCCGCCGCGGCGGGCGACGTCTTCCGGCAGATCGGTCGGTGCGGCCAGCGCGACCACCGCCTGGACGCGGATGTCGCCGCCGCCGGTGACGGCGGCCAGGCAGGCGAGCTGGCCTCCGGCGGAATAGCCGACGAGGGCAATCCTGCCGGCATCCCCCTTGTATTCTGCGGCGTGTGCCTTCACCCAACGGACCGCCGTGCGTATATCGTCGAAGCAGGCGGGCCAGCGGTGTTTCGGCGCGAGCCGGTAGTTGATGGAAAACCAGGTGATGCTCGCGGCGGACAGCGGCTCCATCAGCGGAGTGATGTCCCCGTCCTTGCCGCCGCTTCCCCATCCGCCGCCGTGGACAAGGATCACGACCGGAAAAGGACCCGCGGCCTCGGGAACATGCGCATCCAGAAGCAGCTTCTCATCACCGGCTTCTCCATAGACGATGTCTTTTTTCAATCCGTCCTGCGAAAACGCCGCACCGCTGCAAACGATCGCGACGACCGGAACGAGGAGAGCCCGCCGGAGCGCGACCATGAAATGGCAGGGAGTGCTCATGGAAAAACGCTGATCCGATAGAATTTCCGTGCGCCGGTGGCGCCGCCGTTGTCCGTGAAGGTGAGCGTGGAGCCGAAGCCGGATTGCTTCGCGCCGACCGCCGTCCACGGACCTGTCAGCGTATCGGCGGCCTGCATCTGATAGCCATGCCCCTCGTAGCCATGGATGGTGACGGTGAAGTTCTGCCCGCTCCTGCCGGCGGCAGCCACCCTGACGCTGCTGGAATCGAGCACCGTCCCGAGATTGACGAATCCTGCGGGAAGCACCGGCGCGCCGGTCATGATGTCCAACAGGCCGTGGTTGGTGAAGGTGCCGGAAACCGCGAGGGAGGCTCCGGAAGTGAGGCGGATGGTCCCGTTGTTGGCCACATCGCCGTTCACAGTCATTGTCCCCGAACCAAGCGCCACCAGTCCGCCGGGGCCGATAGTCAGATTTCCGGTGAGGGTGCCGATGCCTGAAAGCGCGGCCCCGCTCTTCACGCTGAGAGGGCCACCGTCCAGAGCGCCGTTGAGGACCAGCTTCCCGCCGCCCAGCGTGGTGCCGCCGGTGAAGGAGTGGCTTCCGGTGATGGTGAGCGTGCCGGATCCCGACTTGGCGAGCGCCATGGATCCGGACAGCGAGCCGCCGCCCGAGAAGGTGTAGTTCACCGGCCCGGTCACGGTGACGGCCGCGGGCCGAAGAACTCCTGATAGAACAACGTTCGGCACGGCGGCTCCCGTGTCATCGAAGATCACCGCGGTACCGGACTGGAAGCCGCCGATCGTGCTGCCATCGATCCAATTGTTGGAAACGGCGTCCCAAGAGCTGTTGGCACGCCCCCTCCAGCGCCTCTCGAACGCCGCCGCGGCCTGAGTGGAGACCGTGACTCCCACCGCGCGGGTGACGGTGGTGGTGCCGCTGGTGAGGGTGAAATTGAAGGAGGCGAGCCCCGAAAATCCGGGCGAGGGTGAGAACAAGGCGGTCCGGCTGTCCGCCAGGAGGACGATCGAGCCACCCACTGCGGCGGAGACAGTGTAAGCCGGCGAGGAAAAGCCGGCTGCATAGGGCGAGAGATCGATCCGCACCGGAAGGTCCGGCGAAGTTGCGGCATGAGGGGCCGCCATCCAGTTCAGATACGTTTCCAGCGCGGTGTATCCGTCGTCATCGGGATCGGAGTTGCTGTCGGAGAAGTCTCCGGCGGTTGAATGCGGATTCGACGCCGCGTGGGACTCCCACCAGTTAGGAAGGCCGTCGTGGTCGCTGTCCCAATCCGCGGGACGGGACTGCTGGAAGTAGTTCTCCCAGCCGCCGACGTCGTTCTGGCTGTCGGGGAGCCCCGGTTTTCCCGAAACGCTGCCGGAGTATGTGTAGGTGCCGTTGAGGGTTTCCTTCACCACCCGCACGTCGTGATCGTCGAGGAACGGCTGGTTGCAGCCGACATCCGAAAGCACCAGCTTGAAGGCATCGTCCGCCGTGTGGGTCGTGGCATGGGACGGGAAGAACGGCACCGCCATGAAATTCTGATAGGACGGCAGCGATCCGCCGTTGGAAGGGACCTCGCGGTAGGCCAGCCCTTCCGTATTCTGCGTCTCGGTGAAGCGGCCGGGCATGACGTTGCCGGCGATGTGGTAGCGCTGGGTGCCGGGGAAGTTGTCATAGTTCGCCGTGAGCGCGAAAAAGTGCGTGGTGGCGGCACCGGGCTTGTAATAGTTGTTCACGAAGTTCACCTCGTGCGCACCGCCGTCGGTGGTCCGGCTGTCCCAGTTGTAGACGACGTTGTTGAAGATATCGAGCTTCCCGGAGAAATAGCCTGCGCCGTCCAGTCCGCCGGCCATGCTCCAGTTCCGGCCCGCGTTGTGGGCGAGGAGATTGTGATGGAAGCTCCCCACGTCGCCGCCGATGCTGGCCGCGTAGCCGTGCGCGGTGCCCGCGGGGTAATTCGAGTGGCCCGCCACATTGAGCGCTTCGGAAATCAGGACGCGCTGGAGGGTCACGTTTTTCGAAGAGCGGGTGCTGATTTCCTCATCGATTCCCCAGCTGACGGAACAATGGTCCATGATGCAGTGGTCGCTGCCCGCCATGCCGGAGCCGTTGAGGGTGATCCCGGCGGTGTTTCCGGGGCGCGACCGGATGTGGCGGATGATCACATCCTTCCCGCCGCTCATCCCTAACGAATAGTTCCGGGTGGAGATCCCCTTCCCCGGCGCGGTCTGACCGGCGAGCGTGATATACGGCTGGCTGATGGTGAGGTGGGAATCGAGCGTGATGAGTCCGGAAACGGTGAAGACCACGGTGCGCGGACCGTGGTTTCCCGTGAGCGCGTCGCGAAGGCTGCCCGGACCGCTGTCGTTCAGGTTCGTCACCTCGACGACCACGCCGCCCCTCCCGCCACGCGCGTAACGGCCGTAACCTTCCGCTCCGGGAAACGCGAGGTGCCGGGGACGGAAGTGCCAGACAGTGCCCTTGACCGCATTTCCAACAGAATCGATCTCGTCAATGCGCCAGCAGCAGGTCGGCAGGCTGGCGATGCCGGTGGCATTGTAGGTGAGCGCGGTCTGGTTTCCCTTGAACTCCGATGATGACCGGTCTGCGTTTTTCACCGCATCCGGACTGGTGCCGAAATAAACGTCATGAGACACCGCCGTGCCGGCCGTGGCAGGAGCCCAGGACAGCGTGGTGCTGCCGGTGTCCGCGTTCACATGCTCGTCGGCATCCGCGGGAGACGGGCTGTTGGCGATGCGTGTGGAATTGGGAGTGTCGATTTCAAAGCCGTTGATGACGGGGTTCCTGATCGTCACGGTGCCGCCGGTTGCCGTCTCGGCGGAAAACAGGATCGTGGTGACATCCGAGGGACCGCCGACGCCGAACTCCACATACGCCACCGGCGCGAGTGCGGTGGTGGCCGCGCGGATCGTCGGCTGGAGGTTGCTGACGGCAGGCACTCCGTTGACGGAAACGTTGATGGAACCGAGCGTGCCTGCCGCCAACGCGTCCCAGTGATTGTGATAGGTGAGAAGCGTGTGACGCCCGGCTGATAGGCCGGTGATGGTCATCCGGATCTCCCCTCCGGTGGCAAGATTCGCGGGAGAGACCGTGAAGCCGTCCGAAACGAGTCTGGCCGCGCCCTGGGCGCCCGTTTGATACCAGTTCGTGAGCAACCCGGCTCCACCCCGGCTGGCGGATAGATCGGTCTGGGAAAAACCGATGACGACCGTTTCCCCGGTCAGGGAGGTGAAGGAGGAGGAGGTCGCCGCCGTACCGGTGGTGCCATAGCCGGCCGCCGTGCTCCATTTCGTGAAGCCGGTTTCCGTGACGGAGTCGGAGTTCTTCGAGTCGCGGTTGATGTCCACCTTGAGCTCTCCGGCGGTGACCGACATCGGCAGGAGCAGTCCGCACCCGGCGGCGATGGAACGGATGCGTTTCACTGCGGACGCCGACGCTGGTGCGGCAGCCGGCGGGTGCGGAGCGGAGATGGTCATGATCAACGGGTATCGACAGGCAAGCTAGGGGCTGCTGCATCCGGGACAACGGACAAATACTCTCGCTAGCGGCAATTCATCTTGAAAATCCTGCATGCGGCATAAAGCGAATTGATGCGCGAGGCACCGTCCCCTAGATGTTGCGGCATGATTTCTATCAGGACCGTCGTATTCTCCGGTATTTTCGCGACCTTGGGCGGCGTGGTTCCCCTCCGGGCGGCGACGGAGGCACCGCCGCAGGAAGGGGTGATCCTCGCGAGGATCAAAGCCCCGGATTTCGCCGCACGGGATTTCCCCATCACCCGCTACGGCGCGGTCAACAATGCGGACTCATCCGCCGCCATCACGAGGGCCATCGCCTCCTGTCACGCGGCGGGCGGCGGACGGGTGGTGATTCCGCCGGGTGTCTGGGTCACGGGAGCCGTGCATTTGAAAAGCAACGTGAACCTCCACCTGGCAGAGGGCTCGACGCTGCGGTTCAACCCGGATCCGACGCAGTATCTGCCGCTGGTGCTCACCCGATTCGAAGGCATCGAGTGCATGAACTACTCACCGCTGATCTATGCCTTCGAACAGGAAAACGTGGCGGTCACCGGCAAGGGAACGCTGGACGGCTCCGCCAGCTTGGAAACGTGGTGGGCATGGAACGACCCGTCGAAGGGCCGCCCGACCAAGCAGGTCCCCGCGCGCAAGCGGCTCGATGACCAGGGCACCGACGGTGTTCCCGTGGCCGAGCGGCTCCTTGGCGAAGGCAGCTTTCTCCGCCCCGCCTTCATCCAGCCCTACCGCTGCCGGAACGTTCTGATAGACGGTATCAGGATCATCAACTCGCCGATGTGGGAAATGAATCCGGTGCTCTGCACCAACGTCATCGTCAGGGGCGTAACCGTCGTCACCCACGGCAGCAACAACGACGGCTGCAATCCCGAGAGCTGCAAGGACGTGCTGATCGAGGACTGCCTCTTCGACACCGGCGACGACTGCATCGCCATCAAGAGCGGGCGCAACAACGACGGCCGGAGGATCGGCGTGCCGTCGGAGAACATCGTCATCCGCCGCTGCACGATGCGGGAGGGCCACGGCGGTGTGACCATGGGCAGCGAGATTTCCGGTGGCGTCCGCAATGTCTTCGTCTCCGACTGCAGGATGGACAGCCCGAACCTCGACCGCGCGATCCGCATCAAGTCCAACGCCGTGCGCGGCGGCGTGATCGAAAACATCTTCGTCCGTGATGTGACCATCGGCCGGGTGGGAAAAGCGGTTCTATCCATCGAGTTCGACTATGAGGAAGGCGCGAAGGGCACGCACCGGCCCACGCTGCGCAATGTTCTCATGCAAAACATCACCTGCGAATCCAGCGAGCGCGTCTCGCTCATCACCGCCATCCCCGATGCGGTCATCGAGGGGGTGCGTTTCGAAAACAGTGATTTCCGCGGTATCTTGAAGGACGACCTGCTGAAATCAGCAGCATCGCCGGAATATCAGAACGTCTCCATCACCCGCGACAAGGACGGCAATGGTAAATAAACCGCCGCTTGCCTCCACCGTCTTCCGGAGGGTCCGGACGGAAGCGTAGACAAATCAACCCGGCTGAAACAGCCGGAACTTCTTCCCGATGCCGCAAGCTAACGGCGGCGGCGCAGCAGGCCAAGGCAGCCGAGCCCGCCAAGCAACAATGCGGAGGGCTCGGGAATGGCCGTGATCGTGACGGAACCCGTCAGAGAGTCAAAGGCGGCGGTCTGGTCGATCAGGCCCGAGACATTCACCGTACCGAAGGTGCCGGAGTAATTTTCAAAGTCGAAGATCCTGACCGTGGAGTTCTCCGCATAGGTGCCTCCGCTGAATAACAGATTCAGGACTCCACCTCCGAAGTTGACGGTCTGGCTGCCGCTTCCTCCTTGGGCGAGGTCGTAGGTCCCGAGCGCGAAGGTGTTGTCGGAGAACTCGAAGTGGGAGATGGCCGTGCTGCCGAGGGTCAGATCTCCGCCGAAGGTCGCGCTTCCCGGCGAGCCGCCGATCGCCAGCGTGGTGGAAACGGTCAACGCACCGAGCACATTGCCGGATCCGGTGAGACTGGCGACGGTGTATCCGGATTTCGCCGAGACATCGAAGTTCCCGCCCGAAGCGAGGGAGATACCGCCGGTGTTGTCGATGGAGCCGGTGGCGCCAAGCGCCAGCGTGCCTCCGGTGATGGAGGTCGCGCCGGTGTAGGTGTTGGCGCCGGTCAGAGTCTGGGACCCGGTGCCCGCCAGATTCACGGTGACTCCGATCTTCGAGGTGGCCCCGTCGGCGATGACACCGCCGTAGGAATAGTTTCCGCCTCCTGCGAGAGTCAGGACCGCCGTGGCGGTGCCGGTCGAATGATTCGTCACGACGCCGCCGGTGGAGGCACCGTTGTTGAGGCCGGCAATGGAAATCGAAGAGCCGGTGGTGCCGTTGTGGCCCAAATCAAGTGCCGAGCCGGCTGAAGTGGAAACCGTGGCGGTCCCGGTGCCGATCGCCCCCACGCTTCCAATCCGAAGGACTCCGCGGTTGATCACCACGCCGCCGGTGAAGGTGCTGCCGCTCGCGCCCCGGATGATGGCAATCGTCCCCGGGGCCGCGGCATCCGTGTAGGCCGTTGCGCCATCGATGGTGATGGTCCTGGAGCCGGTGATGACTCCGGCGAGATTCACTCCACCGGCATCGCCGCCGCTTCCATTGCCCAAGGTGACGTCGTCATTCAAGGTGACGGCCCCCAGGATGGAAGGAGTCTGCGTCGCGGAAAGTCCGGGACCGCCAGAGAGACGCTTGATCCCTGTCGATCCGGCGTTGACGGTCACATTGCTGCTATAGTTATGGTTCCTGTTCACCGAAAAAGTCGCTCCGCCCGTACCGCTGGTGTCGCCGAGCGAGATCAGAAGTCCGTTGGTGGCGTTTGCCGTGCCGCTGGTGACGGAGCCCGCGACGATGCGACCTTCCCGGATCGAAATCGTGCCGGAAAGTCCCGCGTTGGCGGTGGCGTTTCCCGTGCCGAGCAAGAGCGTGCCTGCTCCGGTCTTGGTGAGTCCGTTCGTGCCGGCAAGCAGGCTGTTGATGGTGATCGATCGGCCGCTGGCGACGCTGATTCCGCCGGCGCCCGATCCGAAGTCGACCGTTCCGCCAGTTAGAGTGACGTTACCCTCTTCAAAAACCAGGGAGTCCGCAGGCCGCGTGCCTGACGCGGTGACGGTGTAGGAACCGGTCACATCCGTGCCGGCGGAAAAGTGCAGGATGTCGGAACCGGTGGTCGCCCCGGTGAGGATCCCCGTCCCCCCCGGTCCGCCGGTTGGGTCGGAATTCCAGTTGGTGGTGGTTCCGTTCCAATTTCCGGTGGCAGAGGTGGTTCCGCTTCCTCCCTCGGTTAGCCCGTCGATATCCCAGTAGAGGTCCGCCCGCACGGACTGGCATGCCAGCAGGAGTGCGACGGCAACCACGAAGGCGCGATGGGCCCGGGTGACCGGTGAATGACTCGGGAGGGAGATGCGGATTTTCATGGGAGATATGGGATTTCCTGAAACAGTGGCTTTTCACAGACATTCCCGCCACCGGCGTCCTATCAACTGATGGAGGTTTCTGAGAGGTTGAACATCCGCTTTTTCCCGCGCCTGATCGAATCCATACTTATCCTGATTCCTGCAAATGGGATTGAAATTCACGCCGGCACCCGCGATCGTGGAGAAACATCAGGCCGCCATACATCAGTTAGGAGCGACCACCAGACGGACGAAGTTACTGCCAGAAGCGGACGGAGTGTAGGAGACGGATCCGGCGGCATTCACGACACCGGCGAGAGGAACGTTGGTCCAGCTCACCAGATTCGAGGACGTCTGCACGAAAAACAGACTTCCGTAAGCGGCGCTGGAGATGTTCCCACCGTTGATCCAGGTGACGGTGCCGCCGACCAGGCCCGGATTGGCGGTGAAGCCGCTCGCGGAGTTCATGAAATACTCGACGCCGTTGGAGGTGCCGTCGTTGTCGAAATCAAGATTCGCGGTCTGGCTGCCCGCATGGGTCGAGGCCCATGACGCGTAGGTCGGTCCGGCCGCCACGACCTGGATCCTGCCGGTGCCGGTGATGTAGGGAACGATGGTGGCCGCACCGGACCCGCTGCCGCCATAAACCCCGGATCCGACCGGCGAGCCGTTCACGACCATGGACGAAACGACATCCGTGCCGCTGTGGGCTAGATCCAACACTCCGTTGGCGGTGGTGATGGATAGAGTGGAGGCGTCATCCAAGGAGGCGGTCCCAAGACTGAGGATGCCTGCGGCAACCGTGGTGTTTCCGGTATAATTCCCTCCGCCGGCCAGCGTCACCTTGTTCGTTCCTACCTTGGTCAGCGCGAATCCACCCGACACCGCGGGATGGATCGTGATGTCACCGCCGCCGCCCACCGTCGCATCCGATGCCAGGGTGACCGAGGAAAGATTGGCCGTGATCGTACCGGTCCCGCCGGACAGCCCCACGACCGGCGCGGAAGTATAACCGGAACCATTTTCCGTCAGCCGTATTCCTGACAAAGTGAAATTTGCGGCATTTCCCACAGCGGTCGGATTCACGCCAGCGGCCGCCACCGTTCCATTGGCGAAGGCGATGGAGGGCGCGGTGGTGTATCCGTTTCCCATGTTGGTGATGGTCACCCCGGTGACAATCCCAGCCGTCAGGACCGCCGTGGCGGTGGCACCGCCGCCACCTCCGCCGGTGATCGTCACCGAGGGTGCGGCGGAGTAAACCGTGGTGCTGCCGGGATCGATGGTGAAGGAAGCCGCGGTGAGACCCAGGCCCATCGCGATGGCGGTGGCTCCGCTGCCGCCTCCTCCGCTGATGGTGATGACGGGCAGGGCGCTCAATCCCGTGACGGGCACCGTATTGCCGAGAGAGGATACCCCGACCGCGATGGCAGCCGCGGTGGCGCTGCCGTTGACCAGCGCGCCACCGCCGGATCCACCGGCGTTGAGGGTGATCACTTCATGGATTCCTGTTTGCCCGTTCAAATCCAGCGTGCCGCCCGCCGCGACCATCGTGCCACCGGCCGCCGCCGTCCTGATGATGCCGTTGGAGCCAAGCGCGGTGGCGCTGCCGAGGGTCAGTTTGGCGAGGTTCGCGATGGTGGTCGTGCCGCTATAACCGTTCGTTCCGGACAGGGTCTGATGGGTGGCGCTGGCTCCATCCCCGATGATCAGGCTCAAGCCGGTGGTCGTGGTGCCGCTGGCCACCAAAGGATTCGTCACCGTGCCGGCAAACGAGTAGGTTCCCGCCCCGCCGAGTGTCAGGGTCCGTCCGTTTCCTCCGGCCAGAACCGTGCCACCGATTCCCGCCACGTCGTTCAAACCGGCGATGGTGAGGTTGTTCTGCACATCCAGCGCCCCCGTGGTCGCGACGGTGACGGTATTGGAAGCTCCGAGCGATCCGGTTCCTGATAGATTCAAAACCCCTCGCGCCACCTCGACATTCCCGGTGAAGGAGCCCGCGTTGGCTCCGGAGATCCGTGCGACCGTCACCGCGGCCGTGGCGTTGGTGAGATTGTTGACGTAGGTCTGGGCGTCGACGAACGGATTGAAGCCATCGACCGTGATTTTCGCCGAGCCGGTGATGGTTCCACCGAGCACCACGCCGCCGTAGTTGTTTCCGGTGTAAATGCCGCCGGCACCGTTGCCGAGGGTCAGGTTGTCGTCGAGCAGGATCTGGCTGAGGATCGTGGGTGTCTGCTGGGCGGTCAGGCCGGGGCCGCCGGAAATGCGCTTCACGCCGGTGGAGCCGGCATTGACGATGATCGAGCTGTTATAGTTCTGGTTGCGGTTGACGGAGAATGTCGCATCGGCAGTCCCGGTGGTGTCTCCCAACAGGATCGGCTGGGCGTTGGTGGAGTTGCTGCTGCTGGCGGAAGAACCGGCCGACAAGGCGCCCGCCCTCACGGTGATGCTGTTCGTCAGGCCGGAGTTGTTGACGTTGCCAAGGATGAGATTCCCTCCGCCGGTTTTGGCGAAGCCGTTCGAGCTGGCGATCAAGGCGCCGATCGTCGCGGTGCGGCCGGTGGCGACATCGATGCCGCTCGTTCCCGCCCCGATGTCGATCGTGCCGGTGCCGCCGAGGGTCACCGTCCCCTCCTCGAAGAACAGGGAGTCCGCGACCTGAGCGCCCGATGCCGTCACCGTGAAAGCCCCCGTTAGATTGATGCCCGAGGAGAAGCGCACCACGGAGTCGGCGGCGGTCGTCGCGCTGATGGTCCCGGCGTCGCCGTTCGAATCGCTGTTCCAGTTGAGGGCGGCACCGTCCCAGACTCCAGCGGCGGTGGTGCCGGTGTTGGCGTTCACGCCGTTGGTATCCCAGTAAAGATCCGCAGCGCGGGCGGCATGTCCGGAGATCAGGGCGGAGATGGCTCCTAGAAAAATGGAATGGGCAAGGCAGGTGGGTTCGAAAGCACGGGTTTTCATATAGATGGGAAATCTACGGGCGCTCCTGGGGTTTTCCGGCCGACGGGCCTGATTCGCAAGAGCTGGACGTTGGGTTTGAAGAAGACCTCCGGAACATTCACTTTCGCCGATGCGAGATCGAATGTATTAGCATCTCACATCCTGCATTTGAGATTGAAAATCATGCCGGACGCCGCAGGCAACATTCCGTTAGCGGTCACGGACCGCGCCTCGCGGATCACGGCTTCGAGCCGGACAGCATCTTCCGCCACTTTTTCCGGCCGTTGTTCACGACGCTTCCCGGCCGGGTGGTGTAGAAATCGTATCCCAGCTTGTTCTTCGCCGCCATCTCCCAGAACGTCGGATAGAGCACACCGTCGCGGCCGGGAAAAACCGGTTTGCTGTCGGTGAGGCTGTAGAACCGCGCCCAATAGATTTCCGAGGACTGAGGGTCGGGCTCATAGGTGGTTTTCCCTTCGCGACTGGTGCGCGTCATGCCGGTGACCTTGACGCGGTCCAGCCATGCGAGCCCGCTCTCGATCGAGGCCGCCACTTCCGGAGAGGGATTTGCGATGGTCATCAGGAAGGCCAGCAGATTGGCGCTTTCCAGACCGCTGAGAGCCACAGGCTCCATCTTGCGCGCCTGATCGGGGGCCAGCGTCAGCGGATCGTGCTGCGCACACCAGGCGGTTTTCCGACCGTCCTGGACGACCTGAGTCCTGACCACGCAACGGATTCCCTTGCCCAGCGCCTCCGCGGCCTTCAGCCGGCGCGCTTCATCAAGAAACGTGAAACGGAGATCATTGCCGGCAACGCTCTTGAGCAATTCGAGGATGTGCTTCATGGCATCGTCATTGAAGGTGATGCCATCATGATAGCCCCCCTCCAACGGATAGACCTGGGGCCATCCGCCGTTGGGAAACTGCGCGTCGAAGATGAAATCCAGCCCTTTGATGAATCCCGCCTCGCAGTCCCCGCGCCGGGTGGCGAGCCACAGGTTGCCGAGGAACTCCAGCTGCTCGGTGGTGGAGCGGTTGTCGAATGTCGCCAGATAATGCGGAGCCTCGCCCGGCTCGCTCTGGGAGCTCCACTGCATGCCGGGAAGACGGGGACCGCGGCTGTAGCCGGTGTGCTTCGACCAACCGCCCGAGACTGTCTGATAGGAAAGCACCGTGGCCGCCAGAGCCGCAGCCTCCCCTCCCGAATACCAAGCGTCGCCCGTTTCATGCGAAAGCTTGAAATCCCCGCCCGACGGGGCTTTCAACGCGGCCGTCATATCGTTGGCCACCAGCTCGGCCTTGAGCGCCGTCTGATCGGCGAGGGCCCGCGTGGCCGAACGCGCGATGTAGTCCCTCCATTCCTGCCGTTCCGCCTCCGGAAGCCGGCCGACCGCTTCCAGCGTGACCGGCCCGGCGCGCAGCGGGGTCAGAACAAGCGATGCTAGCAACATCAGGATGGCTGTACGATTCATGCTCGGGATGGCTTGTCAGTTCGATGGATGCGGCAGCAGGCCGGACGCCGATCCGTGACGATGATCCGGTCCCGGATTTCCTACCATGCGGGATTCTGCATTCCGCATTGAAAAACGTCCCCCTGTTTCCGATGACCTCCTAGCGCCCGCGACGGGAGAACTTCCGGAATTCCGCAGGCGGCATGCCGCTGGATTGCTTGAAGGCGATGAAGAAGCTGTTGACGCTGGGATACCCGCTGGCAAGCGCGACCGACTCCACCTTGCTGTCCGTTTCGCTCAGCAGCCTCCTCGCATTTTCCAAACGGGTGTCCCGCAGGTGCTCGCCGGGAGTCCGCTGGAGATTGTCGATGAACGCCTGGTGCAACCCGCGGCGGGACATGCCCACGTTCCGCGCCACATGGTCGATGTCGATGCTCTCGCTGAAATGCTCGGCGATGAATCTCAAGGCCTTCGCAAGCCCTTCGTGACTCACCGCGGTGATTTCCGTGCTCTGCCGTGCGATCACACGGGAGGGAGCGACCCTGATAGGAGCCTCCGGGATCGCCCCACCGGCCATCAGACGGTCGAGGCAAGCGGCTCCCTGATAGCCCAGTTCCTCGAAGTTGGGCTCGACGGCGGTGATGGGCCGTTGGGTGGATTGAGGGAGGAGGAGGTCGTCCTCGATTCCCACAAGCGCCACGTCCGAGGGAACCGGGATTCCGGTCATTTCACAGACCTCCAGCACCTCGACCGCCAAAGTTCCGTTAGCGGTGAAGACGGCGAGCGGCTTTTCCGCCTGACGCAGTTTGGAGGACAGCCAGGCGCGCCGCTCGCTCCATTCGCCCCGCCCTTTCCGATAGGACTTGTGGTCGTGCCACTTCAGCCAGGTGCAGTCGTGGCCTTCCTCGCGCAGGATCTTCACGAACCCTCCGCCACGTTCCTCGGAAGTCCAGTTCGCCGAATCACTGTAGAAAATGAAGTTCTTGAATCCGCGGCGGAGGAAGTGCTCGGCCGCCATCCGGGCGCATTCCTGATGGTCCTGGGCCACATGCGCGAAAGGAAGATTCGCCCGGCGCAGGCTGAAATCGACGGTCGGTTTTTTCAGCGACAGGACAAACTCGCAAAGCTCCTCGTTGCCAGCCAACCAGGCCAGCACACCGTCACCGTTCCACCCCCATGGAATCACCAGCTCCTTGGTGATGCTGGCGGCGGAGATATGCCAGTTGTGCTCGGTCGCATAGGTTGCGATGCCGTTCAGGAGGCGGTGGTCATGCCAGCCGAGCGCCAGGATGACGTTCTTCTGCTTCTTCATGCCGCCCCTGACGTTTTTTCCGATCATTCGTTGCGGACTGCATCTTAACGCCCGGGTTCTGTAAATGCAGAAAATCGGATGCGACCCTCCGTATTCTGCAACAACCGCACACCGGTCCACCCGGCTCCCGGGTGAGCCATGCGGACCCGGAAGACACGGGATTCCTATCAAATGGAGCGGCGGCGGCTACTCCCCGGCTTGTTCAGGAAGAGGATTGTCCCCGGCCCCATCTTCGGGCAGTCTCCCGGCATGCGCATCCTCGCGACAGCGGATCTCCACTACGCGTTGCGCCAGTTCGACTGGGTGGGCGAGCAGCTGGAGGAATACGACCTGCTCGTTCTAGCCGGTGACCTGCTGGACCTATCCTCCCCCGTGGAGCTGGATGTGCAGGAAGTGGTTGTCAGGAAATACCTACGTCGCTTCGCCTCGCGGCGGATGCTTCTCTCATCCTCGGGAAATCACGACATCCACGAAATGCTGGCCGACGGCGAGCGCGCGGCGGTCTGGATGGAAAAACTGAAAGCCCCCAATCTGAAGCCGGACTACGACAGCTACGAGCACGACGGGGTGCTCTTCACCGTCTGCCCGTGGTGGGACGGACCGGACACGCGGGAGAGAACGGAACTGCGGCTCAAGGCGGATGCGGCGAAACCGAAGCGCACCTGGATCTGGCTGCACCACAATCCACCCGCCGGCACCCCCATCGCCTGGACCGGCACCGAGTTTGCCGGGGACGCGGTGGCGATGGACTGGATCACTCTCTATCAGCCGGATTTCGTCTTCAGCGGCCACATCCACAACGCCCCGTTTTACGCGACGGGCTCCTGGCACACCCGCATCGGGAAATGCTTGGTCTTCAACGCCGGAAAACAACCGGGCCCCGAACCGACGCACATCATCCTGGACCTGCGATCGCGTCACGCCGAGTGGCACTCCATCGAGGGATCGGAAAAAGTGGATTGGTGAGTTCAGCGCTTCGGCATGCGGTGCGCGAGGTCCAGCAGCAGTTCGTCCACCATGCCGAGATGGTCCTTCCGGTCGGAATACTGGGCCTTCATGTCCGCAAGGTAGGCAATCATCCCTTTCAGCCTCGCGGCTAACAACTCGCCGACGGCCAGCGAGATCCGCGGATTCTCCTCAAGGAAACCCTTGCCACCGCGGATGACATAACAGGTGGTCGCCTCGGTCGCCTCGACCGAAGCCGGATGCGGACCATCCAACAGCACGGAAATTTCCCCGAAGATCGCACCCGGTTCACAGATGACGGTGATGGGCGTCTCTCCCTTGATCACCTCCACACACCCGGAAATGAGGACATAGAGCAGGCCGGTCTTGCCACCTTCCGGCATGAGGACCTCGCCTGCGGCAAACGTCACGGTCTCCAAGCCACGGCAAAGTTCGAGGACATCCTGCATGGGCTAAGGTTGGCACGTTCGAAACGCCGGATCAAGGCCGCGTGAAAACCGCGCCAGAGTGACCGGGTCAAAGCGTCCCAAGCGCGACAGGTTCTCACTGCATTTCCGGCCTCAGACAAGCAAACAAGTGCCGCTTGATCGTCGTTTTCCTTTGATCTCACAAGGATTTCCAAGTCCCGGATCATCCTTCGCACGCTTCCTGCGAGAGAGCGTCCGAACCTACCCACTCATCTTATGAACTTCATCCAAAGATACCAACCCGCCCTGTCCTGGGCCAGTGAACTCGACCGGCTCTTCGACCGCAGTTTCATCCATCCCGCCTTCACCGCGGCTCCGCGCGAAGCCTTCCATGAATCCGAAACCGCATGGATTCTCCGGCTCGATCTGCCCGGCTTCGCGAAGGAGGACATCAAGCTCACCGTGACCGATGGCACCCTGCAGCTCGCTGCGGAAACACCCGCCGACCGGCCGTTCGGCGGCAAGCTCGAACGCCAGTGGAAGCTCGGTGACGATGTCGATGGAGCCGCCACCACCGCCCGCCTTGAAAACGGCGTGTTGGAACTGACACTTCCCAAGAAACCGAAAGTCGTCGTCCAGCCTGCCAACATTCAAATCAACTGATCCTAATTCTAACTCAAAAACCGAATCCCATGAACGATTGCAACCGCCCGCTTGAAACCGCTCCCGCGAAGGAGAGCCGCGAAACCGCCCATCGCCCGCAATTCCGCACCAAAGAAGATGCGAACGGGGCGGCCCTCCAGATCGCCCTTCCCGGCGTCCGCAAGGAAGACGTGAAGCTCACGCTCCACGAGACCTGTCTCAGGATCGAGGCCGACCGCCACGATGAGGTTCAGGAAAACTGGAAGACCCATCGCGACACGGGATCCGTCCGGCGCTATGGACTCGACATCCGTCTCACCCCGCGGCTGGACGGCACGAAAGCCACCGCTTCTTTCGAGTCCGGCGTGCTCGAACTCCGGGTCCCCATCCGCGAGGAATCCAAACCCCGCCAGATCACGGTGAACTGACTTTTCCGGTGGTTGATTGATGCAAGGGCCGGCTTGCGGGATGGTGCGTCGGCATTCCCCCGCAGGCCGGTTTCCATTCCTCCGCATGCCTAACGCATGTTCCGGTCGAGAAAGTCCAACGCCCGGTCCACCGAGCTTCCCGGGAGCAGGAACGCGGGGATGTGGTCGCGTCCTTCGATCCAATAGACCTCATACGGCACATGGTATTTCTCCAGCTGATGGATCATCGCCCGCGGGTGCTCCGTTTTCACCAGCCGGTCGGCCGTGCCATGATAGAGAAACATCGGCGGACTGTTCCGGGTGACATAGTTTACCGGCGAGGCTTCCCTGAAACGCTCGGGAATCTGCTGCTGCGTCCCGCCGAGAAACTGGGGAACAAGATCGCCCCCGGGGTAAAACGTGAGATCGCTCGGCGCTCCCCCCGCGACGATGGCGCGGATCCGGGAGTCTTCCGGCCCTTCGATCAACCCCGTGAGCGCCGCCAGATAGCCGCCTGCTGAATAGCCGAAAGTGGCGATGCGGTCCGGGTCGATCCCCTGCTCAGCGGCATGGGCGCGCATCCATTTCACCGCCTCCTGCAAATCTTCCACCGGGGCCGGATAGCGCCAGCGCGGCGCGAGGCGATAGGTGACATTGAGGACGGCATAGCCGCGTTTCGCAAGTTTCCTGGCGATGGGATTCATCTGCCATCGCCCGTCTTTCCCGGTCCAGCCGCCGCCATGCACCAACAACACCGCAGGTGCGGGCAGATGGGAATGAGGTCGGTAGAAATCGCCCAAAACCGGCGCCGGCCATTGCTCCGGCGTATAAACGATGTTGCGGGTCACCGTGTAACCGCTTTTCACGGAAGTGACCTGCCCGGTGTTCACGACACCGACAGGAATCGCACAACCCGCCAGGAGGAACAGGAGTGGAACGAGGGAGAAAATCTGAAGGTTCGGCATCGCCACTATTCTAATCCGGAATCGTCAAACGCAAACCCGGGCTTGGCGGCGGTTCTCATCCGCGGCCCGCGCACTCCTAGCAGCTCAAGTCGTTCAAATCGCCGTTGGTATCGACGGGCGATTCCTGACGGATTTCCCAGGTGCCGTCTGCCTTGATTTCCAGAATGGAGTCGTAACGAAGGCGTGATTCGCCGTTTTTCGAGAGGATCACCACGCCGATCCCCTGCTCCGTCAGCATGTCGATGATGCTGGAGATCTGGTTTTTCGGCAGCGAGCTGCCAGGGCGGTCCAGGAATACGAACGCAGGCTTCGCAAGGAAGAGCCGGGACACGGAGAGAAGATGTTGCTCGCCGATGGACAGCAGATCATCCCAGTCCTGATCCGTGTCGAGGCCGTGGGCCCGTGTCACGATTTCCTCCAGCCCGAGCTTCACCAGCACGCCATGGATCACCGCATCCGGCATCACGGATTCGGCACCGGTCCGAAGCAGCACCTCGCGCAAGGTTCCGGGAGGGAGGTAAGGACGCTCAGGCAGGAAAAGAATATCATCCAGGCTCGGGCGGATGATTTGCCCGCCACCACAGTCCCAGACACCGGCGGTCGCACGGAAGAACGCCACTTTCTGGGCATCCTCTTTTCCGATCACCAGCCAGCGTGAACCGCGGAGGATTTCCATATTGAGATCCGCCAACAGGATGCGTGTCCGGTCGGCCGAGTGCAGTGTCACGTTTTGATAGGCGACCCGGTCCGGAGATTCCTCGATCGCAATGGTGCACGGCGTGGTGCGGTGGGCCTTCTCGATCGCATCTGTCAGCGTGTGCAGCCGGGCGGTGACGGCGGTGAAGGCGGAGATCGATTGGAACTGCGTCACGATCAGCGAGAACGCGCCCAGCAGGGTGGCGAATGCCATGGTGGACTGCGTGATGACCCCGAATTCCTTCTGCCCCCAGATGAACATCGGAGCGATGATCAGCGCCGGAATGATCTGGATGAAATAGTTATATCCATTCGTGAAAAAACCGAGATTGCGGTTGATGCGGATGAGGCGGCGGAAATTGGCGGCCAGCGCGTCGAGCCGTTTGTTCAACCGGGCCTTGAACCGCCCTTCCCGGTGGGCCAGTGCGATGGACTCGGAATTCTCCCGGACATGGATCAGGTCGGCGCGGAAGTTCGCCTCCATGTCGAGCTGGTTGTAGTTCAGCCGGATCAGCGGTTTGCCGAGAATGATCGTCAGCACCGATCCGCAGACCGCGTAAGTCACCGCGACCCCGAACAGGAACGGGCTGATCCGCCACAGAACCGCGGAAAATGAAATCGCCGTCATCGTTCCGTTCACGATCAGCAGCATGAACGAAAGCGTGGTCGTGGTGAACGCCCGGACATCCTCGGAGATCCGCTGGTCGGGATTCGCAACGCCCGTGGCGGAGTCCAACCGATAGTAGGTGCGCTCGCTCAGATAGGCATCGGTCAGACGTCTGGTGAGCTGCACCCGCCAGAGGATTCCCAGCCGCTCCTCGGTGAAGCGATAGAAAACCACCACCACCGTCGAGGCGAGGAACACTACCACGTAAAGCAGCGCCTGCTTTTTGAAAACATCCATGTGCTTGTTCTCGATGGCCGACATGAAATCCCGTCCGACATAGCTGTTGAGGACATTCAGGCCGTTGATCGCCAGCATCAGAAGCACCAGCGTGGTGGCGAACATGATCGCCCTCGGCCCCTGATCGGACTGCACGAGCATCCGCAATGCCACCCGGAAGCGCTTCCACGTGGTGCGGATGATCTGGAGTTTTTCGTGAGCCATTCGCGGAGAAAGAAGCGTTCCGGCCGATCCGATAATACGGAAAAGTTAACTACTTCACGCCGGGCGGAATGACAAAATCCCCCGGCAATAGCAAAGCTAATCACCTGAAAGCCGGGAAAAACCCGATCCATTCTCGTTCCCAAAACCGGCCCGGCCACCCCTTTCCCGGCATTTTCCGGCCGAAACTCCAGAAAAACATCCCGAATTTCCACAAATGTTCCAAAAAAGTCACCCTCCTCCGTTTGCCTAAAAGCGACCGATGATTCAGCATGCTTAAGTAGTTCGACCCGTTGGAAATAATCCGCTTACGACGACGGCAAAAACTCATTGAAAGCTAACAAAAATCCCCGCGGATCCCTGCCGTGACAAGCCTCAGCGGCTCTCGATCACGGTGCTGGCACGGGGGCTGCTAGTCTTGAAGACGACACCCAAACAAAGCATATGAACATTACAGAACACCACGCAACATATCCCGACATTAGTACGGTGCCGTCCGAGTTGTCCTTCGAGGACGCCTGGGACGGCGAAGCAGTGTCGGAGCTGATTCGCTCCAAGTGCGATCACGGGCAAACTCCCGCCTTCCTGTTTTTGGGAAGAAAGGAAGCGGACCTGCTCAAGCAACACCTCGCGGAAACGTGGGGTGAGGAATCCGTCGTGACCCTTCACGACACCTACTACATGGGCCTCGACGTCATCACCATCGACTGCGAGAGCTTCCTCACCACCGGCGGCCGCAAGGCGATCCGCACCCTGCAAGACCCGATGTCACGCCGTCCCGCATGGCGCGACCGGGAAGTCGAAGCGCTCTGGCAGTTCCGAATCTGAACGGCATCTTGTGACACCCGCTCTTCCTCACGCAGGAGGAGCGGGCGTCCCAAGACCTTCAGCCGGATCCGCCATAACACCTCCGACTCAAATGAAAGGCCCCCTTGAATAAAGGGGGCCTTTTTTCATTCCGGGGGCTCCCCTCCCTTTCCCCAAGCTCCACGGCTCTTGACCAGCCCGGACTTCCTGCTAGCAACGGGTGCTTCCCATCCGTTCTCAACCTCATCCCATGCTCGCCTTTTCATCTTGCTGGAACAACCACCGCCACACCGATGGCGAGCCGATGATCGAGGAAATCGTCGATCTCGGTTTTTCCAACATCGAGCTGTCGCACGGCATGACCATCGCGAAGCTGCCCGGCATCAAGAAGGCCTACGAACGCGGGCTCTTCACCTGCTCGGGGGTCCACAACTATTTCCCCTCGCCCGTCGAAGTGATGATCGACGCGCCGGACGCCTACGAATTCACCTCGCACCGGCCGTTCGACCGCCAGCGCGCGATGGACATGACCTTCCGCACGCTCGATCTGGCCGCGCAGTTCAAGGCGCGGTATCTCGTGCTTCACATGGGGTCGGTGCCGCTGAATCCGAAGGCCTGGACCAAGGCCCTGACCACCACGGTGTCGGAAGGCGGCCAGCACAGCCCGGACTACATCAAGCACAAGCTCGCTTTCGTGAAGAAGCGCGAGAAAATCGGACCGCTGTATTACCACCGGGCCATCGAGTCGCTCACGAAAATCGCCGAGCGCGCGGCGGAGGTCGGAGTGAAACTCGCCATCGAATCCCGCTCCCGCTTCGAGGACATGCCGACCGAGCGGGAAATGATCGCCCTCCAAAGCCACTTCGCCGACAATCCATGGGTCGGCTACTGGCACGACTTCGGCCACGTCCAGCTCAAGCACAACCTCGGCCTGCTCGATCACGTCGAGTGGCTCGAAAAAATCTCCCCGCACCTCATCGGCGGCCATGTGCACGACGTCCAATGGCCGGCCCGCGACCACCGCACCCCGTTCAGCGGGACGCTTGAGTATGCCTCGTTGCTGAAATTCTTCCCCGCCGATTGCCCGCTCATCTGGGAACTCAGCCCGACCCGCGAGACCGCTGAAATCAAGACCGCGCTCACGAGATGGCAAGCAGACTTCCCTCTTCGTTCGTAGTTTAACCCTTCAGGGTATCTTCGAAGCGCGATGAAGATACCCTGAAGGGTTAAACTACATACGAAGACCTTGCCACCCATCACCCGAAAGCCGACCCTCACCCCCATGAGCCAAGACGTTGTTTCCCTCCTCCAGCAGCTCGTCCGCATTCCTTCGGTCAATCCCGACAACGCGCCGGGCACCGAACAGATCGGCGAGGAAACGATCGCCGTCTTTCTATCCGGCTGGCTGGAGTCCATCGGCGCGGACGTCGTGCTGGAGGAAATCAAGCCCGGCCGGCCGAACCTCATCGCCCGGTTCGCCCCGCTCGACGGCAGGCCGAGAATCCTGCTAGGTCCGCACCTCGACACCGTCGGCGTCGGCGGCATGATCATCGAGCCGTTCGGTGGCGAGATCCGCAACGGCAGGGTCTGGGGCCGCGGCTCGTCGGACACGAAGGGCCCGATGGCAGCGATGCTCTGGGCGCTCCACGAACATCAGCAAATTCTGGCGGATCTTCCGGTCGCCGTCGATTTTGTCGCCTTCATGGGGGAGGAATCCGGCCAGTGGGGCTCCAAGGATTTCGCGAAGCGCCATGGCAAGGACTACCTGTTCGCCCTCGTCGGCGAGCCGACCTCGATGCAGGTCGTCCACGTCACCAAGGGCTCGCTCTGGTCCACCCTCAGGGCCACCGGAAAAGCCGCCCACAGCTCCCAGCCCGAGCGCGGGGAGAACGCCATCCTCAAGCTCACCCGCTCGCTCGACCAGCTCGACCACCACCTCGGCGGCCAGCTCGCCACCTTCACCCATCCCGTCCTCGGCCGCTCGACGATGAATGTCGGCATGATCCGCGGCGGCGCCCGGCCGAACATCGTGCCCGACCTCGCCGAGGCGGAAATCGACATCCGCATCACCCCCGCCCTCGCCGCAGCCGGCGGGGCGCTCAAGCTGCTCAAGGAAACCATCGAGTTCCACGACCTCCCGGTCGAAATCGTGAGTCCGCACGAGAACCCGCCGATGGAAACCGCCGCCGACCACCCGATGATCCAGGCGCTCCTCGCGACGGATCCACTCACCGGCCTCGCCGGAGCCCCGTGGTTCTCAGATGCCGCGCACCTCTCGAACGGCGGCATTCCCAGCATCTGCATCGGCCCCGGCTCCATCGACCAGGCGCACACCATCGACGAATTCATCGACATCGCCGCGCTCGAACAAGGCGCCGCGTTCTTCTCCGCCTTCATCGCCGGATTGAAGCAGGCGTGAATCCTCAGGTTGCGCGGTGCAAAATGCCGATTACGATCCGCCATGCCTTTCGCCTGTAAAAACGGCCGCTGCGAGACTCCCTGCTGGATGCGGAAGGTCCTGCTGGCGGCCGGTTTCTATCACCTGATGTTCGCCATCTGGGCGATCTGCTGGCCATGCCTGTGGTTCGACTGGATCGGCGTCGAGCATCCCAACCACCCGCTCATGTGGCAGGGCGTCGGACTGGTGATGGGCGTTTTCGGCGTTTCGCTGATCCTCGCGGCGAAAAATCCGATGCAGCACTGGATGATCGTTCTCACCGGCCTGCTGAAGTTCACCCTCGGGATCATCGGCTTCGGCGCCGCGCTGTTTCACAATGAAATTCCTCTGCGGTCCGCCTGGATGATGATCGCCGACGACCTCATCTGGTGGCCTCCTTTCGCCGTGATGATCTGGGCCTGCATCCGCGCCCACACCGGCGTGCCGCCGACACGCACGGAGCCCTACAGCATCCGGGAAGCGGCTGGCAGCTACTACCTCTCCAACGGAAAGACCCTCGCCGAGGCCTCGGAAAACAAGCTGCTCGCCATGGTCTTCCTCCGCCATTTCGGCTGCACCTTCACCCGCCAGATCCTCCGCGGGCTTGAGCAGATCCAGCGGGAGGCCAAGGACCACGGCGCGGAACTCGTCCTCGTCCACATGCTCCAGAGCGGCAAGGAAACCGAATATGTCGGAGAACACAGCGGCGTCGCCCGCATCGCCGATCCGCGGTGCGAGCTCTACCGCGCGTTCGGCCTCGGCAAGGGTGGCTTCCTCGAACTCTTCGGCCCGCACGTCTGGTGGCGCGGCGCGGTCTCCATCTTCAAGGGCTGCGGCGTCGGCCATCTCGCCGGAGACGGGCTCCAGATGCCCGGCGCGTTCCTCTTCCGCGACGGAAAAATCATCTCCTCGCAGCGCGCCCACTCCGCGTCCGACCTGCCGCACCTGCCGGAGCTTTTCCAAGCGTTGCCCTCGCCCGCAAGCCGTGACACCGTGTCAGCATGACCTCGCTGCAAGGCAAAACCCTGCTCGTCACCGGCGCGTCCAGCGGCATCGGCCAGGCGCTGTGTGACTTGCTAGCCGAACGCGGGGCCAATGTCCTCGGCGTCACCCGCAGGCCGTCGATGCTTTCGGAAAACGTCTCCCCCATCGTCGCCGACCTCACCCAGCGCGAGCAGGTCTCCGCCGTCTTCCAGGGCCTCGGGAAAATCGACGGCCTCGTCAACTGCGCCGGCGTCGCCTACCTCTCGCGCATCATCGACGGCAATCCCGCCGACTGGGAGGAAATGTGGCGGGTGAATGTGATGGCCCTCTCCCTCTGCTGCCAGCTCTCGCTGAAACACTTCCCCGCCACCGGCGGACGCATCGTCAACGTCTCTTCCATGAGCGGCCACCGCGTCCCGCCGACCGGCGGGTTCTACGCCCCCACGAAGTTCGCGGTCAGAGCCATCACCGACGCCCTCCGCGCGGAACTCAAGTCCGTGCAGTCGCCGATCCAGGTCGCCTGCGTTTCCCCCGGCTTCGTCGACACCCCGCTCCTCGACCAGTACTTCCGCGGCCGCGAGCAATCGCTGCATCAGACGAAGGCCGCCATGAAGATGCTGGAGGCCGGCGACGTGGCATGGGCCATTCTAACCATCCTTGAGGCGCCCGCCCACGTCGAGGTCGGCGACATCCTGATGCGCAGCGCGGAACAGCAGATGTAAATGGGATGGATCCGTCACAGCCTCCGTCTGCTTGCGGTCCTCGCGACCGCCCTGCTCGTCTCGTGCATCGACTGCCATGAGGAAATCTGGCTGAACGCCGACGGCAGCGGCCGGGCGGATGTGCGCTACTCGCTGCCCGCCGCAGCCGCGCGGTTCCAGGGGGGCGAAGCCGGTGTCCGGAGGATGATCGAGGAGTTTCTGAACCACTCCGCGGCGGTCCACTCGTCGAGCTGCGAGGTTTCCACGGAGGGGGACCGCTTGAAAATCCGCGTCCGGGCGTCGTTCGACTCCGCCCTGGATCTCAAGGAAATCGCCAAGGGCGACCCGCTCACGAAGCTCCCCTCCTCCGCCAACAACCTCGCGGGAACGGTGAAGGTCGGCATGAGCGGCCGCACCGTCGACTTCTCCCGCACCATCACCGCGGGCGGCGCGCTGCCGGGCGCGGTCTTCCTGCCCACATCACAGTTCAAGGACCGGAATCTCACCTACATCATCCACCTGCCCGTGCCGCCCGAGGAGTCGAACGCGACCCGCACCGAGGACGGCGGGCGCACGCTGGTGTGGGACTTCCCGCTGGCGCAGGCCATCCGCACGCCGGTCACCACCCGCTTCCGGGCGAAGATCCCGATCCCCGGCTGGGTGTTAGCCTCCGCCGCCGGTGGTGTCCCGCTCGTGGGATTCCTCGGCTATCTCCTTTTCCGAAAACGCCGGCGGCCGGTGGAAACGGGCAAGGGCTCTGGACACCCGCCGTGATCCGGCTTTAATGCGAGGAACAGAAGAGAATCCATGTCCGCCGCCTTCAAAGACTACTACGAAATCCTCGGCGTCCCGCGCGATGCCAGCACCGCCGACATCAAGAAAGCCTTCCGCAAGCTCGCGCGCGTCCACCACCCGGACGTGGCCAAGGACAAGAAGGCCGCCGAGGAGAAGTTCAAGGAGATCAACGAGGCCAACGAAGTCCTCAGCGATCCGGAAAAGCGGCAGAAATACGACGACCTCGGCGCGAACTGGCAGAACCCGCAGCCCGAGCGCCGCAGTTCCGCACCGTCCGGCGGAGCCCAGGAGTTCAACTTCGGCGGCACCGGCTTCAGCGATTTCTTCGAGCAGTATTTCAGCGGGGCGAGCCGTTATGGATTTCCGGAAACCGGCGCGCCCGGGCCCGGCCAGCGGCAGCGCCGGGGCAGCGACATCGAGGGCGACATCCTCGTCACGCTGGAGGAGGTCATGCACGGCGCGGTCCGGCCCATCTCCCTGCAGATGACCAATGCCCTCAGCGGCAAGGTGGAAACCCACTCGTTCCAAGTCCGCATCCCGGCCGGCGTCACCGATGGCAAGCGCATCCGCGTCCCCGGCCAGGGCGAGCCCGGCGGCGGCGGCGCGGAGGCGGGTGATCTCTATCTGCGGGTCCGCCACGCCGCGCATCCGGATTTCCACACCGAGGGGCACGACCTCTATTACGACCTCGATCTCGCGCCCTGGGAGGCGGTGCTCGGCACCGAGCTGACGGTGCCCACGCTCGACGGATCCATCAAACTCCGCATCCCCGCCGGCAGCGAGAACGGCCAGCAGCTCCGCGTGCGCGGCCGCGGGCTGCCACAAGGGAAAACCGGGGTGCGCGGGGACTACCACGCCACCCTCACCGTCCACCTCCCGGCGAAAACCACCGCCGAAGAGCGAGAACTCTGGGAAAAACTCCGCTCCACCTCGTCCTTCAACCCACGCAATCCCGCCGCCTGATGAACTCCGATCTCCCACTCTTCGAGCCGGACACCGATGCCACCTACCGGCTGGACATCGTCGCCGAACTCACCGGCATCTCCTCGCAGACGATCCTCCGCTATCAGGAGCAGGGGCTCATCCGGCCCGCGGGGGACTCCCGCGAGTTCGGCGAGGAGGCGCTCCACAAGCTCCGCCGCATCGAACACCTCCGGCAGACCTGCGAGGCGAACGACTCGGGCATCCGCCTGATCCTCGATCTGATGGATCAGGTGGAACAGCTCAAGGCGGTCCTGAGGGCGAGGCGTTAGCAAACCGGGCGCGGAGGAGACCATCCCCTCCGCACCGGGCTGGAGATCACTGGTTGGATTTGTCGAACGCGGCGTCGAACGCGATCTTGCTCGTCGGGAAGTCCACGCTGCGGACGAAGGCGGCGGCTTCCTCGCCACCGTGGACGCGGTCCATGCGGATGTCCTCCCACTCGACGGAAAGCGGGCCGCGGTAGCCGGTGTCGTTGAGGGCGACGATGATGTCCTCGAAGTCGATGTCACCGTGGCCGAGGGAGCGGAAGTCCCAGAAGCGCCGCGGGTCGCCGAAGTTCGTGTGGCCGCCGAAGACGCCGACGGTGCCGTCGCCGTGGTTCCACCAGACGTCCTTCATGTGGACGTGATAAATGCGGGTGCCGAGCTCGCGGATGAACTTGACGTAGTCCACGCCCTGATAGGCGAGGTGCGACGGATCGTAGTTGAAGCCGAAGCGCTTGTGGTTCCCCACGGCGGCGAGCGCGCGCCGGGCGGTGGCGATGTCGAAGGCGATCTCGGTGGGGTGGACTTCGAGCGCGAAGTTCACGTCCGCTTTTTCGAACGCGTCGAGGATGGGCAGCCAGCGCTTGGCGAAGTCCTTGAAGCCCTTTTCGTAGTATTCCTGCGAGGTGGGCGGGAAGGCGTAGATCGAGTGCCAGATGGAGGAGCCGGTGAAGCCGTTCACCACGGCGGGGAACTCATCCTTGCCGGCGCGGCCGGGCTTGGCGTTGAAAAAGGCGCGGGCGGCCTTGGCCGTGGCGATCATCTTCTTGGCGGCGCGCTTGCGGACACCTTCCGGGTCGCCGTCGCCCCAGACGTCTGCCGGGAGGATGGACTTGTGGCGCTCGTCGATGAGGTCGCAGACGGCCTGGCCGACGAGGTGGTTGGAAATGGCGTAGCTGGTGAGGCCGTGGTCGAAGAGCAGCTCCCACTTGTCCTTGACGTAGGACTTGCTGGAGAGCGCGGCATCCACGTCGAAGTGGTCGCCCCAGCAGGCGAGTTCGAGTCCGTCGTAGCCCATTTCATAGGCCAGCGGCGCGAGTTCGGCGAGCGGGAGATCGGCCCATTGGCCGGTGAAAAGTGTGACTGGGCGTGACATGGTTTTTGATTGGTTGGCGTTCGGAGGATGGAGGATACCTCTCGGATGGATAAAGGAAAAAACGGATTACGCGTCCACCAATGCGGCCGGCGTGTTTTTCGCGATGTGAAGAAGACGCAAGGCCGCCCCGGAAGGAGATCGCAGGCCTCTCTCCCACGAAATGGCGGTGGCTTTCGGGACGTTCAGTAGATCTGCGAAAACGGCTTGGCTGACGTTGAGATTTTCACGGATCTCCGCGATGTCCTTGGCGGAAAGCACGGCGGGACGCGTCTTCAGATGAACGGTCCGGGCGGTGATTTTCCCGGCAGCATGATCAACACCTTCCCGCATGCTGGCAAGGAGGTCGTTGAAACTGAAATCAGGGATTTTGTCTTTTTTGGGCATACGAGGATTTGATTTGTTCGGCGAGGATGCCGAGTTGGTTGCGTTGTGATTTGCTCAGATTGGCTGCGTCGGATTTGTTGAAAAGGAGAAACAGATAGAGCACATGATCTTCGGGCAGATAGAGATAGATGACGCGCGCGCCGCCGCTTTTTCCGGTTCCGACGAATGCCATCCGTGTTTTGCGAACGCCACGGCAACCCACCAGCAGATCACCGCGCTCCGGATCCGCCAGCAGTTCATTTTGGAATGCCCGGTAGTCCGAGTCCTCCACACATTCAGCCAGCTGGCGGGTGAAGTGCGGCGTTTAGACAAAAGTCAGCGTCACCCAATCAGGGTACAATGTATCATAGTGATGTCAAGTTGGCTGATCGGCTGACTCGCCTGAAGTTTCCTCCGATGCGAGATCAAAGTAGGCCTTCCGGAGAAGTTGCGTGACAGCACCGGTGGCGAGATTTTCCTGTTCGAATCGGGAAACCGGGACGGGCCCGCGGGTGGAGGAGCTGAGGAAGACTTCCTCCGCGGCGTGGAGATCTTCCGGGGTGAGGGGGCGCTCGTGGCAGGAGATGCCGCGGGCGCTGGCGATTTCCAAGAGGACCTCGCGGGCGATGCCGGGGAGGCAGCCGGAGTCGAGCGAGGGGGTGAGCAGGACGCCGTTTTTCACGAGGAAGAGGTTGGCGGTGGCGCTCTCGCAGAGGTGGCCGGTGGTGTCGAGGAAGAGGGTTTCCTGGAAGCCGAGGCGGCGGGCGTGGTCGAGGGCGACGAGGTTCTCCGCGTAGCAGGCGGTCTTGAGCCCGGCGAGGGGCGAGCGTTCGTTGCGGGGCCAGGGGGAGAGGCAGACAGCGAAGGAGTCGGGCATTTCACCGGCGGGAAAGGCGGAGAGCCAGATGAGGCGGTCCGCGCCGGGGGTGAGGTCATTGTGGGGGCCGCTGCCGCCGGTGACGATGAGGCGGAGGCGGGCGCGGCCGGTGGTGAGCTGGTTTTTCACCAGAAGCGCGGCGGCGAGATCCGGGAGATCCGGGAGGTGGAGGGACCAGCCGAGGCGTGCGCAGCTTTTCTGGAGACGGGCGAGGTGGCGGGCGGCGAAAACGGGCGCGCCATCGAGAGCGAGCATGGTTTCAAACAGCCCGAGGCCGAGGAAGGCGCCGCGGTCTTGGGCGGCTCCGGGGTAGTCTGCGGCGGGGAGCCATCGGCCGTTGCACCAGATTTGCGTCATCGGCGGGGATTCTGGCGGCGGGACGGCCATTGTAAATGCGGGAAGCGGGCGGGACTTGCCAGCGGGCGGGAGTTGGGATCACGTTCCGGCCATGCGGTATTACATTCTCCTGTGCGGGCTGGTGATCATGGCGATGGGGGTCGCCGCGATGTTCATTTTAGAGAAGACCGACGGGCAGGGATTCCTCTACGGAGCGATGCAGCTGGGCGGCGGGCTGCTGATCTGCGGGATTTTCTGCATCAAGATGCCGTGGCACGGGATGGTGGGCGCGGGGGTGATCGCACTGCTGGGCACGGCGCGCGGGCTGGGAAATCTGCCGGGGCTGGTGAAGTTCCTGGCGGGAAACCGGGATCACGGGACGACGCCGCTGCTGGAGCTGGGCGTGACGATCATCTGCCTTCTGCTGTGCCTGCGGGTGATCCGGGTGCTTCAGCAGGAGCGGGTGCGGAGGATGCTGGAGCAGGACGAATGACCGGGGGCACGGGGGCCGGCGCGGTGCCGGGCAGGGTGACGGGAGCCTTCCCGGGCGGAAGGAGCGGCTGCGTGGGATCCGGAATCAGCGATGGGATGGGCGGAGCGGGCTTGGGCAGGAGGTCCTGCCACTGGTGGAGCTGGTAGCCCTCGCCGATGCCGCCGATCTCGCCGAGGAGCTCGTGGCAGCGCTGAAGCCATTTTTCATAGTCCGGCGGCGATTTCACTGACTCGCGGCTGCCGGGGAAGACGACGTAGCTGACTTTCAAATCCGAAACCGGGCGGCTGTAGGAGCTGGCCTTGGGATTCACCTCCTTGGCCATGCGGAGGGAGGCCTCGCCGACCTTGAAGGTGGGGCCGCCGTCGCCGACGATGGTGGGGTAGAGTTTTTTCCCATGAACGACGACGGCGTAGTCGCCGACCTTGGGGGCGAACGGGTCGTTGGAGTCGAAGAGATTGATGGGAATGACGATGAACGGATCGTAATCGGCGATGAGGAAGCTGCGGCCCTTGAGGTCGTCGATGCCCTTCTTGAGATACTGGATGCGGTCGCGCAGCCAGGTCTTGCGGGCGGCGGTGGTGGCGGGGGTGGCGAGCTCCTTCTGCGCGGCGGCGATGCGGCGCTCCCACCCGGCGATCATCGGGTTGGGCGTCTGGGATTTTTTGGGCCAGCCGTAGCTGGTGAAAGGCTGGTAGTGAGGGGAGTTGACGATTTCATCCGGCATCTGCGGAAGGCGGTCGCCGTCGGAGCCGTCGGAGACGACGTCCATCTCCGCCTGCATGAAGAAGACCTTGCGGCCGTTGGCGGCCTTGAGGTGCAGGATGGTCTCGCAGTCGTAGATGTTGTGCTTGGTGAGGAGCTCGTTGAGGGTGTTCGCCTCGAGACGGACGCGGGCGGCCTTGTTTTCGTAGAGCTTGGTGAACCAGGAGGAGACTTCGCCCTTCTCGACGAGGGGCGGGAGGCCGGGGAGGATTTTCGCGAGCTCGGGGTTGGAGGATTCGAGCTCGGCCATGGATCTGGCGGGAGCCGGCAGGCGCAGGGAGAGCTGGTAGCTGGCGGTGTAGCTGGCGTCGTCGGTGCGCTCCTTGGAGGCGATGCCGCCTTTTTCGATTTTCACCTCGGTCTTGAAGGGGATGCCGGACCGGAGCTTGCGGACGTCGGTGACGGTGCCGAGCTCGACCTCGGGTGCGGTGTCGGCAGGCTCGGGGGGCTTCTCGGAAAGCTGCTTGAGGGCGTCCTCATGGGATTTGCGGAGCGCGGCCATGCGGGCTTCGTATTGTTTCTCCAGATCGGCTTGGATCTGCGCCTCGGCCTGGCGGAGGATGTCTTCCCGGTCCGGCGAGACGGCGGCGGGCTTGGGGGAAAAAATATCCTTGAGGCCGCGTTTCACCCGGGTCGTGTTCAAGGCCGCGACGATGCCGAGGCCGATGATGCCGAGGTAGATGACATCGCGGATCCCGAACCACCGGGAGCTGCCGCGACGGCGGTTTTTCGTGTCTCGTGGCTCTTCCATTTCCGACACGCTAGCGGAATTTGCAGGTCCATCAATCCCTGTCCGACAAACTTTTCGCCCGGTGCCGCGGTCTTTTTCCGATTCGTGAAAAGTCGGCGATGACAAACCCGCCGCCATCCCTACACTCGCCGCCGTGAGTTATCAGGTCTTCGCCCGCAAATACCGACCCAAAACCTTCAACGACGTCCTGGGACAGGATCACGTCGTGAAGACCCTTCGCAACGCCATCGCCCAAAAGCGCCTGGCACACGCCTATCTCTTCGTCGGCCCGCGGGGCACGGGCAAGACCTCGACCGCCCGGATTCTCGCCAAGGCGCTGAACTGCACCGGCGGCCCGAACGCCGATTTCAACCCGGACGAAGATGTCTGCATCGAAATCGCCGAGGGGCGCTCGCTCGATGTGCTGGAAATCGACGGTGCCTCGAACAACGGCGTCGAGCAGGTGCGCGACCTGCGCGAGTCCGTCCGCTTCGCCCCGGCGCGCGGGCAGTTCAAGATCTTCTACATCGACGAGGTCCACATGCTCTCGAACGCGGCGTTCAACGCGCTGCTCAAGACGCTCGAAGAACCGCCGCCGCACGTGAAATTCATCTTCGCCACCACCGAGGCGAACAAAATTCTCCCGACCATCCTCTCCCGCTGCCAGCGCTTCGACCTCCGCCCGATTCCCACGGAAACGATCGCGAAGCACCTTTCCCACATCGCCAGCGAGGAAGGCATCCAGCTCGATGAAACGGCCGCCTGGGCCATCGCGAAAGGGGCCGACGGCGGCATGCGCGACGCCCAGTCGATGCTCGACCAGCTCGTCTCCTTCTGCGGCGACAGCATCAACGAGGGCAACGTGCTCGACGTCTTCGGCTTCACCTCACGGGAAAAAGTCGCCTCGCTCACGCAGACCCTGCTCGCCCGCGACAATCCCGCCGCCCTCTCGCTCATCCAGAAGGAAGCCGAAAGCGGCCGCGAACTTTCCCAACTCCTCGGCGAACTCATCGGCTGCCTGCGCGCGCTGCTTGTCGCGAAACTCGATCCGTCCGCCGATGGCGAAGGCATTCCGACGCATCTCTGGACCGCGTTACTAGCCTCGGCCGACGAATACGCGCCCGACCGCATCCTCGCCGCCATCGACGTCTTTGCAGAGACGGAAGGCCGCATGAAATGGGCCACCAACAAACGCCTGCATTTCGAACTCGGCGTCATCAAGGCCATCCAATCGCTCGGCGAAGTCCGCATTACCGACGTCATCAAGGTTCTCACCAAGGGTGCGGATTTCCTCCCCGCCGGCCCGGTCGCCACGCAGGCCGCCGCTCCGCTCCCTGCTCCGGCAGCGATCCCCTCACCTGTCGCGACTCCCGCCCCCGAGCCAGAACCGGAACCCGCGATCATCCCGGAGCCAGCCGCCGTGCCTGAGCCGGAACCCATCCCGGTCGCCAAGGAATGGAATCCCGAGCCCGCTCCGGAACCCGCCCCCGCCGCCACCAAGCCCCGCCCCACCGGCGGGCTCTCCGCCTTCGAGTCCATGATCGCCGACGCCCCGGAGGTCAGCGAACTCCCGCCACCGGCCGAGCCGCCACCTTGGAAAAACGACAAGCCCGCCATCGAGGAAAAGCCACCCGAGCCTGTCGCCCCCGCCGCCAGCATTCTCGAAGATGCCTTCTACAACGACCCGCTCATCCAAGCCGCGCTGGTGAAATTCGAAGGCAAGGTCCTCGCCTGATATTGGAGCGCCAGCGTCGCAGCACAGCGTTTCCGATCACACCAGTCATGCGCCTCATCTCCGTCAATCTCGCTCCCCGCCATCGGAGACGGTTGAAAGTGATATCAGTCCCACCGCATCTCCAACTCCCGAAGCGCTGAAGCATTCCGTTGGCCGATGAATCTCGAAGACCAAGGCTTCTCCATTCTACCAAGTGCTGTTCCTGAGGAAATTCTGAACCAGCTCCGCGATACGTTGTTTCAGAACCACACCGCGGGCGAGCGCTGCCTGCTGGATCTGTCCAGCGTCAGGAACGCCGCACTCATCCTCAAACATGAGCTGATCGCATCCGGCCATCTCCCGGCGGATTCCATCGCCATCCAAGCGATCGCTTTCAACAAAACTTCTTCCACAAACTGGAAAGTCGCTTGGCATCAGGACGTGATGTTCCCTTTTGCAGACCGCGTGACATCGGAAGGTTTCGATCTTCCCACGGTCAAGCAAGGCATCGATTTCGCGCGTCCGCCCGAGTTCGTATTGAGCCGCCTTCTCGCCGTTCGCCTTCATCTCGACGATTGCGACGCCAAAAACGGCCCGCTCCGGATTTCGCCCGGAACCCACCGATCGGGTATCCTCGCAACAGCAGAGATTCCCGGCCGGGTGGCCCGTCACGGCGAAATTCCCTGTTTGGCGGCAAAAGGCGAACTCCTGCTGATGCGCCCGCTCTGCATTCACGCCTCGTCGCAGGCCATCGAACCAAAGAATCGACGAGTCCTGCATTTCGTCTATGATTCCGGCGAACCCATTCCGGAAGCATGGCACCGGACGATCTGAAAGAACTTCCAAAACAAACATCCCAAGCCACCACTCTCTTATGAACATCCAGAAACTCATGAAACAAGCCCAGCAGATGCAGGCCGGGCTCGCCGCAAAACAGGAAGAACTCGCCATCCAGACCGTCGAGGCCTCCGTCGGCGGCGGCAAGGTGAACGTCATCGCCACCTGCGCGGGCGACGTCCTCGCCATCAAGATCGACCCGTCCGTGATCGATCCGACCGATGCGGAATTCCTCGAGGAACTCGTCCTCAAGGGCGTCCAGGAAGCCATCACCAAGGGCAAGGAAAAGTCCGCCGCCGAGATGAAGAAGCTCACCGGCGGACTCGGCATCCCGGGGCTTTAAGCACTGAAGACCAAACCCCGAATTCCGAACGAAGAGGGATACACCGCACTGCAAGTGCAAAGAACACCCTGCACCTCTCCTCTTTCGTTCAGGATATCAGATTCGGAATTTCGAAATTTTCCCCATGTCCTCTATCAGCCGCCGCATCGGATGGACATTGGTCTTGGTTTCGCTGCTGCTTCATATCTTCACCGTTTACTGCTTCTCGCGGCAGCCCGACCGCTTCACGGCGTTCACCGTGATGCCGATCTGGCTGTGGGGCGGCATCGGGCTGGTGCTGTCGACCCTGGCATTCTATTTCCTGCGGGCGTCGCTCTCGCTGATCATGACCGCCGTGTGGGCGATCACGCTGCTTGTCGGCGCGGACGAGGCGAAGGTGCTGGCGAATTTCGGAAAATCCCCGCCGCTTCCCGGCCAGGCCGAGCGATATGAAGGCCGGCGGGTGATGAGGGTCGTCACGCTCAACGCCGCCTTTTTCACTTATGGCAATCCGGCGGCCGATCTCTCCGCCTGGCAACCGGACATCGTCCTCCTGCAGGACATCCACCCCTTTCAGGTCCGCCAGATCGCGGACGTGCTGTACGGCGGCCGCGGCGACTACCGGGCCTATCAGACGAACGGGGTCGTGACCTGTTGGAAAATCCAGCGCGAGATCCGCAACCCGGATCCGAACCACCGCGACCAGCAGGTCACCATCCAACTTCCCGGCGGAGCCGAGATCGAAGTGGTGAACGTCCACCTGAGAACCGCCGCCACCGACCTCCGCCTGTGGCGGAAATCCGCGTGGGCAGGCCACAGGAGCAACCGCGTGCTCCGCATGAAGGAGCTGTCCCTGACACAGACGGTGCTCGAACAGACCACGAAATTCCCCCACACCCCCACCCTCTTCGGCGGCGACTTCAACGCCCCCGCTTCGGACATCGTCCACCGCCAGCTCGCGAGCGATTTCGAAGACGCCTTCGCCAGCGCCGGCACCGGATGGGGCAACACCTTCCAGCGGCGGTTCCCCATCCTGCGCATCGACCACCTTTACGCGACGCGCCATTTCACCCCGGTGCGCTGCCGCGCAGTCACCACCCGCAACAGCGACCACCGCATGGTCGTCGCGGACTTCCTAACCGAATCAGCGCTCCCGCCCTGATCGGAATGTTCACCTTGTAACCACAGGCCGGGGCCTCGGAACGGAAAGCGGGATCAAACCTGAGAAAATCCGATCTAACAATTGCGCCCGACACCTTTCGTGCTACGTAGGGCTTTCTTCCGGAAACATCCGGTGCCAGCGCCTTCTTGCCATGTGGATCGTCCTCTTCGCCCTTCGTTACAAATACACCATCGGGGTGCTCGCCATTTTGATCCTGCTCTTCGGCATCATGTCGGGCAAGCGGATGTCCACCGATATCCTGCCACGGGTCGAGAGTCCTGAAATCACGCTGGTCTGGAGTTACGGCGGCCTGACCGCGGCGGAGATGGCGTCGAAGATCACCTCGTTTTCCGAAATCGCCACGCTCAACAATGTGGACGATCTGCTCGAAGTCCGCTCCGAGACCTCGAACGGAGTCGCCCTCGTGAAGCTGAAATTCCAATCCTATGTGGACATCAACACCGCGATGTCCCAGGCGACCAGCGTTTCCCAGACAATCCTCCGCCGCATGCCCACCGGCACCACGCCGCCGCTGATCGTGCGGACCAGTCCGTCGAGCGTGCCCATCGTCCAGCTCGTCATGTCGTCGGACACGATGACGAGCGGCCAGCTTTTCGACTACTCGCGCCTCGCCCTCCGCGCCCAGCTCCAGAGCGTGCCGGGCATGCGCATCTCCCTGCCCTACGGCGGTGCCGCGCGGCAGGTGATGGTGGACCTGAATCCGGACGCCCTGAACGCCTACGGCATGTCCGCCGCGGAAATCGGCGCGGCGGTCAGCCGGCAGAACCTCACGCTTCCCTCCGGCAGCCTCCGCGAAGGAGGCCGCGAGCTGCCGGTCGAAATCAACGCCAGTCCGGAAAACATCCAGGCCTTCCTCGACCTCCCCCTGCGCTCGGTGGAAGGGAAAATGATCCTCCTCCGGGATGTGGCGAACGTCCGCGACGGCGAGGCCGTCAGCACCAACATCGCCCGCCTCAACGGCCAGAACGCCGTCATGATCTCCATCCTGAAACTCGGCAGCGCGTCCACCGTGGACATCATCGACGGCATCATGGAGCGCCTTCCCGCGATCCGCGCCTCCGCGCCTCCCGGCATGAACATCGAGCCGATCTTCGACCAGTCCGTCTTCGTCCGCGCCGCGGTCAAGGGAGTGGAGCATGAAATCTTGTTAGTCGGCGGACTCGTCGCCGCGGTGGTTCTGTTATTCCTCGGATCGTGGCGCTCGACGCTCATCGTGCTGACCTCCATCCCGCTCGCGCTGTTGTGCTCGATCTTCGGACTCAGCCTCATCGGGGCCACTTTCAACCTCATGACCCTCGGCGGCCTCGCGCTGGCCATCGGCATCCTGGTGGACAACTCGCTGGTGGAGATCGAGAACATCAAGCGGCAGATCGCCCTGGGAAAGGATGTGCGCACCGCCATCATCGACGGCGCACGCGAGGTCGCGTTCCCGGAATTCGTCTCCACCATTTCCATCTGCATCGTCTTCCTGCCCATCTTCCTGCTCAGCGGCACCTCATCCTTCGTCTTCCGCCCGCTCGCGCTGGCCGTGGTGTTCGCGATGATCGCCAGCTATCTGCTGGCCCGGACGCTGGTGCCCACGCTCGCCTCCATCATCCTCCCCGCCGAGCTGCGCGCGGAGCAGAAACGCGGCGACAGGAAACCGGGCGGCCTGTTCCGCATCCACCATGCCATCGAGCATGGGGTGGACCGCCTCGCGGAAACCCAGGGCAACATCCTGAAATTCATCCTCCGCCACAAATGGATCGCCATCATCCCCGTGGTCCTGGCCGCCGCGCTCGGCACCTTTTCCGCGCTGAGTTCCGGCCGCGAGTTTTTCCCGAAGACCGACGCCGGACTGATCCGGCTTTTCGTCCGCATCCCGAGCGGCGTTAGAATCGAGGACACCGCCCAGGCCATGGCCGACATCCAGCGCGAGGTCCGCCAGATCATTCCGAAGGAAGAGCTGCAGTTCGTCGTGGAAAACATCGGCACGCCCAGCTCCGTGAACCAGGCCTGGGTGGAGACCACCTCGATCAGTTCCGCCGATGGCGAGATCCTCGTGCAGCTCGCTTCCGAGCACGGCCCGAGCGAAGGCTACGTCGAAAAAATCCGCGCCATGCTCGCGGAGAAATTTCCGAACGTGCAGTCGTTCTTCCGCCCGGCCGACGCCACCAGCCAGACGCTCGCCTCCGGCGCGCCGACCACCTTCGAAGTCCGCCTGATGGGCCGCGACGTCCCGGGAAATCTGGCGCTCGCCCGCGAGCTGAAGGAGCGCTTCACCAAGGTCCCCGGGGCCGTGGACGTCACGCTGCGCGAGGTGCTCGACCAGCCCGGATACTCGATCCGCATCGACCGCGCGCGCGCCGCCACCTTCGGCATCAACGCCCAGGACGCCGCCAACGCGCTGTTGGCCGCCCTCGGCAGCGGCGGATCCGTTTCCCCCAACTTCTGGTCCGACCCCGCGACCGGCGCCGCCTACGACGTTCAGGTGCTCGCGCCGCCCGCCAACCTCCGTGCCGTCGAGCAACTGCTCAACCTGCCCATCCGTCCGTCCACCGGCACCGGTGCGGCGGTCCCGCTGCGTTCGTTCGCCACGGTGTTGGAAAAGCGCTCGCCCGCCAGTGTCAGCCGCACCTCGCTGCAGCCCACCTTCACCATCGTCGCGAATGCCTCCGGCCGCGACCTCGGCAGCATCACCACCGATCTCGAACACATCCTCGACGACCTCCGGAAAAAACTGAAACCCGCCAACACCATCGAGCTCTCCGGCCAGGCCGCGCTGATGGAGACCGCCTACTCCGAGCTCATCGGCGGCCTCGGACTGGCCGCGTTGTTGGTGTTTCTCGTGATGGTGGTGAATTTCCAATCGTGGACGCTCCCCTTCGTCGCCATCGCCGGTCTTCCGGTTTCCGTTTCCGGAGCACTCTTCGGGTTGTGGGTCACGGGCACTCCGCTCAGCGTGCCCGCGCTGATGGGCATCATCATGGTCGTCGGCGTCTCCACCGCGAACAGCGTGCTCGTCAGCAGCTTCGCCCGCGACCGTTTCGACCAGGGGGAAACGGCCCACGATGCCGCGGTCGAGGCCGCCACCACCCGTCTCCGCCCCGTGGTCATGACCGCGCTCGCCATGATCCTCGGCGTGATTCCCATGGCGCTCGGCCACGCGGAAGGCGGCGAACAGAACGCTCCGTTAGGCCGCGCCGTCATCGGCGGACTGCTCTTCGGCACCTTCGCCTCCCTTTTCCTCGTCCCCGTCGCCTTCGCCGCCGTCCGCGGATTCACCCACCGCCTGCATCTCCGGAAAGAAGAAACCGCGGAACCTTCCGCCCGCCTCACGAATCCATGAACGCTCCCGTCATCTCCCGCGCCCTCCTGGCACTGTTAGCCGCCTCCTCGCCGCTCGTGGCTCAGGAGAAAACCACCGTCCGCACGGTGCTTCCCACGGCCAGCACCGCCGCCGCGGCCTACGAACTTCCCGGCCGCACCGAGCCCATCGAGCAGGCCACCATTTTCACCCGCGCCACCGGCATCGTCAGCGAGCGGAAATACGACATCGGCGACCGCGTGAAGACCGGCGACGTGCTCGCCATCATCGCCGCGCCCGAGATCGACCGCGAGGTCGAGGCCGCGCGCGCCTCGGTCGAGCAGGCCACCGCCCGCGCCGAGAACGCGCGCCAGGTGGCCGAGCGCTCCACCGGCCTCTTGAAAACACGCGCCGTCTCGCTGGAAGAATCGGAGCAGCGCGTCTCCTCCGCCGACGAAACGGAAGCCGCGCTGCGCCTGGCCCAGGCCGATCTCGCCCGAGCCGAGGAGATGCAGAAATTCTCCACCGTCACCGCCCCCTTCGACGGCACCATCTCCGCGCGGAACTTCGACCGCGGCGACCGCATGCGCGGCGATTCCTCCACCGTCGAGGGCTGGCTCTACCGGCTCTCACGACTCAACCAACTGCGCTTCGTCATCAGCGCCACACCGGACCTCGCCCTGCGCCTCTCGGATGAGGCCGAAGCTTCGGTCCGCTTCAACGAACTGCCCGGCCAGACATTCGCCGCGAAGCTGTCACGCTTCAGCCGGGTCTTCGACACCGCGTCCGGCACCATGCGTGTCGAGCTGCTCATCGAGAACAAGGACCGCCTGCTCCCCGCAGGCCTTACCGGCACCGCCGCCTTCAAGCTGCCCCCCGCGAAAGGCACGTATCTGCTGCCGAACAACACGCTCGTTCTGCGCCAGGGCAAATCGCTCGTCGCCACCGTCAATGGCGGAAAGGTGAGCTACATCGAGGTCCTTCCCGGCAGAAACCTCGGCCCCACGCTGGAAATCACCTCCGCCGCCCTCGCTCCGGAGACGCAGGTGATCGTCAATCCGAACGCCATGCTGAAAGAAGGCGACGCCGTGGAAATCGCTCCCGCCACCGCTCCGCCGGCCAAATAGACCGCGCCCCGGGCTGACCCCACCGCCGGACATTCCCCGATGCTCCGTGCCCATCCTTGACCGCCTCCCCGCGCCACGCAACCCTCCGCGCATGACCCGCGAGAAGCTTGCCGAAGTGCTCGAAGAAATCGCCCTGTTGCTGGAACTGAAGGCGGAGAACCCCTTCAAGATCCGCGCCTACCGCCAGGGGGCCGAGGTGGTGATGAGTTTCGATGGCGACATCGTGGAACTCGCGGAAAAGAACGAACTCACCGGCATCAAGGGCATCGGCGAGGCCCTGCGCGACAAGCTCCACGAGCTGGCCAGCACGGGAAGACTGGAGTTCTACGAGAAACTGCGCGCCGAGTTTCCCGCCGGGCTGTTCGAGCTGTTCGACCTCCAGGGACTCGGACCGAAAAAGGTGAAAGCGCTCTACGAAGCGCTCGCCGTCACCTCCGTCGCCGATCTCAAGGCCGCGTGCGATGCCGGGAAAGTCGCGGGACTGCCCGGATTCGGCGCGAAGACGCAAACCAAGATCCTCGAAGCCATCGCCCTCCGCGAGACCTTCGCCGACACCTTCCTGCTCGGCGGCATTTCCCCTCTCGTCGAGGAAATCCTGGAACTCCTGCGGATGCACCCGGAGATCTCACGCGTCTCCGCCGCCGGCTCGTTCCGCCGGGGCAAGGAAACCGTGCATGACCTGGATTTCCTCGTCGCCACCAAGGAGCCCGCGCTGGTTTGCGAGGATTTCACCACGCTGCCGCAAGTCGCCTCCACCATCGTCTGCGGCGATACCAAGGCCTCGGTGCGGTTGAAAAACGGCCTCCAGTGCGACCTCCGCGCGGTGTCGAACGCGCAATTCCCCTTCGCACTCCAGTATTTCACCGGCTCCAAGGAGCACAACGTCGCCATCCGCTCGCTGGCGCTGAAGCAGGGCCTGTCGCTCAACGAATACGGCTTCACCGGCGAGACGGCCGCCAGCTTCGAGGTGAACGAGGAAGCCGACATCTACCGTGCGCTCGGCCTCGATTTCATGCCCCCGGAAATCCGCGAGAACCGGGGCGAGATCGAAGCCACCACCGATCACACGCTGCCGCGCCTCGTCGAGCTCGCCCAGCTCCGCGGCACCTTCCACAACCACACCACCGCCTCCGACGGCGTCGACACGCTGGAAGCCATGGCCGACGAGGCGATGGACCTCGGCCTGCAATACCTCGGCATCGCGGATCACTCGAAGTCCTCCTTTCAGGCGAACGGCCTCGATGAAACGCGGCTGCTCCAGCAGATCGAAGCCATCGCGAAGCTGAACGCCGGTTATGAGAAATTCCGCCTCTTCTCCGGCAACGAGGTGGACATCCTCAAGGATGGCTCGCTCGATTTTGAAGACGATTTGCTCGCCAAACTCGACTACTGCGTCGCCTCCGTGCACGCGTCCTTCACGCTGTCCGAAGAGGACATGACCCGCCGCATCTGCCGGGCGATGGAGAACGAACACGTCACCATGCTCGGCCACGTCACCGGGCGCCTGCTCCTCAAGCGCGAGCCCTACGCCGTCAACCACGCGATGATCATCGACTGCGCCGCCGAGACCCGCACCATCATCGAACTGAACTGCAGCCCGCAGCGGCTCGACATGGACTGGCGCTGGTGGAAACGCGCCCGCGACAAAGGCGTGCTCTGCTCCATCAACCCCGACGCCCACTCCACCCACCAGCTCCACCACCTCGGCCTCGGGATCCGCCTCGCGAGAAAAGGCTGGCTGCGGAAACAGGATGTTTTCAACACCCGCCCGCTCGCAGAGGTGGAGGCGTTTTTGAAAACGCCCAAGACGAAGCGGTGAAACGCATCCGTAGGTCGCAGCGACAGCTTGGGCGAGGTGTGAATCGTTCGGGCGGGGTTTTCGCCCGACCCGCGTGAGTTTTTCCGGCATGGGGAGGGCGGATTTCCGTTTCCCGCGAGGTGGAATCAGCTGGAAGACTGGCATGGCGGGGGCTAGTAGTCGTCGATGAAACGGGTTCTTTGCATCGTGTTGGATTCGGTCGGCTGCGGGGACGCGCCGGATGCCGCGGACTACGGCGACGGCGGAGCGAATACCCTCGGGCACTTGTATGGGAATCTCCCCGGCTTCTCGCTCCCCCATCTGGAATCCATGGGACTGGCCGATGTGCTCGCGCTTCCCGGCAAGGTCCGGACATTGGAAAACGCCTCGTGGGCCCGGCTGACTGAGACCTCCGCGGGCAAGGACACGACGACCGGGCATTGGGAATTGATGGGCTGCGCGCTGGACGAACCGTTCGCGACCTTCGAAGCCTTTCCCGATGACCTCGTCGCCGAGTTGGAGCAACGCGCCGGCGTGGAGTTCATCGGAAATTGCGCGTCGTCCGGAACGGAGATCCTCGTGCGGTTAGGCGAGGAACATCTCCGCACTGGAAACCCCATCCTCTACACCAGCGCCGACAGTGTGCTCCAGATCGCGGCACATGAAGGGACATTTGGTTTGGAGAGATTATGGGATTTGTGCAAGACGGCGCGGAAGCTGTTGGACGAGCGCGGGATCCGGATCGGCCGGGTGATCGCGAGGCCGTTTCTCGGGGCCTCGGCGGCGGATTTCAAACGCACCGGCAACCGCCACGATTACTCTCTGATGCCGGGCGAAACCGTGCTGAACCGGTTGCAGGCGGCGGGCGTGACGACGATCGGCGTGGGGAAGATTTCCGACATTTTCGCCGACTCGGGCATATCCGAATCACATCCCACGAAATCGAATGCCGAGGGAATGGAGGTGATCGACCGGCTGTGGGCGGAGAGACGGGAGGAGCCGCATTTCATCTTCGCCAACCTCGTGGACTTCGATTCCCTCTACGGCCACCGCCGCGATCCGGAGGGCTACGCGCAATGCCTGCGGGAGTTCGACGAATGGCTGGGCGGCTTCATCGGCAGGGTGGAAGCGGATGACCTCGTCATCCTAACGGCCGATCATGGGAACGATCCCTATCATCCTGGGACCGATCACACGCGCGAGCAGGTTCCGGTGCTGGTGCTGGGGAGGAAAGTGGCGGATGGGAAGTTTTCGGATGTGGCCGGGTGGGTGGAGGAGGGGCTTATGGGATTGAAGAAGCAGGAACCACGAATCTAGCGAATCGGGCGAATCTTTTGAAGAGGAGAAAGGTATCAGAATCGGGGACTGCCTTAAAAACAGCCTCTCAGGCATTTCCCTCTTAAAGATTCGCTAGATTCGCCAGATTCGCGGTTCCTATAATCCTACCTCTTCTTGGGGACTGCGCGGGTGGCTCCGGTGGAGATACCTCCGTCGATGAGCAGGAGCTGGCCGGTCATGTAGCGGCTTTCCTCGGAGGCAAGGAAAACGAGCGGGCCATCGAGATCGCCGGTCTGGCCGGGGCGCTTCAGCGGGATGCGGTCGCTGAGGTATTCCACCCATTCCTTGTCCTCATACATCACCGCGTTCTGCGCGGTTTTGAACCATCCGGGCGCGAGGCAGTTCACGGTGATGCCATGCACGCCCCAATCGTCGGCGAGGCTCATCGTCAGCTGTTTGGTGCCGCCACGGCTGGCGCAGTAGGGTGCGAGGCCGGCGTAACCGGCAACGGAAGTGACGGAGCCAATGTTGATGACGCGGCCGTATTTCGCCGGGATCATGAACCGCGCCGCCACCTGTTGGGCGACGAAGAACGTGCCGCGCAGGTTGGTGTCCATCACGAGATTCCAATCGTCCCAAGTGATCTCGGTGGCGGGCTTGCGGACGTTGCAGCCGGCGTTGTTGACGAGGATGTCGATGCGCTCCACCTGCGATTTCATTTCACCAACGGCGGACTGGATGCTTTCGAAGGAACCCACATCGAGAGCCACGGGGAAAAATTTCCGGCCTAACGCTTCCACCTGCGAGCGGATGCCGTCGAGCGCCGCCAGGTTCCGGCTGGTGCCGATGATGTCCGCGCCGGCTTCGGCGAGGGTGAGGGCGAAGCGTTCGCCAAGGCCGCGGCTGGTGCCGGTGACGAGGGCCGTGCGGCCGGTGAGATCGAAGGACTTCATGGTTTTAAAATGACTTTGAGCAGGCCCTCGGTGTTGTTGGCGAGACGGGCGAACCATTCCCCTCCTCCACTCAGGGAAACGGAGGCGCTGAGCAGAGGCTCGACCTTGATCGAGCCGTCCCCGATGCGGCGGATCGCTTCGGGGTACTCTCCGGCGCAGGCGCACGAGCCCTTCAACGTGATCTGACGGGTGACGACTTCCTGCAGCGGCATCGGCACGCTCGGCTGGAGATTTCCCACCAACACCACGGTCCCGCCCTTGCAAACGCTGCGGATGGCAAGATCCACGGGAGCCGCCGCGCCGACGACTTCGAAGGCCAGGTGCGCGCCATCGCCGCCGCAGATTTCGCGAAGGTGGGCGGATAGATTTTCCTGTTTGGCGGAAAATGTCTCGGCGGCGCCGAGTTGCTTGGCAAGCGCGAGTCGGGATTCGTCGAGGTCCACGGCGATGACAGTTTTCCAGCCACGGGCCTTGAGCGCCTGGACGACTAACAACCCGATCAGTCCGGCACCGATGACGATGGCGGGCTGATCGAAAGTTTCCGGTGCGAGATTCACCGCGTGCAGTGCGATTGCGACGGGTTCGGCGAAGGCGGCTTTTTCGAAAGACAGCGAATCCGGAATGCGGTGGAGGATTCTGGCAGGCAGCACGACCTGCTCCGCGAAACAACCGTGCCGCCGGTAGTCGCCGCAGGAAACGCCGAGCACTTTCCGGTTGGCGCAGAGGTTGAAATTTCCCCGCCGGCACTCCTCGCAGTCGCCGCAGAACTCGGTGGAGTCGAAGGTCACGCGGTCGCCGATTTTCCAATCCGCCACTTCCGCGCCGATTTCAGAAATCACACCCGCCGCCTCATGCCCCATCACGATGGGGGGGATGCGCCGGCCGCTGCGGCCGTCCATGCCGTGGATGTCGCTGCCGCAGATGCCGCAGGCTCGCACGTCGATCCGCACCTCGCCGGGACCGGTGGCGGGCGTGGGGACATCGGTGAATTCGAAAGTCGAGGGCGCGGTGAGCAGCAGGGCTTTCATGCGACGGCGGTTGGGTTTTGAAGATCCATCACGCGATCCATTAGCAGGGATTTCCATCGACCGGCAATCCCAACTTCACATTTGAAATCATATGCCAGGCGCACGAAGCTCGCGGCCATGGAGCCAACACGCGTCGTCATCGTCATGGGAGTCGCCGGATCGGGAAAAACCACGGTCGGCGCGTTGCTGGCCGCGCGCCACGGCGGCGATTTCCATGATGCGGATGATTTCCACCCGCCGGAGAACATCGCAAAAATGGCCTCCGGCATTCCTCTGGACGACGCAGACCGGGCCCCGTGGCTGCAAAGGCTGCGCGTGGAGGTCGTCGATGACACACCCGTGGGGAAATTCTCCGTGCTCGCCTGCTCGGCCTTGAAACGGATTTACCGCAAACAACTCGGCGTCGGCTCGGATGTGGTTCTCGTTTACCTGAAGGGAGATGCCGTCACACTGGCCGAACGGCTCGCCGGACGCAGCGGCCACTACATGAAGGCTGGAATGTTAGAGAGCCAGCTGGCAACCTTGGAAGAACCGTCGCCGGATGAAGGACTGATCGTGGGGATAACCCGCCCCGCGGATGAAATCGTCTCATCCATCGAGGCGGCACTGGGCTTGCGCTTTTCGCCGTAGCCGACAAACTTCGCTCCGCAATGCCACTGCTCGACGTCCGGAACCTCACCACCCGCTTCCACACCCGCAACGGCGTCGTCCACGCCGTGGAAAACGTCTCCTTCACCGTCGATCCCGGACAGACCCTCGGCATCGTCGGCGAGTCGGGATCGGGAAAGTCGGTGACCTGCTATTCCCTGCTCGGCCTCATCCCCCAGCCTCCCGGCCGCATCCATGGCGGACAGGCGATGTTCGATGGCATCGATCTCCTCAAGGCGTCGGAAAAGCAGCTCCGCAAGATCCGCGGCAAGCGGATCTCGATGATTTTCCAAGACCCGATGACCTCGCTCAACCCGTTCATGAAAGTGAGCGCGCAGCTGACCGAGCCGCTCGCGCTTCATGAAAACTGCCACGGCAAGGAAGCGCTCCACCGCGCCATCGAGGCGCTCGCCGAAGTCGGGATCCCGAATCCGGAAAAGCGCATCCATTCCTATCCGCACGAATTTTCCGGCGGCATGCGGCAGCGTGTGATGATCGCCATGGCCCTCATCACCCGGCCCGAGCTTCTCATCTGCGACGAGCCCACCACCGCACTCGACGTCACCGTCCAGAAGCAGGTTCTGGATCTAATCCGCGAGCGCCAGCGCGACCTCGGCACGGCGGTCATTTTCATCACCCACGATCTCGCGGTCGTCTCGGAAATGTGCGACAAGATCAACGTGATGTATGCCGGACGCATCGTCGAAAGCGCGCCGAAAGCCGAGCTTTTCCGCCACCCGCTGCACGCCTACACGCGGTCGTTGTTGAAATCCATCCCCGCTAGCCACCCCAAGGGCGAGCCGCTTTACACCATCCCCGGCCTGCCGCCGGATCTCTCCCGCCCCGCGCCCGGCTGCTCGTTCCAACCCCGGAACCGCCTCGGCAAATCCGATCTCTGCCTGATGGAGAAATCCCCGCCGCTCGACGAAATCGAACCCGGCCATTTCGCCCAGAATTGTCCGGGCTGTCTAGCGAGGGTTTGATGCCCTGCGTTTTACCGGTCCCCTAGGCGGGACATATTACGCACAGATAACCCGCTAATCCCTGCGGGAAAGCACATCACTCTTTCTCGGGTCGGCTTGGTCCGCATTTCTTCTTTCCTGAATGGGAGAAATCCATCTAACTCCATGTAACCCATGACACAGTCCAAACTTTCTTTCGGATGGCTTTGTGCCGCGACCTCCTTACTCCCGCTTGCGCAAGCTGCCCCGATGTATTGGGACGGTTTGTCGACCGGCCCGGATGCCGATGGGGGCAGCGGGACGTGGAGCACAGATCCGAGCACGGAAAACTGGGACACAGCTGCAATGGAGGGCGGTGATACCGCGTGGGCGGATGGATCTGACGCGGTTTTCTCCGGTGCGGGGGGAATTGTAACTCTTTCCGGAGACATCTCTCCAGCTTCTCTGGTGTTCCAATCCCCGGGCTACACGCTGGCCGGAGGAGCGTTCGTCAAATCAGGCACATTGACTATTGCGACCGGCGTTAACGACGTGACAGTGGCATCAGTGATCAAAGGAACGGCGGTTTTCAGCAAGACCGGCACCGGAACCCTTACGCTTTCCGGAGCCAACACGTTTGCCGCTGGGACAAGCATTGCAGAAGGATTGCTAAGGGCCGCCAGCACCACCGCGCTCGGAACCACTTCGGGCATAGTTGTCGTTGCTGCGGATGCCACCCTCGATATTAACGGCAACGCTCTCCAGAAGACTGTCAGAATTTCCGGTCCCGGACTCGGTGGAATCGGGTCGATCGTCAGCAACGGCGGCACCACCGTCGGATCGCTGAGAGCGGTTACTCTCACCGCTCCGGCGAGCATGGGCGGCACCCAGAACTGGGAGACCACCACCGCGTTTCCGTCTGGCCTGACGATGGCCGGTTTCACGCTAACCAAAGTCGGATTGGGAGCGGTGGATGTTACCAAGGGAATCACCACCCCTGGGAATATAGATATCAAAGCAGGCAGTTTCGTGGTGCCAGGCTCCATCTCAGGTGCGACGGGCAAGGTGATCACCGTACGGAATGGAGCCACTCTTGGGCTACCCGGCACCTCAAGCGGACAGAATACCTGGACCGCCGTTTTCGAGGATGGCTCCAGGTGGAGGGTCTCTAGCACTGCTACCAGTACCGCAGCAGCCGCCCGCTGGGACGGACCGGTCACTCTCTCCGGGAGCGCGACCGTGGACGTTGCAGGAGGCATGACCTTGGACCAAAATAGCGTGGTTTCCGGCCCCGGATCGGCAAGCAAGGCAGGTGATGGAACATGGATGCTCAATACATTCAATACCCACTCCGGCGGAACAGTTGTAAACGCTGGCACATTAGTCCTCAATACCGCGAATACCACCACGGGGGCCGCGGCGGTGAGCGGAAAAGTCACCGTCAAAACCGGTGGCACTCTGCGGTTGCAGAAGGCCGGGGCGCTCGGCAGCTCTCCCGCCTTGCGGATTTCCCCCCTGGATGTGACGGGCGGATTGGTGGACAACACCAGTAATACCGCCAACAGCTACCACATCATTAATCTGACCGAGGGCACCCTGCGGTCAGGAAAGGGAAGCAATCCAACCGACCAAGGATATTTCGCGGCAACAAACGGCAGCATCATCAACAGTCTGGCGGCGAACGGATCTTCCGTGATTGCTGGGCGTTTCGATCTCGGCAATGCGGCGGCAACAGCCCCGGCCATTTTTCATGTGGAAGCTGGCGGCGCGGCTGACGACCTGCGGGTGGATGCGGCGGTGACAGAGTCTTCTTCCGGCCACGGACTAACCAAGACAGGCGGCGGAGTGATGACTCTAGATGGCCCGGATTCCCATACGGGCGGCACGATGATCGAGAACGGAGCCATTTTGTTAGGACCATCAGGAATGCTGGCATCATCCCCCGTAAGAGTGGGAACTGGCGCGGGCTTCGGTACTCGGGTGGCGGGAAAAACCTTCGCGTCCATCGCCGCGGAAGCAAACAGCACGCTGGTCCTGCCTGCGGTAGCAGGCGGCACCACAACGGTGGCAGGCACTCTTGAACTAACGGGAGGAACGATCTACATCGCGCCATTGCTGGGAAATGGCGCTCTGGCCGGCACCTATGACCTGGCAACCGCAGGCGGCATCACCGGCGCGGGTGTGCCGGTGATGGATCTATCTGCAGCCCACGGCCCCACGCGGGCAACCGGCAGCGTCTTGGTGAACGGGAACAAGCTGCAGCTTGTGCTCTCCGGCACCGGCGCGAACCTGCTGTGGAACAACGCTTCGGCCGGAGGAGCCGCCACCGGAACGTGGGACAACACGCTGGCAAATTTCTCGCTGGGCGGAAACAACGAGGCCTTCCAGGCGTTCGACTCCGTCACCTTCGACGATTCGGTGGCACCGGGGACGGGCAAAACCATTTCCCTATCAGGCACGCTCGCCCCCGCATTGCTGACGGTGAACAATTCCAACGGCGCCTACGCCTTTACCTCGGCCGGGGGCTTGGCAGGCGCCGGATCGCTGACAAAGGCAGGCACCTCCCCTCTCACCCTCGGCGGCGCGGATTCCTACGCCATGAGCGGCGACATCACGGCGGGGGGCGGGGTCATTGATTTTTCCGGAAAGCATGTCTCGACGGGCAAGCTCACCCTCTCCAATGGCAGCGAATTGAAAAAAGCGGCAATAGCCGCAACCTCACTCGACCTCAGGTCCGGCAGCATCAGTGCGGACGTGACCGCTTCTGCCGGTTGGACGAAGGCCACCGGTGGCACGGTGGAAATCTCGGGCAACTATCAGTTGAACGGCCCGGGCACGGTGATGGGAGGGGAGCTGATTCTCCATGATGTTCCCGGTTCGTTAGGCAGTGCTCCCCTCGATATCACAGGTGGAGCCTCGCTGACTCTCAGACGTAGCGATACTCCGGTCTTCTCCAATGCCTTCAGCGGAGCGGGAACGTTGAACCTCATCGGCAGCAACGACGGCAACAATTCCGCTTCCAAGTTCGTTTTTTCAGGGAACAGCAGCGGCTTCTCCGGTTCGCTCAACATTACGGACGGCTCAGCGTATGTGAAAGCCCCTCTCGGAACTGCGAGGATTTCGATGGCCGGCAGCATCCTCCTAATCGCCGAAAACGTCGTGCTCTCCAATAACCTCGTGCTCGCACCCACAGGGACATGGGGTTCTTTAATACCCTCGTTGGGAAACCTAATGCTTGTGAACTCAAGCATCGACGCGCAGGTGGACCTTGCCGGCGGGACGACGACTTGGATATACAGCAAGGACAACTGGCCCAGCGGAATCACCATACCGAATGCCATCAACGGGCCGATCCGTGAAACCGGAGGCCCGGCCTCCATAATGATCATCGGCTCTACCGAAAGCATCCTTACCCTATCCGGCAACAGCACATACACGGGAAGCACTTCGATCCAATCCTACAGCCGCGTGAATCTAACTGGAAGCTTGGGCGCCACGGCGGTGACGATGTCCTCCACCACCAGCTTGGCGGGAAACGGGTCTATCGGCGCGGGAGGCTCACTGACCACCTCTGGTACTCTCCGTACGACGCTGGACGGCTCCGCACTGACCGTGAATGGTAACGTGACGCTGCAATCGACGAAAATCTCCCCCGACGTTTCGGCGACCTCACAGACCGGCGGTCCGATGCCAATCCTCAATTACACGGGAACACTCGCTGGCTTCAACACGCTGCAGATGGAAGATGCCGCACTCTACCGGCAAGCGGTGTTCACGAATCCTTCCGGACAGATCACCCTGAATATCGGGGGCAAGGCGCTCATCTGGAAAGGCGCCTCCAGCAATGTCTGGAGAACAGGCGGAAACAAGCTCTGGAACACGAACGGCTCGGGGGAAACGGAATCCTTCTACAAGGGAGACCGTGTTACTTTTAACGATACAGGAACCACCACCACCGGCATCGCGGGGTCCGGTTCCGCCTTGGAACCCGCGGCCGTGCTTTTCAACAACAGCGCGAAAGACTACAGCCTCAGCACAAGCATCACCGGTCCCTGCAAGGTGATCAAACAGGGAAGCGGCAGTGTCAGGTGGTCCGGCAACAACTCCCATTCCGGAGGCACCGCCATTCTGATGGGGCGAATGGAAGTCAGCTACGGCGCGATGGGAAGCGGTCCAGTGACCGTTGCTGCCGGCGGGACGCTTGCAGGTGACGCGACTATTACGGGAGCAGTGACTATCGCTGGCACAGTAGATCCGGGATTGGCCGGGAACGCATCTCCCTATGCACTATCCACCGGATCAATGGTCCTAAGTGGAACCTACCGCTGCCAACTTGATGATTACAGCGACAGGCTTGTGGTCACCGGAAATCTGGACATCACCGGATCCACCTTAGCGCTAAACCGGACAGAGCCAGTACTGGGGGAAAGCTTGGATTTCTACACCATCGCCACGTACACTGGCACGCTTTCAGGCTGGTTTAGCACAATAACGGGTCTGCCAGCCGAGTTTGAGGTGGTTCATGATGCGGCGAACAAACGCATCCTTGTGAAACCGTTCGATTTCGGCCGCTGGATGGATGGGTTCGCCTCCCTTTCCGACACGACACCGAACGGAGATCCGGATGGCGACGGAATCCCGAACCTGATGGAATTCATGCTGGGGGGAAATCCGGCTTCACACGAAAATTCGCTGAGGCCGACCCTAGGATTCGACCTGATCAACAACCTCCTTTTGGTCAGCTTCAAGCGTCGTGACGCGGCGATCTACACGACCACGCAGGCTCTGCAATGGGCCACCGATCTCATGGGGCCGTGGACTGATCGGCCACTATATTGGAGGACAAGCTACGGATATAGGAACTTCAGCGAGAACGGCGAAGCCCCGAACGACATCACGGTGGATCTCCCCCGTCAGCCAGGGAAGATTTTTGTCCGGCTAAAGGTGGAGCGGAAGTGAAAGAAGAACCTCCGCTTTTAAACTATCTCAATGCCCGCTATCCCGCGCCAGCATCTCCGCCTCTTCCTCGTGCGAGTGGATTTGCAGGGAAACCTGGACGCCTTCCCGCTCCGCCGCGGCTTTCAAAACACTGCGGATCGCCGAGGCGGTGAACCCGTTGCGGCCGATGAGCATCGCCACGTCCTGCCGGGCGAGAATCAGTTTGAATCGCAGCTTCTTGGGTCCCAGTTCGGCCACCTTGAGCTGGGCCTGGCTGGGCTCCTCGATCAGGTTCACGGCCACGTACTGGAGGAAGTTTTTCAAGCGATCTGTCACGGCCTGCATAATATGCAGAGGATGCGCCCATCCTGAACACTCCGCAAGCCAAGGTTGTGCGCCGGAGGCTGGATGATCAGCGATCCGCGTGACGGGCTCCGACGATCATCACCGTTTTCACCGGTTCGTCCACCCAGTAGGTCACTGCGAAATCCCCCACGATTTTCACCTGCTGTTCGCGCTGGCTTTCATCGCGATGGCAGTAATCTCCCGGTGTCTGCGGCTCGCTTGCCAAGAGACGCACGAATTCCATGATCAGTTCCCTTTGCCGCCCTCTGGCCGGTATGGCTTCCAACAGGTCCAAGTGAAGAAATACCCGATACAAATCCACTCAATCGATCCCTTTCTTATCCAAAGCCGCCTCGAAATCCTCAACCGACAGCCAGTTTTCCGCATTCCTGTCCCCCAATCGCCGGTCCATTTCCCGGTTATAATCGGGATCATCGCGGTGCCTCAGGTGAAACAAATAGGCCACCACCTCGTCCTGCTCCTGCCGGGGAAGGGTCGCCAGTTGTTCCTTGATCTCCTTCACACTCATGCGGCGACGCTATCATCGGTCGTCCCTCCCGGCAATCTTCCATTCCCCGCAATCCCTGCTTTTGTGCTCTTGCCAGTTCCGGAATCGCCCGCCATTTTCCCGCGCATGTCACGCAGCCACCGCATCACGATCCTCGCCGGAGACGGCATCGGCCCCGAAGTCATGGCCGAATCCCTCCGCCTCCTCGACGCCGTTGAGGCGAAATTCGGGTTCACCGTCGCCCGCAGCGAGCACCTCGTCGGCGGTGCGGCCATCGATGCCACCGGTCACCCGCTCCCTCCCGAAACCGTCGCCGCCAGCGAGGCCGCGGACGCAATCCTCTTCGGCTCCGTCGGCGGACCGAAATGGGAGACCCTGCCACCCGACATCCAGCCCGAGCGCGGCGCGCTCCTTCCGCTGCGCAAGCACTTCGGCCTCTTCGCCAACCTCCGCCCCGGCGTCTGCCTTCCCGCCCTCACCCACGCCTCGCCCGTCAAACAGGAACTCATCGCCGATGGCTTCGACGTCCTCTGCGTCCGCGAACTTACCGGAGGCGTCTATTTCGGCACGCCAAAAGGCCGCGAGGAACGCAACGGCGAGCCCGTCGCCTTCGACACCATGGTGTATATGAAAAGCGAAATCGAGCGCATCGCCCGCGTCGCCTTCACCGCCGCCATGGGTCGGAAAAAGCAACTCCTCTCCGTGGACAAGGCGAACGTCCTCGCCTCCTCCGTCCTCTGGCGCGAGACCGTCGTGGAAATCGC
>JAZKCQ010000019.1:0-28728 GCA_040388015.1 Verrucomicrobiota bacterium | reverse complement strand
GCAGGCGCGGGGTCTTTAAAGGATCGTCACCAACCTTCGCAAGATCTATTTGTGAAAAATTTCACAAGCTCGGAAAAATCCTTTGTTTATCAAGGATTCCACCCTTCCAAACCGATTTTCCAACCGCGCGGAAAGAGGCTTAAAATCCTTTTTCAAATGACAAATAATTCACCCGGAAATCCATCAACCGGAGCCGGGCGAATGTTCCGGAGGACATGGCATCTGCGGAATTCACCCGCCGCTGCGTTTTCCATCCCATGCGATCCGATCCCGCTTCTTCAGGGCCGTGCTCTTCCGCCACAGTTCCAAGACCGCTTCCAAATCCACAAATCCGAATGAAATTGATCAGGAAAACGGGACCGGACCGGAGGACTCCGCCCCCGCTCTATCGGAGCTCCCCCGTCTTCGAAAAAATGCCGATAGTCAAGCAACCACTGGAAAAATCCCTTTATTTTCAACAGATTTTCTCTTGCCAACATCCGGTGGCATTCTCAGAAACGTCGCTGCCATGAATAAAGCTGAACTGATTGATTCCATCCAAGCCGCCCTCGGAAAAGACGCCACCAAGCGTGCCGCCGACGAAGCCCTCGAAGCCGTTCTCTCTTCCATCGCCAAAGGCGTGAAGAAGGACAAGAAAGTCCAAATCATCGGATTCGGAACTTTCGAAGTCAAAAAGCGCGCCGCACGCCAAGGCCGTAACCCCAAGACCGGCGAAGCCATGAAGATCGCCGCCTCCAAGTCGGTCGGCTTCAAGCCTTCCTCCGTCCTCAAGGGCAGCCTGTGATGATCGGGAGGCTCCGGCCTCCTTTGATAAATCCCCAAAAAAAACCAAAAAAACCCCGGCCACCAGGCCGGGGTTTTCTGTTTGAGAGGAATCAGCCGTTCGGAAATCAGAACCAGCCTTTTTTGTTAGTGATGTAGGTTGAGACGAACTGCTCGTCCGTTTTTGTCAGATACAGGACGCCTTCGATGATGGCGATGATACTGATGATCGCGGTGGGAATTCCGCAGAGGAGCCAGCCGCCAACACCGATCACGAGCATGATGACCCCCTCGGTGTTGTAGCCGAGGTAGAACTTGTGAATTCCCAGCCAGCCCAGGAGAATCGCCAGGATTCCTGAAACCATCTTTTTCTCCGAACCGGGAATGGGACCGGGAACGGAAGGCCCCGTCCCCAGTGGGGGAGGAGTTGATTCGACAGGCGTTTGTTCAGGTTCTGTGGACATAGTGCCTCGCATCTACTAAGCCGGGCCTGACAAAGCAAGCTTCAAGCGCCATGAAACCAAGAATCACCCTAGCAGAAACCCGGCTTCCGGACGGAAACATCCTCGCCCTTCAGGAACACGACGGACGCAAATCCCTCCTTGTCCACGGCCAGCAGATCTGCGGGCCCGCCACCCGCGCGGCGGAAGAGGAACTTGCCCGTCTCGCCTGCGCTCCGTTCCGTCCCGCACGACAGCCGCAGATCTGGTTCGCCGGTCTCGGACTCGGCCACACCATCGCCGCCGTCGCGAAGGAACTCCCTCAGAAACGCGGCAGTTTCATCGTCGCCGAACCGTCCGCGGACATCACCGACTGGCACCGCACCCACATCCCCGACAGCCCGTTGCTCACCGAACCGCGCGTTTCGTTAGTCAACGATTGCGGACCCCAGGAACTCATCCGCCATGCCGGGCTGCTCCACGCCATCCTCGTCCATCTCGACGCGTCGCCGACCGGCCCGCGCAACCGGACCTGGGTCGATGAAAAACGCTGGGTTTCCGCCGCGTTCGAAGCGCTCCAGCCGGGGGGGCTCCTGGCCATCGCCGGGTCCCGCCACGTCGCCAATCTCACCCGCCGCCTCCAGGGCTCGGGCTTCGAGGTCGCCGAATTCACCGTCCCGTCCTCGCCCAACGCGAAAAAACCGCGTTTCCTCCCGATCTGGCTCGCCCGCAAAGGCAAAGCCGCGGATTGATCTTTCCCTCATGGCGTGTTTCATTGCGTCGCACCCATGGCCCGTATCACCCCCTTGCACCTCATTCCCGCCCTGATCGCGGCCGCCTCCCACGCCGGTGAAGTCACCATCGAGCAGCGTCCGTTCTCCATCGAGAAATCCTTCAACGCCACCGCGCTGCCGGGCGGCGATTGCGTGCTGCTGAAGCTCGACCCGAAATCCTGGTCCGGTTTTGAAATCGCCCAGATCGCAGAACACGGCACCAAGGTGGCGAAGGGCGACGTCCTGATCCGTTTCGACTCCGAGGAGATCGACAAGAAGCTAGAAGACGCCCGCCGCGCGCTGGCATCCGGCACGCTGTCACTGGCCCAGGCCGAACTCGACTCCAAGCTCCTCCAGGAAACATCTCCTAACAAACTTGAGGCCGTCCGCCGCGCGGCTGAGGTGGCCAGGGAGGAAAACACCTATTTCACCCAGATCCGCCGCAAGGCCACCGAGGAACGTGCGGGTCAGGAGCTGAAGCGCAGCGAGCAGATGCTTTCCAACCAGCGCGAGGAGCTCAAGCAGCTCACCAAGATGTACGAGGCCGACGACATCACGGAAGACACCGAGGAGATCATCCTCGTCCGCCAGCAGGACGCCGTCGCCACCGCCGAGTTCGCCCTGCGCATGGAAGTCCTCGATCACAAGCGGACGCTCGAAGTCATCCTGCCACGTGAGGCCAAAACCCTTGCCGACAGCGAGCGCGACACCGCCATCGCCCTCAGGAAAGCGGAAGTCGAAATCCCCCGCTCCATCGAACTCAACAAGCTCGCCCTCGAATCCCTGAGAACCGCCAACCTCCGCGCGAAACAGGATCTCGCCGATCTGGAAGCCGACCGCACCTTGTTCGAATTCAAGGCCCCCGCCGACGGCTGGTTCTATCACGGCCCGATTGAAAACGGCCGCTGGACCCCGGGCGATCTGGTGAAAAACCTCGTCCTCCACGGTCAGCCACCCATCCACCGCGCCTTCGCCACCTTCGTCCCCGGCACCGCCAAGCTCTCGCTGGTTTCGTTCCTCGACGACGCCAGCGCGCGCGCCCTCGAACCCGACCTCACGGGCACCGCCACCCTCGCCGGCCGTGAGGATGTGGAAATCCCCGTCACGCTCCTCAGGCTCGCCCCGGCTCCCGGGCCAGACGGCACCTATCGCGCCGATCTATCCGCCACCTGGCCGAAGGAACTCGCTCCCGCCGCCGGCGCCATCGCCCAGATCCGCCTGATTTCCTATCAGCAGGCGGCCGCCATCGCGGTTCCCACCAAGGCCATCAGCTTCGAAGCCATCGGTTGGACCGTGGAAGTCAAACTCGCCGACGGAAAAACCGAACACCGCCCGGTGAAACGCGGCCGCGTTTCCAAAGAGGAAACCGAAATCCTCTCCGGACTCGAAGTCGGCCAGGTCATCGTGGTGCCGGAGAAGTAAGACCCGAAGTCGCAAGAGAAGAGACCGCCATGCCCCGCCATCCCGCCGCCTCTTTTCTTCTCTTCTTCTGCCTTGCGGCTTGCGGTCTTGTCGCTTCGGCTGCCGAGGTCACCCCGGCCTCCCTCGACGCCTCGATCAAGCGGGGTGTTGATTTTCTGGTCACCCATCAGAACCCGAACGGTTCCTGGGGCAGCGCCACCAAGACCAAGGATCTGAACATTTACGCGCCGCTTCCCGGCGCCCATCATGCCTACCGCGCCGGGACTTCGGGGCTCGCCCTCTCCGGCCTCCTCGACGCCGGTGATCCCCGCCCGGAAGTTCAGGCATCCATCGCAAAAGCCGCCGCCTGGACCGCCGCCGAGCTGCCGAAACTCCGCCGCGCCGACCAGACCACCACCTACAACGCCTGGGGCCACGCCTACGGACTGCGGGCGATTTCACGGCTCTATCTGAAGGAAACCGATCCCGCGAAAAAGACCGAGTGGGTCCGCCTCGCCCAAGAGCAGGTCGATCTGGCCAATCGCTACGAGGACGTCAACGGCGGCTGGGGCTACCTCGACATCTACGACAACCTCACCACGCAGAAGCCTTCGGGCATTCCCACCTCATTCACCACGGCCACCGTCCTGCTTGCCATGGATCAGGCGCGCTCGGTGATGGGAGTGAAGCTCGATGACAAGCTCGTCACCCATGCCCTCGCCGGGATCAACGCGCAGCGCACGCCGGATTTCTCCTACGTCTATTCCTTCACGCACCGGATGCGTCCGCGCATCGACATCAATCGTCCGGCGGGTTCGCTCGCCCGCTCACAAGCCTGCAACGCCGCCCTGCGCGTCTTCGGGGAAAAGACCGTCACCGATGAAGTCCTCATCACCTGGGCCGACCGCTTCCTGGCCAGGGAGGGATTCCTCAGCAACGTCCGCAAACGCCCCGTGCCTCACGAAGGACAGTTCCGCATCGCCGGTTATTTCTACTACTACGGCATCTACTACTTCACCGAATCCGTGAAACTCCTCCCCAAGGAACAACACGCCGCCTACGCGGAACAGCTCGCCGCCATCATCCTCGAGCGCCAGGAAAAGGACGGCTCCTGGTGGGACTATCCGCTTTACGACTACCACCAGGCCTACGGCACCGGCTACTCGCTGATGGCCCTGGCATGGTGCCGCGACGCACTCAAGAAATAGGCCCTGCAAGTCCTATCAGTCCCATGACGCCCCTCCCCGCTCCAGCTGCCGCCACCGCGATCCTCTCCTTCGATTTCGACGGCACCCTCCACCACCCGGCGGAATATCCGCCGGTGCCGCCCGCGTTTTTCCTGCTGATCCGCAAGCTGCGCGAGGAACAGGGCGTCGTCTGGGGCATCAACACCGGCCGCTCGATGGCTCAGATGGTCGAGGGCTTCATCGAGAGCCGCTTCCCGTTTCTACCGGACTGGGTCGTCGCCCGCGAGCGCGAGGTTTACTTCCCCAACCCTTTCGGCCGCTGGCTGCCGGAGACCAAGTGGAACCAGCGTTGTGAAAAGGAGATCCACGGCCTCTTCAAGCACTCGAAGAAACTCCTCGCCCGCCTCCGTCACGAGGTCGAGCAGCACACCGGCGCCCAATGGATCGAACTTGAGGGCGAACCGGCAGGCATCATCTCCAAGACCGAGGAGGAAATGGAATGGATCGTCGATCACATCGGCCCGCTCGTCGCCGCGGAACCCCATTTCTCATGGCAGAGGAACTCGATCTATCTGCGCTTCGGCCACCGGGATTTCCAGAAAGGCAGCAGCCTCGCCCATCTCGCCGCGCACTATCAGTTACCCGTCAGCCGCCGGTTCGCCATCGGCGACAGTCATAACGATTTGGAAATGCTCGATCCCGCCAACGCCGGCATGACCGCCTGCCCCGCCAACGCGGTGGAGGCCATCAAACGGAAGGTCGCCGCCAACGGCGGACTCATCACGGGCGCCGCCCACGGTCATGGATCCGTCGAGGCGCTCCGTCATTATTTCCTCGCCGGAAAATGAAATTTTAAAAACTTAATTATTTACAAACCCGTAACATTATTTAGAGTCCCTCCAACCTCGCGCTTGCAGCAAGCAGACTGGGTTCCGGGGGGAAACCACCTGCACATTTGCCGCTATCCCCTGCGCGGGGGGATATGTATAAGGCGCGGATTTCGGAAACGAATCCGCGCCTTTTCATTTTCCTGAAACGCCTTTTCAGATGAAAAGCCGGCCCAACGCCGGAGGCTTCGTTTCCTCCGCGGAGTAAAGCAGCGGACGCAGCGTCTCCATCAGCTTCCTCGCCGCCAGACTGTCGCGGCAAAGCGCGCGCATCACGCACACGCCGCCGGGCAGCGGGCCGTGGCCGAGATAGACGTCCTCGCTGGCCAGCATGTCCAGCGCTTCGGCAGGCCAGCGGTCCGCCATCCTCCCCGCCGCATAAATCGATAGATAATGCGCGGCGGGAAACTTCGCCTTCAGCGCTTCCAGGCTGTCGTCCCCCGGCCCAAGATCATAGCGCTCGCGGGCGGTCAGCTTTCCTGCCAGGAACAAATCCAGCTCCCAGCGCAGCTGCTGATAGGCGAAAACCTCCCCCATCGCCACCCGCCCCGGCGCGATCCAATCAAAGAACAACAGGCTCGCCGACGGCTCCAGATCGATCCGCGTCCGCTGCACATACCGTGCGCCGGCGTGCGGGATGAACGGCTCGGGAATCCATTCCAGCGAGGCGTTTTCCCCCACAGTGAAATGCTGCGAACTCACCGCCGCCGCTCCCGACCGCGCCCGATAGACCCGCGACGCGGAGGGCGTGCTGAGGACCAGCTTCGCACCCGCCGCCACCTCGATGTTCACTTCCAATTGATCCCCATCGAAAAAACCCGCGGTCGGATTCACGATGCTCTGCACCAGATGCCCTTGGTCGAGATGAGATTTGCTCAGATGGATCGGCGCGCGGAAACTCTGATGGGAAATATAAGGCACGCCATCCGCCCGCACCTCGCAACGGAGGTCCAGATGGCCGCTCAACGAACGGCCGGAAACGCTGGATTCAGACAAAAAGGTATTCATGCTTCAGCCAGGCTAGCAGATCATCCTTGCCCTTTTCCGACTTCAAATCCGCGAAAAGGAACGGCCGGCTGCCACGCTGTGATTTCGCATCCCGCGCCATGACGTCGAGATCGGCTCCGACATACGGAGCCAGTTCGGTCTTGTTGATCAATAACAGATCACTGGTGCGGATCGCCGGACCGCCCTTGCGCGGGATCTTGTCACCTTCCGCCACGTCGATGACGTAGATGTAGGCATCCACCAGTTCCGGAGAAAACGTGGCGGATAGATTGTCCCCCCCGCTCTCGATGAGGATCAGCTTCAGATCCGGATGGCGGTTTTCCAGGTCGATCACCGCGGCCATGTTCATGCTGGTGTCGTCGCGGATCGCCGTGTGCGGGCAGCCGCCGGTTTCCACGCCGATGACACGATCCGCCGGCAGCACCCCCGCACGGAGCAGGAACTCGGCGTCCTCACGGGTGTAGATATCGTTGGTGATGACCGCGAGCGAGATCTCGTCCTTCAACCACTGGCTGAGCCGCAGCACGCACATGGTCTTCCCGGAACCCACCGGCCCGCCGACACCGAGGCGGAAGGGGCGTTTGCGATCAGGAGATGAAGAGTCGGTGGTTGGCACGGGCATGGCGGAGTGAGGCGATTTCGATGAGCGGATTGAACCAACCGTCCACGGGTTGGGAAAGGGAATCGTCGATCTTTCCACCCAAGGTGGCGAGCGACCGGCGGACGACCAGCTGGCAAGCGGTCTGGCCGACGCGCATCAATTTCATGGAAGCGGCGGCAAGTCCCGCGACCGATTGGAATGCAAACGCACGCGCCGCGTGGTTCACGGAAACCGCGGAGAGCTCAAGCGCCGTGACGACCAGATGATGGCTGCGGGGGGAGAGCCTGCGGTACTCGATCACCAGCGGAGTCGGATCAAGCTGCGCCAGAAGATCGAGCCGTTGGGAGCCGATGCGGCGCGAGGCGTCCCGAAGTTCGGCAGGAATCCGCCAGGCGTCCAGTTCGGCATCCAGCGCGAGAAGCCCGTCGATGTTCCCCGAAACCACAGCCGCATGCGCTTTTGCGAAAAAGGGAATCTCAAACGTCAGCAACGCGGGCAGGATCTGCTTTCCGATGAAATCCTCCAGATCCGCCGCCGACCTGACGACTCCGGTTTCGACCAGCTCCTCCAGCCCGAACGAATGCGCGTAGGATCCGGACGGATAGGCGGTGTCGTTGGCCTGCAGCAGCCACAGCCATGGGTCGGTGGTCATGCGTGGGCCATCGCTTTCATGGGAGTGAACAGGACGTCCGGCTCGGTGAAAATCCAGCCTTCCCGCTGTAGAAGCCGGGTCATCGCCTCGTCATGGAGGACGCGGATGGCATCGGACAGGATCTGGGCCGGAAGGTGCAGGTTCCCGACTTTCCAAGCGACCAGCGCCGCTTGGTCCGGGGAAGTGAGGGCGATTTCATAAACCCGTTCGGGAAGTTGGCGGACGATGTAGTCCTTTCCATTCTGATGGAAAATGACGCAGCCGTCGGTGAGTCGTGTTTCGAGATCAAATCCGAACTCGGTCGCATCTTCCGCGAGCCCGCGCCAGCGGCGTTTGAGAAACTGCCTGCGTTCGGCGGAGAGGACAATCTGCCGGTCAGCTGGCAATTCGGATGCCGCGGCGATGGCGTTCTGGACGACGTGCATGGGTTCCGCGCGACTTCCGGTTAGAAAAGGAAATACCGCTGGGCCATCGGCAGCACGGACAGTGGCTCGCAGGAGAGCTTCTCGCCGTCAGCGGTGACGGTGTAGGTGTCGGGATCAACGGTGATCTCCGGCAGCGAGTCGTTGAACGGCAGATCGCGTTTGGTGACGGAGCGGCAGTTTTTCACGGCGACGAGACGTTTTGTGAGGCCGAGTCCGTCGAGATTTCCGGACTCCAGCGACGCCGCGCTGACAAACGTGACGGCGGTGGAGGCGACCGCTTTGCCGAAGGCTCCGAACTGCGGACGATACATCGTTGGCTGGGGCGTGGGAATGGAGGCGTTGGGATCGCCCATGTTCGCCCAGGCGATGAGGCCGCCCTTGAGGATGGTTTCCGGTTTCACACCGAAGAAAGCGGGTTTCCAAATGACGAGGTCCGCGAGTTTTCCGACTTCGATGCTGCCGACCTCGTGGGCGATGCCGTGGGTGAGCGCGGGGCAGATGGTGTATTTCGAAACGTAGCGCAGCGCGCGGAAGTTGTCGGCGGCCGGGTGGCTGTCACCTTCCAACTTGCCGAACTGGACCTTCATCTTGTGCGCCGTCTGCCAGGTGCGGGTGATGGTCTCGCCGATGCGGCCCATGGCCTGGCTGTCGGAGGACATCATCGAGATCGCACCGAGGTCGTGGAGCCGGTCTTCGGCAGCGATCGTCTCGGGACGGATGCGGCTTTCGGCGAAGGCGACGTCTTCCGGAATGCGCGAGTCGAGGTGGTGGCAGACCATGAGCATGTCGAGATGCTCGTCGATGGTGTTGGTCGTGAACGGGCGTGTCGGATTGGTGGAGGACGGCAGGACGTTCGCCTCGCCGCAGACGCGGATGATGTCAGGAGCGTGGCCGCCGCCGGCGCCTTCCGAGTGGTAGGTGTGGATGGTGCGCCCCTTGAAGGCGGCGAGCGTGCTTTCGACGAAGCCCGCCTCGTTGAGAGTGTCGGTATGGATGGCGACCTGGATGTCGAACTCGTCGGCGACGGTTAGACAGGTATCGATGGCGGCCGGGGTGGTGCCCCAGTCTTCGTGAAGTTTCAGGCCGATGACCCCTGCGAGAACCTGCTCGCGGAGCGGTTCGGGTGAGGAGCAGTTCCCCTTTCCGAGAAATCCGAGGTTGATGGGAAAGGCATCGGCGGACTCCAGCATGCGATGGATGTTCCACTTTCCCGGCGTGCAGGTGGTCGCGTAGGTGCCATGCGCGGGGCCGGTGCCGCCGCCGATCAACGTGGTGACACCGCTGGCGATGGCGTGCTCGATCTGTTGGGGACAGATGAAATGGATGTGCGTGTCGATGCCGCCGGCGGTGATGATGCATCCTTCACCGGCGATGACCTCCGTGGCGGCACCGATGGTCATGGTGATGCCGTTCTGGAGCAGCGGATTTCCCGCATGGCCGATGCCCACGATGCGGCCGTGCTTGATGCCGATGTCCGCCTTGATGACGCCTTGGGCGGCGTCGAGGATGAGGGCGTTGGTGATGACAAGGTCAAGCGAGTCGGCATCCAGCGCAAGCGGCGACTGCGCCATGCCGTCGCGGATCACCTTGCCGCCGCCGAATTTCACTTCGTTGCCGTAGCCACCGTTCTCGGCGATGAGGTCGCGCTCGACCTCGATGAAAAGTTCGGTATCGGCGAGCCGGACCTGGTCTCCTGTCGTCGGGCCGAACATGCCGGCGTAGTTGGCGCGGGTTTGTTTCATGAATCTAGCAGGCCGTTGACGAGGTTGTTGAGGCCGTGGACTTCACGGGTTCCGGCCAGGGCGACGAGCGGAATCTCACGCGTATCGCCCGGCTCGAAACGGATCGCCGTGCCAGCCGGGATATCGAGCCGGAAGCCCCGGGCGGCGGCGCGGTCGAAGCTGAGGGACGCGTTCACTTCGGCAAAATGGAAGTGGCTGCCCACCTGTACCGGGCGGTCGCCGGTATTGGCGACAACGACGGTTAGCTTGGCGAGACCCACGTTGAGATCGAGGTCGGGTGCTCCGGGCGGGGTGATGATTTCTCCGGGGATCATCGGACGGGGTTGTGGACGGTGACGAGTTTGGTGCCGTCGGGGAAGGTGGCCTCGACCTGCACGTCGTGGATCATTTCTGCGACGCCTTCCATGACTTCGTCGCGGGAAATCAGGGTGGTGCCGTAGCTCATGAGTTCGGCGACCGTCTTGCCATCGCGGGCACCTTCCAGCAATTCGGCGGTGATCAGAGCGACGGTTTCCGGATAGTTCAGCTTCAGCCCGCGGGCGCGGCGGCGGGCGGCGAGGTCGCCGGCGACGACGATGAGAAGTTTTTCCTGCTCGCGCGGGGAGAGATGCATCGGCGCAGGGAGTTAGAGAATCGGGAGCAACGCGAGCGATCCCAGCGCTGCCGCCATCGCGGTGATCCGGACGGATGTCTTCCCATGGAGGCAGGCCAGGGCGATGCAGCCGATGGCGGTCACCGCCAGCAGGTAATCCATCGCACCGTGCGAGTGAAGAAATGTCGCCCGCAGAAAATCGAACTCGTCCGTTTCATCCGGATGATAGTGACCGGGATGCGCGAGCAACAGCGAGGGAAAGAGACAAACCACGGCAACGCACACACGGGCCGCGGATCGTGACCACTGGAAAGAAAGGGGAAATTTCATGAGATAACAGGGCGGATGATGGCTCCGAGCAGCGGCCATGCCAAGCAGTTACGTAAAAAACCATGCCCTCCGGAGAGGACATGGTTTGAAAACCAAACAACAATCAGACTGAGAATTATTTGAAAGTCCCCTTGAGGAAAGGTTCGCCAACGACGCCATTGAATTCCTTGAGGATCTTGAACTGACCATCCGCCTTGGACTCGCCGATGAAGACGTTCTTGGTAAGGTGGTGGTTCTTCTGGCTGGTGACGGTGCCGCCGGGACCATCGAAGGAAATGCCGGACTCAAGCGCTTCCATGACCTTTTCAGGATCGAAGCTCTTGGCCTTTTCGACAGCGGCCTTCCACAGGTAGACACCGTCGTAGGAGAGAACCATCGGCGAGCAGGTCACGCGGCCTTCCTTGACGATTCCGGGAACGTCGGACTTGGCAAGCCAGGCTTGGAAATCCTTGGTGAACTTGGCGTTCGCCGGGCTCTTGATCGATTGGAAGTAGGTCCAGCAGCCGAGCTGGCCGACGAGTTGTTTCGCAGGCAGACCGCGGAACTCATCTTCGGAGATCGAGAAGGACACGACAGGCGCGGTTTCAGCGGTGAGGCCGGCGGCAGCGTATTCCTTGAAGAACGGGACGTTGGTGTCGCCATTCAAGGTGCTGATGATCGCGGCATCTCCGGAAGCGCAGAACTGCTTGATCTCCGAAACGATTTGCTGATAGTCGGTGTGGCCGAACGGTGTGTATTTGCCGGCGGAGATGATCTTGCCGGAGCCGTCCTTGGTGAAACCGCCGCCGATGTTTTCGATCGGCACGCCCTTGCTGAGGAGATACTCAAGCAGCACGAGGTTGGTGGTCTGCGGATAGACGTAGTCGGAACCGAGGAGATAGAACTTCTTCTTTCCTTCGGCGAGGAGGTAGTCGACGGCAGGGGTCGCCTGCTGGTTCACGGCTTCCGCGGTGTAGAAAATGTTAGGAGACATTTCCTCGCCCTCGTATTGCACGGGGTAGAAGAGCAGGCCCTTTTTTTCCTCGAAGACCGGCAGGACGGACTTGCGCGAAACGGAGGTCCAGCAACCGAAGGTGACGGACACCTTGTCCTGGTCGAGAAGCTGCTTGGCCTTTTCAGCGAAGAGCGGCCAGTTCGAAGCACCGTCGACCACGACAGGCTCGATCTTCTTGCCCATCACGCCGCCGGCGGCATTGATTTCGTCGAAGGTGAAGAGGAGTACGTCGCGGAGCGATGTTTCACTGATGGCCATGGTGCCGCTGAGCGAGTGAAGCACGCCAACCTTGACGGTTTCTTGTGCCAGCACCGAGGCGCCGGTGAGTGTCATCGCAGCGAGTGCGGTAGGGATAAATCGGGAGATCATTTGAGTGGGAGTTTTGGGAGATTAACCGGGGGAGATTCGGAAAACAGCAAGCGGGAGAGCATTGATACCGACGACCAATAGGACCCTCCCGCCGCAACCGTTTGATGCAGAGAAAACCAACTGAGAATTAGAACGCGAGGCTCAGGCCGACGGTCGTGGTGAGGAAGTCATCCTCATCCGGATTTCCAACCACGTCCTCGTCGGTGAAGTAATAGGTGAGCCCCGCATTGAGGGTCCAGTCACCGACGGCGTCACCGATGTAAGGCGCGAGCGGAAGAGCGGCTCCGACCCCGAGGGATGCATAGCCGAATCCTTCATCCGTGCTGTTCGCATGGAAGTCGTCTTCCAGGAAGTAAGCGACATTCACCGGGAAGGAAAAGGTAACCGGTCCGGCTTCGATGCTATGGGACAGACCGAGAACGAGGATAGTACCTTCGTTACCGCCGGAACCACCCGCGCCGAGGCGGTTGTGGATGGTGAGCGACGGAGCGAGAAAGCAGTCATAGGCGAACTTGACGTCGAGAATTTCCTCGGTGGCATCCGCGTAGATCCAGTCTTGGAACGTCACGCCCACGGTGAACTTCTCATAGGTGTAGGCGAGGCCGGTCCAGACGTCGATTTCCTGCATCTGACCACCGATCGGGCTGTTGCCCTTGGAATTCACGTCCCACCAGGTTCCGAGTGTGGAGGTGAAGCCGGCCGGTAGCGCGAATGCGAGTTCAAGCATCGGATTGAAGCCCATGTCGGACATGGATGCGCCATCACCCCAAACATCCGCACCATAGGAAACGAAGTGAGAGTTGAAATCCAACTTGAGCACACCGGAAACGACATCTTCGGCTGGCGGTGCTGCTGGAGCAGTCGTCATGGTTTCAGTGGTACCGGCTGATGCAATGCCCGTAGCAAGGGCGAATGCGATAAGCGGCGTATTGATTAGATTACGGCAATACTTGTTTTTCATGGTTCAGCTTATTATTTGATGGAGTGGGTTGGCAGACAACTCTGCGTCATGTCCCGAAAAGCTCATTCCATGCCACGGCGATGAATTTTATGCCATATGTCGGAGACCGGAATTCATTTTCGGTCAATTCCACCGCAACCCATGAATGACATTCCAACATCATCGGCATCCGAATGAAATTCACGCATGACCAATCTATCATCCCCAACCCTTCTTTCACCGGACAAAAAAAGCGGAGCCCCGAAGGACTCCGCTTTTATAACCAATTACCGAAACAAATTGATCAGACCGTGAGAAACTCCTTAACGATATCTTCGGTGAGCCCGGTCATCTCACCGGATGCCGCAACGGCACCACGTTCGAGGATGGCGAAGTCGTCGCCAAGCTCCTTGCAGAAATCGAGATACTGTTCGACGAGGAGAATGCTCATCTTCCCCTCCGCGCGGAGCATCTTGATGGCATCGCCGATCTGGTCGATGATGTTGGGCTGGATGCCTTCGGTCGGCTCGTCGAGGATGAGAAGCTTGGGCTTGGTGAGCAATGCGCGACCGATGGCGAGCTGCTGCTGCTGGCCACCGGAGAGCATGCCGCCCTTGCGATGGAGGAAGTCCTTGATGATGGGGAAAAGCGTGTAGATCCGGTCGATTTCAGCGGGATCCTTTTTCCATCCGCGGGCGTTGAGTCCGATGAAGAGATTTTCCTCCACCGTGAGCAGCGGGAAAATGTCACGTCCCTGGGGAACATACCCGAGTCCGGCATGGGCGCGATCGGCGGAGCTGAGTTTGGTGATGTCCCGGCCCTGGAGTTCGAATTTCCCGGAGTCGATCGGATAGAGTCCCGTCAACGCCTTGAGCGTGGTGCTCTTGCCGACCCCGTTGCGGCCCATGAGGCAGAAGACGGATTTGGGCCGGATGGTCAGATCGATCCCGCGCAGGATGGCGCTGCCGCCGATGGATACGCGGAGTCCGGAAATGCTGAGGTTTTCCTCGGTGAGGGTGGCGGACATGGAAGGTTAGGCGGCTTTCGATTTTCTTCCCAGATAGACTTCGATCACGCGTTCATCGGACTGCACCTCGTCGACAGGACCTTCGCAGAGAACGTGTCCCTGGTGAAGGACGGTGACCTTGCGGCCCTGGGAAATCTGGCGCACGAAGGTCATGTCATGCTCGATGACGATGATGGTGTGCTTTCCGGCAAGCGACAGAAGCAGTTCGCCGGTGCGGTAGGTTTCCTCGTCGGTCATGCCGGCGGCGGGTTCGTCGACAAGGAGCAGCCTCGCCTCCTGGGCGAGCAGCATGCCGATTTCCAGCCACTGCTTCTGGCCGTGCGCGAGGATGCCCGCCTTGCGGTGGGCGCTGTCGGATAGCTTGATGATCTTGAGGATTTCCGCGATGCGGTCCTTTTGCTCCGAGGTGATTTTCCCGAAAAGGCTGTGCCAGATGCCGCGGGAGCCGGCGAGGGAGAGGATCAGGTTTTCCGTGACCGTGTGGTCGTTGTAAACTGTAGGCGTCTGGAACTTGCGGCCGATGCCGAGCCGATAGATCTCATACTCGTTCATCTTGAGGAGATCGTGTTTCCCGTCGTCCCACCTGAGACTGCCGACGTCCGGCTTGGTGCGGCCGGTGATGAGATCGAGGAAAGTGGTTTTGCCCGCGCCGTTGGGACCGATGACGGTGCGGAGCTCGCCTTCGTCGAGATAGAAATTGAGATCGTTGATGGCCTTGAAACCATCGAACGATCGGGTCAGGCCTTCCGCCGCGAGGAGGAAGGGCTTTTGGTGCATCGGGCTTTCTACGATCATGGGTCGGTGGCGGGAGATTTTTTCGAAGCGGCGGGAACCTCGTCCGTTTCCTTCTTCTTTTTCATGCGGGCGATGATTCCCTGGATCTGGGCGGGCAGTCCGACGATCCCCTTGGGCATGAACATGACGATGAGGACGAAGGTGCCGCCAAGGATCAGCAGCCAGTAGTCCGGATAGGCGCGGGAAGCCCAGCTCTTGAGGGCATTGACTCCGATCGCTCCGATCACCGGCCCCGTCAGAGTCCCGCGTCCTCCGAGAGCCACCCAGACGACGGCTTCGAGAGATTTCTCGGTGGTCATTTCGCTCGGGTTGATGATGCCGGCCTGTGGAACGAAGAGCGCACCCGCGAGGGCGGCGATGACCGCCGAGATGACGAAAATGAAGAGCTTGAAGTTGGCGGTGGCGTATCCCGAGAAAAGCACGCGGTTTTCAGAATCGCGGATCGCCCGCTGGATGAGGCCGAAGCGTGAGTTTGTGAGCCATTTGCAGAACGCCACGACCGCGACCAGAAGCAGCGCGGTGGCGATGTAGAGACCGCGTTTGGTTTCCGGCAGACGGAGGTCCGCGCCGACGATGGTTTTGAAATCCGTGAAGCCGTTGTTACCACCCATCAGCAGCTCGTTGCGGAAAAACAGCAGGGCGGCTCCGTAGGTGAGCGCTTGGGTCAGAATGGAGAAATAGACTCCTTTGATCCGCGAGCGGAAGGCGAGGAATCCGAAAATATAGGCGAGAACGGCGGGCACGAGGATCACCATCGCGATGGCGAACGGGAACGAATAAAACGGCTTCCAAAAGCCGGGAAGGTAGGTGTGGCCGAGGAAAACGAAGAAGTCGGGCAGATCGCTTTTGTATTGGCCGAGTTTTCCGATCATCAGCATGAGGTGCATGCCCATCATGTAGCCGCCAAGGCTGAAGAAGAGCGCCTGCCCGAGACAGAGGAGTCCCGTGTATCCCCAGAGAAGATCGATGGAAACGGCCATGATTCCATAACAGATGTATTTCCCCCAGAGACTGAGGGTCAGGTCCTGGATCACGCCGAACGCGTGCAGCATGGGCATGACGACCACGAGGAACGTCGCCGCGATGATGAGGAGAGGCAGGTGGACCCGGCTGGTGATGGGAGGCTTGTTCATCGGATCAATCAAGGCTGCGGGAACGGGTGACAAAGAGACCGGCCGGGCGCCATTGGAGGAAAAGGATGATGGCACCGAGGACGAGGATTTTACCAATGACCGGATTCCCGAGATACTGCTGGAGCGTCTGGTCCGCCACGCCGATGCCCAGGGCGCTGATCACGGTGCCGAGGATGTTGCCGACTCCGCCGACCACCACGGTCATGAACGAATCGACGATGTAGAGCTGGCCCATCGATGGTCCGACATTTCCGATCTGGGAGAGGAACGCACCGGCCAATCCGGCGAGACCACAACCGAACGCGAAGGTCATGGTGTTGACCCGTTCGGTGCGGACGCCCATGCAGGCGGCCATGTTGCGGTTCTGCATGACGGCGCGGATGAGGAGGCCGAGGGAGGTTTTGTTCAGGACCAGCCAGGTGACGACGATGATGAGGACGGCGAAACCGATGACGAACACACGGTTCCAACCGAAGACCACATCGTTCACCGTCCAGTTCCCCGACAACCACGACGGACTCGAAACCTGAACATTGTTAGATCCGAAGATCAGCTTGAGAACCTGCTGCATCACGAGCGAAACGCCCCAAGTGGCGAGAAGGGATTCCAGCGGACGCTTGTAGAGAAACTGGATGACCGATCTCTCCAGCACGATCCCGACGAGAGCGGCGATGAGGAAACTGGCGGGAATGGCTGCGGCGAAATACAGGCTCATGCCGCCTTCGCCCAGCGACATGCCGGGAATGGAGATTGAAAAACCGAAGGGCGAAAGCTTCAGTCCGTTTTCGAAAATGTTCTGGATGACGTAGGTGGTGTAGGCTCCGACCGCGATGAATTCGCCGTGGGCCATGTTGATGACCCCCATCAGTCCGAAGGTGATCGCAAGACCGATGGCGACCACCAACAAAACCGATCCGAGCGAAAGCCCGCGGAATGCGGTGCCGGCGGCGTTGATCCGTGAAATGTGACCTTCGATGGATCGCAGCGCTTCACCCGCGGCGGCGATCATCGGCTTGTCGTTCGCCTTTTCCGACTCGGCGAGAACGGTTTTCACCGTATCAAAGGCGGTGAGCGAGTGGATCTCACCAAGCTTCTTGCATGCCGCGATGCGTTCCGCAGGAACGGTGGAACGGAGCTGGATGATTGCGATGGATTCGTCCAACGCGCGGATGGCCTCCTCATTTTTTTCCGTCGTCCGCAGGAGCTGCAGGGCGGGAAGCTTTTCCACCTTTTGGCCGATGGCGGAGTCCTTGATGGCGCGAAGCCGGTTCGTCAGATTCGGATCGGCCAAGGCGACCAGGTCGGAGACTTCCTTCATCGCACGCCGCAGGCCCGAATCCGTTTCAGCGAATTCGACTTCCTTTGGATTGATCCGCACCGGTGTGCCGTCCGTGGCAAGATGAGGCGTGCCATCGATCAGTTTCAGAGTGGCGAATGAATCGGCGGCATCGGCGGTTCCAGTGAGAGTGACGGGCGTCATCACACCGCTGCCGTCGTCATGCAGGAAAATCTCACCGGCCTTCCATTTCTCGAACCACGTGACCGCTTCCGGAGTCGGCTTCGCCTTCAGGGAAAGGATGAGTTCGCGCTGCTCGTCGGAAGTCGTGGCAACGGTCGCCGCGGCGATGGTTTCCTTGACGGACTTTTCCTGAGCGTGAGCGATGCTTGCCGAGAAGCCCGCCAATCCGATCAGCAGACTGGTTGACAACCGTTTTGATAGGGAGGTGACGATTGACTTCAGCATGGGCCAACCGACCGCAAAGCACCGCCTGTGCCATGACCTGCGGAAATTGAATCCACGGCGCGCTCATGCCGCCATCACCACCCCATCATGAGGCTTGATTTCCAAGCTAACAATACCATCTCACAGCGGCCGCCCGTAGGTGCCGCAGCGATTGTGCCACCCTTCTTCCCAGCGCTTCTCCCCGCGTGCCGGAGGAGAATTCGCAATCCTGCGGGAAAGAATTCTTTTTGCCGAAGCCGCGAATTCCGTGGCGGCGGGCGCTCCTGACGGGACTTCTTTCATTCCGCCGAGCACCTGCATCAGCCCCCAGCCCTGACCGTTGTATTTCTCCGACGCCTGGGTGCCGTCTCCTTTGAAGTTCACATAGTCGATCAACGCGTAAGTCCCCTGCGGCGTGGTGGCCACCTTCCGATAGTTCGCCTCAATCCGCGCCCTCTCGCTGCCCGGGGCCGCGGCGAGGATTTTCGGCAGGGCCGCACGCGAGCGGGTGATGATGAAATCCGTCTGCAACCCGACATTCGCCGCCAACCAGGTCCGCAGCGAGGTCAGGCGCGCACCTTTGAAATCCGCCTGAAATTCAGACTTCGTGCGCCAAGGGCTGTAACGCTCCAGAGCCACCGGTGGCAGGTTCGCCCCGCGCTCCTTGGCGAAGGCGGCGAACTGCGGCCAGCTTTCCTCGAAGCGCCCCTTGAAACCCGCCGGATACCAGATGAAATGCCCGATGCCCATCGAAGGAAACTCCTCCCCGGCATTCCAAGTGGTCAGCCCCGCGACACTGCCGGCGCATTCGTTCTGCCAGATTTTCTTCCCGATCGCCGACTTTTGTCCGGCGGTGAGATTTCCCCCCACCGGTGCCGGCGCGGCCGGAGCACATGCGGACAGAAATACGGCGAGGGCACAAACGAGACGGGCGGCTTGCATGACTCCAGCTTACCCGTATGATCCCCGTAGCCGCAAGCCCGCTTCCCCATGAACCGCATTCCCTGGGACAAAATCCTGTCGTTCACCCCGCTTGATCTCGGGAAAATTTTCCTCAGCGCCCTGATCATCGTCGTGGTCAACAAGGTCCAGCTTTTCAACGACCGCCTTTCCGCCCTGCTCATCGCGCTCCCCCTGACCTCGCTCGTCGCGATGCTCTGGATGCACCACGCCGGCCAGTCCTCGGAACGGCTGGCCAATCACTCGGAGGGCACCTTCTGGTTCGTCCTCCCCACCCTGCCCATGTTCCTCATTTTTCCCTGGATGCTGCGCAACAACTGGAGCTTCTGGCCCGCCCTGTTGGCGAACTGCGCCATCACCGTCGTGCTGTTCTGGGTCACCGTCGTGGTGCTCCGCCGCTTCGGCATCGACCTGATGCCGAAATGACCGGCGGGTTCTGAAAAATCCTCGGAAAAACAACCAGATAAGGCTTGTCAGCTCTTCGATTCTCTGGTTTGACCATTGGCCCGGCGTCATTTCCGGAAAATTCTGTCCAATCCATTTTGTTTTGAGCGAAAATAAACCGTCCGAGCTTCCCAAGAACGTCATCCCGTTCGAGCAAGCAAAGCCGATTTCGCGATTTCCCGGTTCTCCTATGAAAAGCGATCTTCTTGATAAGGCCTCTGAAATTGTCACCGACCCCCTTGTTTTGGTCAATCTGGTCTCCCAGCGCGTCAGACAATTGAACAGCGGCCGTTCCCCATTGATTGCCACCCGTCCCAGCATGGGGGTTGCCGACATCGCCCTTCAGGAAATCATCGAGGGCAAAATCAAACTGGTTCACAAGGAAGCTCCCTGAAATCAGGGCTTTCTGACCCTCGAGTCACTCCATGAGCGCGGAAATCGCCACCAACCGGAAGGCCGGACGGGATTTCCACATCTTGGAAAAATACGAGGCCGGGATCGAGCTGAAGGGCACCGAGGTCAAATCGATCCGGGCCGGCAAGATCAATATTTCCGACGCCTTCGCCCGTGTCGAAAACAACCAGCTGTTCCTCTACGGCTGCAACATCCAGCCCTGGCAAACCGCCGGCGAGTGGTACAATCACGCGGAGAAGCGCCCGCGCCGGCTCCTGCTCCACAAGAGCGAAATTCTCAAGCTGGCCAATGCCACCAATGTCAAAGGCTGCACGCTTCCCCTGCTCCGGGTGTATTGGAAGGATCGCCGCGTGAAGGTGGAAATCGGTGTCGGCAAGGGCAAAACCCACGCCGACCAGCGCCATGACCTCAAGGAAAAGGTCGAATTGCGCGAAGCGGCACGCGAGATGTCCCGCTTCAACCAGCGCTGATCACTCCGCCGGCTTCGACTTGACCCGCGATGGCGGATCCGTCGGCGGACGGGAGATGACGGCACCGGATTGCGTTCCGGTTTTGGGATTGGTTGCCCGGAAGTCACTGTCGCTCGGCATGGCGAGCATGTCCGGCATCGGCATCCCGTCATCGGGCAATGCGGGGGCCAGCGGCTCGGAAACCACCGGCTCGGGTTCTTTCTTGGGCTCTTTTTTCACCACCGGCGCGGGCGCGATCACCGCCGCTTTCGGTGGGGCACAGGAACCCAGCGCCAGAGCAAGGCCCAGCAGCACGGAAGTTGGTTTGATCGATGTCACCATGTCGGAATCCCTGCAATTTCAGCGCACAAGCGCCATGCCGCAAGAAAGCCGTTTGCAGGGCCATGCGCAAGGCCGAAGCGTGATCCGGCTCTTTCCGCAAAGGAGACTGGCGGGTACCCGGGCCGCTCATTAGTTTTCCGTCATGCCCGGCACGCTCACGTTGATTCTTGAAACTTCCACCCCCCGCGCCTCGCTCGCCACCATCGGGCCGGACGGGCGGGTGGAATTGCGCCATTTCACCAGCGACCGCAGCCACAACGCCGTTTTGTTCTCCCCCCTCACCGAACTGCTGGACGCGCGCGGACCACTCGAAGTCGGACTCGTGCTCGTCGGCAGCGGACCCGGAAGCTACAGCGGCACCCGTGTGGGAATCGCGGCGGCACAGGGAGTCGCCATCGCATCCGGTTGTCCCGCGGTCGCGGTGCCATCGATCCTCGCGGTGCCTTCCGCCGGAAACGGAGCACGCTGCCTCGCCATCGGCGATGCCAGACGCGGCAGCTATTGGACCGCGATGATGGAAACATCCGCCTTGCTCTCGGAACCCGAACTCACCGATGCGGATGGACTTGAAGCCATCGTCGCGGAAGCAGTGGCCCGGCAAATTCCTGTCATCTCCTTTGAAGATGTCACACGGTTTCCGCTTTCCGCCGGACTCCGGGATCAGGTGCGGCCGGAGTTCCCGGATGCGGAAAGGCTCTGGCAGGCCTGGCAATCCACCACTCCGGAAAACCGCGAGCGCTGGAGGTCGGAATCCCCGCAGCCGATGTATCTGAAGCCTCCCCACATTACCCCTGCCAAGCGCTCCTGGCTGGTCCAGCCTCAGCCGTGACGCCGCCAGACGGTGACCAGCGAGCTGGTCCATTGGAACTTGCGAGCCGTTTCACGAATCAGGAAGGGCTCGTCCGTCTGCCTTGCCAGTTCGAAATCCGGAGAAAGCTTGTTCCGCAACCACTCGAATGTTCCGTTCGCCGGCCAGTTTCCGGATGGCGTGAATTCTTCCAGCCAGGTGCACGGAGTCGCCAGCACCAGCTCCCCCCCAGGTTTCACCAACTCAGGCAGACGGGCTAACAAGCGATCGGGTTCCGGCAGCCGGCACAACAGATTCGCCGCATGGACCCGGTCGAAGGCGCCGAGATCCTCCGGCAGATCCATCGCGTCTCCCTGCCGGAAAACGACCTTCGAGCCATCCACCCCCTCGGGAAGCCCCGCGGTGAGAGGGGTGATCAGGGAGGCCTCCTCCCGCCGCTCGTAAGCCAGCGACCGTCCGTTGCGCAACGCTTCCGCTGCGTTGATGAACGCATGGGAAAAATCGATTCCGATGACCTCGCGACAGCGGCGCGACATTTCAAAGGACGACCGGCCCACCGCACAGCCGAGATCCAGCCCGCGCTCCGCATCTCCCTGAGAAAAGTGCGCGGCGGTCCTGGTGGGAAAGTCCAACGCCTCACGCATGCCGCTGGGCCACGAGCGGTTCGCCGGCAGGATTTCCTCGGCCGTGCCGAAATGGAATAACAGGTACTCCGCGAGGAGCTTGTCGGTTTCGTAAATGGCGCTCATCGCTTGAGGGGGTCAGGACCCGAGGACCGGTCCTTCCTCATGGGAACGGCTGTAACCATCCTGCGCCTCGCCGAGCGACACCTTGCCGTTCTTGTTGGTGTCATAGAACTCCAGCACCTCGGCGGCGGTGTAGTTGACCTGTTGGGGTTTACCCTTGAGGCCGTGGATCCCGTTGCTGATCTCCTTTTTCCCCAACTGCCCGTCTCCATTATAATCCCAGCGGTCGAATTTTTCCAAAAGGCCGACCATCTGGCGCTGCATGGGGGTTTTCGGAACGACGGGACTCACCCTTGGACCGCATGAGCAGCAAAGCGCCGCAGCGAAGAAAACGTGCAATTTCATGTTCAATTGAGATTGGCGTGGTCCGGCTCCACGGGCAAGCTTCGATCCGATGCAAATCCGCGTGATCGTCGCCGGGAAGCCCGCGCTGGCCTATGCCAAGGCCGGAGTGGAGGAATATCTGAAACGCCTGTCGCGCTTCGCTGGCCATGAGCTCGTCGTGATCAAGGCGGGCAGTCGCGACGAGGTGTCGGGCCGGTTGCTGGAAAGATCCCAGGGCTGTTTCCGCGTGGCCATGGATGAACGCGGCGAGTGTCTCACCACCCGCAAATTCGCGGAACGTCTCGACTCGCTGGAAATGCGCGGCGACGTGAAAGCCGTGGCGTTTCTCATCGGCGCGGCGGACGGACACAACGAGGAGCTGCGCGCGAAGTGCGATCTGATCCTGACACTTTCCCCGTTCACCCTGCAGCACGAACTCGCGCTGCTGGTGCTGTTGGAACAGCTCTATCGGGTCGCCTCGCTGAAAAGCGGATCTCCCTATCACCGGGATTGATGATCCGGAAAAATCAGCGGCGGTATTGATTCTGCGGCATCATTCCGAACTGGCCCTGGCCTTGGCCGGCCACCGGGCTGTTCCATGGAATCTTGCTGGTTTCGGAGACCGGACCCACCGGCTTTTTCTCAGGCTCGTCGGCACATGAGGTGAATCCAAGGCCAACGGTGAGAACCAGAAGAAACAGGACGGCATTTCGCTTCATGCCTGAACATAAAAAAAGCTCCGCGGCTTGCAAGCCTGCGGAGCTTTTCAGAAGGAAATAACCCGGACTCAGTTCGTCGCAGGCTTGGCGAGGATCACGCGGTCGCCAGGTTGGATGCGGACACCGGAGGAAAGGCTCTCAAGGTCGATCTCGGCGATGGTCTGGGTCGGCTCGATCGAAGAAGGACGGACGCGTCCGATGTGGCGGCCGTCACGCTCGACCAACAGGGTGGTCTGTGGAGTGAAGCCGGAATTGGAACCGGCGCCGATCACCAGGAATCCCCAATCCTGATTGACCGCGGTCACCACGGCTTCCATCGAGTTCTGTCCGATGCGCGAGCTGCGCTCGATCATGCGCTTGGCAAGACGGTCGAGTTCGGCACGGCTGCCAACGAGCGCTTTTTCCGCGGAAGCGGACAGGCCTTCAAGTTCCTCAAGCTTCTTCTGCTTGGTGGTCTTGTCATCTTCGATCTGTTGGATCTTCTCAGGAAGCGTCTCGAGGGTCACGCCACCGCCGAGGTCGGCGAGGATGACATTGACGGCTTCCACCGCTTTCTGAAGCTGGGAGAACTCCTCTTCCTGGGTCTTCAGATCTCCGTCCAACTTGATGGCTTCGGATTTCAAAGCGCTTTCGGCGGACTTGAGGGAGGAAACGCTCTGGGTCAGAAGCTCCTGCTTCTCATTGGAAGTGGCGAGAAGGGCTTTCTCATCCTTGATGTTCTTGTCAGCGACATCGGCATCGGCGGTGACCTTTTTGTGGGTCGCCACGGTTTCGACCCGGTCTTTTTCGAGAGCTTGGAACTTGTTGGAGAAGGTGAAGGAGAAAAATGCAGCACCACAGGCAGCAAGAATGGCGACGACGTAAAGAATGGCTTTCATGAGTGATTCTTAGAGGGGTTTTTACAAGATCGGCGAATCAGTTGCTGGCAGGAGCGACAGGAGGGGTTTTGACGGGCTTCTGGCCGGGCTCAACACGGTCGCCCACTCTCAAAGTGACGTCATTGCCCATCGAGTCGGGCACGATGCTGGCGGAGGCGGTGCCGCTTTCCACCGCGGTCACGAGAAGCTTGGCGATCGTTTCGCCGCCGCGCACCACGTGGAGGGTGGAGTTGGCGACCACACCGGCGTTGTTTCCGGAGGCAAGGGTCACAAAACCCCAGTTCGGATAGATCGAGCGGATGCGGGTTTGAAGGGAAGCAAGCGACTGGCCGCCGGAGAAGTTGTCAAACTTGGTCTTGGCTCCGTTGACTTGGGATTCCGCGGAGGAATTCTGTGCGGTGAGGTTGGCGAGTTTCGCTTCCGCACCGGCGATCGACTGACCGAGTTCTTCAAGCTCGGCGCTGGTGGCCTTCAGTTTCGAGACAAGCTGTTCGAGATCGCCGGCCTTCTCGGATTTCTGGCGGAACTCGTCGAGCTTCTCCTTGTTGGCGGCAAGCTTGGCGGATTTCACTTCGCCCGCTTCCTTGAGAGTGGCGTTGGCCTTGGTCTGGGCCGCTTCGGACGCGGTCAGCTTCTCCACATCGGCATCCACCGCGGCACGCTCGACCGGCAGTGCTTCCAAAGTGGCTTTGGCTTCCGTGAGCCGCGCCTGGCTTTTCACGAGAAGATCTTTTTGAGTCGCCGTGTCCGAGATTTTCGTCTCATAGGCGGCTTTATTTTTTAAAGCAATGTATGCCGATAGGGCTAGGACGATTGCTGTGAGGATTCCGAAAACGTTGGCCATGGGGTTTTGTAGTAAGCTTTGAATTCCGTGTGTGGGTGGACACTAGGAAGTCTGAATTGGCCTCCGCAATCCCAAATTTCACAGACTTTCAAACTTCGCTCGACCTTGGCTTTACAAAGCACCCACACGAGGACATCGCTCTCCGCGCTTTATGAAGTCGATCCTCCGTGTGTTTTCGTACTTGCGCCACTACCCGGGCCTTGCAACTGCTCAGCTTATGTGTGCCGTGGGGATGACCCTGGCGGTTTTCGTGTTTCCCAATGCGACCGGCTACGTGATCGACAAGATCATCCCGAATCCGGCACGGCATCATGAATTTTCTTTTTGGATTTTCACCGCATTGTTCGGATTTTTAGCAAAAGACGGGCTGAACTCGCTGCGGATCTTCATCAACAACATCTTCGAGCAAAAGGTCATCTATGACATCCGCTCGGATCTTTACGAAAAAATCCAGCGTCTGCCGCTCCAGTGGTTCGATACCCGGCGGACCGGCGACATCATGACCCGGGTGGTCGAGGACGTGACCAACATGGAGCGCGTCCTGATCGACGGCGTCGAGCAGGGCCTGATCGCGGCGCTGCAGGTCATCGGCATCGGCATCTTCCTGTTCTATCTGAATCCGACGGTGGCCGCGTGGGCCACGCTGCCGGTGCCGTTTCTCGCCATCGGCGCCTGGATCTACTCGACGAAAGGGCGCGACCGCTACCGGAACCAGCGCGATGCGGCGTCGGACCTGAACGCCCTGCTGCATGACAACATCTCCGGTGTCCGCCAGATCAAGGCCTACGCCGCGGAATCCGCCGAGCACGGGCGTTTCAACCACTTTTCCGACCTGCTGCGGATCGCCTCGCTGCGGATGATGAAATGGTGGGCGCTCTACTCGCCGGGCATGTCGTTCCTGCGGATGAGCGGCTACGTGCTGGTCCTCGCCTTCGGCGGCTCGGCGGTCATGCGCGGCACCCTGACCATGGGCGACTTCACCAAGTTCCTGCTCTTCCTCTCGCTGTTCTACGAACCGATCGACCGCCTGAACTCGCTCAACCAGATGCTCCTATCAGGCCGTGCCGCGGCGGACCGGGTGTTCGAGATCCTCGATTCCGAGGAGGAGCCGAACTCCACCACCGGGGCGGAGCTTCCCGCCGCCATCGCCGGGCACGTGCATTTCGAGAACGTCTCCTTTTCCTATCAGGAGCAGCCGACGCTGCATTCCGTGACACTGGACGCCCGGCCGGGCCAGACCATCGCGCTCGTCGGCTCGACCGGAGCGGGGAAAACCACGGTGCTGTCCCTGCTCGCGCGCTTCTATGAAGCCACTTCCGGCGTGATCACCATCGACGGAGCCGACATCGGGACGCTGGCGAAATCCTCGCTGCGCGACCGCCTGGCGTATGTGACCCAGGAGCCGTTCCTGTTCAACGGCACCGTGCGCGAGAACCTTTTGTTAGCCAAGCGCGGGGCCTCCGACGCCGATCTCTGGAACGCGCTCGACGCCGCCCACGCCGACAGATTCGTCAAGGGACTCCCCGAACAGCTCGACACCAACGTCGGCGAGCGCGGCGTGAAACTCTCCGGTGGCGAGAAACAGCGCCTTTCCATCGCCCGCGCCCTGCTCAAGAACGCGCCCATCCTGCTGCTGGATGAAGCGACCGCCTCCGTGGACTCCGAGACCGAGCGCCAGATCCAGGACGCGCTCGACCGCCTGATGGAGAACCGCACGGCGTTCGTCATCGCGCACCGGCTTTCGACCATCCAGAACGCCGACCGCATCTATGTGTTGGAAAAGGGCCGCGTCATCGAGCAAGGGACCCATGCCGCACTTCTCGCCCAGGGCGGGAAATACGCCGAACTCTGCCGGAAGTCCTTCCTCGCCCCGGATCCGTCAGGCGCCGGCGCCTAGGAACTGGCTGCCGATCATCGACTGATAGGTCGGATCAGTCTGGCGGAGCGTCTCGTGGTTTCCATCCCCGACGATGCGCCCGTGTTGGAAAACCAGCACCCGGTCCGCGATGGTGATGGTGCTGTAACGGTGGGCGATGATGAAGGTCGTGCGGCCCTTCACCAATGCCGCCAGAGCCTGCTGGACCATGGCCTCGCTCTCGGAGTCCAGCGCGCTGGTCGCCTCGTCCAGGATCAGGATCGGCGCGTCCTTGAGGAAGGCACGGGCGATCGCGATGCGCTGGCGCTGTCCGCCTGATAGAAGGTCGCCGCGCTCGCCGACCTGGGTCTCGTAGCCCTGCCCGCCGATCAGGTTGGTGATGAACTCATGCGCGTGCGCCTTCCGCGCGGCCTCCCGCACCTCCTCGTCGGTGGCGTCCTCACGCCCGATCCGGATGTTCTCTGCGATGGATCCGAGGAACAGCGACGGCATCTGCGGCACGACGGCGATGGATCCCCGCAGATCCTTCTTGGCAAATTCGCGGATGTCCGTGCCATCGAAGGTGATGCCACCGGTCTGCGGATCGTAGAACCTCGGGATGAGGTGCGCGAAGGTCGATTTCCCGGCACCGCTGGGGCCGACGAGCGCGACCACCTGACCGATGGGGATGCTCAGATCCAGCTCTCTCAGCACCGGTTCCTCGCCGTAGGCGAAGGACAGGTTTTCAAAACAGATCGCCTTCTGCGGAGGCGTGTAGGCCCGGGGCACGGCCGGATCCGACAGTCCCTCCGGCTCGTTGAGGATGAACTCGATGCGCTCGGCCGCCGCGGTGCCCTGCTTGAGCTGGGAATGGACCATTCCCAATTTCTTGATCGGCTCGTAGGACATGTAGAGCGCCATGCCCAGGGTGATGAACGCGTCCAGCTTCATGCCGTTGCGCGCGCCGAAAAACAATGCCGAGGCGAATCCGATGGCCGCCACCACTTCGATCGACGGGGAAATCGCCTGCCGGTACTTCGCCACCTTCATCGTCAGTTTCAGCATTTCACGGACCCGGCGGCGGAACATCCCTACCTGGCGGTCCTCCAGATTGTATGCGCGGATCTCCAGCGGGGATTGCAGGCTCTCGGAAAGCGCCGCCGTCAGATCGCCGCCGCGTTGTTGGAGACTTCTCGCACGGACCACCAGCCGCTTCCCGGCGATCCGGATGACCATCACGCACATCGGCACGGTCACCAGCGCGATGAGCGCCACGAAGATGCTGCGATCCTGCAATGCGAGGTAGCCGAGGAAGGCGAGCGCGGAAAGCAGCGTCGCCGGCTGCTTGATCAGATCGCTGGAGTTCTGCACGATCACCTGCCGCAGCACCTCCGTGTCGCTCATCAGCCGGGCTAGCAGATCACCCGACTTGTTCTTCTTGAAGAACGACAGCGGCAGGCACTGCAGCTTGATGAAAAGGTCCGTGCGGATGGCCTCCACCACCCGCAGGCCGGAGTACTGGATCAGGATCGAGTTGGCATAGCCGGCACACGCCCGGATGAAGAAAATCACCGGAATCCACAGACAGGTGATCAGCAGCAGCCGGTCGTGGGACAGTTCCCCCAGGTGCAGCTTGTCCTGAATCATCACCACCCACCACTTCGGTGACTTGGTGGGGTCTTCATGGAACAAGATGGGAAACACCACCTTGCTCATCAGCGGCAGCCCCGCACCGCTGGCGATGGCATAAACGAGGCCGGCCAGAACCCCCATTCCGAACTGCCATCGGACAGCCCGCAGGTATGTGTAATAAGGTCGAAAGCGATTCACGTGAAGGAGAACAGGTTCTCCGCCCCGTTCGCCGGGGGCAAGCGCGTTTCTCGGGTCATCGTTCGGGGTGAATCCCTTACAGCCTGATGGAGCGGAGATCGGAATTCCGACCGCCCCGGCCGGAGGTCCGGATGCGGCACGGAAAACGCTACATCCTTTCCCGGAATCCCTCCGCACCGGGTTCGCCACGGTTCCCGGGAATCGGCCGGCCGCGGGATTTCCACCTTGTCGCACGGCCCTGCCGTTGTTTGCCTGCCTCACACACCCATGGCCGCTCCTCAAAACACCATCGCGCTGGTTTACGATTATGACCAGACGCTCAGCCCCCGCTACA
>JAZKCQ010000018.1:0-57580 GCA_040388015.1 Verrucomicrobiota bacterium | reverse complement strand
AGGATGTTGTCCTGGCCGCTGAGTTCGGAAACGAGGATGTTCTGCTGGTTGCCGACGCTGGCGGGCACGATGTGCTCGTAGCTGCGGGCGAGTTTCTTCACCGCGTTGACGTGCATGCCGCCCTTGTGAGCGAAGGCGGTGCGGCCGACGAAGGGCGCGCGCGCGAAGTGCGGGTTGTTGGAAACGTCATCCACGAAGTAGGAGAGCTCGCGGAGTTGCTCCAGATGCGGGACCACCGGCATGTCCATCTTGAGCTGGAGGATGGGGATGACGGAGGTGAGGTTGCAGTTTCCGGTGCGCTCGCCGTAGCCGTTGATGGTGCCCTGGACCTGGGTCGCGCCCGCCTTGACGGCGGCGATGGCGTTGGCGACGGCGAGTTCACAGTCGTTGTGCGGGTGGATGCCCAGCGGCGTCTCCGGCAGGTGCTTCTTCACCGCCTCGCAGATTTCCATGATCTCGTCAGGCAGCGTGCCGCCGTTCGTGTCGCAGAGGACGAGGCAGGCGGCGCCACCTTCGGCGGCGGCTTTCAAAGTGGCGAGGGCGTGGGCTGGCGAGTCCTTGTAACCGTCGAAAAAATGCTCGGCATCATAGACCACTTCGCGGCCGTGCTTCACCAGGTGGGCGACCGTGTCGCGGATCATCGCTTGGTTTTCTTCGACGGTGGTGCGCAGGACTTCGGTGACCTGGAGTTCCCAGCTTTTCCCGAAAATGGTGACGACCGGCGTCTCGGCTTCAAGCAGCAGACGCACCTGCGGATCTTCCTCAACCGGTGTGTCCGCGCGGCGCGTGGAGCCGAACGCGGCAAGCTTGGCGTGCTTCAGTTTGAGGTTCTTGGCCTCGCGGAAGAATTCGATGTCCTTCGGGTTCGATCCCGGCCAGCCGCCTTCGATGTAGTCGATGCCGAATTCATCCAAACGCTTGGCAATCCGCAGCTTGTCGAGTCCGGACAATTGGAATCCTTCGCCCTGCGTGCCATCGCGCAGGGTCGTGTCGTAGAGAAATACAGGTTTGGTGCTCATCGGCAGGGGCGCGGAGACTAAGGTCCCGGGAGCGGATGGGCAAGGGAGAAGCGACGGGCTGGAAATCAGCGGATTGGACGCGAAATCAGGGCTTCAGGTCGATCCGCGAGGGCTGTCCGGGGATCGCGACTTCCATGGTCGTGTAGGTCCATGCGCCCGAGGATTTTTTCGCCTCGACGTAGAGGCGGGCTTCGCCTTTCGGGCCTGAGAGCGGGATGTCCAACAAGGCGGCACCCGATGCCCCCGAGGTGCTGATGTTGCCGGACATCATGAAGCCTTCGGTGACGGGCGTGCCCAGCCCGGTTCGGACCTGCGGGTTGTTTTTGGCCCGGGCGACGGCTTCTTGGTAAGGTTCGCTGGATTTCATCAGCCCGAAAACGCCGGTGAAGATCAGAAAGATGAAACCCGCGAAAAAACCGAGCATGCCGACCGCCATGACAGGCACGCACCATTTCCAATGGCGCGCCCACCATCCGGGAGGCGGTGGATGGGGCAGTGGCGGAGGGGTTGCGTTCACGGGGCTTTCGGAACTTCGATGTGCTTGAAGAGGCGGAAGAGATCGCTGTCCGAAGTGAAGATGGTGGTGGTGTCCTTGCCAAGGGTTTTCTGATAGGTGTCGAGGGTCTTGACGAATTGATAGAAGTCCGCGGCGGATGGGCTGGAATTGTAGGCGAGGGCATAGATGCCGGTCGCCCGCGCGTCGGCCTTGCCCTTGATCTCCTGCTCCTTGCGGTAGGCTTCGGACTGGATGGAAAGCAGATCACGCTCCTTGCGGCCGATGATCTTCGCGGCTTCTCCGGCTCCTTCCGAGCGGAAGCGGTCGGCGATCTGCTGGCGCTCGGATGCCATGCGGGCGTAGATCTTGTCGATCACACCGGGCTTGTAGTTGATGCGCTTGAAGCGGATGTCGAGCAGCTCGATGCCCCATGACCTGACTTTCGGCTGGGCCGCGGCGAGGATCTGGAGATCGAGAACGTTGCGCCCGGACTGGATGGGGGGGAGGGTGTTCATGCTCGGGTTCGCTTCCGCGAGAACCGCGTCGCGGACGGGCCTGCGGTCCTTGGTGCTGCGGATGACCTCGATGAGATCGTGCGAGGCGATGACGTTGCGGGTCTCGCTGCCGATGATGTCGTCCAGCCGGGAAAGCGCGCTGCGTTCGTCGCGGAGTTTCTCAAAATAGGTTTTGGGATCCGAGATACGCCAGCGGGCGAAGTTGTCCACGGTGATGTAGAGCTTGTCGCGGGTCGGCATTTCCGTGGCGGGACCGTCCCATTCGAGAATGCGTTTCTCGATGCGGTTGACCTGCTGGATGAAGGGCTTTTTGAAATGCAGACCTGCTTCGTTGTTGGCCGGATCCGCGTTGATGGGATTGCCGACAGGCTTGCCGAATTCGGTGACGAAGACCTGCTCCGTCTGGTCCACGGTGTAGACGCTGCTGGATATGAAGACGATCGCCAGAAGCAGGACGATGAGAGTGGAAATGATTTTCATGATAGGGAAGGTTTTGGAGAACAGGCAGGCTCCGATCACTTGAGATTCAGGAGCGGGAGGAATTGTTTTGCGTCCTCGTCGAGGATGATTTTCGAGCCGAGTTTGGGCAGCACTTCGTTCATGGTTTCCAAATAGAGGCGTTGTTTGGTAATGGCCGGAGCCTTGTCGTATTGGGTGAGGAGTTCCTTGAAGCGGGCGACATCGCCCTCCGCCTCGTTGATGCGCTGGACGGCGAATCCCTCGGCTCCTGAGATGCGCTGGTCGGCGAGGCCTTTTGCTTTCGGGATCACCCGGTTGTATTCGCCGTTGGCTTCGTTGATCATCTGCTCGCGTTCCTGTTGGGCGCGGTTCACCTCATCGAAGGAGCGTTGCACGGGACCGGGCGGATGCACGTTCTTGAGTTGGATCTGCTCGGCGGTGATTCCCATATCGAGCTTCTCCAACACGCTCTTGAGACGGATCAGGGCCTCGGTCTCGATTTCGGTCCGGCCGATGGTCAGGACTTCATCCACGGTCCTGTCACCCACCACCTCGCTCATCACCCCCTCGGTCATGGCCCGCAGGGTGGAACCGGGATTGTGAACCGTGAAAAGGTATTTCTGCGGTGACGAAATGCTGTATTGGAGGATCCACTCCACTTGGGCGGCGTTGAGGTCGCCGGTGACCATGTCGCGTTCTTTTTCCGGAGACACGCTGGTTTGGTCCGCGTTGCTGGCACCGCTGGTGTTGAATCCGAATTCGAGTTTCAACTGGCGGCGAACCGGTACGATGGTGGCGGTGTCGATACCATACGGCAGCTTGAAATGCAGGCCGGGCTTGGCGATTTCCTGGAACCGTCCGAATCGCTGGACCACCGCTTCGGATTCGGGGCTCACGGTGTAATAAGAGGAGAAAATCCCGAACACCAGAAAGGCAGCGAGCGGAGCGAAGGCGATCCATTTGATCGGGAATTTCAACTTCGGGAGGGGAAACGGGATGGTCTTGTCGAGTGGCGGAGGTTGCATGGTGGTCGTGACGTGAAAGCGGCTGTTTTTCGAGGGGTGATGGGGGCTGGTCCGCACGCTAGGGGAAACGGCTCAATTGCCTGCCTTGAAAAATCCCCGGAGTTTGTAACCGTCGCGGCCCCCCAATGGGGGGGTAGGCTTTTCTGAAAGATGGTGTATTTACACCGTGTTTGGATTCAACCGTCCATTCCAATCAAGCGGCCCATCGCTTGCCAAACCCATTTGAAATGAATCCGTCTTCACGTGTCAGAAGGGCATGCGCCCGTTTGAGTTTTTGTTCGGCAGCGCTCGGAGCGGGACTGTGGCTTTCCGGGACCGTGGGCGCGGGGACTCCCGGCCTGAATGCTCCCGCCGCGGTGGGGCCTTTTCTGAACAATGTGTTTCCCCATGTGGAACCGACCGGTGCCAGCGAATGGACGGTGCTGGAAACCTATAACAGCATCAACATCAACCTGCCGATGTGCATCGTGCCGTATCCCGGCACCAACAAGCTGATCTGCGTCGCCAAGGAAGGACGGATCTTCACTTTCGACAACGATCCCGCCGCCAACACGACCCACCTGTTTCTCGATCTCAGCAGCGTGGTCTTCACCAACAGCGATTGCGGGATGACCTGGATCGTGTTTCACCCGGAGTTCGGCCAGGTGGGATCGCCGAACCGGAACTACGTCTACATCACCTACAAGTGGAAGCCTGCGGGAGGAAATGGCAACGAGTCCTACTGGCGTCTGGCCAGGTTCACCGTGACGACCGACGGATCCGGCCAACCCACCGCCGATCCGGCGAGCGAGCAGATTCTCATCCAGCAATATGACCAGCAGCAGTGGCACGACAGCGGCTGCATGGCTTTCGGTCCGAACGGCTATCTCTATGTGGCCACCGGCGACGAAGGGGGATCGAACGACCAATTCAATGACGGTCAGAAAATCAACGACCGGTTGTTTTCCGGGATTTTGAGGATCGATGTGGACCAGAAGCCAGGCAGCCATCCGATCCGCCGGCAGCCGTTGCGTCATCCTGCGACGCCGGCGGCATGGCCGGACAGCTTCACTGCGAATTACACCATTCCGGACACCAACCCTTTCGTCGACGAGGCAGGTGGAAATCTGGAGGAGTTCTACTCCATCGGGGTGCGCCAGCCCTATCGCATTTCCTACGACAGCGTTTCCGGTCTGCTATGGCTGGCGGAGAGTGGCCAGGACTCCCGGGAGGAACTCGACATCATCACTGCGGGAGCGAATTTCGGCTGGCCCTTCCGCGAGGGAAGCATCGCCCGTCCGACAGGCCCGCAGCCTCCGGTGGTGCCGAGTCCCATCATCGGGAATCTCACCGAACCGATCTGGGACGCCAGCCATGCCACCGATGCCTGCATCGTCGGCGGGTTCGTCTATCGAGGGGCGGCTCATCCGACATTGGTGGGGAAATTCCTCACAGTGGACAACGTCACCGGCCACATCCGCGCCCACACCTACGACGGCGCCACCGCCACCAACGATCTTCTCACCGACATGCCCAGCGGCAGCGTCTACAGCGGGACCTCCACCATCGGGTGGGATCAGTCGGGTGAGCCGATTTTCGTGAAAATCAACGGCACCGGCACCCGCGGGCGTTATTTCAAGCTGTCCACCGCCCCCGCCGCGACGACCCGCTCCGGCTGGTTCCGTTTCGAAGACCAGGCGGCTGGCAATACGTCCGGATATGTTTCTGACAATCCGGACAACGCGACCGAGAACAGCGTTGCCGGTGGGGTGAGGATGCTCGCCAATGACAACGAAGGGGTGGCCAGCGCGAATGTGGCCTACAACGCAGGCACCGGTGTGAGTCCCACCGGATTTCCCGCCAACACCCGCGGCGTGCGGATGGCGGCGGCGGACGCAGACGGCTGGCCGGGCAACCAGCCTGGAGATCTTCACACCGAGTCGAAGCTGGGGGTCATCAACGACTTCACCATCGAACTGAGTTTCAAGCCTGCGGCGGGATCGCTCGCCGACGGTTACCAATGCTTCGTCGGGCTGGACGGCCAGACGGGCACCACGCCGCCGGCGGATGGCGAGGATGGAGTGGCGCTCCAGCCGTTCCGGCTCATGCGCTGGGGACGCAACGATGCGGGAGCAACGACGTTTCCGCTGAACAGCGGTGACCTGTATCTCAACGTCAGAACCTTGAACCCGGCGACCAGCACGTGGACAACCGTTCCTCTCAAGGTGCTGCCGCTGGCATCGTTCGTGGAGAATGCCTGGTACCATCTTTCCATTGTCGGGGACACTGCCGCCGGAACTCTCACGGTGTTCCGTTATGATACGGCGACTTCCTCTTACACCCAGATCGCCCAGGCGACCGGCTATGTGGGAAATCTTCAAGCCGGGGTTTGGTCGGTAGGGCGGGGGTTTTATGCCGGAAATGCGGCGGACTGGGTGGCTGACACGGATTTCGACGAAGTGAGGATCACCGATTCGGCGCTTCCCTCGTCCAAGTTTCTCTATGGCACGCAACCGGTCATCCCGACCATCCCGCCGGTGGATCCGCCGCCGTTGCTGTCGCAAACCGGCGCGTTTGCCGATCTCGCCACCCTGACTCCGGGATCGGGAGTCGTGCCCTATACGGTGAATGCCCCGCTGTGGTCGGACCGCGCGGCCAAGAAACGTTGGATCGCGCTGCCCAACGACGGTGTGCATGATGCGCCGTCGGAGAAGATCGCCTTCCAGCCGGAAGGGAATTGGGAGTTTCCGACCGGAACCGTTTTCATCAAGCATTTCGAACTCCCGGTGGATGACGCGAATCCTTCGGTCCTCCGCCGGCTCGAAACACGCTTCATCGTGATGCCCACCACGGGAGAGCCCTTCGGCTTCACCTACAAGTGGCGCGCCGATCAGAGCGACGCCGAACTCATGCCGGCGGGTCTCGACGAACAGATCGACATCGCCACCATCGGCGGAGGCGTCCGGCAGGAAACCTGGACCTATCCGGGAAGAAGCGACTGCCGGTTCTGCCACAATGGCAACGCGGACCACGTGCTGGGAGTGAAAACCCAGCAGCTCAACGGCGACATGACCTATCCGCTCACCGGCAGGACCGCCAATCAGTTGGAAACTCTCGGCGCGCTCGGCTGGTTCGACAACTCCTACCGCGCGGACCTCGTGCCGTGGATGCTCAAGAGCCACAACGTTGCCGAAACCACGGCCAGCCTCACCGACCGCGTCCGCTCTTACATCGACTCCAACTGCTCCCAATGCCACCAGCCTGGCGGAGTCCGCGCCTTCTTCGACGCGCGTCTGACCACTCCGCTCGCACAACAAGGACTGATTTATGGAGAAATCGAGACCACTTACGGAGACGATCTCAACCGGGTGATCCGCCCCGGTGATCCCGACCGCTCCATCATGCTCCGCCGTCTCGCATCGACCGCGGAAATCAAGATGCCGCCCATCGCGAAACACATCGTGGATCAGCCCGCGCTCCAGCTTTTCACCGACTGGATCCACAGCCTCGGCACCGGGCCATTGGTGACCCTGAGCGGTCCAGCCACCACGACCGCAGGACTTTTCCTCGTGAACGTGCATTTCACCCAGGAAGTCACCGGGCTCACCGTGGATGACTTCGATATTCTCGGCGGCACCGCTGCCGGGCTGACCGGCAGTGGCGCGGACTATGTCTTGTCGGTGAATACCAGCAACGTGGATCTGGTGAAGATCACCCTGCCCGAGGGTGCGGCGAAAAATGCCGGAAATGCGGGTAATTACGTTTCGTCCACCTATTCGCAAACCGTCGTTGAGCCAGCGGGGGCCGACCCTGCCGGCCTTCTCGCCTGGTACCGGTTGGATGATGGCACGGGATCCGTGGCGAAGGACACCTCGGTGGCGGGCGGCTATCACGGCACACTGGTGGGAGCCACACTTCCGGTTTGGAGTGCCGGTAATTTCGGCGCAGCCCTGACCTTCAACAACTCCAATCGGGTGGAGATCCCGAACGTGGTCGGCGACGATTTTTCGTTCTCCTTCTGGATGAAAACGACCCAGATCTTTCCGAGGACCGAATTCGGATATCTAGGCGCTTCCTTGTTCTTCTGCGATACGCCGGGCAACGCCTCGGATTTCATCATTGCCGGCACCCGTTCCTCCAGCGCTTCGGGTTCGAGAAACCGCATCACCGTCATGACCGGGGTGAGCACCGCCACGGTCGCCATCCAGAATCACGGGACGACCCCGGTGAACAATGGCGAGTGGAATCACATCGTCGTGACCCGGGCGAAAACCACCGGAGAGGTGAAGATCTACATCAACGGCACCTTGGACAGGACCGGCACGGGCAGCACCACGACCCTGACCTCGAATCCCGTCATCTCCATCGGGTCATATCCCGGCACACCCGCCGCCAGCTATGTCGGTGGTTTGGATGAAATCCAGATCTACAACAGGGTTCTGGCTCCGTCGGAGGTGACCGCGCTGCTTGCCGGGCCGCCGCCGCCGCCGGAGCCCACTCTGGTCGCCGCTTCCACGGCTTACGACGACTGGACCAAGGCGTGGTTTCCGGGCATCTATCACCTTCAGGGCGATGGAACGGCGGGTCTGGATTCCGACCGGGATGGCATCACCAATTTCGGTGAGTTCGCCTACGGCGTGAATCCTCAGGTCCACGACTTCGTCAGGGTGCCCGTTTCCCGCGCCTCACCCGCAGGCCCCGTGGTGCTCAGCTATGTCGCCCGCAAGGACAAGTCCGCCGCGGACTACACGGTGATGGTGTCGGATGACCTCCTCGGCTGGACGGACGCCACGCCTAACATCACCTCGTCCTCCTCCGTTCCCGTTGCGGGCACGGATTACGAGACGGTGACGGTGACCTATTCGCCGCCGCCCGGGGTGGGGGAACATCAGTTTTTCCGCATCCGGGCCGCCCGGCGGTGAGGGGATTTATTCAGTTGTTCCTGATGATTCGCTTTGACGAACTACGGGGGTTCCCGTAGAAGAATGCGTCTTTGCAATCATGAAGTGCCCCCGTTGTGTCCAGCGAATCCACCGAGCGGCGACCTCGTGCCCGCATTGCGGATTCACGCTGGCGGATGCGGACGCCTGCTTCGGCGAGGACGAGGTGCGGATCCGCTGTCTCACCGACAGCGCCGGCATCCTCCGTCGTGGCGACCGGCCGCGGGTGGAGGCGGCGATGGAGCGGATCACACGCCGGTTCCCGCAGGTCTTTGTCGCGATCTACACCGGCTCGCTGGGTGAGGTTTCGAACATCCGGCAGTTCGGATTCTGGCTCCTGAACCGCTCGGCGTTCGAGGACGTTCCGCTGCAGAAGCCGAACGAGGCCGGCATCCTGATCACCATTGATCCCGAGTCCAAGGCGGCGGGCATGGTGTTCGGCTACCTGCTCGATCCGTTTCTTGAAGAATCGGACACCTTCGACTGCCTTTCCCGGGCCCACGCCTACTGGTTGGAAGGTCGCTACGCGGACGGAATTGTGAGGGCCCTCAACCACCTCGACACCGTCCTGAGGAAACGCAGCCGCCAGGCGCGCCGGGATCCGGAGCACTTCGAGCGCAAGGTGGTGCTCCCCGCGAAGATGGGGGATCTGGTCCGCCGCATCCGGGCGGGCCATCGTCCGGGCGTATCTGAAGAAGGCGTCACGGAGGTGCCCCGGTGAAATATCTTCCCGCCGCCACCGCGTTCCTCATCGCCACCGCGCATGGCTTCGATGAACCGGCGCTTCCCGTTTGGAATGGCAAGGAACGGACCGAGCTCGAAGCCACCGGCTGGGTGCCCGGCGCGATGCTCCTGACCAATGATCCCGTCCCGGATGAATCCGTGAATCCACCCGCCGCCGAGCCTCTCGCGGTCGAGCTGCCGACGGCGGAGGAGATCGCCGGCGACCTGACGCTGTTTCCGGAGGTTCCGGAGAAATTCCTTCCCGACTATTTCGCCGAGCGTCCCAAAAGCTTCCTCATCGATCCGCAAGGTCTTCTCAGTCCGTCCGACTACCGCGACCGGCTCGGATTTCTGAACTATCACGCCAGCGACTCCGCGATCGACCTCTACGTCTATGTCCTCGGTGGAAATCAGGAAATTCCCAGCGAGGTCCGTGAGGAGGAAATGATCGAGCGCTGCTTTTCCGACGGACGCCCCGCCGCGATCGTCTATTACTACCTCGGAGCCCCGCAACGGTCCGTCGTGTATCTCAGCCCGTCGCTCACCGGCTCCATCTCCGCTTCAGAGCAGCATCGTGCGCTGGAAAGCTCCATCATGCAGGCCTTCGAGCGGACGAATCCGTCCGAGCAGATCGAGAAGTTTCTCGTCCAGATGTCGATCCGGATCTACTGGATGGAACGGATGCTGACCGGAGAATCCGCCGCCGGAAAATCGCTTCCGGTGGCCGGCCCCGTGGTGGAGAAGAGCCGGATCACCGCGAAATCCGCGCGCTTGGCGTGGCTGCAGGAAATCCTCCGCCAGGCCGCCACTCCGGCGATGCTGGTGCTCGGGGCTCTGTTCAGCGCGTTCGGTTTCAACCACTGGCTGCGCCTGCGCGCCCGTTATCGTTTCCCCGAGTTTGAAGTGGAGCCCCGCCTCGGCGGCTCGCACGCCGCCGGAGTCGGCGCGGTCATCTCCTTCGCCAGCGCCGCGGTGCCTCCCGCCTCGCAGCGGGATCAGGTGCCGGATTACCTCCGCCGCGCCTGACGACGGGCGGGCTGTGGTGCCGCGCTCCGTGTTCTAACGATTGTTCTGGCCGTTGTTCCGTTGGAGAAAAAGGTTGTGTTTGAAGCACGGATTCCGTGTCATGTTTGGTGGGCCGTTTCATATGACATATAATCCAGCGATTCCTCGTGAATCCGCATGCCGGACGATGATATGAGTGAATCTTCAAATCCATGGATCCATCAGATGAAGCTAACACTATAGATTTTCCCGTGTGACGAAGCCGCCACATGACGAAGGCGACATGAATGTTAGCCGGATGAAAGGCAGTCAGGGGAATGAGGGATGTCCGCCGGTGGCGGCGGGATGTGTCTCCGGCGTCCGTTCATGCGTTCTTCTCCGGGAAATGAGCTGATCTCATCGCAATACCGCCCGGGAGCGGCTTCCGCCGCCGGAATGTGAAAATATTTCACCTTTCCAACCTATTGGACTTTTAGCGTCTTGCGCGGTCCTGCTCCGGCCGCATCTTTGATAGATCATGGCATCACCCGAATGTGGTATGGGATCCGCTTATCGGTGTGCATGAAAACAATCGGTTTTTTGTTGGATATGGATGGTGTCATTTATCGCGGGAACCAGCTGATCCCGGGTGCGGACCGCTTCGTCGCACGCCTGCGGAAAGAGGGAATCCCATTCCGCTTTTTGACTAACAATTCCCAGCGGACCCGCCGCGACGTGGCCCTCAAGCTCTGCCGTCTCGGTCTTGAGGCGGAAGCGGACGACGTCTTCACCTGTGCGATGGCGACGGCCCGCTTCCTCGCGAAGCAGAAGCCCGGAGCGACCGCCTACGTCATCGGAGAGAACGGTCTGGCTGCGGCGCTCCATCACAATGGTGTCACCGTGGTCGATGACGATGCGGACTATGTCGTTGTCGGAGAAGGGCGTTCGTTCAATTTCGAAATGATCGAGCGCGCCCTGCGGCTGATCGAGAAAGGCGCCCGCCTCATCGCCACCAATCCGGACGCCACCTGCCCGACCGACGCCGGCACGCGTCCGGGCTGCGGCGCGATCGTGGCGATGTTGGAGAAGGCGACCGGCCGCGAGGCGTTCTCGGTCGGCAAGCCCAGCGGGGTCATGATGCGGATGGCGCAGGATGAGCTCGGAGTCCGTTCCAGCGGCACCATCATGGTGGGGGATACGATGGAAACGGACATTCTTGGCGGAGTCGGCATGGGCTACAAGACGGTGCTGGTCCTCAGCGGGCATACGAAGATCGACCAGCTCCATCACTACGCCTACCGGCCGGATTGGATCATCGAGTCGGTGGATCACATGCCGGAAGACCTGTTCCATACGGAAGCCTTGCTCGCCGGTGCGGCATGAGGCTGCGATTCCCCTCCGGAATGAGGGAATCCGGACATGATGCAGGAGAGCTTGCAACCGGAATGAAGGTGGTCGATTGTCTGGGTCATGACGGATTGGGAAGATCGTTATCAGGCGGGAGATATCCCGTGGGAAAAAGGTCAGGGGGCCCCGCCGCTGACCGAGTTGCTTGACGAGTTGGAACTGGAGGAGTGGGGGAAAGGTCCGGTTCTGGTGCCTGGCTGCGGCCTGGGTCACGATGTGCGCGTGTTGTCCGCACTCGGCCTCCCGGTGGTGGGGGTGGACATCTCTCCCACCGCGCTGGAGCTGGCGCGGGAATTTTCCAAAACCGGTGAGGAAACGTACGAACAAGGGGATTTCCTGGACCCTGCCTGGCGCGAGGGACGTGAGTTTTCCGCCGTGTGGGAGCATACTTTTTTTTGTGCGATTGATCCCGCCGACCGCGGTCGTTATGCCGAGGCGGTGGCCGGCTGCCTGCCGGATGACGGGTTGCTGGCCGGGGTGTTTTTCCTGAATCCGTTCGATCCCGGCGAAGAGGCCTCCGGACCGCCGTTCGGGGTGACGGTGGATGAGCTGGATGCGTGGTTTCACCCTTGGTTCAGACGGGTGAACGGCTGGGTGCCGCACGGAGCGTTCCCGGGCCGGGAGGAGCGGGAATGGCTCGGACTATTTCGCAAGGTTGAGCAGGCTTGAGTTGCGGCGCGGACAGGATGCCGGTAGCTTGCCGCTAATCCAACGTGATGAAGTTCCCACTGATTTTTTCCATGCTGGCGCTGCTCCCGTGGAGCGCCTTTGCCGAGGACGGGCGTTTGTATGTCAATGACCTGAAGGCTCCGGAAAACCGGAAGGATCTTGAAGCGATTCAGAAATCCGTGGCGGAGGCGCTGCCGAAGGCGCGCGCGGCGACGGTGTGCATCGAGATCAAGGACGGATCGGGCAGCGGCGTGATCGTTTCTCCTGACGGACTCATCCTTACGGCGGCCCACGTGGCGACCGGGGTGAAGAAAAAGGTGACGGTCATCCTCGAGGATGGGACGCGGTTGAAGGCGGAAACGCTCGGGTTGGTGGCGGACAAGGATGCGGCGATGATCCGGATCACGGAAAAAGGAACGTACCCCTTTGTGGAAATGGACCGCGAGCAGACGACACGGCTGGGAGACTGGGTTTTCTCGCTCGGGCATTCCGGCGGTTTTGACAAGGAGAGAGGATCGGTCGTGCGGTTGGGACGGCTGGTGCGCATCGCGAACTCGACGTTTCAATCCGACTGCATGCTCATCGGTGGAGATTCGGGCGGGCCCTTGTTCGACATGACGGGAAAACTCATCGGAATCCATTCGCGGGTCGGGCAGCAGCTTCAGGTGAACATGCACGTGCCCATGACGGAATATATGGCGAACTGGGATGGCATGATGAAATCCGAATTCATCGGCGAAGGGCCGTATGCGCAGAAGCCGGAGAAAGGCAACGGCTTCCTCGGACTCGCCACCGAGGCGCGAACCAAGGGCGGTCTGCGGGTGACGAAAGTCGGCAGCAAAAGCCCGGCCGAAGCGGCGGGGATCAAGGACGGCGATGTTTTGCTGAAGCTGAATGCCACCGCTTTGGAAACACGCGAACAGATGCAGGAGCTTCTCAAGGAAATGTCGGCCGGTGACGAGCTGACGCTGGAAACAGAACGCGATGGAAAACCGAAAACCTTTACCCTCGAACTCGGTGAGCGTTAACCGGATTTTCGCATTGGTCACCCTCGGGCTGCTGCTTCCGTCCGCGGGACAGCAGAGTTTGGAATCCACATTCCGGACGACGGGGGCCACGGTGATCGCGGCGTTCGAGTCCGGACGCCAGGTGCTGCAAACGTCAAGTGCGGTGATTCTCGAAGGTCGCAAGGAAATCGGCTATGGCGTGGTGATTTCTCCGGACGGGCACATTCTGACCAAGGCCAGCGAGGTGCTGGACAAGGCGGGGCTGTCGCTGACGGTGGATCAGACCAATTACCAAGATGTGAAGGTGGTGATGATCGATCCCACCTGGGATGTGGCGCTCCTAAAGGTCGAGGCGAGCGGATTGGTGCCGGTGAACTACGCTCCGACGAGTGCGGTGTCACAGGGGGCCTGGGTGGTGGCGAACGGGGCGACGACCCGCACGTCGAGGCGCTTGTTGGCCGGAATCATCAGCGCGAAGATCCGTGAGATCCCGGCATCCGGCGGCGCGGCTCTGGGGGTCATTTTGAATGCGAAATCGAAGGTGCTCGAAATCGATGACGTGAACGACAAGAGCGGGGCCAAGGACGCGGGATTGCAGAAGGGGGATGTCATTCTTTCGATCGAAGGCAGGAAGATGAAGAAGATCGAGGAGGTGGCCGAGGTACTCAAAGATCGCAAGGCGGGCAGCACCGTGAAGGTGACCTATCGCCGGAAGGAGGAGGAAACGACGGTGGATGTGCGACTCGCGGCCCGTGGTGAGATGTTCACCGACCAGATGAACCGCAACGACCAGATGAGCGGTGACTTTTCTCCAAGGCGCAGTGGATTTCCGAGGGTGATCCAGCATGACATTCTCGGCAGCAGGTCGATCCAGGGCGGGCCGCTGCTGGATTTGGACGGGCGCTGCATCGGAATGAACATCGCCCGGGCGAATCGGGCGGAGAGTTTTGCGATTCCTGTGGAGGATCTCAAGGAAATCGCTGCACGGCTGATGAAGCAGTCGTCAGGAAACTGAGCGGCATCAGTGTTTGCCTTCGCGGTGGCGTTTGAAAATCGCCAGCGTGCGTTCGCGTTCGGTTTTGTGATCCACACAGGGCAGGGGATATCCGGGGGCGAGCGGTTGTCCGTCTTTCGGCGGTTCCAGGAAGCGGGAAGGATGCACTTTCGCGAGCTCGGGAATCCACCGCCTTATATAAATACCATCGGGGTCGAATTTGGAGGTTTGGGACCACGGGTTTTGGATGCGGAAATAGGGAGCCGCGTCCGCGCCGGTGCCGGCCGACCATTGCCAGCCACCGTTGTTCGAGGCGATTTCGCCGTCCACGAGGTGTTGCATGAACCAGGATTCGCCCTGTTTCCAATCGATGTGCAGATCCTTGGTAAGAAACATTGCGGTGATCATCCGGACCCGGTTGTGCATGAATCCGGTGGCGGCGAGTTCGCGCATCCCGGCATCGACGATGGGGAAACCGGTGCGGCCTTGTTTCCATGCCTCGAAACGTTCTCCCGGTTCGTCCCAAGCCAGTCCGCGCCAGTCGGCGTTGAATTCCTCGTCGAGGACGTTCGGGAAATGGTGGAGGATGGCGAAATAGAACTCCCGCCATGCCAGTTCCTTGATGAACACGTCGATCCCGGCTTTTCCTGTGGCATCGGCGGACACTTGGGCTTTCACGCATTCCGCATGGACCGTGCGGATGGAAACGAGGCCATGGCGCAAATCCTGGGAAATCCGTGAAGTGCCCCCTGCTGCCGGGAAATCGCGTTTCGCGGCGTAGGCCTGGATTTTTCCGGCGACGGCGTTTTTCAACCGTTCGCGGGCGGAGCGTTCGCCGGGGAGGACGATTTCAGCCGTCGGGATTTCCCACCCCCAGACTTCGACCGTGGGGAGAGGCAGGGACTTGAGGTGCGCGGGAGTCCGGAGTGACGAGGGTTTCGCGAGCGGCGACGGTTTTGGCAGGGTGAGCCAGTTCCGGCTGTATGGGGTGAATACCCGATACGGCATGTCGCTCTGGGTCAGAACCTCATCCGGAGCATGCAAGACGGCGTCAGCATGGGCGTGGCATTCCACCCCGAGCTCGTCGCAAAGCTGGAAAACCGCTTTTTCCACGGATTTTCCGAAAGGGTCGGGATCCGCGTTGAAATGGAGGGCCACCGCGTGGCTCTCGGTGATGAGCTTCCGCAGCTCGGAAACCGCCGGTCCTTGGCGGATGATGAGGCGGCCTTCGAGGATTTCGAGGTTCTTCGCCAGCGATTCCAGCGATCCGCAAAGGAAATGTTGTCGATTCGGGCCTGTCCAGGAATGGGCGTCCCGCCAATCGCTCAGTATATATACAGGGACTACCGGGATCCCTTTTTTCGTGGCGCTGCTGAGTGCCGTATTGTCCGCGATCCGCAGATCACGGCGAAACCAATGAATGATGGAGGCTTTCTGGTCCGGCATGGGCCGAATTTGTCGCGCTGGGGAAACCGCGCAACCCCAGAAAGCCCCATCTTTTGGATTTCAGGACTCGGCCAGAAGCTTCTCGCCCTTCTTGATGGTGGTGGCGCTCAACTTGCCGTCAACGCGCTTGGAGCCTTCGATCAGGGTTTTCAGTTCTGCCAACACCTTTTCAGCAGCAGCCAGCGACTTCTTGCCACCGCCGAACTTCTTGTCAGGGAAGTACTTGGTGAAGGTCGTGCCGGCACGGCTGATGCACAGGCGCCATCCTTCGAAGGCTGCGCTTTCGTAGGTGAATCGGGTCAGATTACGTTTTGATTTCATAGTGTTATTGGTGGATTGCGGGGAAACTCTGCACGGGGCCTGATAGAAAATCTAGCCAATTTTTCGAAAATAGTGCCGAAATGGTAACTTTTTCGTGAAAAAAGTCGGAAAAAAATGCTTTGCAAGCCGCCCGGGTCGGCATTTAGTCACGCCCCCGCGGGCAATCGCACCAAGCCGTCGGTCCTCAGGAGCGCTTTTTCACCGAAGTTTTCCGCCCGCATGAGGGTAACCCGGCAACCAAAAATAACATGTCAGCAGTCAAACTCGCTCGTTTCGAGCTCCCTAACCGCCTCGTCCGCAACGAGGACACCGCCACCGATACCTACGCCCAGTTCAGCGCCGAGCCATTCGAGCGCGGATACGGCCACACGATCGGCAACTCCCTGCGCCGCGTTCTCCTCTCTTCGCTAGAGGGCGCGTCCATCACTTCCGTCCGCATCGCGGGCGTGCAGCACGAATTTTCCAGCCTTCCAGGCGTGGTGGAGGATGTCACCGACATCGTCCTCAACCTGAAAAAGGTGAAATTCTCCCACAATGAGAAGGATCCGCGCATCCTCACCATCAAAGTGGAGAAAGAAGGCGTCGTCACCGCCGGTGACATCATGGCCGACCACATCTACGACGTGGTCAACAAGGACCAGGTCATCTGCACCCTCGACAAGAAGGTGAAGTTCGACTGCGAATTCGAAGTCCGCGTCGGACGCGGTTTCTCCACCGGCGACGAAAACAAGCGCAAGGACCAACCGATCGGCGTCATCGCCATCGACTCGATCTTCTCGCCTGTCACCCGCGTCAAGTATTCCGTGGAAACGACCCGGGTCGGTCAGATGACCGATTTCGACAAGCTGATCCTCGACATCTGGACCGACGGCCGCATCACCCCGCAGGACGCGCTCCTTCAGGCTTCCGCCATTCTCCGTCACCACCTCGACGTCTTCGTCAACTACGACGAGAACGCCGTGGACTTCGAAGAAGCACCGGCCGAGTCCAGCGAAGAGAACGCCGCTCTCAAGAAGCTTCTCAACATGTCGGTCAACGAAATCGAACTCTCGGTCCGTGCCGCCAACTGCCTCAACAACGCGAACATCACCTCGGTGGGCCAGCTCGCGATGAAATCGGAAGCAGAAATGCTGAAGTATCGCAACTTCGGCAAAAAATCCCTCAACGAAATCAAGGACAAGCTCGTCGAGCTCGGACTTGGTCTCGGCATGTCCTTCGAAGCCTCATTGCTTTCCGGACCAGCAGCAGCATCCCGTGGCCCGCGCCTCGGTGCTGAAGACGAAGCGCCGGTCGGCCTTGCCGATCTGATCGCTCAGAACCTCGACGACTAACATTTAAATAGAAACGGAAGCAATCCGATGAGACATCGCAGCAAAACAGTCAAACTCAAGCGCAACGCCTCGCAGCGCCGCGCCCTCCTTGCCAACCTGGCATGCAACCTGATCGAGCACGGCCGCATCAAGACCACGCTCGGCAAGGCCAAGGCACTCCGCCCGGTCGCGGAAAAGTTGATCACCCTCGCCAAGCGCGACGATCTTCACTCCCGCCGCCTCGCGATCGCCTTCCTTCGTCAGAAGGAAACCGTTCAGAAGCTTTTCTCCGAGACCGCACCGGCCTCGAAGGACCGCCAGGGTGGTTACTGCCGCATCACCAAGCTCGGCGCCCGCATGAGCGACTCCGCACCGATGGCGATCATCGAGTGGGTTGACGCACCTGCCAGCGAAGAGCCGGTGGCGGAAGTCGCCGTGGCCGAGGAGCCTGCTCCCGCCGCCAAGCCAGCGAAGAAGGCAGCCAAGAAAAAGGCCGCTGAAGAAGTGGTCGAAGTGGCTGGAGAGTAATTTCTCATCAAGCAAATTCACCAAGCCGCCTGTGCTAACCCACAGGCGGCTTTTTCATTGAATGGGGGTCTGTAAATCCTCGCCGATGTCCCCCTCCCTGATTAAAACCCCGCCATGAGCGATTCCATTGCCGAACTCACCGCTGAGATCCAGACGTTCGTGGATGCCCGCGAGTGGCGCAAATTCCACAATGCCAAGGATCTCGCCGTCGCCATCGCCGCCGAAGCCGGCGAACTGATGCAACATTTCGTGTGGCAGCAGGACGATCAGATCGAGGAACGAGTGGAAAAGCGCCGTGACGAGATCGCTTCCGAGATCGCGGATGTCGCCATCCTGCTTTTCGAGTTCGCGGACAATCTCGGTTTCAAACTCGGCGATGTCATGCAGGCGAAGATCGCCAACAACGACGTCCGCTATCCGGTCGAGAAATCCCGCGGCAACAACCTCAAGTATTCCGAACTGTGAGCGACGAAGCCCCACGCCCGCCGCGTCGCAAACGTTACAGCGGAAAAAATCCCCGCCGTTTCGAGGACAAGTACAAGGAACATAATCCGGACCGCTATGGCGATACGGTGGCGAAAGTGATCGCTTCCGGGAAAACTCCGGCAGGCTCCCACATTCCGATCATGGTGGAGGAGTGCCTCGATGCGCTGGGTCTCGCACCGGGAATGACCGGCGTCGATGCCACGCTCGGTTACGGCGGTCATGCGATGCGCATTCTTGAGAGAATCTCACCGGATGGAAAGCTGCTCGGCCTTGACATCGATCCCATCGAACAACCGAAAACGGAAGAACGCATCCGGGGCGCCGGCTATGACGAGAGCCGTTTCGAAGCGGTGAGATCGAACTATGCCGGCATTTCCAAAGCACTGGCCACCCGTGGCATTCCCGAGGTCGATTTCATTTTCGCCGACCTCGGTTGTTCCTCCATGCAGCTCGACGACCCCTCGCGAGGTTTCAGCTTCAAAACCGCCGGTCCGCTCGACATGCGGATGAATCCCGGCAGGGGGCTTTCCGCCGCCGATTGGTTGCAGAAAGTCGGTGCCGAAAAACTCGAAGCCGCCCTCCACGAAAACGCGGATGAACCGCGCGCCGAGTCCCTCGCGGGAGCTCTTGCCGGCGGCTCTTTTCCGACCACCGCGGCATTTGCCAGGGCGATCCGCGAATCTGTCCGCATCAGTGACGAAGCGGAGATCGACCTCACCGTGCGTCGCGTTTTCCAAGCGGTGAGAATCGCGGTGAACGAGGAATTCACCGCGCTCGACGCGTTTCTTCGCGCGCTTCCGAATTGCCTGAAACCCGGAGGCCGTGCGGCGATCCTGACTTTCCACTCGGGCGAGGACCGTCGGGTCAAACAAACGATGAAAGTCGGAATTCGCGATGGCATTTTCTCGGAGATGAGCGACGGAATCGTCGTGGCCGGTCCCGAAGAACGACGCCTGAACCCCCGCAGTACGTCGGCGAAACTCCGCTGGGTCACACGGATGTAGAATCCTCCCACGCCTGAACGATTTTTTCCCCATGTTCGTATCCAAGCGCATGTTTTTCAGAATCGCGGGTTCGTTCCTCCTGATGTCGCTGCTTGCCGCCGCCCAGCAAGGCGATGACAAGGGCGCGAGGATGGATCCGGTGGTGCCGGAAAAATTGATCCCGCCGAGCCCGGTTCTAACGGTGGGCGAGGCGCTCAAATCGTTCCGCCTTGCTGCGGGATTTGTGATCGAGCCGGTTGTGGCCGAACCGCTGGTGGACAGTCCGGTCTGCCTTGATTTCGACCCTGCGGGACGGATGTGGGTCTGCGAACTGCGCGGCTACATGCCCGACATCGACGGTAAGGGAGAAGCCGATCCCCAAGGCCGGATCGTGATTCTGGAGGACACCGATTCGGACGGCAAGGTGGACAAGCGGACCGTGTTTTTGGAAAAACTGCTGCTTCCCCGTGCCATCGCCGTTTTCCACGATGGGGTTCTGTTCTTTGATGAGACGAGCATCTGTTGGATCAAGCGCGACGGCGATGCGCCCGTCGGTGAAGCTCAGGTGATCGACACCAGCCTGCTCCAGGGAGGAAACGTCGAGCACAAGCCGAACGGTCTGCTGCCGAATCTCGACAACCGTTATTACCTCGCCAAATCCGACCGGCGGTTGCGTCGTGTCGGCGACCGATGGGAAATCGAGCCCACCACCTTCCGCGGCCAGTGGGGCATCGCGCGGGATGATTTCGGCCGGCTCTATCATAATAACAACTCCACGCTGCTCTTCGCCGATCTTCTCGCGCCCAATCTCCTCCAGGGAAATCCCGAGGCGAAAATGAAGGTGAAGGATTTCACCCAGCTCGGCAGCAACAAGGTTTGGCCGGCCCGTGTCACTCCGGCGATCAACCGGGCCTATATTTCCAAAGCCCATGGTTTCGAGGGCAATGTCCTCGACCCCAAAACCTACAAGCTCCTCAATACCACCGCCGCCTCCGGCATGACGATCTATCGGGGAACGAATTTCCCGGCGGATTGGTATGGCACCGCATTCACCACCGAGCCCGTCTGCAACCTCGTCAAAGCCATCCGCATCAAGGACAGCGACGGCGCATTGGAAGGGGGGCACCCTCTGGGCGAGAGCGAATTCCTCGCCTCCACCGACGAACGCTTCCGTCCGGTCAATGCCTACACCGCGCCGGATGGTTCGCTCTACATTCTGGACATGTATCACGGAATCATCCAGCACAAGACCTACATGACCAGCTACCTGCGGAAGCAGACGCTGTCCCGCGGATTGGAAGTCCCCGCTTACGGTCTCGGCCGGATCTATCGGATCCGCGGCGCCACGGGGAAGATCCAGCCGCCACAGGATCTGGCAGCCCTTCACGGACTCGATCTGGTCAAGATGCTCATGCATCAGAATTCCTGGCAGCGTGAAGCCGCGCAGCGGTTGCTTGTCGAACGCAAGGAACCGGACACGATTCCCTTTCTTGAAAAACTCGCGACGGCCGGTTCCACGGTTCCGAGGATCCATGCGATCTGGACGCTGGAAGGAATGGGCGCGCTCAAGGCGGAAGTGCTTGTCCTGGCGATCCAAAGCAAGGACGCCAAATTGCAATCGTCAGCGCTCTGGGCAAGCACCCGCCTGGATGCTGCGGAGTTTGGCAAACTCGCTCCCATTCTTCTCTCCGCAAGTCCGGCGGCGAACGAAACCGCTCCCTATCTCGCCCGTGCCCTCGGCCCCGTGGGATCCACCGCCGCCTTCTCAATGCTTTCGGCGTTGCTGGAGAAACATGCAAAAACGCCATTCATCCGCGAAGCCGCCGTTTCGGGTCTCGACCACCACGAAATCGCCTTCCGCGATGCCACTCTCAAGGGCTCCAAGGACAAAGACCTTGTCACCTGGCTCGAACAAGCGGCGAAAGACGAGAAAACCAAATCCGCGGAAAGCGGTCTGACCGGGGACAGCCTCGCGTCTTTCGAGCGGGGCAAGGCACTCTTCCATGGTGAAGCCGCCTGCTTCGGCTGCCACGGTGCCGATGGCGGCGGCATGCCGAACCTCGGTCCTCCGCTCGATTCTTCGGAATGGGTCACCGGCAAACCCAAGATCCTGGCCAACATCCTCCTCCACGGCATGACCGGCCCCATCACCGTCGCCGGAGAATCCTACAAGCCCGACGCCGACATGCCCGCCCTCGGCCCGAATCCCGCAATCTCCGATCAGGACCTCGCCGACATCGCCACCTACATCCGCAACGAGTGGACCAACAAGGCCGCGCCAGTCCCGCTCTCATTGATCCAACAACAACGCGAAGCCACCAAGGATCGTGGAGCGCGCGCATGGACGGCGGCGGAACTTGGCAAATGATCCCGGCCTCAGTCGGAGATTGACAACCGGATAGAGTTTCACTCTCGTGAACAACGACCCCCATAACGGTTGATTCCCTGATTTTTATGAAAAAAGAGTGTTCCCCCGCTTCTGTTTCGCCCGTTCGTAGCAGCCGTTTTCTGGCACCCCGATTTGTGGCATGGGCCTGTATCGGAGCGCTGATTCCCGCCATCGTCTCCGCGGCCGAACCTCTTGATGGAATCCGCAAGGCGGCGACGGATGAGGTGGAAACCGCTGATACCGCGACCTTGTTCAAGAAGGCGGACCTCAGTCAGAAATACATCGCCGCGTTGACCAACCTGGAGAAGACACTCGCTGCCGGAGGGGATCTGGATCTCATCGTCCACATTCGACAAGAGCGCGAGTCGGTTCAGAAAAACGGTGACCCCTCGGCCCACGAGGACAAGCCGCTGGTTCAGATCCGCGAAAAATATTTGAAATCCATGGCCGCCATCGATGCCGAGATGAAAGCATCCCGGGCGAAGGCGGTGGAGGGCATCGCCAGGAAACTTCGCGAACAGGAGACAGCCCTGACCAAAGCCGGCAAAGTGGACGAGGCCCTGGCACTGCGCAAGGATGGCGAAAGCCTGATGCTGGAAATTTCCGGCGGCGCGGCGGCGGATGCGGTTGCTTTCGCGGATGATCCACGGGCGAAAGCTCTGCCGGATCTGAATCCGCTGGAATCCATCAAACTACCTGAGGAAAAGCCGCCTGTGGTCGAGAATCCCTTCGCGATCAAAGGAGACTGGCTGGTGAGCATGACCGTTCCGGTGGCCAAGCAGAAGATTCGGGAGCCGATCATTCTGGGAGATCGCAATAAAAACATCTGGATCAACGTCGTGGTGTCTCCGAACAGCATTTGGTCCGGTGCGGAGCGTGGGAAGGTTCATCTGTATGCGGCGAGTTTTCTCGCCACCAAGTCCCGGTTCGACACGCTTGAGTTCGGGGCGGATCATGCGAACCGCTTTTATTTCCAAAATTGTTCGTTGACCAATTGCAGATTTCCCAAGATCGGCTGGTGGCATGATGGTGGTAATTTCTTCGCGAAACACTATTTCGAGAATTGTCACATCAAAGGCAGCTACTCCGGAAAGCTCACGGTTCAGGAAAACGGAATACGGGCGCAGACTTGTGTGTTTGAAGACATCGAGTTTCCGACCATCCGTTTCCAGAAGCACCAGCCAGCGGATCTGGTGAACGAAAAATGGCTGCGGATCATCAACTGCCGCTTCGTGAAGTGCAAGCTTCCACTCAGCTTCCTTCTTCTCACACGGGACTGCATGTTTGAAAATTGTGTGTTTTCTGAAGATATCGACAGGGGGGATGATGTTGAGATCAACAAGCCGATCAAGATCGACATGTATGTGAGTAACTCCCAGGTGCGGATCAACAAACTGCCGCCTGCGGTAACTCTAAATCAGAAGCAATATGGCGAACTGAAAGGGATAACGATTCCGACCGCGGCATCGCTCGCGGAACTGATGGCAAGATAGAGGTTCGGCGTGAGATCACGCCACGCCTTGACGCATTCGATAGTCGCGGGGAGATAAACCGGTGACCTTGCGGAACTGCCGGGTGAAGTAGTTGCTGTCGTTGAACCCGACGTCGAAGGCGATTTCCGTCACGCGGCGGTCGGTGTTGCGGAGCAGATTGCAGGCGCGGTTGATCCGCTGTTCGATGACCCAGGTGAGCGGCGAGGTGCCGGTGGCGGACTGGAAGACGCGGAGGAAGCTCCTGCGCGACATGTTGGCAATGCTGGCCAATTCATCCAGATCCACCTCGCGATGGATGTTTCTCTCCAGATGCGAAAGTGCTTCTCCGATCCGAAGCACGGCCCGCCCGTCCGGCGATGGATTGCGGCCGTAGCAGCGCGAGAGATGGCCGATGATCTGCATGAATGAAGCCGTCGCCATGAATCCGAATCCGGGCTCTCGCGCTTTCAACTCGGTATCGAGGCGATCGGTGAGTTCGATGACCTGGGCGAGTTCCTTTCCAGTTAGGTGGAGCCGGCCCTTCGTCGGCTGGCGGATGTTGCGCGAGGGTTCGAGGGTGAAAAGCGCGTGGTATCCGGCCACCGAGGGCAGGTCGAAAAGTCCCATTTTCAACTGGTTCGGTTGATAGAGGATGTTGACCAGACGCAGGTCCACCAGGTCGCGGTATTCATGTTCACGCTGCCCTGCGATGACAAAAACGTCGCCCGCGGTGAGTTCCCACGAGTCGTTGCCGGTGACATGGAGGCATTTGCCGCCGGTGACGATGACGAGCTCGGCGAATTCGTGCGCATGTGGTTCGAAATGCTCCTGAGGTTCCCGCCGCTCGACGCTGATCGGGAAGCCGTCGGGGTGGAACCACTCGTCGATTTTCAGGATGCGCTTCACTGGCGCGATCGTGCTTGTTTTTGGTCAAATAGTGGAGGCATTTATGTGAAATTTGACCCAAACTGTGCAGCCCTAATCGAAACCCTACGAAATGGCCAAATCTTCCAAGTCCGTCGCCCAGTCTTACAAGCTCGCCCAAGCGCGATACGCCGAACTCGGCGTCGATACCGAGGCCGCGATGGCCAAGCTCGCCGGAATTCCGATTTCCCTGCATTGCTGGCAAGGCGATGACGTTGGCGGATTCGAAAACACCGGCGAAGGCCTCAGCGGCGGCATCGCGGTGACCGGAAATTATCCCGGCAAGGCCCGCACCCCGGAAGAACTCCGCGCGGATCTGGACAAGGCGCTTTCCCTCATCCCCGGCAAGCATCGGCTGAATCTTCATGCCTTCTACGGCGAATTCGGTGGAAAAAAAGTGGAGCGCAACGAGATCCGTCCGGAACATTTCTCGAATTGGATCGATTGGGCGAAATCGAACGGCATGGGCATGGATTTCAACCCGACCTGTTTCGCCCATCCGAAAGCCGCCGACGGTTTCACCCTCTCCCATCCGAAAAAATCGATCCGCGATTTCTGGGTCGAGCACTGCGTCGCTTCCCGTGAAATCGGTGCGGTGATGGGCAAGGCACTCGGCTCGCCGACCGTGACGAACGTCTGGATTCCGGATGGTTACAAGGACACTCCGGTGGATCGTCTGGCGCCGCGCCAGCGTCTCGCCGATTCGCTGGATCGGGTGTTTGCGAAGAAACTGAATCCGAAGCACCACCTCGATGCGGTCGAGTGCAAGTTGTTCGGGATCGGCAGCGAGAGTTATGTGGTCGGCTCGCACGAGTTCTACATGGGCTATGCGATCAAGAATCAGAAGCTGCTCTGCCTCGATGCCGGCCATTTTCATCCGACCGAGGGCATCGCCGACAAGCTCAGCACCGTGCTGATGTATGTGCCGGAAATCCTCCTTCACGTCAGCCGCGGCGTGCGTTGGGACAGCGATCACGTCGTCACCCTCGACGATGCGCTGCAATCCATCGCCGCCGAACTGGTGCGCAACAAACTGCTGGCCCGCACGCACATCGGCCTCGATTTCTTCGATGCCAGCATCAACCGCATCGCGGCGTGGACCATCGGCACGCGCAACACGCTCAAGGCGCTGCTCATGGCGCTGCTCGAACCCGCCGCTCTGGCCGCCTCCGAGAAATCCGGCGACTACACCTCACGCCTCGCGCTGCTGGAGGAAACCAAGAGCCTGCCATGGGGAGCTGTCTGGGACGCGTACTGCGAAAAGCAGGACGTCCCGGTCGGCACCGATTGGCTCGACGAGGTGAAAGGCTACGAAAAGGCTGTGTTGAGCAAGCGTGCCTGATAAAAGCATTCCAACCCGCTAACCCACGGTTTGAAAAATCTTTTACAACTGACCGACATCCGGAAGTCCTTCGGCGCCGTCCGTGCGCTGAAAGGCGTTTCGTTCGAACTCCGCCCCGGAGAAGTCCATGCATTGTTAGGTGAAAACGGCGCGGGGAAATCCACACTCATCAAGGTCATCACCGGAGCCCATCAGCCGGACGGCGGCACGCTGCTCGTCGGCGGCGAAGCCGTGTCCAATCTGACTCCCTCGAAAGCCCGCGAGCTGGGCATCGCCTGCATCTATCAGCAGCCGGCGCTTTTCCCCGATCTCACGGTGGCGGAGAACATCGGCCTTCGTCTGAAAAAATCGGGTGCCTTCAGCCGCGTCCGTTGGAACGGCCAGCGCACCCAGGCGGTCGAACTGCTGCACCGCATCGGTGCGGAGATTTCGCCGGATGCGGAAGTGAGTTCGTTGTCGATGCCCGAGCAGCAGTTGGTGGAAATCGCCTGCGCGCTTGGGTCCGGTGCCGACATCGTCATCATGGACGAGCCGACCGCGTCGCTGACGCAGAAGGAGCAGCATCTGTTATTCAAGGTCGTCCGCGATCTGCGGTCGAGCGGGGTGGGGGTGGTTTACATTTCCCACCGGCTTGAGGAAATTTTCGCGCTGGCCGATCGGGTGACCGTTTTGCGCGATGGCGAAAGCGTCGGCACGAACCAGGTCGATACGTTGACCGAAGCGCAGATGATCAAGCTGATGGTCGGCCGCGAGGTTTCATCCATCTATCCACCTGCGGAGGGTGAGCCGGGAAAAGTCGTGCTCTCGTTGAAAAGCCTTGGCTGTGCCGCCAGCGGCGTCAACGATGTGACGCTGGACGTGAGGGCGGGGGAGATTGTCGGAATGGCCGGACTGGTCGGCGCGGGTCGCACCGAGCTGGCGCGGATCCTGTTCGGCATCACCCCGGCGGATTCCGGCGAGATTTCCCTGGATGGCGAGAAAATTTCCATCAGTAATCCGCGTGACGCCATCGCCCGTGGCATCGCCTATGTTCCGGAAGACCGCCGACGCCATGGTGTAATCTTGGAAATGCCGATCTCCAACAACATGACGATGGCGATCCATCCGAAGTTTTTCCCGGGCACGTGGCTGCGTTCCGGTGCCGAAGATTTGTTAGCCAAGGATTACATCCGTGATCTGGGGATCAAGGCTTACGGGCCGGATGCTCCGGGCGGAAGTCTCAGCGGTGGAAACCAGCAGAAGGTCAGCGTGGCCCGCTGGCTGGCGACGAAGCCGAAATTGCTGATTCTCGATGAACCGACCCAAGGCGTCGATGTCGGCGCGAAGAGCGAGATTCACAAGATCATCCGCGGTCTCGCCAAGGAAGGATTGGCGGTGCTGATGATTTCCAGCGATCTGCCGGAAGTCCTGGGCATGAGCGACCGCGTCGCCGTCATGCGCGGCGGCAAATTGGTGGAGCTGATCGATAAGGAAAACGCTGACGCGCATACGGTAATGTCCGCCGCGCTTGGCACGAACGGAAAGGACGCCGCCTGATGAACAAGTATTTCCGTGAACTCACCGTCGCCGGCGCGCTGGTCCTGCTGATGCTTTCGCTGGCGGTTTTCGCTCCGCACTTTTTCCAATCGCAGCCGTTCATCTCGCGACTGACTTCGCAGATGCCCGCGCTGTTGGCGGCGATCGGTATCGCACTGGTCATCATCTCGCGGCAGATCGATATTTCCATCGGCTCGCAGTTCAGCATGTGCGCGATCATCGCCGGTGTGACGGCTGCTTCGGGATTGCCGTTAGGCGCGGCGATTGCTGCGGCGATCGGAGCCGGAGCCTTGATGGGAGCGCTCAACGGAGTGCTCGTCGCCTATCTCGGATTGCCGAGCATTGTGGTCACTCTCGCCACGATGGTGACCTGGCAGGAAGCGCTGCGGCTATGGCAGCAAGGGCGTTTGCTCAATCTTCCGGCTGGGATCCAGTGGTTCGGCGTCAGCCAGCCGACCGGACAGGCCATCGTGATTTCGCTGACCTTCGTTTTCCTGATCGGAGCGGCATGGGCGATGAAAAATCTATCCGCCGGCCGCTTCGTTTACGCGACCGGGACTGATGCGGAAGCGGCCCGTCTCGCGGGCATCGATCCGAAGCGCACCACATTCGGCGTCTTCGTCTTAATGGGTGCTTTGGCGGGACTCGCCGCGGTTCTGAACATGGTGCAGTCACCACAGGTGCAACCGAATTGTGGTGACGGCCTCGAACTCAAGACCATCGCCGCGGCCGTCGTCGGCGGTGTCGCGATCAGCGGCGGACGTGGCACCTTGTGGGGCGTCCTGCTCGGCATGCTGCTGCTGGCCAACGTCAATCCGGCGCTCACGCATTTCCATCAGCCGCCGTATTGGGAAAAGGCGATCCAAGGTCTGGTCATCCTCCTTGCGGTGGTGGCGGACGGAATCCGCAGCCGGAAAAACAAAATTTAACCGACCGAAGCCATGTCCAATTCCAGGTCCTTTTCCCTCAAATCCCTGCTCGCCCGCCATGAGACGGTACTCGTGCTGGTGATCATTCTCGAGGTGGTTCTTTTCCATGCGCTCGGCCGCAATTTCCTCAAGGGCGCGAACATCTCCAACGTCTTCCGCCACTCGGTGGAAATCGGCCTGCTCGCGCTCGCCATGACGCCGGTCATCCTGACGGGCGGCATCGATCTATCCGTCGGTTCGATGATGGGGCTCTGCGCCGTCCTGTTCGGCATGATGGTGAACAGCCTCGGCCTCGATCCGTGGCTGGCCGGAGCTGCGGCGATCTCCTTCGGCGCGCTTGGCGGCGGTCTCAATGCAGTGCTCATCACGCGTCTGAACCTGCCGCCTTTGATCGTCACGCTCGGGACGTTTTCGCTTTTCCGGGGCCTCGCGGAGGCTCTCACCAAGGGCGCTGAATCATATTCCGGCTTTCCGCCTTCGTTCCTTGCCTTGGGCAATGCCAATATCGCCGGACTGCCCGCGCAGATCTGGGTGTTCTTCGTGGTGGCGGTCGGGATTTGGTTGTTAGTGCATCAGACCACTTTCGGGCGTTCGTTCCGCGCCATCGGTTATGCCTCCGAGGGAGCGCGTTATGCCGGCATTCCGGTCGCCAGAAATACCAGCCTCGCCTACATCATCGCCGGAGCCGTCGCGGGACTTGCCGCGGTCATTCTGGTGGCCCGTTTGGGCGAAGCCCGCGCGAACGCCGGCATCGGTTACGAGCTCCTGGCGATCACGGCGGTCGTTCTTGGTGGCGTCAGCATCTTCGGCGGATCGGGCACGGTGGCGGGGACTTTGTTAGGCTGGGTGGCGCTCGCCATCCTGAACAACGGCCTCACCCGCATTTCCGACTACCGCATCTTCGACCAGCCGGTGGCCAGTGTCGCCCGCGAGCTTTCCGGCCTGCTGACCGGCCTGTTGCTGCTCGCGGCTCTTGCCATCGGAGCCTCGACGAAAACACTCGCCGTGCGCAGAGCCCGCAAGCAATCTCTTCCGAAAATCACACCAAACCCAGCCAACCCATGAAACGCAAAACCTTCATCGCCTCTCTCGCGCTGCTCACCGCGCTCCCGTTTGTTTCCTGCAGCAAATCAGAATCGAAAAGCAAGCTCACCATCGCGCTGCTTCCCAAGAGCAAGGGCAACCAATATTTCGTCACTTGTGAAAAAGGCGCCCGCGCCGCCGCCGAGGAACTTGATGCCGATCTGAAATTCGACGGCCCGATCAACTCCGATCCGGCGAAGCAGAACGAGATCGTCGAGAACTGGATCACCGATGGCGTGGACGTCATCGTGGCATCCTGCGAGAACAAGGACTCGATTTCCACCGCTCTGAAAAAGGCGCAATCGTCCGGCATCAAGGTCGTGACCTTCGACGCCGACGCGCAGACCGACGCCCGTTCGTTCTTCGTCAACCAAGCGACTCCCCAAGGCATCGGCGAGCAGCTCATGGACACCGCCGCCTCGCTAACAGGCAGCGAGGGCGAATTCGCCATCATTACCGGCACGCTCACCGCCGCCAATCTCAACGAGTGGATCAAATACGTCAAACAGCAGCAGGCCGCGAAATATCCGAACATGAAGCTCGTCGACATCAAGCCGTGCGACGACCAGAAGGACAAGGCCCAGCAGGAAGCCACCAACCTGCTTAGCGCCTATCCGAATCTCAAGGCCATCGTCGCCGTCTGCTCGCCCGCCGTTCCGGGGGCGGCCGAAGCGGTGAAACAGGCGGGCAAAGCCGGTGCCGTCAAGGTGCTCGGACTCGGTCTGCCCAGCGAGAACAGGGCTTACGTCAAGGAAGGCGTCACCCAGGCCGTGATTCTCTGGAAGGTCGAGGACCTCGGCTACCTCTCCGTCATGGCCGGTGCGGCGGTGGCGAAGGGCGAACTCGCTCCCGGTGCCAAGGAATTCACCGCCGGCAAGCTTGGGAAAATGGAAGTGGCGGGTGACAACATCGTCCTCGGCAAACCGTTCGTTTTCACCAAGGAAAACATCGATCAGTTCGATTTCTGAAATTCTCATCGGTTTCCCCAAACTTCACAGATGCTCTTGCCGGGCTTGCATGCGGAAGCGAGGGAAGAGTAACGAAGCGGGATTGAGATCCAAACTGGTATGGTGAAATTCCACTTGGAGCCCGCTGGATAGGGAATCTCCGCCGGTTTCAGGTTGGCTCCATTCTTGCTCTGAAGGCTGGGAATACGAGCCTTCATGACTTTTCCACGCGCCGCGCTGGACCATGTCATTCCTCCGAAACTAGTCTTCCCGCAGTGAAACAAAGTACGACAGCGCCCGCGACTCAGAATCCCGACCTCGAAATCAAGGATGCGCAATTGATTTTCAACCGGGTATGGAAGGAATTGGAGGAGGAAATCGGCCGGGAGCATTTGCGTTTCCCCAAGGAACTCATCCTTCTCGGCGGTGCTCCTGGTTCGGGAAAAGGAACGAACACCGCGTTCATCTGCGATGTGCGTGGGATTTCCGCTCCGCCGATCGTGATCAGCCAGTTGCTGGATTCTCCTGAAGCCCGGAAAATCAAGGCGAACGGCGGCATGGTGGGCGACGAGGAAGTGCTGCGCCTGTTGATGCGCGAACTGCTGAAGCCCGAATTCCGCGACAGTGCGGTGCTCGACGGATTTCCCCGCACGACGGTGCAGGTGGAATGTCTGAAAATGTTTTATGACCAGATGATTCAATTGCGTCGTGAATTTTCCGGCACAGCCAAGGCCCATCTTTTCCGTCAGCCGACCTTCCACATCATCCTGCTTTTCGTCGATGAAACGGAGAGCATCGTCCGCCAGCTCAAGCGCGGAAAAGAAGCTCTCATCCACAACGCGGAAGTCCGGCAGTCCGGTGTCGGCGAATTGGAGGAGGAGCGCAACACGGACTTCGATCCCGAACTCGCCCGCAACCGTTACCGGACGTTCAAGGAGAAGACCTACGGCGCGCTCGTTTCACTCAAGCAGATTTTCCACTACCATTTCATCAACGCCCAGGCGCCGATCGAGATCGTCCAGCAGAACATCATCAACGAGCTCGAATACCAGAGCTCGCTGGAACTCGATCCGCGCACCTTCGACAGCCTGCGCCACATCCCGCTGGCGGATGAAATCGTGCTGAACGCGCGTCAGGAACTGGTCAACCGGCTCGATGGCTATCAGGTCGAGCATCCTGAACTGATGCGGTCGGTCGTCGATTTCATCCAGGGCAAGATGATGCCAGTCATCAAGCGCTACGCCATCAGCGGCCGGACGATGATCAACACCGAGGAAGCGCTTTTCATCGATCCGGTGGCCATCGCCATCCTGATCGACATCTTCTCCGAGCGTGGCTTCCGGGCCAGCGTGGACATCCACATCCAGGATATTCCGGAGCGCTTCGATTTGAAGACCGGGTTGATTGAAACCCGGTCAAAAAGGGTTTATCGGATCCTGGTGCTGTTCAACGGATCGAAGATCCGAAGAGGTTAGGCTTGGTAAGTGAATAAGGAGCCACGACGACTCCTGTCGTGGAGCCAATGAAAAGAGAAAGACCTGCGCCGGAGGCTTTTTTCTTTCGCTCCTCATTGGCCAGGCGGACAAAAGTGTCCACCCTCCTTGGCTGCATCATCGGATGGCCTCCTTGTGGATGACCTCATCCCATGACTTAATCCCGATGGTCTTCAAATAGGGCGAAGCCGCTTCTTCTTCCCGCTGGGTTCCGAGGGATTGATAGAGAAACCAGATCGGTTTCTTTCCGAGTGCGTCGCCCGGCTCATCGGGGAATTTCCGCAGACCGATCTTCAGCCCGCCTTCGCCACGGTTGTCGATCCAGTTGTGGTATTGCCACGATTCGATGGCCGAGAGCTTCTCCATTTTCTTCCATGCGAGTGCCATGCCCGCCGCTTGGTCTTCAAGCTGCTTGGGAGAATAGTCTTTCGAATTGAAGCCGTTTTCGGAAAGATGCACCGGCCTGACGTTTCCCTTATAGAGCAGGGCGGACTGCTTCATGTAGGCGTCGATGACTTCCAGGTTTTTCGGAGTGATCAGAGGACTTTCGAAACCAAATGTCGCTTGCTGGTCTTCCCAAGTCCGCGGATTGAACAGATCCTGGGGGTAAGGGTGATAGGCGAGAGCCCACGGAAAATCTCCTTCCGATTTCGTGAACTCCACCAGCAAATCGATCAGCCGTTTTGATCCATACCAACGTGTGTCGCCGGCACCGGCCCAAAAATGCGTGAGGGAGATGAAGGTGCGGCTGTTCGGGTCGTATTGGCGTGCGATCAGGTCCATGAGGCGCATCGATCGTTGATAGAGATCCAAGTAAGTGATGGCCACTTTTTCTCCGGCGTTGGTCCACACCCAGCCGGCGTCCACTTCGTTATGCATGATCCAGTGGTGGACTCGGCCGTATTTACCATCGGGACGGGACCAGCGCTCGGCCATCAGATTGAGAACCGCGCCGTATAGCGAGATGCCATCGGCCGAGGTGACATTCGGCATCGAGAAAATCCCTTCACGGTTGGCATCCGGATGTCCCATGAGTTTTACGACCGGATTGGAGTCCTTGGCGGGATTGGGAATCAGGAGAATGGCGGAAACCATCACGTGGTGTTTCTGCGCCTCGATGAATGTCGCGTCCAGACCTTCGAGAGCCTTTTCGTTGGCGTGATAGGTCCGGCCCTGCCATTGGAACGGCATGGTGTCCGGTCCTGGAGTGAGCGAGATCAGGGAGTGGATCATCACGTTCACCGTGACCGCGGAGATGCCGAGTTCTTCGAGTTCATCGGGCAACAGTCCGTGATGCCATCCACCGAGGCCCTTCTTGTTAGCAGGTTTCGCGGGGCCGGGATGGGGAACCCGGCAGGCGACCGATTCGGCATAACGTGCTTTCGATAGGGGTTCGTAACCTAGGCCGGTCTTGCGGACGAGTTGCCAGCGCGAGGTGAGCCGGTCATAGTCCAGGCCGTTTCGCCGGCGGTGGCGCGGGACATCGGTTTTGAAACTTCCATCAGCGCCCGGCTTTATTTCGACGAGCGTTTGCCAGCTTTGTGGATCATCAAGGATCAAATCCATCGGGATGTCTGCGAGAAAAAGTTCGCTGCGGAGGACACCCGCCTGGCCTTCGACACGGACCGCATCATTGCTGACAGATACCGTTGTGATGCTCGCTGGAAACGTGCGATCGAGATAAGCTTGCAGTGCTTCTTGTGTCGCGGCTGTTGCGGCCTGCGTTTTGGCTGGATCGAAATCACCCGCCTGTTCGGGACGGAGCCGGGCATTGCGGATTTGCAGCACGCGATCTGCTTGCAGGGGCAGGTCGAAGCGGAGCTGTTTCCATTCGTTAGGAAGTGGCTTCCCTTCCGGTGCCAGCCGCGCGGTGTAGGTTTTCCATGTCTCGCTGCGGCCGAGTGCGGGCAGCATCCGCGCGGTGGTGGCCTCGAACGGCGGACCGGGCAGGACGGCAAAGGCGGGCATTTCCCCCGCGCAGAAGTATTCCAATTCAAGCACTCGCTCGTCCGGCCCGGCGGGGGTGACAGGGGTTGCCCGAACGGACATCGGACCGTGGATTTCGACCGCTCCGGAGATTTCCTGAAAAGTGGGATCGGGGCCGTCGAAACGTTCCAGTTTCAGCGGGACCGCGTGGGCGACGAGCGTGGAAACGAAGATGAGAAGAAAGCAGGGATGTCGGGCGGTTTTTTTCATGAAATTGCCGTGGTCTGAACGCGGAAGGATTCTTGATTCTTGCGTTGTTTCAGTCCTGATGGGGTGTCGTGCGCTTGCCGGATCGGCTGTGATGATTTATTTCCCCGGGCATGATTTTGGAACCGGCGATTGGCGTGGTGGGCGGCAGCGGACTTTATGAAATGGAGGGATTCGAGGGCGTCGAAGCGCTGGCGGTGACAACTCCGTTCGGCGACCCATCCGACAAGATCATAACGGGTCGGATCGACGGGCGTCGGGTGTGCTTTTTGCCACGGCACGGAGTGGGCCATCGTTTCCTGCCTCATGAAATCAACCACCGGGCGAACATCTGGGCCCTGCGTTCGCTCGGCGTGCGATGGCTGGTTTCCGTCACCGCGGTTGGCAGCTTGAGGGAGGAACTCGCGCCTCGGGACATCGTCGTGCCGGACCAGCTGATCGACCGCACCGGGACGGCGGGCAGACACACGTTTTTCGGAAATGGCATCGCCGCTCACGTCGGTTTCGCCGATCCGTATTGCGGCGACCTGCGCCAGCACCTGCTCGCGGCGGCGCGGTCGTTCGATGCGAAAGTCCACGATGGCGGTGCCTATCTCTGCATGAACGGCCCCGCATTCTCCACGCGGGCCGAGGCGAATTTCCACCGCCTGATCGGCGCGTACATCATCGGCATGACGAATGGCCCCGAGGCGAGACTTTCCCGCGAGGCGGAAATTTCCGCCGCGGCGCTGGCCTTGGTGACCGATTACGATTGCTGGAAAGAAGACGAGGTTGCCGTCGAGGTGGACGCGGTGATCGAGAACCTCCACGCCAACAGCGCCTTGGCAAAGCGGATCATCCGCGATGTCGTCGGCCGGATCCCGGAGACACCCGCCAGTCCGCCGCACCGCGCGCTCGACACTGCAATTTTCACCGATCCGACCCTGTGGCCGCCACAAACGGCGGAGAATCTCGCGCCAATTCTCGCCCGCTATCTGGCCGAGCGCGGGAAATGACGAGGAAATCAAAAATGACGCGCAGCGCTTGGTATTGACCCTCAGTCTCCGCGGGCTTACGCAGTGGCGCAACCAATTTTCCCACCATGGAACCCACAACGACGGCATACGGCACCTGGAGCGGCGGACGCTTCATGCACTTCGGCGAAACCCTTTCCGAGGAGCGCTTCATCGGGTGCATCGAGACCGCCTACGAGTCCGGCATCCGCACTTTCGTCACTTCCGATGTCTATGGAAACGGCAAGGCCGATGAGCTGCTAAGCGTGGCACTCAAGGGCGTCGACCGCGGAACCTACAGCCTGGTGGGAATGATCGGTCACGATTTCTATGAAGGCCAGCGCCAGGGCAGCAAGGGCTACCCCCGTTTCACCGATCCCGAATTGCGCGGCCCGGAAGGCTACGCGGATTTCGTGAACATGGCCTGCGCCAAGGAACTCGAGCGCTGCGGCACCGACAAGTTCGACCTGCTCATGCTCCACAACCCGGACAACACCGGCTTCACCAGCGAAGCACTTTGGGAAGCTCTCGAAGGCGCCAAAAACCAGGGTCTCACTGACCGCCTGGGCATCGCCCCGGGGCCGGCTAACGGATTTTCCCTCGACCTCGTCGGCTGCCTTGAAAAGTTCGGCGCGTTGATCGATTGGTCGATGCTGATCCTCAACCCGCTGGAGCCCTGGCCCGTCGGACTCACCCTGCCGATCTGTGAGAAATACGGCGTGAAAGTGATGACCCGGGTCGTCGATTACGGCGGCGTTTTCCATGACGATCTCGATGGACCCGACCACCTTTTCAAACCCGGCGACCACCGCACCTATCGTCCCGAAGGTTGGGTGAAACGGGGGATGGAAAAAGTCGAATCCATGCGGCCTCTCGCCGAGAAATACGGCCTGAGCCTGATCCAGTTCGCCTCCATCTGGAACCTCAGCCATCCCTCGGTGGAAAGCGTGGTGCCGACCTTCATTCAGGAAGCCGGCGAAGGCGCTCGCCTGATCGAAGACAAGATCCGCGAGTTCGCGAAACTTCCCGACGTCAGATTCACCGCCGAAGAAGTGGAATCCATCCGCCGGATCGGTGACAACACCGGCTGCATGACGCTCAAAGGCGCCAGCAAACGCCACGAAACCAGCGAACGCCCCGACGAATGGCCGATGCGGGAGGAGCTCTTGGAGCTGGCGGGACGGAACGGTTTGGGTTCGGAGTGGTGAACTCATTTTTCCGATAACGGAAAGTTGCGGCTCTCTAGAATCTATCAAATTTTGTCCTGTCACCGCTCAAACGCCGTGTTGCTTGGCGATTCTCCGAACAGCGACCGGTAGTTCGCGGCGAAGCGCCCGAGATGCGTGACGCCGTGATCGAGCGCCACCCGGGTGACCGGCATCGAAGTGCGGCGAAGAACGCTGCGGATGGCGTTGAGACGCAGCGCTTGGAGAAAGGCACGCGGACTTTGATGGAAGGTCGTGCGGAAGGCGTATTCCAGTTCGCGCCGGCTCACGCGGAGGGCGAGGCAGACATCGGTCACCTGTATGGCCCCTGCTAGGTGGGCGCGCATCCAGCCCTCGGCAGTTCGGGCAAGGCGGATGCGGTTGCGGAAGGAATCCAGTGGCGGTTCGGCCGATGAGGAAAGTTCCCATGCGCCGGTGACCATGGAGGTGGCGAATTCGGCGGCGTCGCGCGCTGCCAATCCGGCAAGTTTCGGAGCGTCTGCCGCGTTGCGCAGCAGGTGTTGGATGGAAAGAAGCTGCCGTTCGACCCGCTGATAGACCGGAGGAGGCAGATGAAACGCCGTGAACCGGCTGAACTCCGGATGCTCGATCCCGGCCAACGTGCGACACTGTTCCCACACGCCCAGCGGAACGCTAACAGCCAGGCAGGTGAAGCCGGGAGAAATCCAACCGTCGATCGGTTCGCCGGGTGGATTGCAGACCAGCACACCTTGGTTCCCCGCGACGCCGTACCATGAGGACGCCGCCGTGCCGCGCATGAGCCCCAGCGACGTCCAACCGGGCGGCAGCGGCGCGAACAACCGGGCTTTGACATGCGCCTCGTGGAAATCGAGCGCCCAGTCGGGAGTCTGGAATTGTTCGACGATGGTCGGTTCCTTCTGCGGTGATAGGAAATCCGCCGCCATGTGTGCTCCGGACACCGCGATGCCGAATTGCTCGGGATCGCTCAGGCGATGCACCTGATGTCGGAAAGCCGGGAGGCTCGGAGGGGCGGCGGACACGTCGAGATTGTGCGCAAAACGGATAGCACGCACAAGGCTGGTCTGGTATCCACCCTCCCCATTCCCATGATCCACCTGCGCCATCTGCTCACCGCCGCCGTCTGCTGCGTCCCGTTTTCACCAACCATCTCCCGGGCTGCGGAAAGACCGAATATCCTCTACATCGTCGCCGACGACCTCGGCTGGAAGGACGTCGGTTTCCACGGCGCGACCGACATCAAGACCCCACACCTTGATAAACTGGCAGCGGACGGAGCCCGCCTCGAAAGGTTCTACGTCCAACCGATGTGCACGCCGACCCGTGCCGCGCTGATGACCGGGCGTTATCCGTTCCGCTATGGTTTGCAGACCATCGTCATTCCGAGCAAAGGCACCTACGGACTCACGACCGACGAGCGCACGCTGCCTGAGGTTTTGAAGGACGCGGGCTATTCTACCGCGATGATCGGCAAGTGGCATCTCGGCCACGCGGATCAGAAATATTGGCCGAGGCAGCGCGGATTCGACTACCACTACGGCGCGGTGCTCGGTGAAATCGATTATTTCACCCACTCCGCCCACGATGTGCTCGACTGGCAGCGTGACAACAAACCGGTGCATGAGGAGGGCTATGTCACCCAGTTGCTGGGCAACGCCGCCGTGAAGCTCATTGACGAAAATGACGGCAACAAACCGCTGTTCCTCTATCTCGCCTTCACCGCGCCGCACGCGCCCTATCAGGCACCTCCGGAATACATCGAACGCTACAAGGGCATCGCTGATGAAACGCGCCGCGCCTATGCCGCACAGATCGCCTGCATGGATGACGAAATCGGCAAGGTGCTCGCCGCGCTGGACCGGAAAAAGATGCGCGACAACACGCTGATCATATTCCACGGCGACAACGGCGGCACCCGCGACTCGGCGATGACCGGCGAGAGCAAGGTGAAGAAGGTGCCGTGCGACAACGGTTCGCTCAAGGCCGGCAAGGGCACGCTCTACGAAGGCGGGACGCTGGTGCCCGCGTTCGCAAACTGGCCTGGTCACGTCAAATCCGGAGAAGTGACGGGTCTGATGCATGTGGTGGACATGCTGCCAACGCTCGCCTCCCTAGCAGATGCCTCGACGGAGAAATGCAAGCCGCTCGATGGCAAGGACGTTTGGCCGGCGATCGCCGAAGGGAAACCTTCGGGACGTCATGAAGTCGTGTACAACGTCGAGCCATTCCGCGGAGCGGTGCGAGAGGACGACTGGAAGCTTGTATGGTCGAACCTGTTGCCATCGAAAGTCGAATTGTTCGACCTCGCGAAGGATCCCAATGAGCAAACCAACCTTGCCGACCAGAACCCGGACAAGGTGAAGGAACTTCAAGATCGCATCGAGCAACTCGCGAAGGAATCGGTGAAACCCCTTTTCATGGAAACAGCGATGCAGGCCGTTTTCAGCGGGATTTTCGGGCCTGCACCGATTCCCACCGAAGAAAATTCCGCCACCGCCGAGCCTTGAAACCTTTTATCTCCTCCAACTTCCTGACCCATGAGACTGATCCCATTCCATGCCTTGTTAGCCGCTTCCGCCACGGCTGGCGAACCCCTCATTTCCGAGCCACCCACCACGCCTTCATCCGGCTCCGAGTCGGATTGGGATTTTGGCATGGCGCTGTACGCACCCTTGATGGGTTTGGAGGGCAACATCGGTTTGGCGGGATTGGGCCCCGCTTCGGTGGATGTGCCGTTCGACAAAATTCTTGAGAACTTCGACGCCGGTTTGAGCGGTGCCTTTGAGGCGCGATGCGGCCGCTGGTCCATCACCGCGGATGCGATCTGGCTGAAACTTTCGGCATCCGGCAACCCTGCGTTTGCGACCCAGTTCGATGTAAAACAGGAGCAGCTCACCGCATCTCTTTCCGCCGGTTATGAAATCTATGGCAGCGAAAGCGCCTCCTTGGATCTGGTGGCCGGAGGTGTGCTGAACTACATTGATGTCGATCTCACCCTCCAGACACCCATGCTGCCCGTCAAATCCCGCAGCGCCTCGTCCTCGCAAGAATGGGTCGATCCATTCGTAGGCTTGCGCTTCAACCAGCGCTTCGGAGACCGCTGGACACTTTTCGCCAACGGCACCATCGGCGGCTTCGACGTTTCCTCGCAGGAGTATTGGCAGGTCCTCGCCGGCGTCGGCTTCCGGATCACTGACAGCACGTCGCTGGCCCTTGCCTATCGCGCGGTTTCCGTGGATTACCACCAAGGCGGCTTCGTCTACGATACCGTCACCAGCGGACCAAACCTCGGTTTGATCATACGATTCTAACTGACGATAGTCAGAAGGATCTTTTCCGTCGTTTCCCAATCGATGCAGGCATCCGTGATGCTCTGTCCGTAAACGAGCTGATCGAGCGGCAGGGGAAATTTCTGTGCACCGCCTACGAGGTTGCTCTCCAGCATCGCGCCGATGATGGAAGTGTCCCCGGCCTTGCGCTGGCGGACGATTTCTTCGAAGACGGCTGGCATCAGCTGGTGATCCTTACGGCAGTTTCCATGGCTGGCATCGATCATGATGGCGGGTTTGAGGCCGCTTTTCACCAGCAGATCGCGGGTTTCCGAGACGCTTCGCTCGTCGTGGTTAGGGCCGCTGTCGCCGCCGCGGAGGATGATGTGGCAATCCGGATTTCCGGTGGTGGTCACGGCGGAGGCGCGGCCGTCCATGCCGACGCCGAGAAAGGTCTGCGGATGGGTCGCGGCCTTGATCGCGTTGATGGCGGGTTCCAGATTTCCAAGTGTCCCGTTCTTGAAACCGAGCGGCATGGAAAGCCCGCTGGCCATCTGGCGGTGGGTTTGGGATTCGGTGGTGCGCGCGCCGATGGCCGACCAACAGATGAGATCGGCGATGTATTGCGGAGTGATCGGGTCGAGCAGTTCGGTGGCGGTGGGAATGCCGAGGTTGAGGACATCCAGCAGAAACTGGCGGGCGGTCTGAAGCCCTTCTTCGATCCGGTTGCTGCCGTCGAGGCGCGGGTCCATGATCAGGCCCTTCCAGCCGACGGTGGTCCGCGGTTTTTCGAAATACACGCGCATCACCAGCAGCATCTGATCCTTCACCTGATGCGCGAGTTGCGCGAAGCGCTCGGCGAATTCGAGACCGGCGGTGGTGTCGTGGATCGAGCACGGTCCGGCGATGACCAGCAGGCGGGGATCGTTGCCGAAGATGATCTCCCGGATCGCTTCGCGGCTTTTCACGACGAAGTCCGCGTTGCTCTCGCTGCGCGGAATACGGTTGAGGAGTTCGATCGGAGAGGGGAGCCCCAGGTTCGAGCTGACGTGGATATCGCTGACGGTTTGCATGTGTTTGGAATCAAATGGGCTTTTGAGTGATCGGATCCGGCAGTGGCTCCGGATCTTCATGCCAAGGGAGACCGGCGTCGGCGCTGCGCTGGAGGTCGGCGATGACCTGGGCACCCAGCAACAGGATCAACGCGACGGACTCCATGATGAGCAGCACGATGATGATCGTGGCCATCGACCCGTAGAGCACGTTGACGATGGACACCTTCGTGTAATAGGAAACCAGAAGATGGCGGACCAGTTCCCAAAGAATCGTCGCAGTCATGCCTCCGGCAATGGCCCGGCGGAAGGAGACCTTCACCACCGGCATGATCTTGTAAAAGAGGGTGAAGAGCAGGACCAGCCCCAACAGTCCTGTCAGATAGATGAGGCGGTTGAGTTGTTGGTCAAGTTGCAGGTCGACGCCGAGAATGGTCAGGTTCCTGGAGCTCTGCGCGTCGATGATGGCGTTGACCGCCGTGATCAGGATCAGCCCCACCGCGACGATGACGATGAAGAAATAAGGCATCAGCGCGGAGACCCAGAACTTGCGTTTCAACGGTGCGAGAGGTCTTTGGAAAATGATGGCCATGGCATCTTCCATCACCCGGAATGCGAGGGAGCTGAGGGCGAACAACGAGATCAGCCCGATCCAGCCAATGACCTGCCTGGATTTGAGAAAGCCTTCCAACACCTCGGTCAGCACGGGTGCGAATCCCGGAGCGATCAGGGAGACTTCGGTGGTGATCGTCCCCAGCAGCAGCGATTGGTCGATGAAATGCGAGAAGATGACCATGAGCACCGCCGACAAAGGGATCAGCGAGAGCATCATGTTGTGAGAAACGGCGGCGGTGAGCAGCAGTCCGTGGTTGCGCAGGAAAAAGTCGCGCAGCACGCGGCTGGCGAACCGAACGATTTTCGGCAGTCGTTTTTCCATCGGGCCTCAGCTTGGCCGCGCCTTGCGTGGCATGCAAACGCAAATGCCTATCGGGCGGCTTGCTACAGATGCAGCGAGCGGTCGATGAGGGCCAGGAAATCGGCGCGGTCCGCGGGCAGGGTCGACGAGGCGATTTCACGCGCAAGGGCGGAAACGATGTCGGCGTCGATGGCACCCGCCTGCTCGCCGGAAAGCCACTGGGCGTAGGTGCAGACCAGTGCGGCGAAGCGGGCGTCGTCGGAAGGTTCGGTGTCGCTCTTATGAATGAGCGAAATGGAGGGCGCCTCCTTGTTGCCGGCGGACCAGATCAGAGAGCCCAATTCAGCGCCGGGTCTTGACGGTTCGATTTCGATGGCGAGGGTGGCCACGGCATTGGTGGCAAGTCTGGAGGGAAGGGTTGATGGGGGATTGTTTCCGGCAGGGGCGAAGCCAAGAAGCCGGTAGCGGAAAACATTCTGAGGATTCGCATGATAGGAGATCTTCACGTCGCCGCTGTTCCCCTCCTGGGCTCCTCCCCGGAGTGAGATCAGGAGCAAGGTGGAGGAGGGCTTCCAGGGGCAGGCGATCATTTCCGTGGAAAGCGTGGCGACGTGTGCGCTCATCCCGGTCTGGCGGGTGTCGGGATGCCAGTTGTTAGCATCTCCGCGGGCGATGGCGGTGGTTCCGTTCAGACGGAGTTGGAAGTTGTTGAGAAGTTCCTCAAGCCGGACGGTCTGATGGGAGGGAAGCCTGCCGTCGATGCGGATGGATTTCGAAATCCATTCCAAACTGGATTTCCCGGATTGCACGGGCAGCTCCAGAGTGGGGAAGTCGGCGGCTTTCACCGAGCCGCGCTGCACCATCGCGGGGGCTTCCGGCTTTGCGACAACCGGAGGAGGCGGATTTTTTCCTGGATTGGCATCCTCCGGTGATACGGTGTTGGGTGACGGTTGCCGCTCAGCCGATGCTTCGTTCGGCCGGGACGTTTTTTGGGCCGCTGGCATGCGGATGAGAATGAACGTGGCGATGGCCAGAACCGCCGCGGCGGAGGCCGGGATGAGCCATGGTTGCAAGGTCTCGCGGATCGAGGCGAACGAGCGGATGCTGCCGGTCGAAGCCGATTTTCTGGCAAGGCGGCGGATGTTGTCGCGCTGGCTCGGCAGAAGCGTGTCTCCGGGAATGGCGAAGTGGCCGGTCAGGAATTTCCGGGTGGCTTCCAATTCCGCGATCTCCGTCTGAAGAACCGGATCCCCGGCCACCGCCTTTTCCACGGCCGCGGCTTCCTCTGGTCCGAGTTCGCCGAGGACGTGGGCCGTCAGGCGGGGATCTTCAGGATGAAGTTTCATGTTAGGATTGGTGTGGTCCTTCAGATCCGCAGGTCATCGGGCAGGATGTCGCGCAGGCGCTTGAGGCCGGTGTGGATGAGGAAGCCGATGTTGCCGGTGGTGAGACCGGTGATTTCATGAATTTCCTGATAACTGAGATCTTGTTGGAATTTGAGGATGATGACCTCGCGTTGTTTGGCGGAGAGGCGTTCGAGGCACCCATTCAGACGGGCTTGTTTTTCCTGGTGGTCGGCCTGTTCGTCCGGCTGGAGGCCGGGGCCGGCGACTTTTTTCCAGCGGATGTCTTCGAGCGGTTCGGTGCGCTTTTCCTTGCGCAGGATATCGAGCGCGCGGTTCCGACAGACGGTGAAGAGCCAGGATTTGAGGCTTCCCTCGACCTTGCCGATGTCCTGCTGGCAGAGCCTGCCGAACGTGTCCTGGACGACGTCGCGGGCGCGATCGAGGTCGTTGAGAATGGTGGTGGCATAACCGATGAGCGGGGATTCGAAATCCGCCAGCGCCTGTTCGATGAATTTCTCCCGGTTCGGAGCGGGAGCGGTTTTAACGGCTGAGCGGGCGGTGTTCTCAGGTTCAACGGATGAGGCCGCCGGAACTTTGGGGAAATTTTCCGAAGATTCCGACATGTCAGCGGATGAAGTAGCTGAGGTGCTCGAGTTCCAGCGCGAGATCCACGTTGTTGACGGTGACGTCCGGGGTGACTTCGAGCACGATGGGGGAGAAATTCAGGACGCCTTGGATGCCGACGGCGACGAGGCGGTTGACGACGGCCTGGGCGAACTCAACGGGCACGCAAAGGATGGCGAGCTTGACCGAGTTCGCGGTGATGAATTTTTCCAGGTCCGAATCGGGAAAAACGGGAATCGTCACGCCGCGTGCGCGGGTGGCTTCCGGATTCGCGTCAAAGGCGGCGATGACCTCGAAGCCTTCCTTCTCGAACCCGTGGTATCGGAGCAGCGCGGAGCCGAGATTTCCCGCGCCGACGAGGATGACGGGCTGGAGATGCTCGCGGCCGAGGGTCTCGCGGATGATCGAGGAGAGGAGTTCCACGGGATATCCCAGACCGCGGGTGCCGAACTGGCCGAAGTAGGCGAGGTCCTTGCGGAGCTGTGCTGGCTTCACCCCGGCCGCCCGGGCAAGGGTGGTGGAGCTGACGGTGTCCACGCCGTTGTCGTGCAGCTTCTGCAGGCAGCGGTGATAGATGGAAAGCCGGTAGATCGCCTTTTTTGGGATGTCGATCTTGCCGATTTTGTCGGGGAGTTCCACGGCGGGAGGGGGTGAGTTAGAGTGACTCCGGCTTTTGGAGCAGCGCCGAGACGCGGTTGAGCAGCACGCCCGCGCCGCCGCCGTCGACGACGCGGTGGTCGAAGGTCAGGAGCAGATCGGCTTCCGTGGCGGGAAGGAAGGCTTCCACCTGGGCGCTCCAGACCGGCTTTTTCACTCCGGCTCCGATGCCGAGGATGAGGGTTTCGTTAGGCAGCGGGATCGGCGTGCCGGTGGTCAGGCCGAAGGTTCCGAAGTTCGTGACGGTGGCGATGCCTCCACTGCAATCCTGCTCGGTCAGGCGGCGGCGGCGGGCGCGGTCGACGAGATCGTCGTATTCGGAGATGAGCTCGCGCAGGGATTTCTGATCCACTTTTCTAACGACCGGGACGACCACGCCGTCCTCGACCTGCACGGCGACGCCGATGTCGAAGGAGCGCGGATGCACCACCTTGTCGCCGATCAGATAACCGGCGGTGGTCGGGTTTTCCGTGAGGGCGAGAGCGAATGCACGGAGAAGATAGAGGGTGAGGCCGGGTTTGGGCGACGATTCGCGGCGGTGGTCGAGCACCCGGTCCAGGAGGAGCGGAAGACCGACGGTCGCGAGCGGTCGCGTCCAGCTCCGGCGCATGGCATCGGCCACGGCGAGGCGCATCGGCGACGCCTGCGAACTCGGCCACGCGTCGAGATAGTCGAGGAAGCGTTCGAGGTCTTCCACGGTAACGCGGCCACCGGCACCGGTGCCGACGATCGCGGAAATGTCCGCCTCTCGGATGCCGAGGTCATCCATGCGGGCGCGCATGCGTGGGGAGATGTAGTGGGCGCCGAGCACGCCGGTGGGAACGGGAAGGCCTTTGACGCTTGGGACAACCGCCGGCGCTTCCTCATAGGCGTCGTCATCGAGGGCGAAATGAAGGTTGGCCTCCGGTTGGGACGTGTCGCCCGACTGGTTGTTCGTGGCCCGCTTCGCCTCGATGGCTTCAAGCGATTCCACGCCGGTGCGGGTGATCTCCTCCTCGGTCACGTCAAGCAGGCCTAACAGTGTGCCGACCGAATAGGAAACTCCTTCCTGCGCACGGATTTCGGATACCACACCGTCGCAGAGCGTGGTCACGCCCATGACCGCCTTGTTCGTTTCCACCTCGATGATTTCCTGGTCGGTGCGGACGGAGTCGCCCACCGAAACGCCGAGGCGGATGATGGTGGCTTCGGCGATGGATTCGCCGAGCTGTGGCATGAAAATGGGAACGGTGGGCATGACGTTGGGCGTTCGGTGTTCCGGGAAATGGGTTAGAAGGAAAGCAGTTTGCGCAGCGCCTCGCAGATGGACTCGGGCGTCGGGCGGTGGGCGGCCCAGAGTTTCGGGTGATAGGGGACGGGAGTGTCGCGCGCGTTCAACCGCTGCGGCGGCGCGTCGAGCAGGTGGAAGCCTTCCTCGGTCACGCGTGAAACGACCTCGGCGGTGACGCCGCCCCAGGGGAACGCTTCGCCGACCGCCAACAAACGGCCTGTTCTGGCGACGGAGGCAAGGATGGTGTCGAGATCCAGCGGCTTCACCGAGCGGAGATCGACGACCTCGATTTCCCAACCGTCCTGAGCAAGACGATCCGCCGCGCGCACGGCTTCGTGGACCATCGCGCTGTAGGCGACGACCGTGGCGTGCTTGCCGGGGCGGGTGATGCGGGCCTGGCCGATGGGCAGGTGGTCGCCGTTGATCGACTTCGCCTTGAGCCAGCGGTAGAGGAACTTGTGCTCGCAGTAAATGACAGGGTCATCGAGCGCGACACCGTCCAACAGCATGTGATAGGCGTCGGAAACCGTGGCCGGTGTCAGGACGACCAATCCTGGATACTGGGCGTAAATGCCCTCCATGCTTTGGCTGTGAAATGGTCCGGACCCCGGAGTGCCGCCGGACGGCAGGCGCACAGTGAGCGGGATCGGCATGCCGGTCCGATAGAAATGCGTCGCCGCCTGGTTGATGATCTGGTTGAACGCCAGCGAGGAGAAATCCGCGAACTGCATTTCCACGATGGGGCGCATGCCCTCGATGGCGGCGCCGACGGCCATGCCGATCATGGCATCTTCCGAGATCGGAGCGTCGAACACGCGGTTGGGAAACTGTTCGGCGAGGCCCTTCGTCGCCTTGAACGCACCGCCGAAGGTCGCGATGTCCTGGCCGTAGAGAAACACACGCGGGTCCTCGCGCAGGAGCTTTTCCTGGGCCTCACGGATGGCGTCGATGTAGGTCACACTCACTGGGCTGAAGGGTGGGGAAGGGGAAATCGGGTGGAAAGCGCGGTCCAGTTCTCCTGATAGGGATCCGGCACATCTTCCTGCTGGGCCTGGGCCACCGCGCGCTGCACTTCATCGGCGAACTGTTCCTGCCAGGCGAAAATCTCATCCACCGTGGCGAGGTTGTGCTCCACCAGCTGGCGCATCGCCACTTCGATGCAATCGCGTCCGTAGTGTCCGCTGCGGATTTCCGTCGGAACATACGAACCATCGTCATGCTCGCCGTGACCGGACAGGCGCAGCAAGCGGGCGACGACCAGTTGAGGACCGCCGCCTTCACGTGCGCGGCGGACGGCTTCACCGATGACGGAGGCACAGGCTAACAAATCCGTGCCGTCCACCGAGAATCCGCCGATGCCGTAGCCGCGGGCCTTTTCCACGAGGTCCGCGCAGGCGAACTGGCGGTGGTTCGGCGTGGAGTAGGCGAACTGGTTGTTCCCGACGACCACCACCATCGGCAGGCGCTCGACGGCGGCCAGGTTCAGACCTTCGTGAAAGGCGCCGGTGGAGGTCGCTCCGTCACCGATGCAGGTGGCTCCGACGCGTCCGGTTAGGGTGCCCTGCAGCCGCTTGGCGAAAAGCATGCCCGCAATCAGCGGGACCTGCGCGCCGAGGTGGGAAATCATCGCCGGCATGCCCATTTCAGGACGACCGCGGTGGATGTTGCCGTCGCGGCCGCGCATCGGACCCTCGACCGAACCGAGATAGGTGCGCGTGCAGTCGATCAGCGGCTCGCCGAAAGCGGTTCGTCCGGCCTGATCGCGGATCAGCGGAGCGAAGAAATCCGTGCCTTGGATCAGCGAGGTTCCGAGCGTCGCACTGACCGCCTCCTGACCGCGTCCGAGGTAGACACCACCGACGATTTTTCCGGCTTTGTAGAGGCTCGACAGCTTGTTTTCGAGGATCCTCGCTCGGAGCATCGAATGGAAAACCGACCGCAGGAAATCGCGGTTCAACACCACCCCATCGGCGAAAGGTTGCATATCCAAGTGCGGCACGGCAGGAGCCTAGGGCAGGGCAACGGGAACGTGCAACCGCTTTCCGGAAAACTCATGAAGGACGGTGGTTCCATGTCACCAAGTCATTGTAGCACAATCCCTTGCCGCCGAAAAGATCGAGCGCGCTGCCCACCGTCACGTCCACCGCGCCGCAGCCGGCCCGCTCGACGAGTAACAGATCGTCCATCGTCGCCGCGCCGCCCGCGTAGGTCACCGGAAGTTTGCCCCAGCCACCCAGCAAGGCGACCAGATCCGCGTCGATTCCACGGCACAGGCCTTCGACATCGGCCGCGTGGATCAGGAACTCGTCACAAAATGGCGCTAGCCGGTCCAAGGTCGCATGATCCACCGTCAATTCGGTCGGCGTCTGCCAGCGGTTCATCGCCACCGTCCAGCCGTCCGGCGTGCGGCGGCAGGAGAGGTCGATGACCAGTTTTTCCCGCCCGATTTTCTTCACCAGCGAGTGAAGGATGTCTTCGAGATATTTGCCCTCGGCATCAAACAGCGCGGAGGTGACGATCACGTGGCTGGCTCCGGCATCCAGCCATTCGGCCGCGTTGTTTTCGTTGATGCCGCCGCCGATTTGCATGCCGCCGGGCCAGGCCGCGAGCGCCTCACGCGCGGCGAGGTCGTTGCCGGGGCCGAGCTTGATCACGTGACCGCCGGTTAGGCCGTCGTGGCGGAAGGTGGAGGCGAACCAGGAGGAGGGGCGGTCCGAGACGAAATTTTCCGTCGGCCCCGCGCCCTCGTCACACAGGCTGCCGCCGACGATTTGTTTCACCGTGCCTTGGTGAAGGTCGATGCAGGGGCGGAATTTGGTCATGATTGATGGAATTCTTAAGAAGGAGTCATGGACTTCAGTCCGCGGGAGAGTGAAGAACTGCCTGAAGTCCCGGACTGCTTTTTCCCGCCGCACTCCTCGCTTCCAGCAGCTTGTCCACATACTTTGCCAGCAGATCCACTTCCAGATTCACCGCCTGGCCGAGCTTGGCGAGATGGAGTTGGGTGTGCTCCCAGGTGTGCGGGGTGATCCAGAAAACGGCTTCCGTCGCGCCGAGTTCGGCGATGGTGAGGGAAATGCCGTCGACCGTGAGCGAGCCTTTGTCGATGCAGTGGCGGTGGATATCCGGTGGCAGGGAAACGCCGAGGATGTGGTCCTGGCCATTGGCTTCGAGGCGGGTGATGGATCCCGTTCCATCGACGTGCCCTTGCACGAAATGGCCGCCGAAGCGATCGCCGACCATCATCGCGCGTTCCAGATTCACCACGGAGGCCGCAGCCAGGCCACCGAGCGCGGTGACCCGCAAGGTCTGGGCCAGCAGGTCGAAGGCGGTTCCTGCGGGTGAAAATTCCGCGACGGTGAGACAGCAGCCGTTGATCGCGACGGAGTCCCCGAGAGCGAGTTCGGAAGCGAAGGGGATTTCCAACAGAAGCCGCGCCTGTTCGCCCATGGCTTCCAGGCTGACAACGGTGCCGAGGGCTTCAACAAGACCGGTAAACATGGATTCAGTGATTGGCGGGTGAAATGACCGGGGTTTCCTTCACCGGGGCGAACATTTCGTCAATCCCGCGGTCTGGAAAGAACATCATGCACAGCGCGACGATGATGGTGGGGAGCAGCGCCGCAAGCGCGAGTTTGAGCGGTGAAACGCCTTCTCCGAAGAATTTCCCCAACAACGCCTGACCCGCCGGGTTCGGCGCATTCGCAATGACCGTGAGACCTCCGCCGGCGACCGCGCCCGCGAGCACGGCGTATTTCAACTGCGGCGACAAACCGGAGACCTGGCTGGCGAGGAAGGTGATCGCCGCATTGTCGTTGAACGAGGTGAGGATCGTGGAACCGAGGAAAAGCGGAATTTCCCCGAGACTGGAAATGATGGGAGCCAGCCACCAACCCTGCAGTCCGCCGTGGATCACCAGTCCTCCCAGGAAGAAGCCGACGAGGATGGGGCCGCGCAGGTTGATGTCGGTCTGGTGGTGGGCCGTGCCTTGCGAAAACGCGAGGAAGAAGAGGAAACCGCCGATGAAGAGCGGCGGATAGTGGGAAAAAGCCACGGTCCACGCCATGAAGGCCAGGTGGGTGAGCGTGACGAAGATCGGCACGCCGCGTTCGGTATCAATCAGATCGCCCTGCCCGTCGCCATCGTGATCGGCCGCCCGATCACGCATCGCGGCGAGTTCCTTGCGGAAGCAGAGGAAGTAGATGCCGCTCGAAACCAGGATGGAAACAACCGCCTTGTCGCCGTAGTGCAGCAGCATTTCAGCAGAGGTCAGCCCCCATTTTCCAGCCACCATCAGCACCGGGGGAGCGGCGAAATTCGTGAGCACGCCGCCCACGGAAATGTTGACGAACAGCAGGCCGAGTGTGGCGTAGGCGAATGTCGGCGAGGGCTTGAGCTGGTAGAATTTCTTCGCCAGCAGCATCGCCGCGATGGTCATCGCTCCCGGCTCGGTGATCAGGGATCCTAACAAAGGAGCGACGGTCATGATGGAAAGCCACCACGCCGCCGGAGTGTGCTTTCCAAAGCGGGCGAAGAAACTGAGGCAGGCTTCGGCAAAGCGCAGGATCGGCCGGGTGGAGGCGAGCGCCATGATGATCACCACGAACAGCGGCTCGGTGAAATTCACGCCCATGATGTAGCTCTTCACCGTGGTCAGGTCGTAAAAAGCGAACATCGCACCGATCAGCACCAGCACCCAGATCCCGAAGATGGCCTCCACTTCACCAAGGAAATGCAGCATCGTCGCCTTGAAGCTGACCATGTCGTCGGCGTCCGTCGTTTCACCGCGCGCCGAGCGTTCCCTGCGGATTTTTTCATCATGAGCGTGCTGCACCTTGTGCGACAGTTTCGTGATAGGGATCGCGAAAAACGTGTGGACGATGGCGAGGATGAAAATGATCGTGGCGACCAACAGGAAGGGCTGTTGTTTCGCGCGGAATGCCAGTTTTTCTCCGATCCCGGCCAGGCCCCGAGCTTCCTCAAGCGCTGGGAACTTTCCCATTTCCGTCACGAACTCCGGAGCCGCGGCTTCGGCGGCATGCACCCCGGCCTGGAGCAGAAAGAAGAGCGCGGTAAACAGGAATAGCAGTTTTTTCATCATGGTGCAGGCTGGCCGACCCTCGGATTGATAAGGGCTGCGTGCGGTGGGGGCTAGGGAAAAAGTAGCTCCGGACTTCAGTCCGTTCTTCGCGTTCCCTAGACCGGACTGAAGTCCTCGACTGCTTTTGGAACCAGCCACTCCTCACGACGGAACCACGTTTCCTGGCGTTTCGCATACTGGCGGGTGGCGGCGTTGATGAGCTCCTCACAGGTCATGCGGTCGATCTCTCCGGACAACAGCGAACGGACCTCACGAAACCCGATCGCTTTCTCGCAGTTGTTGGAGATCTCCGCCAGCGCCGCGACTTCAGCGAGGGCGCCGCCGTCGAGCATGGAGCGGGTCCGCCGCGCGATGCGGGCATGCAGGTCCGGCCGGGTGCGACAGATGACGATGCCTTTCAGGCGTGAGGAAATTTCGGCGGTCTGTTTTTCCCAGCCGTCGCGCAGATCGGAGGCTTTTTTTCCACTGAGCAGGCAGATTTCCAGAGCACGTGAGACGAAGCGGCGGTTTTGAAGGGCGGTGCGCGAGGCCTCCACCGGATCCAGTGCTGTCAGCTCGGCGACGAGGTCTTCCAGCGGCCGCGCGTCCATCTCGGCACGCAGGGCGGCATCGCCGGTGGGCAGGGGGGCCGCACCGTGGGTGAGAAATTTCAGATAGAGCCCCGAGCCGCCGGTGACGACCGGGGTTTTTCCGCGCGATTGGATCTCCGAAATGACGGGTTTCGCGAGGTTCACATAAAGCTGCGCGTCGGCGGATTCCGTCGGTTCCAGCACGCCATACAAATGGTGCGGCACCTGAGCCAGTTCATCGGCCGATGGCGCCGCGCTGACGACCTCCAAGCCCCGATAGAGCTGGAATGCATCGGCGTTCACGATCTCGCCGCCGATCTCCCTGGCGATGGAAATCGCGAGGCTTGATTTCCCCGACGCGGTGGGTCCGCAGATGTAGATGGGTTCCATAGGGAGTGACGACCTTGCTGTCGTCTCTTCAAGATTTTACCAGAAGAGGGGACAACGAGGTCCCCGCTCCTGATCAGAAGGGGAACTTGCCGCCGCCGAGTCCCTTCATCATGTCCTTCATTCCGCCGGCTCCGCCCATTTGTTTCATCATGTTGCCCATTTTGGACGGGGACCTCATCATCTTGCGCATCTCGCCGAACTGTTTGATGAGCTGGTTGACCTCCATGATGGAGGTGCCGGAACCGGCGGCGATGCGCTGGCGGCGCGAGCCCTTGATGATTTCCGGACGGGTGCGCTCGAGCATGGTCATGGAAAGGACGATGGCTTCGGTGCGTTTGATCTTCTTCGTATCGAAGGCTCCGGCGGGAAGCTGTTTCTTGATCTTGCTGAAGCCGGGCATGAGTCCTAACAATCCTTCGAGCGGGCCGAGGTTCTGGATCATCTTCATCTGGTCGAGGAAGTCGGTGAAATCGAATTTCCCTTCCTGCATCCGCTTCATCGAGCGCATGGCGTCGGCTTCGTTCACCTTGTCGGCGACCTGCTCGACCATGCCGACGATGTCGCCCATGCCCAGAATCCGGTCGGCCATGCGGCTCGGGTGGAATTCGAAAAGCTGGTCCAGCTTCTCGCCTTCCCCGGCGTACTTGATCGGCTTGCCGGTGACGGCGCGCATCGAGAGGGCTGCCCCGCCGCGGGCGTCGCCGTCTAGCTTGGTGAGGATGATGCCGGTGATGCCGACGGCTTCGTCGAAATGTTGGGCGACGGAGACCGCCTGTTGGCCGGTCGCGGAATCAGCCACCAACAAGGTTTCCTTGGGATTGACGAAGGTGTGCAGGCGCTTGAGTTCGAGGATCAGTTTTTCGTCGATTTCCTGGCGGCCGGCGGTGTCGAAAATGAGGACGGTGCCTTGCTGTTTCTCGGCCCAGGCGAGCGCGTCTTTCGCGACTTTCACGACATCGGTTTCAGTGGCTTCCGGCGTGTAGCAGGGCACGTCGATCTGCTTCGCCAGCACGGCCAGCTGATCGATGGCGGCGGGACGATAAAGATCGCAGGCGATGAGCAGCGGGCGGCGGCCTTCCTTTTTCAGCCGGTTCGCGAGCTTGGCGGAGGTGGTGGTTTTTCCCGCGCCGTTGAGGCCGCAGATGAGGATGCGGGCGGGGGGATTGAGGTCGAGCGGTGTCTGGTCGCCGCCCAACAAGGCTTCGAGCTCGTCGTGGAAAATTTTGACGATCTGCTCGCCGGGCTTGATCGACTTCAGGACATCCTCGCCGAGAGCCTTCTCCTTCACCTTGGCGATGAAATCCTTGGCCACGCCGAATTCGACATCGGCCTCCAGCAGCGCGATGCGGATTTCGCGGAGCGCGTCGGCGATGTTTTTTTCCGAAATGCGGCCCACGCCACGGAGGTTGCGGAAGGTCTTGTCGAGGCTGTCGGAGAGTGAGGTGAACATGGGATCGAGCCGGGTTAGGTGCGGGTTCGGAGTGTGGCGGAGCCGGGTTTGGTCGGCAATCTGCTTTCAGACGGGTTCGTGACACGAAATCACGGATCATGCAAGAGTCCATCGGTTTCCAAGCCCAACCCCCGCTTGATCATTTCCTTCCGTTTGGCAACCTTCGCACCCGCGGGCGGAGTGCCTTCGGAAACCTCCGCCGCACGAACGATTCCATGCTTCTGAAATTCTCCCTCACCTTCGCCAGCCTGATTTGGGCGACCACCCTCATTTCGCCGGCCCAGCCGCTGGCGGAAGAACCTGCGCTGCATCTGGTGCCGGCGTATCCGAACCTTGTTCTGGATGACAACGCGACGGCGTCCGCGATCGTACCGGATGGATCAAAACGCATCGTCGTGACGCTCCAGCGCGGTCAGGCGAGGATGCTTCCTGAGGACAAGAACGGAGCGGAAGCCCCGATGTTCCTCGATTTGCGGGAAAAAATGCGGCTGGAAACCGGCTTTGAAGTCGGTCTGCACGGTTTGGCATTTCACCCGCGTTTCCCCAAAGAGCGGCGGACCTACGTCTGTTACACGCAGTCCGATCCAAAGCGGACGGTGCTGAGTGAGTTCATCGTGCCGGACGGAGGCGCGTTTCGAGCGGATGCGGGTTCGGAGCGGATCGTCTTGGAGTTTCCCCAACCTCTTGGAAATCACTGGGGCGGTGGCATTGTCTTCGGACCGGACGGTTTCCTTTATCTCGGGATCGGCGATGGGGGGATCCGGGATGATCCCTACCGGCTGGGGCAGAATTTATGGACTCTTCACGGTAAGATTCTCCGGATCGATGTCGATGGCCGTGATCCGGGATTGGCCTATCGCATCCCGGCGGACAATCCGTTCTCCGCGACTCAGGAGGTCCGCAGTGAGATCTGGGCCTATGGATTCCGCAATCCCTGGGGAATGTCTTTCGACCGATCCTCCCGCACGCTCTGGTGTGCCGACGTGGGGCAGGATACCTGGGAAGAGGTCAATCTGGTCCGCAAGGCGGCGAATTACGGCTGGAGTGAATATGAGGGGCCGGATCGTTTTTCCAAACGGAAGGACGCGCCTCAGGAAGAGGGGCCCTTTGTCGGGCCGATCCACAGCTATCGCCATCCCGAGGGGATCAGCATCACGGGAGGATTTGTCTATCGCGCCAAGCGTCTCGCGTCGTTGCGGGGCAGTTATCTGTTCGGCGACTGGGGAACTGGAAAAATCTGGGCGCTGTCATGGGATGAGAAATCGGGCACGGCACTCGGAAGCAAGCTTCTCTACGCGAGTTCTCCCGACAGCCCTCGATTCAACCCGACGGTGATCTCCGCCGACAGCAATGGCGAGCCACTCCTTTTTTCGCATAGCCCGGCGGTCATCTTCACCTTGCGCGAAACCCGTCTCCTCGCGGATGCCGAAGAGGAGTCTGCTGAGGAAGCCGCACCGATGGAGGTCGCCGACCCGGGTGCGGAAATCACGCCGGAGGATGAACCTTCGTAAGAATGCTCATTCGCCGTCCGGCAGATAAGCGGACTCGAGGTCGATCTTGAACGACCAGCGGAGCGGTGTTTCGGGGGCCTTTCCCGTGAGATCTTTCCACGTGATGGAGACCTGGCAACTCGGCTGGCGCAGGCGGCGGTTGACCGTCCAAGAGAATTTCCTGGTATCGGCGGCGAAGGTGGCCGGCACTTCTCCGAGGCCGGAGACCTTCATCGAAAGGGTTTTGGGGTCGAGATTTTCGACGGTCGAAAGGTCGGCGGAGATTTCCGGGAGCCGGGAATTGATGATCGCTCCCGCATCCGGGATCACGGGAAACGGGGTTTTCTGCACCGGGGCATCCGTGGCCGCGGTCGGCTCCGAGGCGCTCTGGCCTTCGCGGAAGGTGGTCGCGATCTCGAAGATCTTGTCGTAATTCCCGAGGATGATGTAGCGCGGCAGGGTTTCGTTCGGCAGCGAGCGTTTGATCTTCCCGGGCAGCACGGTGAAGAGGTGGTCGTAGCCGAATTCGGTGCCGAGCTTGAGCATTTCCTCGGTGTAGAACCCACCCGGATAAGCGTAGGTGTTGATCTTCACGGGGAACTTGGACTCGAGGAAATACTTCGATTCCCCCATTTCCTTGCGAAGGTAGGCATCGTAGGCGTTCCCTCCCTTCTTGCGGTAATTTTTCACCGTCAGCGGATAGGGGTGGCTGACGGAATGGCTGCCGATCGACAATCCGCCCGCTTTCATCATTTCCTGGATCATGGCGCTGGTAAGCGCCTTGCCACCGCCGTCGACGTAGTTCTTGTAGAGGAAAACGGTGTAAGGGAAACCGAACTCTTTCAGGATCGGAAAGGCGTCGGTGTAAACCGACTTCCAGCCGTCGTCGAAGGTGATGAGGATGGATTTGTCCGGGATGGTTTTCTCACCTTTTTTCCAAGCGGTGAATTCCTCCATCGTGATCACCTTGATTCCGAGCTGGCGGATGGTCTCCATCTGCTTGCGGAATTTCGAAGTGCGGATGCGCATCGCCGTTTCCGGCAGATTTTCGCCGAGATCATGGTAACCGATGATGGAGACACGGATGCCGTCGTCGGGAATCAAGGCGTCTTCCGCCGCCGGCGCGACGACGGGGGGCTGTGGTGGCTCGGGGGATTCCTGAGCCCAAGCGCTGAAACTGGCGAAAAAGGTGAAAAACAGGGCGAACTTCGTCATCAAGGCGGGCAAAGTAGGCCGGTCAGGGGATTTTTGGAAGCCTCAAGACGCGGAAGATGTGGCGGCCGAAACGAGCGGAAGATGCGTGATGTCACCCTCTGCAACCGTCACTTCAGATCCTGGATCGAGCCCAGGATCGCATCGCGCACCGGAGGGCTGGACATGTTGCCCATATGGCCGCCATAGGGGAAAAGTGTCAGACGCGAGGCACCGAAGGTGGAATTCATCCAGGAAATGTCCTTCGGTGGCAGCAGGAAATCGTTGCGGTTGGTGATCACGCGGATCTTCTTCTGATTCCGCAGGGCGGCGGTGTGGGTGGTGAGATTTCCCTCGCGACGGAGTTCGGCGATGCCGATGCCCTTCTGCTGGTAATAAGGAACCGCGAATTTCTGGAAATAGTCGCTGAAGGTGAAGTTCATGATTTCGCGGTAGCTCTCCTCACGCCGCAAGGGAGTGATGGGTGTTTGCAGCACGCCCATGTTGTGCCGCTGCTGGCTGCTGTAAACGATGTCCCGGAGCGCGACGCGGAATGTCAGGCCGATGAGATACTTCGACTCGATGCCCTCGAACGGCGGGACGGCGCTGGGATCGCTGCGGAGTGTCATGCTCTTGGCAACCTTGTGCGCCGCGTTGTTCAGGAGCGCCTGCCGCTGGTCGGCGGGCCAGGCGAGGGGCGCGCGGTTGTATCCGTCGAGATGTTTCGCTCCGTATTGTAGATCCACCGGCGGATTGATGGCGACATAGCGGTCGAAGCGCAGCAGGTCTGCGGGCGCCTGTTTTTCGTCGGCGGCGATGCGGAGGCTGAGGAAGCCGCCCATCGAGAATCCCATCAGAGCCTTCCTGCCGAGGCGGCCGGGGAACTTTTTCTCCAGCAGCTTGTCGATCTCGGTCATCGCCACATGGAGGTCGCGGCTGTCCACTTTCGGATAGGCGGGAAGGTGGGCCGATGAGGCGTTTTCCATGAATTCCGGCTGGAACACGCTGGACGTGGAGACCACGGAGAAACCGTTTTGATAGAGTTGCTCGGCTGCCCAGAGCGTGGCGAGCGAGAGGCGGTGCGAGCTGAGGCCTGGCGAGATGTAGACGATGGGAGCGGTCCCGGACTGGATCCAGCAGTTGAATTTCAGTTTTCTTCCGGTCGAAGGAATCGTCACCGCCATCTCGCGGCTGTCGGAAGGAAACTCGGGATCGGTGAGGGATACCCTAACTGCCCCCAGGGTTTCCAAGGTCGGACGGTCGATGGGCCCCTTGAGCCGCCAATCCGGCTGCCCATCCTTGGTGGCGTAGGTCCACGCGTATTTGGTGAGGATGTAGGAATCCTTTTCGGAAACGACCAGCCGCGTGGCGTCCTCGCTGCGGTCGGAGAGCTTGTTGAACGAGGTGGCGGGTCCGACCACGCTGTAGGCTCCGGCGTAGTTCCATGGCTCGGCCACGGAATCCGCGGCGTAGCCGAAGGCGTGACGGTCGTCGCTCGGTCCTGCGAACGGCAGCATCACGAACGCATTCGGCTTCCAGCCCCAGGTGCCGAAGGTCTGGCTGAAATCCGCTTCCGATTTCGGGATGTTCCATTTCGTCGCGACGTCGAAAAATCCCAAACCGCCTGCGGTGGTGTTGGTGAGGAAACGGGTGGTTTCATCACCCGCGCCGGACCAGCGGCCTTGCAGCGCGTGGTTGATGAGGCGGCCGGGGTAGGTGAGGTTGCGCCGGAAATGGTTGATGGAAAGGCGGACCGGCGGCGGTGCGATTTTCCGATAGGCCTTGCCGGCCGGTTGTACCACTCCGATGAGGATGCCCTTGTTCACCGCCCAGATGCTGCGGTTCACGGGTTCGAGCGGATCGTTGATGAAATCGGGAGTGGGAGTTTGTCCGTGGCTGACGGATTTCTGAACCGTGTTCCCAGGCTCCGTGGTGGAGGAGCAGGAGGCGAGGACTGCCGCCAGCATCACATAAGACGCGTGGCGTGGAAATCGGACGGGGGCGGTGCGCGGGACAGCGGTGCGGATCATCGGGAGAAATGTCAGGGACGGCAAAGGGTAGCCCGCTTCCCTCACCCGGCAAGGGCGGATGTGGTCCAAACGGTCCGTTTCAAAGCGATTTTCAACCGCCCCGGGCGCGTTAGTCCGGAGTGAGCTTCACCAGCAGATCATCGCTGTCCACCTGATCGCCCTTTTTTACGAGGACTTCGGAAATGACTCCATCGGCACTGGCGCTGACGGTGGTGAGCATTTTCATGGCTTCGAGGATGACGAGCTTGTCGCCCGCTTTCACTTGCTGGCCGGGTGAAATGGCGACTTCCGTCACCATGCCGGGCATCGGCGCGCAGGCATGGGCCGGGTTTTCGGGATCGCCTTTCGGCCGCGACGCCTTGGAAACGGATAGAAGCGACTTGTCCATCACCACGGATTCGCGCGGCATGCCGTTGAGCTCGTAGAACA
>JAZKCQ010000017.1:0-5920 GCA_040388015.1 Verrucomicrobiota bacterium | reverse complement strand
AGGAACTCGACACCGACACCATCGCCGCCCTCTGCGACCGCCACCGCGGCATCGGGGCGGACGGGCTGCTCGCCGTCGAGCCGGCCCAGAAGGGCGCGGATTTCCGTTTCCGCTATTACAATGCCGACGGCGGCGAGGCCGAAATGTGTGGCAACGGCGCCCGCTGCTTCGGCCGCTTCACCGCGCATCTCGGTGAAATCGTCCTCAAGAAAGTCACCTTCGAAACCATCGCAGGCACCCTCGCGGCGGAAATGATCGGCGACGATGTCCGCATCGCGATGTCCGAGCCGAAGGATCTCAAGCTCAACACGGACGCGAAAGTTCCCGGCCTGGATTCCCCGCTCCATTTCGTGAACACCGGCGTCCCCCATGTCGTGACATTCCTCGCCAGCCCGGAAGCACTCGATGAATTCGACGTCTTCAACAACGGCAGCGCGATCCGCCACCACAAGGCCTTCGCCCCTGCCGGCACCAATGCGAACTTCGCCGCCGTCCTCGCTCCGGACCATATTTCCATCCGTACCTATGAACGCGGCGTGGAAGACGAAACCCTCGCCTGCGGCACCGGGATGGTAGCCTCCGCGCTGGTCCATCACCTCCTGACCGGAGCCGCCAGCCCGATCAAGGTCGATGTCGAAGGCGGCGACACTTTGGAAATCGGCTTCGAGAGAACCGGCGACCAGTCGTTCAAGAACGTCACCCTTACCGGCCCGGCGGACTTCGTGTTCGAAGGCGAAATCGATATTTGAAGCGCTAAATCAGCCGCGGGCGAGGAGTTTGTCGGGAGTGATCGGCAGGTCCCGCACGCGGATGCCGGTGGCGTGATAGACCGCATTGGCAATGGCCGCAGGGATGCCGACAAGTCCCAGCTCTCCCATGCCTTTGACTCCGAGTGGATTGACGATTTTGTCATCCTCCTCCACGAAAATCGTCTCGATGTGATGCACGTCCGCATGCACCGGCACATGATAGCTTTCCAGCGAAGCATTCATCATCCGGCCATAGCGATGATCGACCTCGGTCGCTTCCTGCAGGGCCATGCCGATACCCCAGATGACGCCGCCGATTTCCTGGCTGTGTGACGTCTTCGGATTCATGATTTTTCCGCAAGCGGTGACTTCGATCACCCGGGTGACGCGGACGATGCCGAGATCGGGATCGACCTTCACTTCCACAAACTGCGCGCCGTGGGCGGCCATGGAGTACTTTCCGCGCTCTTCGGAGGGACTGGCCTCGTGGGTCACGCTGATCTCCTTCAACCCGTTAGCGACCATGAGTTCGGCAATGTCCACGCGGGTGTCCGCGCCGAGTTGGAGCTTCCCATCCAGCATGGTGACATCATCCGTCTTCGCCGAAGCGAGTGGTGAATCCTTGGCCTTCTTCGCGAGATCCAACAGCTTCGTTTTAATCTCCCCCGCGGCGCCGTGAATCGCGGAGCCGACGCTGGCCGTGGTCCAGGATCCGCCTTGGCCGGGAGCCTTGGGAAAACGTGAGTCGCCCAGCTCGAATTTCACTTTCTCCGCCGCAATTCCGAGGTGCTCGGCGGCGATGATGGTCATGACCGTGTAGGTCCCCGGACCGATGTCGGTGGTGGCGCTGGTCACGCTGGCGCTGCCGTCCGCACGGTAGGTGACGTTCGCACTCGCCTTCATCTGCATCGCCGGCCAGATGCCGGTGGCGGTCCCCCAACCCACTAACAAATCTCCGTCGCTCATCGAACGCGGTTCCGGTTTGCGATCCTTCCAGCCGAATTTCTCCGCGCCAAGGCGATAACATTCGCGGAGTGCCTTGCTGGAAAACGGCTTGCCGTTGTCGGGATCCTTCTCGGAATAATTGATCAGGCGGAGTTCCAGCGGATCGATTTTCAACGCGTAGGAAAGCTCATCCATCGCGCACTCCAGCGCGAACATCTGGGAAACCGCGGCGGGTGCGCGCATGGGCGCTGGAGTGGGGAGGTCGGTGACCACGCTCTGGAACTCAGTCGTTAGATTCGGGCAGGTGTAGATCATCCGCGCGGCCGTGAGGAAATCCTCGGAATAATCCTTGTACGAGGAGGTGTTCACCACCACGCGGTGGGAAAGCGCGGCGAGCTTCCCGTCTTTTTCCGCCGCCAGTGAGATCTTCTGCCAGGTATCCGGGCGGTAACCGTGGCCGGAGAACGTCTGCCTGCGGGTGTAGGAAAGCCTGACCGGCCGCTTCACTTCCCGCGCGGCAAGAGCCACGAGCGGCGCGTAATAATGCACCGCCAGGCACGAACCGAAGGCCCCGCCGACAAAGTGCGCGATCACCTCGACGTTCTCCGGAGCCACCTTGAAAAGCCCCGCAAGACGGTCGCGGAGCTGATAGACATTCTGCGTCTTGTCGAAAATGGTGAGCTTGCCGTCTTTCCAGAACGCGGTGGCTCCGTGCAGTTCGATGGGATTGTGATGCTCGATGGGAATGTGGTACTCCGCCTCGATCTTCACCGGAGCGGATTCGAACGCTTCTTTGAAATTCCCCCGCTCCTTCGCTTCCGCCTGAGCCTTGGTATCTTTCGCTTCCCCCAGGTGGGCGACCATTTCTGTGCTGAATTTTTCCTCTTCATACTCGATTTCGATCAGGTGCGAGGCGTGTCGTGCCTGTTCGAAGGTTTCCGCAATGACGAGCGCGACCGGTTGGGCGTTGAAGAGGATCTTGTCGTTCCGGAAGGCGAAGAAGTCTGAGACGTCCGCGCTTCTCTCCTCGGGCGGCGGCGTCAGCAGCCCGGGCAGGTTGAGGTGGGAGAAAATCTTCAGCACGCCCGGTGCTTTTTCCGCTTTTGAAACATCGAGCCTGCGGATGCGCCCCTTGGCGATGTCGCCGAGACGGAGATAGCCGTAGGCCATGTTAGACAGCTCGAACTCGGTGGCGTATTTCGCGCGCCCGGTGACTTTTGCAAGGCCGTCGACCCGGCGCATTTCTTTTCCGATGTATCGCATGGTGGGAGAGGGTTGGAAAACTATCAGGCGGGTTTGGCGGCTTGTTCCAAGGCGCGGACGATGGCCCGGCGTCCGAGTTCGACTTTGTAGGCGTTGTGTTCCAGCGGCTTCGCGCCGGCCATTTCAGCATCCGCGGCTGCCTCGAAGTTCGCGGAGCTGGCGGGTTTGCCGGTTAGAAATTGTTCCGCTTTTGCAGCGCGCCATGGCTTGTGAGCCACGCCGCCCATGGCGATTCGGGCCTCCTTGATGGTGTCGCCATCGAGATCCAAGGCAACGGCGACGGAGACGAGAGCGAAGGCATAGCTCGCCCGGTCGCGCACCTTCAAATAGTAATAATGTTCGGTGAATTCCGATTTCGGAAGTTCGATGGCGACGATCAGCTCGCCGCGTTCCAGATTCGTATCGCGCTCCGGCGTGTCGCCCGGCAGGCGGTGAAATTCGGAAATCGGAATGACGCGTTCGCCGGCGGGACCGCTCACCCGGACGCCGGCGTCCAACGCCGCGAGTGCGACGGCCATGTCCGACGGATGGACGGCGACGCACTTTTCGCTCCAGCCGAAGATCGCGTGCGTCCGGTTCAGTCCTTCGAGCGCACCGCAGCCCGAGCCGGGAGCGCGTTTGTTGCAGGGCGTCGCGGTATCGTAAAAATACGGGCAGCGCGTCCGCTGGAGGAGATTGCCGCCGTTGGTCGCCATGTTGCGGATCTGGACGGTGGCGGCGGCGAGAATCGCCCGGGAGAGGAGCGGATAGTTTTTTCTAACGAGCGGATGATTGGCGGTGTCCGCGTTCTTCATGAGCGCGCCCAGCGACAGGCCGGTTTCCGTCGCACGGATTTCCGTGAGATCGAGACGGGTCAGGTCCACCAGATCCGTGGCGCTCAGGATCTCGTCCTTCATCAGGTCCAACAGATTGGTGCCGCCGGCGAGGAACCGGCCTTGCGGGCGGCTTTCCAAGGTTTTCACCGCGTCTCCGGCGGTTTTGGCGCGAATGTATTCAAACGGTTTCATGGGCGAAGTCCTTTCTGATCAGGGCCAGTTCCTCTTCGGTCGCGAAGCCCCAGGTGCGGGCGGATTTCCTGTTGGAATGCACGTCGCGGATGGCGGCGAGAATCTGCGGATAGGCTGCGCAACGGCAGATGTTGCCGCTCATGCGTTCGCGGATTTCCTCGTCGGAAAGTTCGGTGGGCGGCGAATTGAGATCCGGGGTGACGAAACTGAGCTCGCCGCGTTTGGCCTCATCCATCAGCGCCACCGCCGAGCAGAGCTGACCCGGCGTGCAGTAGCCGCATTGGAATCCGTCGTGCTCGATGAACGCTTCCTGCATCGGGTGCAGCCCGTCGTCGGTGGCAAGACCCTCGACGCTGGTCACCTTGCCGCCATCGACCTGCGCGGCAAGGGTCAGGCAGGAAAGCACGCGTTTGCCATCGACCATCACCGTGCAGGCTCCGCACTGGCCGTGATCGCAGCCCTTTTTGGTGCCGGTGAGTCCGAGCGTTTCCCGCAGGGCGTCCAACAGGGTCACCCGCGGATCTAGCGTGAGTGATTTTGCCGCTCCGTTGATGGTGAAATTGACGGGAATCCCCGTCGCGGAACTGGTGGCGACGGCTCCATCCGCGAGTGTGGCGGCTTGGGCGTAGGTCCGTTGCTCGGTCAGGATCTGCATCCCGAAGACGCCGGCTCCGGTGCTTGAAACCAGTTTGAGAAACTCGCGGCGCGGAATTCCGCGATTCGCCAGATCGGCCAACAGGGCTTTCTCGTCGTCCGAAAACGAATCCGGCGCTTGCCCGCCACACGGGGGCTGTTTCATGGGATCATCGTCGTTTTGCATGGTGGGCAAGGTTCGGGGATACTGGAAATCAGAAGACCAGCGGGCAAATTAACGGCTATTTCGCGCAATGCATCGAATTTGTGAGGCAAAATTTCCGCCCGTGCAGGATACGGCTTTGACGCGCGGCCAAGTTGGTTCATCTTCCGCCCCGCCATGAGCTTTTCCGGAACCTACACCGCTCTTATCACCCCATTTCGCAACGGAGGAATCGACGTTCCGGCCTTCAAATCATTGATCGACAGACAGATCGCCGCTGGAATCACGGGCATCGTCCCGGTTGGAACCACGGGCGAATCCCCCACCCTCGACACCGATGAACACATCGAGGTGATCCGCCTCGCCGTGGAGTTCGCCGGCGGTCGTTGCGAGGTGGTCGCCGGAACCGGGGCAAACTCCACCTCCGAAGCCATCGAGCTGACGGAAGCCGCCGAAAAGGTCGGAGCGACCGGTTCTCTCCAGGTCTGCCCCTACTACAACAAGCCATCTCAGGAAGGTCTTTACCTCCATTTCAGGGCCATCGCCGAGTCGACGAACCTGCCGATCATGCTCTACAGCGTTCCCGGCCGTTCTTCGATCGAGATCGCTCCGGAAACCGCGGCGCGGCTCGCCGCCGATTGTCCCACCATCGTCGCCATCAAGGAAGCCGGTGGATCGGTGGACCGCGTGAACCAACTCCTCCAAGCGCTCCCGAGCGATTTCGGCATTCTCTGCGGTGATGATCCGCTGCTCCTGCCCTTCGTTTCCTGCGGCGCAACCGGTCTTGTTTCCGTCGCATCGAACCTGATCCCCGAGATCATGGTGGAACTCGTCGATGCCTGCCTCGCAGGAAAGTTCACCGAAGCGCTCGCCCTGCAAAAGCAATACTACCCGCTGATGCGCGGCATTATGTCGCTTGACGTGAATCCGGTGCCGATCAAAACCGCCGTCGCCCTCCAAGGCCACTGCTTGCCGGACCTACGCCTTCCACTCGCCCCGATGAGCGAAGGTGCCGCCTCGCAGCTCACCTATCTGCTCAGCTCCTACAATCTTCTTCCTTAAATCAGCCATGCCATCACCCAAACTCTTCGCTCCGGGCCCCATTGATGTTTCCAAGGAAACCTTCGCCGCCATGTCGCAGACCATGATCGGTCACCGCG
>JAZKCQ010000016.1:0-154819 GCA_040388015.1 Verrucomicrobiota bacterium | reverse complement strand
GGTCGCCCGTCGCCACCTTCGGCGGTTATGGCGCGCCGTTGTGGAATGGGTTGTTGGCGCCGCCACGGAAATCATCGACCAGCCAGACCAACAACACCGGCATGGCCCAGCTCTGGGGATCGGGCTGCGATTGCTTTGCGTTCTAATCGATCATGGACCCGTCCCTCGTCACCGGTTTATCCGCCGTCATGGGCTCCTTGGCGGGAGCTTCCGCTTCCGTGTTCACCACCTGGATGACCCAGCACGGCCAGTCCGCGCGCGAGCGGTCCCAACTGGAGCTGCGGCGGCGAGAGGTGCTGTATGCGGAGTTCATCTCGGAAGGTTTCCGCCTCACCGCGGATGCGTTCGAGCATTCGCTGGAGCGTGCCGATGCGCTGGTCACGCTCTACTCCATCCTCGGCAGAATCCGGTTGGTTTCGTCAGATGCGGTCGTGACGGCGGCGGAGAATTGCTGCCGGTTTCTCATCGATCTCTATCTCAATCCGAATCTGTCCTTGGAGGAGATCCCGATGACGATCCGCGACTCCGATCATCCGCTCAACGAATTCACGGCGGTCTGCAGGACGGAACTGTCGCAGTATGTCGTGCGTTGATGGAGCATGGGAATTCCCGTTTCCGGGTTTTCGTCATCATTGCAGAAGATGGGTGGCTGACCATGGAGCGTGACAGGCTTGAAGGGGCGGTCGTGAATTGACTTCCCCGGCCTGCATCACTATCCAGAGTGGTCATGAATGGTCGGTTCCTTCTGCTCTTCTTGATGGTCTCCAAAGCCTTGGCCGCCGAGTCGGGCCTCTCAAAGCAATTTGACGAACTTCAGGCCGTGCGGGCCGCTGAGATCCAACAACGGGACCAGCAGTATCTGGCGAAGCTCAAGCTGTTGTTCGAGCGATCGAAGGTGGTGGGGGACATGGAAGCGAAGTCCCTCGTCGGGGCCGAAATCGAAAAAATAGCCGCGCTCACTCAATCGGTCGCGATCGTCAAAGGAACGTCCGCGAAAATCACGAATGCCGACGAACTTGCGGTCGCTCTTCTTGCCTCACCCGCTGCGGAGTGGCTCGTGGGGGACGGTTCGGTGTTCGCCCGATTCCGTTTTCTGCCGGGTGGAAAACTGGAGGTGCCCGGCTCCATGGGTTGGTTGAAAAAATGGGAAGCCACCGGAGCCGATGAATTCCGCATCTATCATCAGGACGGCTTTTACTGGTTGTTTAGGTTTTCCGATGAGACCGGCTTCGCAAAATCAGTTAAAAAACGTGGTGCTGCGCAGGACGACACCAAGGCGGTCCGCCTGATGAAAACCCACTGAGAAGCGAATGGTGGGCGGTACGGCGGAAGAACCATCCGTGATTTGTGGCACAGCCATCTCCAGCGGATTCGTGGCGGCTCTCTTTCAAGCGTCCGCACGTGATTACCAAGCCCCCAGTGAAATCGCAGCTTCCACCGCCGTCGCCGCATCCACCACGGGACCATACTTCAACGAGATGAAAGGGATGGCCCCTTCTTCATCCGCCACCAGCCATGCGAAGGCGGTGTCGGCGAGGGGATGGCCGTCGATCTGGAAAACGAAGACATCTCCTTCGAACAACTCCACTTCGCCGTGGTCGAGCACCAGCCTGTCGTAAGATTCGCATCGGGATGCACATCCGTGAATCAGCTCGATTTCGGCTGTTAAGATTTCAATGGCCTCATCCATGACAAGGGTTTTGTTGGGGGTGGTTGGGTGGTGGTGAATCCCTGAGGTGAACGATTCACCCCGCCCCGGAGTCCTTTCCGAGACGAGGTGTTTTGCTTCATGCAAACCCGTTCCCAGCCTAGGAACCATCGGATCTGTCGCAATTCGTGTGCCTGAAACTGCGGATTGGCTTTTCCCCGCAGTTGAAAGGATTGCCACGCCTCCCGGTTTTCGCAGCCGCTTCGACGGAATGCAAGATGCGGCCGAAGCCTCCGATTTTGATGCAAATCGCAGTCGCTCCATTAGCAACGGAAGAGGCTCACCCGAGCCACGCTTCCGACGCTTTTCTCCGGTATGCCCCCAGAGCGATGGCTCGATCGATTGTTCCTTGAGAACCCGGAGATTCCACACCTGGCTTTCGGCGCGGGCCGCCGGGTCCATTGATCCCGTTTTCAGCCAGGCCGTCCCGGCTGCCGCGGGGAGGGGAGTTTTCGGTGCCCTGAAAAAAGTTTCACGAGTCGTGTTACCTCCGGCGGCCGATGGACCAAGAAAGGGATGTCACTGCCAAACATCGGGCAGCAAAAAACAAAACTAACACCACTCACGGAAACCAACTGTCATGAAAACCAATCGCAACACCATCACACGCATCACCACCGCCGCCGTCGCCCTGATCGCCAGCGCGGTCACCGCCCACGCCGCGAACCGCACGCTCATCCTGCTTCAGGAAAACAGCAGCGGGACATCCTACCTCGAAGGCGCCCTCAGCGGCCCGGCGCAAGCCGCCGCGGACGCCATCATCGACGGCGCCGTGGAGAACGGCGAGGCCGCCAAGTTCCAGGCACTCGCCGCCGGACGCTATCAGCGCTTCATCAATCTTTCGGACACCCAGTGCACCCGGACGAATCTCCTCAACCAGCTCATCCGCCAGTCGAAAGACGGCTTTGTCACCGACCTCGCCATCCTGGGGCACGGCGACACGGATTTGCTTTCGCTGAACAACGGATCCCTCACCGGGTCGCCCTCATTCCCCGCCACCCGCACGGATCATATCCGGGCGCTTCTCTCCCAGGCCAGGGTCCGGGAAAACAATCCGAACTTCCAGTTCAAGCTGCGCCTCGTCCACATGTGCAACTGCTTCGGCGGCACCACCAATGACGACTGGCTCGCGATCGGCGCGAAGACCGTGGTGGGCGCTCCCCGCATGGACTGGATGCCCGAGCCGATGAACACGTTCTTCTGGGAGGACTTCCTCAAAAAGGACAAGCGCGTCTCCCAGGCCGCCGCCGATTCGCTCGCCGCCACCCGCCTCATCTGGCAGTTCGTCCCCGGCTACACGATTGTCGATCCCGCCATCGGCCTCAGCAAGATCCAGGAGACCCAACAATCGGTGAGCGGATTCCGCGACCTCATCTTCAAGGATGAATTCCAACTGAATCTGAACCAGCAGCGCACCGTGACAGTCAGGGCAAACCGCGACCACAACTTCCCCGGACTCTATCTGGTCTCCGGCCAGCGCTACAGCTACACCACCACCGGCACCTGGAAGAGCACCTTCTTCGCCCCGAACGTCAATGCCAACGGCCATGCTCCGGGAGCGCTCGACGGCGGCCGCCGCCACCCGTCCAACATGATGGCCCTTGTCGGCGAGCGCTTCGGCCACAATGCGGACCTCTTCTCCTTCGTCGGTGGCAGCGGATTCAGAATCGGGGCGACCAACACGCTGACCGCCGGTGGCCACGGGTTCCTCAACCTCTACGCCAACGACACCCTCACCGGATATGCCGACAACTCGGGATCGGTCAACGTCACCATCCGCCGCATCCGCTAACGCTCTCTCCCCGCCCCCCAAGGTGCTCCCCTTCGCCGGGGAGCACCTCATTTCCACTCCGAACCATCCATTCCCATGAAAACGAAATTCACCATCGCACTCGCCGCCGCCGCATCGATCCTCGCCGGGGCCGCATTTTTCACCGGTACTCCCGCGCCACGTCCGGAGACCGCCCCCACCGTGATCCGCACTCAGCGGCCGGAGCGGAAGGCCGCCCCCGCGCCGGAAGACGTGGAATCCGTCAATCTTTCCAACTGGCAATCCCGCTTCGAGACCCTCCAGCAAAGCGCGGGTCGTGAGGACGCGGTCCGCGCGCTGATGGCGGAACTGGATGCCGTCTATGGCGAATGGGTGGACGCCCGCATCGCCCCCTTGGCGGAACTTCCCCCGATCGACCGCTACGATCAACTCAATGAAATCGAAATCTCGGTGCGCGAGGGCTCTGCGGCGGTTCTAGAACTGCTGGGCGTGGAGGGCGGCAGGCACGTCGGGGTGCTCGCCCGTCCGCTGGAGTCGGTGACCGCCGAGATCGAGTATGCGGAGGCCGCACCCGATCATGAATCCCGGGTCGGTCTGCTGCGTCTCGACAGGGAACGCCAGACGCGCATCGAGCAGGCGCTCGCGATCACCGGTGAGCCGGAGAAAACCCAGGCGCTTGGCGAGCTCGATGCCTGGTATGATGCCGGGCTCAACCGGATTTTCTCCGCCGCCGACGGGATGAATTGAGCGCTTCAGTCCGGAGTGGTCAGCAGCGAGCGGAGATAGAGCATTTCCACTTCGAGATCCTCGCCGGGGCCGAGGGTCTCGGCGACCGCCTCGCGCAAGCGGTCCCGCAGACGCTGGCGCAGCCGGCTGATCGCCATCTTCACCGCCGCTTCGTTCATGCCGAGTTTCTCCGCGGCTTCCGCGATGGAGGTGGGCTTCGCCTCCAGATGGGTGAAGGGCAGCAGGGCGTCGAACAGCGGGCGCTTGCCCTCGCTCTCCATCTGTCGGGCGAGACCTTCCATCACCTGGTTCATCAGACTCATCGCCCAGCGGCGTTCGAAAAGCGTGTCCGGTGTGAGATCGTCCGCCGGATCCACCGCGTAGCCATGCTCGGCCACGGCCTGGTCGATGGAAATGGGAGCCTGGCCGCCACCGCGTTTCTGGCGGTTGTTAGCCCTTCGCTGGCCGGACAGGAAATGCTTCACGCAGGCGAGGAGGAAGGTCCGCAGCTTGCCGCGCTCGCGCTCCGCGCTGGACAGATATTCGCCTTCCACCATGCGCATCAGGAATTCCTGAGTCAGTTCCTCGGCCTCGGCGGGGCGGACGCCGGTGCGGCGGATGAAGGCGTAGATCGGCAGCCAGTAGCCGGTGCAGATATCCTCCAGCGCCCTGCTGGTTTCCACGTCCGGCTCGCCGCCCCGGGCGCGTTGGACGATGCTCCAGCGGGTGTTGGGAAATTGTCCGGCAGCCGTGCGATCCTCACCTTTCATGACCCACGCTGGCAAACCGCGGCCGCTCGTGCAAACAGCAAACTCACAGACCGTTGGCATCCAGTTCCGCCGCCAGTCCTGTCAGATTCCACGAATGGACTCGGTGGAGCCGGGTCAGGACCAGAAGGCGTGTGCCGTCGTTTGAAAATCGCAAGGCCCGCACTCCGGGGGCGAGCGGAGGGACGAGCCGCATTTCCCTCCCGTCACGCTGCCGGACCAGGATGGCGTCGCCTGCCGCCAGCGAGGCTGTTAGTTCATCCGGCGGGCGGGTGGCGGTCGTTGTCATTTCCGGTTCCGGCGGTTTGACGGTGGTCCGTGCCTGGGTGGAATCGCCTCCGGGCCATAGCTCGCAGGTGGTGTTTCCGTCCTCATCCTCCATCGAGACGATCCACCCGCCATCCGGTCTAACGTCGAGGACGGAGCTGCCCGGCACTTTGGGGATGCGCAGCGGGGCGCCCGGTTTTCCGTTGGAGTCGATGGCCATCCGCTCCAGTCCGCCCGGGATCTGGATCAGGATTTCCGTGTTGCCCAGCCACCACGCGGAGGCTTTCACGTCGATGCGCTGGTTTTCCAACAGATGATGGCCGGTCTGGCGTTCGTCCGCGACCGACCAGATGCCGATGCAGCCGGTGGCGACCGTCAGGAGGTGTGCTCCGTTCGGTGAAAGCGCCATGCCAAGCGCGGCGCCGTCCTGTTTGGCGCGGGGCGGCTCGGGCCATTCGTGAAACGCGTCCGGCAAGGACACCGGCCAGGAGCGGATCTTGCCGTCGCTACCGGTCGCATGAAGCGCCTTTCCATCTCCGGAAAATTCCAGGCTTTCCGCCGCGAAGGGAAGGGTGGTCCACAGCGCGCCGGTGGCCGCTTCGCAAATCGCGATGACGCCATCGTCCGAGGCCACGGCGAGCAGCGAGCCGCCGGGGTGGAAGGCGAGGTGCTGCGGAGTGCCGGTGACCGCCGCGGTGGCGCAGACCGCGCCGGTGTCCGCCGCGAGGATGACCGCTTCGCGCCGGTCGCCGACGGCCGCCGCGAGGCGCGACCCATCCGCCGACCAGGAGGCGGCACAGCGCGCCTGGGCCGCCCCGAAATGCCAGGATTTGCCGGATTCCTGCAGATCCACGACCGTAAGGCCGTCCACCCGGGCGAGTGCGGCTTTTCTGCCCGCCGGATCGATGGTTAGAAATCGGACCATCGTTCCGGGTGGAGAGAGGACCTCCGGCTGCGGATTGGACGGATCTGAGAGGATGGTTCCCTGGTCCGTACCCGCGAGCACCAGCCGGTTTCCGTCGGGAGTGAGTTTTCCGATGATCTCGCCACCCGCAGGCGGCATCCATTCCTTGAGCGGATCCGGTGCATCCTTTTTCCACAGCCTCACCGTGCCGGAGTCATCGGTTGTGAAATGGAAGGGTCCGCGAGCCGTGTCGTCGGCGGGTTTTACGGTTGCCACCGGCGAGACGTCGGGGCGGGCGAGCAGCGCCGCGGCCTCGTCGCGGATCTGCGGCGAACGTGCCAGCCCGGACGCCTGCCGCAATCCGGCCAAGGCGCGGTCGCGGTGGCCTGGCTTTCCCAGCAAACGTTCGGAGCGTGCCTGGTCGATGAGCGAGCGCTGCAATTGCCGGCGGGCGTCCAGCAGCGCGGCTCCGCGTTGGTTGTGGCTCACGGCGAGCAACACGGCACCGGCGACCGTCACTGCTAACAATGCCGCGCCGAGTCCTGCGGGCAGCGGGTGCCGTCCCGCCCAGCGCCACGCCGATTCCAGCGGGCCTGCCGGACGCGCGCGGATGGCGCGCCCGTCCATCCAGCGTTGGAGATCGTCGGCGAAGTCGTCCAGCGTGGCGTAGCGGTCCGCGGGATTCCGCTGCAGCGATTTCATGCAAATCACGACCAGATCGCGTGGCAGCCCGGGAGCTGTTTCTGCCAGAGGCGTCGCCGGATCATCCGCGATGGAGCGGAGTAGGGCCGCGACATTTTCCTTCATCGGATGAGGCCGGCGGCCGGTGAGGCATTCGTAAAACACCGCGCCCATGCTGTAGAGGTCGCCGGCGACCGTGGCGTCGCCCACCGAGCCCGCGGCGACCTCCGGCGGCATGTAGTGAGGCGTGCCGAAAAACGACTGCGTCCGTGTCAGCGGTCGCTGGTCGGGAACGGTTAGCTTTGCCAGTCCGAAATCGCTGACGCACGCGCGACCGTCTTCAAGAAACAGGAAATTCCCCGGTTTCAAATCCCGGTGAAGCACGCCGTGCTGATGCGCGTGATGCACCGCCCGGGTCAGCTGGATCATCAATGAGGCGGCGTCGCGCGGTTTGAAATTTCCCATCAGCAGCCGGTCCGACAGGGAGCCGCCGGTGGCCAGTTTCATGGAAAAAAACGGCACGCCGTCCGCCTCGCCGACCTCATACACCGGAAGAATCCCCGCGTGATCCAGCGCCGCCATCGCCCGTGCCTCCAACTGGAACCGCGCCAGCATTTCCGGTTCTTCCGCGAGGTGGGGGAGCAAAACCTTGAGCGCGACCTCCCGCTTCGGGCGCAGCTGTTCCGCATGATAGACCACGCCCATGCCGCCGCGCGAGATCTCGCCGAGGATCGTATAGCCGGGCACGGAAATGACCGCAGGCCGCGCGGCATCCCACAGCGCCGCCATGTAGAAATCGGCGGGAGTGTGATCGTGGTGGGAAGTTTCGTCCATGGTGACGATTCGCAGGGAGCTACCGACATTCCATCCGTCCGGAATCCGGGCGGAAAGCAATTTCGCGTTTCCCCCGGTGGTGATTTCCGCTAAGGAACGGCCTCTCATGCGACTCATCCCGCCAGCCATGCTCGCCTTACTGGCGCTTTCCCCGGTCACGGCCGGCACCGTCACCGGAACCATCCCGCTGCCGCCGCGTCCGTCCGGCAGGATCCCGGTGGAGAAATACACCGGCACCATCTCCGGCAAGGTCGCCGCCGCGCCAGCGCCTTGCGCCGGGGTGTGGATCGAAGGGGCCGGCATCCGCGCGGGCAAGCCGGGACCGAGGATGGTGCTCCCGCAGCTGGGCTATCAGTTCGCCCGCAGCCTGGTCGTCGTCCCGCTCGGTTCGGCCGTGGAATTTCCTAACGAAGACAACGATTATCACAATGTCTTCTCGCTTTCCCGGCCGAGGAAATTCGACGCCGGACGCTACAAGAAGAACGAAGCGCCCGCACCGGTGGTCACCTTCGACAAGGCGGGGCTGGTGCGTGTGCGCTGCGAGATCCACGACCACATGAACGCCGTCGTGCTGGTGGTCGACAGCCCGTGGTCCACGGTCACGGATGCCGCCGGAAAGTTCACGCTCACCGGCGTCACTCCCGGCAGCTACACCCTTCGAGCGCAGCTCGATGAAAAGACCCGGTGGTCCGCACCCGTCACCGTCACCTCCGGCGCACCCGCCCGGGTGGATTTCATGAAACCCGATGCCGCCCCGTGAAAGCCGCCGTTTTTCTAGCAATTTTATCCGCTTCCGCGTCGGCCCAGGACGGTTTCACCCTGGCTCCGGTGCACAGCCCGTTCCAGCTCGACGTGCGTCCGTCGCTGGAAGCCGTCGTTTGGGCTGGCGACACGCCGGCTCCGGCGTTGGTTGATTTCACGGAGGATGCCTTTTTCGCCCCTCGCTTCTCGCTCGCCGCCGATGCCTCGGCCGGAGATCGCTGGTTCCTGCACGCCACCACCCGCTGGGACCGCGGCTTCGATGCGGGGGACGCGCCCGACGGCGAGGTGAGGCTCGATGAAATCCTGCTGCGTTGGCGCGCCGGCGAAGACCAGCGGCTCAATTTCCAGATCGGGAAGTTTCCCACGGCTTTCGGCGCGTGGTCTGCCGGCCACGACTTTTTCGACGATCCATTCCTGCTAGCACCGCTGCCTTACAGTCAGATCATCGGCATCAACACACGCAATCCCGCGGCGAATTCACCCGCCGCCATCGGAGGTCGTGCGAACGGAAGTTCCCCGGCCGTTTCCACGCTCTCCAAGGACCAGTGGGCATCGATGATCTGGGGGCCTTCCTATGCCACGGGTGCCAGCGTGTTCGGGGCCACCGGCCATTTCGACTACGCCTTCGAGGTGAAAAATGCCGCGCTTTCCTCGCATCCGGATTCATGGGACGAGGTCGATTTCAATGATCCCACCGTCACCGCCCGCCTCGGCTATCGTCCGGATGCGGCGTGGGCCTTCGGAGTTTCCGCTAGCCGCGGTCCGTGGATGGAGTCGGACGTTTCCGGGGTGGACCGTGACGATTTCATGCAGAGCGCCCTGGGGCTCGACCTGCGTTGGGCGCACCGCGATCTAATCGTTTCCAGCGAGGTCGTGTTGGGCGAGTTCGAGACACCCGCCGCCGGGGACCTGCGCACCGCCTCATGGTTTCTCCAGGCCCGCTGGAAGGTCTCTCCTGGTTTCTGGCTGGCCGCGCGCTTCGGCCGGACCGTCGCCAATGACGCTGACGGTGACGTGCCGTGGCAGCCCGATGTCCAGCGGGCGGAGATCGGCACCGGCTGGAGGATCAGTCAGAATCTGCTGCTGAAAGCCGGTTACAGCTACACCCACACCGACGGAGACAGTGCGGCGGGAGATCATTTGGTGGGCACCGGACTCGGTTGGAGGTTTTAAGAAATGGCCCGGAGTTTGCGAAGCGGGTGTCATGATGACGCTTCATGGCCTGATCCGGGTCGTCATTTCATCTGGTGCGATCCCTGCTGATACAGGGGTGGATCGTCCGGAGACACCCGAACGGGTGACTGCTGCTGCTCAGCGGTTTGCCTCCAAGCTCGCGGGAACCGTCCATCGGACTTCATGAAAAACCCCGCCTTCGCCACCTTGTCATTGTTTGCCGCCATTCTTCCGTTCCTTGCCGATGGCACCAGCGAGGCCGCGGAAATTCCACCACGCGAGCGCATCCTTTTCACCCGGGACTGGCGCTTCTTCAAAGGCGACCCCGGGGAGGCCGGCGATGCGTTGAACTATGGCAAGCTCAAGCCCTGGCTTCTGCCCACCGCCAACGATTTCATCACCACTCCCACAGCGGTGCGACCCGAGGGCGAGGCTCCCGGTGAGAAAATCGATTTCACCCGGCCGTCCTTCAATGATTCCAGTTGGCGCTCGTTGAATCTTCCGCACGACTGGGGCATCGAGGGAGATTTCGACCAGAAGCTGCCCGGTGAAACGGCGAAGCTGCCGTGGTTCGGCATCGCCTGGTATCGCAAGACGTTCGATCTTCCCACCGCCGATCAGGGCCGCCGGATCTGGTTGGAAATCGATGGCGCGATGTCCTACTCCGCCGTCTGGTGCAATGGAAAGCTCGTCGGCGGCTGGCCCTATGGCTACGCCTCCTATCGCCTCGACCTCACTCCCTACCTGACTCCCGGCTCGCGGAACACCCTCGCCATCCGCTTGGACAATATCGAGGAATCCTCACGCTGGTATCCCGGTGCCGGGATCTATCGGAATGTCTGGTTGGTGAAAACCTCGCCGGTCCATGTCGAGCCATCCGGCACCTTCGTCACCACGCCGGAGATATCGAAAGAGTCCGCCTCCATTTCTATCAAAACAAAGCTCGCCAACCGTTCGGCCGCCGTCGCGGAGGTGAAGGTCGCCACGCAGATTTATAAACTTTCATCGGACGGAAAACTCGAAGGTCCGGCGCTCGCCACCTCCGACAAGATCGCGCTCAGCATTCCCGCCGGCGGAACGATGCCCGGCGAGATCAAGCTCAAGCTCGCCAAGCCGAAGCTCTGGGACATCGCCAGTCCGGAGCGCTACACCGCCGTCACGCTGGTCCAGCAGGACGGCAAGCTCGTCGATCGTTACGAATCTCCCTTCGGCATCCGCACCATTCAATTCACCGCGGACGATGGCTTCCACCTCAACGGCAGGCGCGTCCAGATGCACGGCGTCTGCCTCCATCACGATCTCGGTTCGCTCGGCGCGGCTTTCAATGTCCGCGCCGCCGAGCGGCAGTTGGAGATGATGAAGGAAATGGGCTGCAACGCCATCCGCATCACCCACAATCCCCAGGCACCCGAGTTTCTCGATCTTTGCGACCGCATGGGATTCCTCGTGCTCGATGAATTCGTGGACACCTGGACGCAGGCCAAGAAGCCGAACGGTTATGCGAAATTGTTCAAGGATTGGTCCGAGGCCGACTGGCGCTCGCTCATCCGCCGCGACCGCAATCATCCTTCCGTGGTCCTCTGGAGTTCCGGCAATGAAATCGCGGAGCAGGGAATGGAAAAGCTGTTTCCTATCAGCCAGCGGCTCACCGACATCGCTCACGAGGAGGATCCCACCCGTCTCGCGACCGCCGGGTGCGACCGGCCGAAATCCGGCACCAACGGATTTCAGAAAACCGTCGATGTCTTCGGCTTCAACTACAAGCCGATGCTGTATGCGAAGTTCCGCGAGACGAATCCGGACCAGCCGCTCTATGGCAGCGAGACATCGTCCGCCGTCAGTTCGCGTGGCGAATACCTGTTTCCTGTCGGCGATGACAAGGCCGGTGGCAAGATCGGCTTCCAGATGAGTTCCTACGATCTCTACGCGCCGCCGTGGGCCTGTCCGCCGGACGTCGAGTTCAAGGGGCAGGATGAGAATCCGTTCGTCTTCGGTGAGTTTGTCTGGACCGGTTTCGATTATCTCGGCGAGCCGACACCGTTCAACGAAGACCTGACCGTCCTCACGAATTTCCACACGCCCGAAGCCAAGGCCAAGGCGGAGGAGGAACTCAAGGCGCTTGGGAAAATCGATCCGCCTTCGCGCAGTTCGTATTTCGGCATCATCGATCTCGCCGGATTCAAGAAGGACCGCTTCTATATCTATCAGGCCCGTTGGCGGCCGGAGCTGCCGATGGCGCACATCCTGCCGCATTGGAACTGGCAGGACCGCATGGGCGAGGTCACGCCGGTTCATGTCTACACGTCCGGCGATGAAGCGGAGCTGTTTCTCAACGGCCAATCGCTCGGTCGCAAGAAGAAGGCGAAACTCGAATACCGTCTCCGCTGGGATGAGGTGAAATACGCTCCCGGCGAGCTCAAGGTGGTCAGCTACAAGAACGGCAAGCCGTGGGCGACCTCCACGGTCAAGACCACCGGAGCCGCCGCCAGGCTGGTCCTAACGGCGGATCGCGCGGAGATATCCGCCGACGGTCTCGATCTGTCCTTCCTCACCGCCAGCGTTACCGACCAAGAGGGTCAAATGGTCCCGCGTTCGAGTCAGGCACTGAAATTCGAAATCAGCGGACCGGGTGAAATTGTTTCCACCGACAACGGCGATCCGACCGATCACACGTCGTTCCAATCCAAGGAACGCAGAGCCTTCAACGGTCTCGCGCTCGCCATCGTCCGCGGCAAGCCGGGGGCGGATGGCACGGTCACGGTGAAGGTGACATCCGAGGGTTTGGCTCCCGCAGAAATCAAGCTGAACTCGACCAAGCCCTAACGTCTTCCAACAAGGAACGGCGGACTCCGATCCGCCGATGGCGATGCGAGGCCAATGAATGGTGGTTTCCCCGGATCATTGGCATTTCATCGGCTTGGCGAATCGGAGTTCGCCGCTCCTTGATTTTTACAAAAAACGCCCGTCTCCCTCGCGGGAAACGGGCGCTGTGATTTTTACAACTCCGAAGCTTAGTTCGAGGAGGAGATCAGGCTCGCCTGGCTGGCGCCCTTCTTGATCTTGGATTGCTTGATCCAGCTCATCGTGGAGCGGAGCTTCTCACCGACCTTCTCGATCTGGTGTTGCTCGCCTTCCTTGCGGAGCTTGTTGAAGACCTTGTAGCCGCCTTCGTATTCGGCGATCCACTCCTTGGCGAACTTGCCGCTCTCGATTTCCTTGAGCTGCTTGACCATGCGCTTCTTGACGGAGGCGTCGATGATCTTCGGTCCGACGGAAACGTCGCCCCACTCGGCGGTCTCGGAGATCGAGAAACGCATGCCGGCGATGCCTTGCTCGTTCATCAGGTCGACGATGAGCTTCAGTTCGTGGAGGCACTCGAAGTAGGCCATTTCCGGTTGGAATCCGGCTTCGACGAGGGTTTCGAAACCGGCCTTCACGAGAGCGGTCGCGCCGCCGCAGAGGACGACTTGCTCACCGAAGAGGTCGGTCACGGTTTCTTCACGGAAGTTGGTTTCGAACACGCCGGCACGGGCGCAGCCGACACCACCGGCCCAGGCGAGCGCGGTTTGCTTGGCTTTGCCGGAAACGTCCTGATACACGGCGATCAGGCCGGGAACGCCTTTGCCCGCGACGAATTGCGAACGCACGGTGTGGCCAGGGCCTTTGGGAGCGACGAGGATGACGTCGATGTCCTTCGGTGGAACGATGGTCTTGAAGTGAACGGCGAAGCCGTGGGAGAAAAGGAGGGTCTTGCCCTTGGCAAGGTTCGGAGCGATGTCCTTTTCATAAACCGCCGGGATGACGGTGTCCGGAGTGGCGACGAAGATCACGTCGGCAGCCTTGACGGCCTCTGCGGTGTCCATGACCTCGAAGCCCAGTTTCTTGGCGACTTCACGGGACTTCGACTTCTTGTAGAGGCCGATGATGACCTTGAGGCCACTGTCCTTGAGGTTGAGCGCGTGGGCGTGGCCTTGCGAGCCGAAGCCGATCACGGCGAGGGTTTTCTTCTTGAGAGGAGCGATCGGAGCGTCCTTGGTGGTATAGATCTTCGCGGCCATGGCGGATCGGTAGGTTGGTTCGGTTAGGTCGCGCCGCTGCCATCGGGGCAAACGGCGGGGCGGCAACTTGGAGAGATGGCGGGACGGGGTCAAGCAACAACAGGCATTTCCCGGCAAGAGGAATTTTCGGGTTTTTTCATCCTGCGAAACGGAAATGGCGGACCGCCGGAGCGATCCGCCATTTTCACAAGATCAGAGGCCGGAAACATTCAGCGGCGGCGGCGCAGCAGGGCTAGCACACCCAGCGAGCCGAGAAGCGCCGAGGCGGGTTCCGGAATCACGGTGCCGGAAACGGTGACCATGTCGAAGCGCCAGGTGCCGGTGGTCGCGTAAGCGCTTCCGGTGTTCGAGGCAATGTAGCTGGCCGCTCCCGATCCGGTCGCCGTGGATTCAAACGCGGAGACGATGCGGAAGCCGAAATTCGGATTGTTGCTCGCGCCGCTGATGGCGGACAGGTCGATCGAGCGGTTGTTGAACCAGGTGTCACCCGCCGCGCCGGCGAAAAACGAGGCCGTGGTCCAGGTGCTGCCGTTCAACGTGTATTGCACTGCCTCGTAGCGTGACGCGCTGTTCGAGTGGCGGATGTCGTAGCCGACGGTGATGCTGTCGTAGCCCGTGGTGTCGATGAGGAACTGGACACCCGCCGTCAGGTCCGAGGAGGTGGCGGCGGGGAAACTGGTGATCCCCCAGCCGGAGTCGTCGGTGGTATTTGGATCGCTCGATCCCCCGTTGGCGCCACCGCTGGAGAACGATGGGGTGGTGGAAGACAGGGTGGCAGCCGTCCCCGTGCCGGTCGACGGTGCCGATGATCCGGTGCCGGGGGTCAGATCGTCCGTCGTGGAATTGAAGTTCCACTGGCTGATGGTCGCGGCGGAAACAGGGAGAGCGGCGAGGAAAAGGACGGAGATGAATTTCATGGGGAGGGGCGGGAGGATTCTCTAGGTTGGGCAATCCCTACAAGCCTCCGGCCGATGTGGTCAGGAAATCCCGGTGACGTTTCCGTCAGAAAGTCACTGTGCCCGGCGCTCCTTCACCTTCCCCACCGCCTTCACCGCGGCGGCAAGCAGACACTCATTGAGGGCCGGGTGGATATAAATCGTTTCCGCGAGTTCGCGGACGTCGTTCTTCAGCTTCATCACGGTGATGACCTGATGGAGCATCGTCGAAGCCTCCGGACCGACGAGGTGGCAGCCTAAAATCGAGTAATCATCCGGTGAAACGAGCAGCTTGGTGCGCGGATAGACGATGCGCAGGGCTTCGACGCGGGCGCTGGCGAGCCAGTCCTCGAAAACGGCGACGTAGGGAATGCCTGCTTCCTTGAGCTCCTCCTCGGTCCTCCCTACCGATGCGACTTCCGGATACGAGAAGATCCCATGGGCGACGGGTGTTTCGTGAATGGCGGAGGTTTCTCCCTTGAGGAATTTTTCGCGGAGGAAATGAACTTCAAAGGCCGCGGCGTGTTGCAGCATGTGGCGGCCATTCACGTCGCCGCTGGCGAAGATGCCGGGCGTGGCGGTTTCGAGGTGTTCGTCGACCGGAATGAAGCCTTCCGCATCGACGGTGATGCCGGTTTCAAGAAGATTCAAAGCTTCGCTGTTGGGTTTCCTGCCGATGGCGAACAGGACATTGCCGGCTTCATGGATTTCATCCCCATCACCGGTTGCGAAGGTGGCGGCAAAGCCTGCCTCGGTACGCGCGAGGCTTTTCAGCTCGGCATGAAAACGGGTGCGGACGTGTTTCCCGAACTCCTCTTGGAACACCCGCTCGATTTCGCCGTCCTCCTTGGCCAACAGGCGATCCTTGCGGACAAACAGTGTGGTCCCGACACCCACCGCCGCGAAGAAGGCGGCCATCTCGCAACCGATCACCCCGCCGCCGATGACGAGCAGGCTTTCCGGCGGATTGCCGACCAGTGGGAAAAGATCGTCGCTGGTCCAGACGCCTAGATCAGCATAAGGTGGCGGAGCCGGGCGAGAACCGGTGGCGATGACGATCTTGTCCGCGGTGAGCGCGCGGCCCGCGGCCTCTATCGTTTTGTGGCCTGTGAACCGGCCTTCGCCCCGGATGAGGGTCACCCCAGCAGCTTCCACCCGGCTCTCATAGCGGCCGTCCACTCCGCCGACGTATTCGTTCACGCTGGCGAAAATTTTCCTGAGATCGGCGCCACGGTATCCGGCGTCGATGAAATGCTTTCCCGCCTCCCGGACATGGCGGGCGGCATCCGCGAAACCGATGAGAAGTTTCGACGGCACACAGCCGCGGTTCGGGCAGGTTCCGCCCAACCGGTCACGCTCGACGATGGCGACCTTCCAACCTTCCTTGGCGGCGGCGATGGCGAGATTCGCGGCCCGGCCGCCGCCGAGGACGATGAGGTCGTATCTTTCGATCATGGCAGTTTGGCGATCAGGCTTTCGATTTCCTCCCGGGCCTGGAGTCCTGCCAGCCATTCGGCGGGCCATGTGGCGACAGGGAAGGCTGCGCCGTAGACGAGGCCGAGGATCATGCCTCGCGCGGCGCTGTCACCACCGGCGTTGACGTTTTCAATCAGTGCGAGGGCGGGATCTTCCGGATGACGGAGGAACAGGTGGCAGATGCCGGGGAATGCGTCCGCGATGTTGCAGGACAGGCCGTGGTCCTGCAGTGCGGCGGCATCGGTTTCGGCGGCGAGGGCGGACTCCCTTGCTCGTTCATACCACGCTTCCGGCAGATGCTTCCAACAGGCGAGCCGCATGGTTTTTTCCAAGGCTTTGGGGATGTCGTTCCCTTGGCGGACGGCGAACGCCACGTGGGCGAAAAAGTGCGCCGCCTCGATGACTTCCGGCGAACCGTGCGTGAACGCCGTCTCTTCTCTAACGGCGAAAAGGAATTGCTCCTCGCTCTCCCAATTCAGCAGGAACAGCGGAGCGATGCGGGCGGCTCCGGCGATGTCGTGGGAAGAAGAGGCCGCCGCAGTGGGTGCGGCTCCGGCCTGAAGATTCGCGAGAGTGGATTTGGTGGCTCCGTCGCGGTAGGAAATCGTATCGGGATTCTCCCAAAACGTGCGCCAGGCCGTGGCGAAATTTTTCAAATCGAATCCACCGGTTTCCACGATGGAGCGCAGGAGCACCAGCGTCTGGTCGCCGTAATGGGTCAGATCGCCGGCGCCCTTCCCCTGATGATAGACCGCGAGCGGCGGATGATAGGCGGTGACCCGGCCCAGTTGGCTTTTGATCTGCCCCTGATCGTAAATCCAGTGAGGGCCGAGGGCGAGCGCATCGCCGATGAACGAACCGAGAACAATGTCGGAAGGATTTGCCATGGTGGTGGGAATATGAAACCCGGCGCGGGAAATGCCACGGAATTCCTCTGACGGAAAAAACAAAAGCCGCCGTCCCGAAAGGACGGCGGCGCGGGTTGGGTTCGGCAGTTGAAATTATTTCGCCTCGCGGACCTTGTCGGCCTCGTCTTCGATTTCATCGGCACGCTTCTCGACCGCCTTGCGGGTGGCATCGGCGTTGTTTTCCGTGGCATCGGCGGCGTTCTCGCTGCCCTTGCGGATCGCGTCGGCGTGTTCCTCCTTCATGTCGGCGACTTTTTCCCCGTCCTTGCGGAGTTGGTCGGCTCCGGCTTCGAGATTTTCAGCCTTCTGTTCGAGACGTTCCTCGCGGACTTCCTCCTGTTTGGATTTGCAGGACACAAACATCAGCGAGATGGCGGAAGCGGCGGCAAGGGTGGCGATGGATTTGGTTTTCATGATCGTTGGTTGTTTCCCGGAAGACCGGGTGAGCCATTACTTGCAGGGACGATGCCAAACGCAGTTTCAACAACCGGCGGGTATTTTTCTCAAAACCGGCGTGTCAAATGCTCCGTTAGCGTGCGGATTGCACGGAGAGGCTGCTTGACGGCTGATCACGGTTTGTTCGATGGTCGGCCCCATGAAAAACTTCCGTAGGATCTTTGTCGGTATCGCCTTTGCCGGGATTTTGCCTTCATCCGCGGAGGCCATCGAGCTGCTGAAGACCCGGATGGGCCGCGAGTATGCCAAGGTCGAAGTGCTTTCTAACGATGACGTCGGCGTGAAGATCCGGCACGAGGCCGGCACCGCTCGGATCGCGTTCGTTGATCTCCCGGATTCCCTGCAGAAGAAGTACAAGTTCGATCCCAAGGCGGCGGAATTGCAGAAGGCGAGGGAAGCGGAGGAACTCAGGCAACGCGTGACAGGGCCGGTCATTCCTGGTGTCAAGCCAACCGGATCCGCGGCGGTGAGGAAGAAACCGTCACCTCCAGCCGCGGTCACCGCTCAGGTGGATGTTCTCCCGGAGGCCGGGACGCCTACCAAGGACGGCGACATGAGTGCGGCGGATATGGCGGCTTACGTGGTCGGCATGCGCCAAAAGATCCGGGAGGTGCAGAAAGAGATCGCAAGCTTGAAACGTGAAGCGGATTCGCAACGGATGAAGACCCGCGAGATCAATAACGGGGTGGTTTACGACGTGAGCCGAGGGGTCAGGGGGACATCCAGAACGGTCCCTGACAAAGGGGCGTTGATGAGAGCGAAGAAGATCGACGTGGAAGTCGGGCAGTTGGAACTGAGAAAAAGCAAAGCACACCAGCTGGTGGTGGAGACCAAGGCTCGCTACCGGGTGCTGACGGGGGAGGAACTTGTCGATGAGGTTCTGCCCTGATCCTGACGGCGCCACCTGCTGGTGAGGATGGGGCTGCGTGCCTTGCTTGGACTGACGCGACGCGGTGGATGCCGATGAGCCGGGCGATCCCCGGTTCGAATTTGGAAAACGGAGGATCCCTACCTCTTCTTTTTGTCAGCCGGCAGCAGCTCGCCGATGGTGACATAGGTTTCCCTCACGTTTTCCGCGTGCCGGTAGTCGTTCTTTTTCCCGCGGGCCTTGCCGATGGTGATGTGGTCGAGGGTGACGTCCTTCACGGGCTCGCGCGGATCGCCCTCGATGCGGAACGGGATACCGGTCTCGGCGATTCTAATGTTGGACACGTGGATGCCGCTGATTTTCGTGAGGCGCTCCTCGACGGTGGGAACGAGGGTTTTCCACTGATAGAGCACGTCGGTCTCGATGCCGAGCACGCTCTCGCGGGTGGCGCTGGCCTCGATGTTCTCCATATGGATGTTCTCGACGAATCCGCCGCGGCGGATGTTGGTCTTGATGAAGAGCAGGTTGAACGGCTTGTAACCGGGCGCGAACCTGCAGTCGTGCACATAAACATTGCGGACGCCGCCGGACAGCTCGCTGCCGATGGCGACGAGCTGGTGGCCCTCGATGACCTCGCAGTTGCGGATGACGACGTTTTCCGTGGGCGTGTTGAGCCTCCAGCCGTCGTGGTTGCTGCCGGACTTGATGGCGATGGCGTCGTCGCCCTGGTCGAAGCGGCAGTTTTCCACTAACAAATTTCGGGTCATCTCGGGATCGATGCCGTCGTTGTTGTGGCCGTGGGCCCGGATGTCGATGCCGCGGACGACGATGGATTCGGATAGAAACAGGTGGACGGTCCAGAACGGGCTATGCCGGATCCGGACGCCCTCGATGAGGACATTCTTGCAGCGGTTGAACTGGATGAACGGCGGTCGCAGGTGGTTCTCTTTCTCGGCCATCTGGCGCTGTTCGACCGGAACGTTGGTCGAGGTCATGGTGTGGAGTTTTTTCAACGCCTCCAGGTGGGCGGGCGGGCGCTTCATCCACGTGTCCCAGATCTCCATGTCCGCCTCCAGCGTGCCCTCCCCGGTTAGGGCGACGTTCTCACACTCGAACGCGTAAACGAGAGGCGAGTAGTTGAAGCATTCGAAACCCTCCCAGCTCGATCGCACGGCGGGCAGGTAGTCCTCGGGATCGCCGCTGAAGGTGAGGCGGGCGTCCTTTTCGAGATGCAGGTTCACGTGGCTCTTGAAATGGATCTTTCCGGTCTTCCATTCGCCTTCGGGAATCACCACACGCCCGCCGCCGGCTTCGTGGCAGGCGACGATGGCCTTGCGGATGGGTTCGGAAATGTCGCCGTCTTTTTTCGCTCCGAAATTCGTGATGTTGAAATCCTTTTCAGGAAACACCGGCACCTTGATCGGCGGCATCTCGAACGGGGCCTTGACGGAGATTTCCCGAGTCCGCATGGCATCCTCCGCGGCATGGAGATGGAACGCGGTAAGTGTTAGAAAAAGCGCGGTGCGGAACGTTCTGGTGAATGAAGGAGTCATGAGGGAAAAGCAGGAGGACCCGCTGCGGACAAGGTCTCGGATGGCACCAGCCAGCGTCCGTCTTCCAAGAGGACAGTCGGTAGACTACCGGTCGGAGCCGTCCGCTCTCACTACCGCAATCGAAGTAAGGTAAGTGATTCTCCTGAAAGGAAAAACCCGCCGTCCCTTGCGGGACGGCGGGTTGGGAAGAGGCGGAATAAAGTTCCGCGCTCCGGTTATTTGCGGAGCGCTTCCTCGCGGGCCTTGGCCTTGGCGATGACGTCGTCGGAGACGTTTTTCGGACAAGGGGCGTAGTGGCTGAACTCCATGGAGAACTGGCCACGACCGGAGGTCATGGTGCGAAGGTCGCCGATGTAGCCGAACATGGCGGACAGCGGAGCCTCGGCCTTGACGCGGACACCACCTGGGGTCGGCTCCTGGCCTTGGATCATGCCGCGGCGGCGGTTGAGGTCGCCGATGACGTCGCCGACTTTTTCTTCGGGGGCGAAGACGTCGAGCTTCATCATTGGCTCAAGGATCTGCGGAGCGGCCTTGGGCATCGTTTGGCGATACGCGGCTTTCGCAGCGATTTCGAAGGCGATGTTGCTGGAGTCAACGGCGTGGAAACCACCTTCGTTGAGCGTGACCTTGAAGTCCAAGCAAGGGTAGCCGGCGAGTGGTCCTTTATCGACGCAGGTCTTGAAGCCTTTTTCGACAGCGGGGATGAACTCTTTCGGGATCGAACCACCGACGACTTTCGATTCGAAGATGAAGCCGGTGCCTGGCTCGCCGGGCTCGATGGTGTAGTCGATTTTCGCGAACTGACCGGAACCACCGGACTGCTTCTTGTGGGTGTAGCTGTCGTTGACGGGCTTGGTGATGGTTTCACGATAGGCGACCTGTGGGGCACCGACGGTAACCTCGACCTTGTGGGTGCGCTTGAGGATATCGATCTTAATGTCGAGGTGGAGCTCGCCCATGCCCTTGAGGATCATTTCGTTGGTTTCGTCGTCGGTTTCGACGCGGAACGATGGATCTTCCTGGATCATCTTGCCGATGGCGTTGGCGAGCTTTTCAGCGTTTGCCTTGTCCTTCGGTGCGACGGCGATGGAAATGACGGGATCCGGGAAAACCATCGGCTCGAGAGTGGCCGGGTTTTTCTCGTCGCAGAGGGTGTGGCCCGTTTGGACGTTTTTCAGACCGACGATGGCGATGATGTCGCCCGCTTGTGCGGAGTCGATTTCCTTGCGGTCATCGGCGTGCATTTCGACCATGCGGCTGATGCGCTCGGTCTTGCCGGTGAAGGAATTGAGGACGGTGTCGCCCTTCTTGATGGTGCCGGAGTAAATGCGGGTGAAGGTGAGCGCACCGAACTTGTCGTCCATGATCTTGAACGCCAGGCCGCGGAAAGGAGCGGTTGGGTCGATGATCGCGAACTTGCCGGTTTCGTTGCCTTCTTCGTCCACTTCCGGGAGTGGCTTGACGTCGGTTGGGGAAGGCAGGTAATCGACGACGGCGTCGAGAACGAGTTGGAGGCCCTTGTTTTTGAAGGAGGAACCGCAGTAGGTCGGGAAGAATGCGAGGTCGATGGTGCCCTTGCGGATGCACTTCTTGATTTGCTCGATCGTCGGCTCGGTGCCTTCGAGGTAGGCTTCCATGATCTCGTCGTCTTGTTCGACGGCGGTTTCGATGAGTTGGGCGCGGTATTCCTTCGCCTTGTCCAGCATGTCTGCTGGGATTTCCTCGATCTTGAAGTTTTCCGGTTGGCCGGAATCGTCCCAGACGTGTGCCTTCATCGTGAGCAGGTCGACGACGCCGACGAAGTCACTTTCCGTGCCGATCGGCAGGACCATGACGAGCGGAGTTGCACCGAGAATCTTCTTCACCTGAGCGACGACGCGGTAGAAATCGGCACCGATGCGGTCGAGCTTGTTGACGTAAATGACACGGGCGACTTCCGAATCGTTGGCGTAGCGCCAGTTGGTTTCCGACTGGGGCTCAACGCCGCCGGAGCCGCAGAACACGCCGACGCCGCCGTCGAGAACCTTGAGCGAACGGTAAACTTCGATGGTGAAGTCAACGTGGCCCGGGGTGTCGATGACGTTGAACTGGTGATCCTTCCAGAAGCAGGTGGTGGCGGCGGATTGGATGGTGATGCCGCGCTCGGCTTCCTGTTCCATGAAGTCCATCGTCGATGCGCCATCGTGAACTTCTCCGATCTTGTGGATCTTGCCGGTGAGCTTGAGAATACGTTCGGTGGTGGTCGTTTTGCCCGCATCAACGTGGGCGAAAATGCCGATGTTGCGGTATTTGCTGAGGTCCTTCATATCGGATGGTTGCTTCTGGTTGGCGGGCGACGGTTTCGCGCCGGGGGCAGATTCCTAGTCGAGGAACGAAGTTTGGCAATCCTAGAGTCGGGAAGCGCGGCTTTTTCCGTGGTTCCAGCTTGCCACGGCGGGGTGGGGGGCATTGTTTCGTCGCGCGATGGCGGAATCCCTGATGCGACACGTGGCGAGCCCGGTCCGGCTCGATGGATTGTCCCCTGTGGAAGTGGCGGGGCGTCTGCGCCATCTCGGCGGCTTGGTGTTTTTCGACTCTGCGGGAAATTTTCCTTCCGGCAACACTAGGCCGATTTCCGTGATCGCCGCCAGCCCGACCCATGTCTTCCGCGGAAACATCCACCACCCCGCTGATCTGGAGAACCTCCGCACCGCTCTTGCACAAGGGCCGAAGCCGGGAGGCGATCAAGGTTTCCCCGTCGGCGGACTTTGCGGCTGGGTCGGCTACGAGGGCGATTTCGTTTTCGGCGACTATCCGGAAATGCTCGTTTACAGCCACGGCGATCACACCTGGTGGGAGTCCGGCCAGCTCTCCACCCGCCTCGTCGCAGAGGCCCCGGCTGGATCTGCGGAAATTTCGCAGTTCACCCCGCTGGCCTCGCGGGAAAAATTCATCACGGGCGTCGCCCGCATCAAGGAGTGGATCGCCGCCGGTCATATCTACCAAGCGAACCTTTCCCAATCCTTCGCCGCCGAGGTCGCCGGAGAGCTGTTCTCCCTCTACGAAACCCTGCGTGAAGCCTCTCCCGCTCCCATGGCTGCCTACCTCGATCTCGACGGCCGGGAAATCCTCAGCTCGTCCCCCGAGACCTTCCTGAAAATTTCCGGTCGCGGCATCGAGACCCGCCCCATCAAAGGCACCCGCCCGCGTTTCGCCGATCCGGATGAAGACCGCCGCTCCGCCTACGAGCTCCAGACGTCCTCCAAGGAAATCGCCGAGCTCGTCATGATCACCGACCTGCTCCGCAACGACCTCGGCCAGGTCTGCGAATTCGGCAGCGTCGAAGTGGCGGAAATGCTCCGGCTCGAAACGCTCGCCCAGGTCCATCACCTCGTCTCCACCGTCACCGGCACGCTCCGCCCTGACACCGATGTTCTATCCGCTCTCGCCGCCTGTTTCCCCGGCGGCAGCATCACCGGCGCGCCGAAGAAGCGCGCCATGGAAATCATTCGTGAACTCGAGGACGCTCCGCGAGGCATCTACTGCGGCGCGATCGGCTGGATCGGATACAACGGCGAGAGCTCGCTCAACATCGCCATCCGCACCCTCGTCCGCAGCGGCAACCGCCTCACCTATCAAGTCGGCGCCGGCATCGTCGCCGACTCCGATCCCGAAAAGGAATATGAGGAAACGCTCCACAAGGCGGCGGGAATCCGCCTCGCCGTCGAGCGTTGGCAGGCATCGAAGCCATGAAGCCGCTGCCGCCCCAACTTTTCGCCATCCTGCGCTGGACCGCCATCCTCGTGCCGCTCGCGGCGGCGGTCGGCTCGGCTTCGGCGTTTTTCCTGTGGGCGCTCGATGCCGTCACCCGCTTCCGCTTCGCTCATCCCGGGCTGCTGTTCCTCCTGCCCGTCGGCGGCCTGTTCGTCGGCACGCTCTATCAAATTTACGGGAAATCCGCCGCCGGAGGAAACAATCTGCTCATTGATGAGATCCACCAGCCCGGTGCGGGCGTGCCGCGGCGGATGGCTCCGTTGATTTTGTTAGGCACGCTGGTCACCCATCTCTTCGGCGGATCCGCCGGTCGGGAAGGCACCGCGGTGCAGATGGGCGGCAGCATCGCCGCCGCCTTCGCCCGCATGCTGAATCTTGATGCGGCGGCGGTGCGCATCCTGCTCATGGCCGGCGTCGCGGCCGGGTTCGGTTCCGTGTTCGGCACGCCGGTCGCCGGAGCGGTGTTCGCGTTGGAAGTGCTCGTCGTCGGCCGGGTGCAATACGACGCGCTCGTTCCCTGTTTCTTCGCCTCGCTGCTCGCCGACTGGACGTGCCGCGCCTGGGGCGTCGGGCACACCCACTATCCTGTCGAAGTTCTATCCGCCGGAGCTCTGCCGGATCCGTGGCTGATGGGGAAAATCATTCTCGCCTCCGCGGCATTCGGGCTCGCGGCGCTTTTGTTCTCCACGCTCTCGCATCGTCTGGGGGAGGCGTTCAAGACCTGGATCCCGCGTGCCGAACTCCGGCCCGCCGCCGGTGGTTTGTTAGTCATCGGTCTGTTTTTTCTCGCCGGGACTTCCGACTACCTCGGCTTGGGAGTCCTGGCCGGGCACCCGGATTCCATCACCCTGCCGGGACTGTTCTCCTCCACCGACGTCCCGGCCAGCGCGTGGGCTTGGAAGCTCCTTTTCACCGTCATCACGCTCAGCGCCGGTTTCAAGGGAGGCGAGGTCACCCCGTTGTTCTTCATCGGCGCGGCCTTGGGAAATTCCATCGCCATGGTGCTCGGCGCGCCGGTCGATCTCTTCGCCGCCATCGGCTTCGTCGCCATCTTCGCCGGAGCCACCAACACGCCGCTGGCCTCCACCTTCCTCGGCATGGAACTCTTCGGCGCGGGCAATGCGGTCTACATCGCCACCGCCTGCATCATCGCCTACGCGTGCAGCGGACCGCGCGGGATCTACACGGCCCAGCGGATCCCGTGGCCGAAATTCCCCACCAAGGGCGGCGGTTTCTAGCCCGGGCGCCGGACTTCAAAATGACGGCGTGCGAATGCTTTGCTTGCGCCTCCGCCGGGCCTCCGCTATCCAATCCCCGCCCGAGCGGCATCCCAAGCCCCCGTAGTTCAATGGATAGAACAAGGGTTTCCTAAACTCTAGATTCAAGTTCGATTCTTGACGGGGGCATTCTCTTAAAATCGCTGAAAAGCTTATAAATAAAGGGAATTTTGAGAATCCAAAGGCGCAAGCTATCGCGTCGAGTCGCGCCGAAATGCGGGAAAATGCCTCGAAATGCAGATTTTAACCGTAAGAAAGCGTAAGGTTGAATTCTCCTGATAGATCGCCAGTTCGGGCAATTGGGAGGCTCGCCAGAAAGGCCGGCACTATTGGCCCGGTTTCGGTTTCGGCACAATCACGCAAGGCGGAACGGATCGAGGGCGACAGGGCTTCCTTGGAGGCGAGCCAGGGCGAGGCACGAAAGGCCAGCGCGGAAATCAAAAGGCCAGCCTGCAATCCTTATGTTTTCGAGGATTGTGGTCTTTTGGCCTTTTTCGCCGGAGTTTCCTCCCTCCCTCATGCCCTACACCGCGCCCCCTCCCGACAAGGCAACTCTCCCCCTTTTCTACTTTTCCCCGAATAAAACACCAAAAGACCAGAATCCTATACTTCACAAAGGTTCCAGGCTGGCCTTTCCATTCTGTGAAAGGCCTTTCCCTCGGGGGAATGGCACTTTGTCACGGCGGCGAATGCCACGGGAAGCCGGGCGAGGGACACAAAGGCCGGTTTGTCACCGACACGGCACCGAAACGGCCGGAAAAGGTGACAGAGAAAAAGCGAATGCATCTCGCGCCTTTTGGCTGCAAGCATTGAGACCCAGCCCGCCTTTGGCACCGAAAAAGATTCCTTACCCCCCCCTCCCCATGGGTGCCGCTGGTCTTTTGGTGATCGCCCTCCACCATCGGACACAGGGGCGCGGGGTGAAGCCGTGGCAGCGCGGGCGAGGCGATTCACCGCAAGGCTTGCAGCGGGCAGGGCATGGTCGTCGGCAGGGCGAGGCGAGGCGGTTCACCGCAAGGCTTGCGAGACTGGCAGGGCATGGTCGTCGGCAGGGCGAGGCGAGGCGGTTCACCGCAAGGCTTGCGAGACTGGCAGGGCATGGTCGTCGGCAGGCGGGGGCGAGGAGTGCCCCGGTTTGGGAGGCATCACGGACAAGGGGATCGCATACCCGGCACCGCTCGCCAGATCGCCCCGGCCGAACTCGAAAACTAGGCCGCCCGCTCCAAGGAGGCCAATTGAAAATTGTTCCACGGAATCCAAAAAAACGGCCAAAAATGGCCGTGGAACAATGTTAGGGTGTTCAAAATTGCCCGGTTTTCGCTCAATTACAGAAATAGTTAGGCTGTAAAGCCGTGGAACATATACGCCGGAAGGGATTTCTTGTGGAACACCGATTCCGCATTAGATACATTGTTACAAGTGAGAGTGTAGTTTTCGCCGCGACTGCCCTCCGCCAAGGGGAGGGAGGGGTAAGGAATCTTTTTCGGGGCTTGAAGGTTCACGCGAGCGCGGGACAGAGGGAAGCGAATCTACGAGACCCCGTCGATTTGCCTTTGAAGGTTCACGGGCGGGCTTGGGAGGTTCACAGGAAGGTGATCGCATACCCGGCACCGCCCGCCAGCTCCCGCCGGCCGAACTCGAAAGCCCGGCGTTGCGAGTCGATCAAGTGCCGCCCGCGAAGTTTCTTCAATCGCCAGCCCAAGGCCTTCTTGGGGTCTTTCGCGAAGCCGACAATCAATTCAATCAGCCCGTCCGCTTCGGCCCGGTCGAGGATGTCCCCGGTTGTGAGGATTGGCGGCACCGCAAGCGGGGCTTCCCCTACCAGATGGCCAATGACGAGGTTCAAGGCGCGGCCCGCTTCATCGCCGCCACTTTCAGCTTGGCGCGGGGTGAAGGGATTGGCCATGCCGCAGGCAATCACGATTCCACCAATCAGGGCGGACCATTCTTCAAACGAGCCACGGCGGTTTTCCGTCATCATCGGCGAGCCCTCATCCTGCCAACGGCGCACCAGTGCCCACAGCGCGGAAAGGAAGCGGGCGCGGGTATCGGGCGAGAATAGCCACCCCGGCGTGATCTCCTTGGCGAAGCTCCGGGCCGCCGCTTCCCCCGGCTCGAATAGATCAATCACCAGGGCGCGGCGGTCCAAATCCTCGGAAATGGCTAAGCCGTTCCCCGTGGCGAAAACTTGGGTGACTTTCGCAACCATCGCCATTCGTTGCGAGTGCATCAGCCGGCATTCATGCACGGGCGAAGTCACAAAGCGGTTGAGGGCTTGCGAGTGAATGCTTCGGCAGTCATCCAGCACAAGGAACGGCTTCCGGGCGATGGCGGCGGAATCCAAGACCTTTTCAAACTCGGCTTCACTCTCGGGCTTCCCGGACTCAGCGGGCGGGCCATGCACCGGGGCAAGGGCAATCCTCATCAAGAGGCTTTTCCCGGCTCCCGGTTGGTTGGCGTTGAATACGACCATAGGGCGCGGCGTGCCCTCGGGAAACAAGCCGTGGCAATAAACCCCAAGCATCGCCCCGACTTGCGCGGCAAAGCTCCGCCGCTTCGCTACCCGGCTTTCGCCCTCGGGATCAAAGCCGAAGTCTTTCAATCCATCCCACAGAATCCCCCAAGCGTCATCCGGGGCCATGTCGTCCTGATAGGGAATCCGGTTCACCGTGAAAAGCCCCGTGGCGGCGTCGAAGCCCTCGGGGGCAAGTTCGACCCGCCGGGCTTCGGCATCGCCACGCCACAGGGGCAAGCGGACTTCGGAAACGGCTTTCAGTTCCCGCAGTTGATCGCGGAATTGATCGGCGGCCATGATCTTCCCGGCAAGGTCTTTTCCGATAGATTCCACGGCGGGCGCATCCTTCGCCGGCTTGGTGAAGGCCAGCCAGTTTTCAACCCATGACGGGAACCGCTCCGCCGTCATTCCGGCAATCCGCCCGGACTCGTCCACGGTTGATAGAGTTTCCCCAAAGCGGAAGATAGGCGCGGCGTGAAGGATCATCCCCACCGTGCGGGCGAGCGCGGAAATCGGTTGTGATAGATTCACCGTCGGCAAGCGCGAGCCATCGCCGGGCGCGGGCGTATCGGTGGCGGCCGCAACGGCGGCGAAGTTCCGGCGGATAGACTCGGGGCCGGATTCATCGCCCGGACAGGGCGAGGGCGTTTCAGGGGATGGCATGTCAGGGGCAGGGGAAAGAGTCAGGGAAGCAGGTCGAGAATCGGGCGGGCGGGGGCGCGAGGATTGAGCCACAGAAGCCTTTGCAGGCACGGCGAGGGGTAAGGCTTCACTTTCCCATCCTTGCCCCGGGAACCGTGGCGGAGAGTGCCGGGAAGGCGCGTCAATCGAACCGCTGTCATCGCGGCGGGGTCCGCTCCAATCGGCGCAAGAATCGGAACCAAATCATCACGCAAAGCATCCCACGATTCCTTGCTCCCGGCATCGACTCGGGCGAGCGCGTGAATGCTCCGGCCGCCCGAAGTATAGACGGCGACGATGGGAAGCGGCAATTGAACCAAGGCGCGAAGCCACAACTCGGGCGGGGCTTCATCCGACTCCAAGACCATGAACCGCCACGCTGTCACGCAGGCACCGTGCCGCCGTCCCATCTTGGGCGAGCCATCGGGCGCGCGGTTGTTCGTGTTCACCTCCCACTTGCCGGAAACGGGTTGAGCAAGGAACCAGCAACCCAACGGGCCGCCCGTGGGAAGGGGCGAGGGAACCGCCTTCACGCCGGGCCGCTCCGCGAGTCGATAGGAACCGCCGCCCGGCGTCCAAAGGAAATCGCCTTGGGAAAATTCGGCAACGAACGCCAGCACGCGCTCGCCGGGGTGGTAGAGACTTGCTAGGAACAGCTCCGCCGTGGCCAAGCCTTGAGTCTCGGGGATCGCCACGGGCGAGCGGGCCGCCAGCCATTCCGGCGTGATCGGATAGGGGCACCGGGCCGCGAAGTCCGCCAGCTTGCCCGGATCGTATGGCGGGCGTTTCGGTTTCCTCGGGGCTTCCGGCATCGGCGGCACGTTGCCAAGCATCGGCGGGCGCGGGGCACCCGTGCCGCCGCCGTTCGCTTCCGCCTTGCCGATCATGCTCCGCAACTTTCCGTTGAACTCGTCAACCACGGCACCGCAGGACGTGTGAAAACATCTAGCAGTCGGGGCACCTTCAAGCATCACTTGAAAATCCCGCCGGCCGCTCGCCCCGTTGTGAAGGTGGCGACCAGGGCACGGCGCAAAACCCAGCTCATCAAGCGGAGAGCCTAGCAGACTCTCCGCGATGGCGCGGCGGATGGCGGGGCTTTCACTCATGGCTGCCACCCGGCTTTTCTGAGGGCTTCCGCGTGGCTTCCTTCGCAAACCAGATAGGCCGCCAACTCGGGACGGAGAAGGGAGAGCGGCAGGACGTAGAAACAGGCGGATTCGTTCGCAATCTCGTATCCTTCGCCACGATTCCAGATGGCACCCGCAAGGCGGATTCCTCCGATGCCACTTCGGCCAAAGGCAATTGCCTTTCCTGTTTCTTCGGCCATCGCCGCGACGATCTCCCGGCCACGCCGGCGGAAATCCATCAGATACATCAAGCACTCACGGCGGAGTTGAAGGTTGCCAATCCGGGCGAGGGCTTCCCCGTCTGAATCGGGATTGCCCTTCAATGCTTCACCCATCCAACCCTCAAGCGGAAAGGTGGAAACGTCGGGGCAGCCGTCGGGGCAACTTGGGAAAAGGTCGGTGTCCATGATCTCGGGATGGTCATGGGTTTACTTGCGGTTTCCACGGATCGCGGCCCGGCGTTTCGGAGTGAGACGCGTTTCGTTCGCTTCTATCAGGAACTCCAAAGCCGAAGGCCTAATTCTTACGGACCGGCCTATCCGGCACACAGGCAAATTGCCAACGGCGATTTGCTCATCAAGATTGCGCAGCGAAATCGACAGCTTGGCGGCGGCTTCGGGGCGGGTGTAGAGTAGGGCGATTAGCTCTTTCTCTTTCGACGTTTGCGGGGTTATGCGCGGGTCCATGCATTGAACCTAGCAAGACCGGCACCCCGTCTCCGGGGGCTTCATTCTCCACAGAAAAAGCAAACGGGACTTGGCGAGGATGGCAACAACGGCGAGGAAGTCGGGGCGGCAAGCTACCCATTCACCAGACACAAAAGCCGGGTTCCCCATGGGGCTTTTCCGGGTTCCCCGCCCGGAAGTCGTTGCAAGGCGAAGCAAGACTATTTTTCATTCTGTTTCAGATTCTTCATCGTTCCCGCCTTGTTTCTCGCGGCCGTTTTCCTTCTCCATTCGTTGAACCGCGCCACCATCACGGCGAGAAAATCCCAACGGGTATCGGATGAAAACTGCTTCCACCCGAAGCCCTTTCTAAGGAGTGCGTGCCATGCTTCCGATTTAGCCAAGGTCAAGTTCCCCCCTTCCGGCAATGAATGCCAATGATTGAACAATGCCCACCCGTTCATGGGTTCGCCATGCACTTTCAAATCCTCAGTATTGAAGAGTGCGAAAAATTCGGCGCGAGTGATTTTGTCGGGCAACTTCTGATAGTCGAAACCGCAGGCCTTTTGGAGTTCCGTGTGCGTCCACTCAGATTTTGTCCGGATCGCCTCCAAAAAATGTGCGGCGGATTCCTGGGACTTGTGAATCACTTCGGCGCAATCCCACAGCAAGTCCATCGCCTTACCGGGACCGTCCGCATGATTCGCCCAACCACAGGCACCCGCCACCGTGGCAAGCTCCACAGGCGAGGGAGAAGGCCAAGCGGCACGCGGCAGGCTTTCCAAGTCCACCCCGCCGGTGTGCCACGGAAGGACAAGCGGAACGGGGTCATAAAGAATCTTGGCGAGTGGCAGCGGCGGGCCATCGGGCGCGGCACTTGGTTGCGGCTTCCGGGCTTTCTTCGGGGCGGGCTTCGCGGTCTTTTTCATGCTTCCCCCTTCCCACCCTTCCACGGGCCGGAAACGACGTTCAAGGCCTTGCGCAGGCGTTCCGGTTTCGCCAATTCCTCCCATTCGGATTTGCTGATGCCGAAGGCGTGCGAGGAAACCTCTCTTGCACGTTTGGCCACCACTTTTCTCATCAAGTCCTTACACCAATCGGCAAGCCCAAGTTTTGCTAGGCTCGAAACATCGAAGCCGGGACAACACGCGTAGAGTTCGCGGACTATCAGTGTGGCTTCCTCAAACTCGGCGGCGGTCACTTGGAATTGAATCGTTTTCATGGTCGTTTTTCTCTGGGGCGGGAATTGGTTCACGAAGCAGATAGAGGGGAATGCCAAGGCTTAAAACGGTGCGGACAATGGCGGCACTTGTGGAAAGTGAGGGTGTTTTCCTCTGGGTTGGCTTCGGGTGAGGATGGCTTTGGAACAACCAACTGCGGAGCTTGATTCCTTGTGCGGTCCACTCTTGCGCTAGCCCGTGCCCCACCTTCCACATGACGGCGGACAGTCTCCCGCTCTTCCTTCAGAATAGAGAAGGTCCGGGCGATGATTACCAAGGCCAGTTCATGCTCCGAAACCTTGATAGATTGCGCGGCGATTCTCAGGCAATCAAACTCCTCTTGCCGCATTGGAATCAATGCCCGCACGGTCTCCCCTCGTTTGGGGATTCCGCGCCGAAAAGGTTTCAGGCATCCACCCCAAACCTCGGGAAAATCCTCTCGGGGACGCGGCTCGGATATGTAAAAGGCACCGCTCGACACCAGCGCGGATATATAAGCGGCAACATTCATTCCTAGAGCGTTGATCTCATCGAACCAAGCGCGAGGCATCGGCAAAACGACTTCACAGCGGGGCAGTTCTATCGGTGCAACCTGCCGGACTTCGAGAGTTGGGAGAACTGCATTCATAGGGCTTTCCTCCTTTTGTTTGTTTTCAGCTTCTCAGTGGCTTCGCCCTGTTCCATGGGAATCACGTTGGCGGGACCAGCGGCGGGCCGGATCGCCCAAAACGCCACCGCCTCGGCTTCAGTGGCAATGCCCTTGTAGTGGCGATGCAGCAACTCGGGGCTTTGTCCGTGGCCTAACTGCAATGCGGTTTCCCCGGCGTGGCGGAAGGCGAGCAAGTGGAAGGTGGCGAAGCAATGGCGGGCCGCGTTGGCAGGTATCGGAACCGGGAACGGGCGCGGGGCGTCTTCGCCGCGTTTCTTTGCCGCTTCCGTGGCGGCGGCATCCTCGCCTTGCAGAACGCGGCAGGCCTTCGCGAAGTGATAGCGGCGGGCCATGGCGGAACGCGTGACAATCGGCCCGTCGGGTTGCTTGTAGGGGGCGAGGAAGGCGGCAAGGCCAGGTTCGATTTTCAACGTCCGGGAATGCCCGGTTTTCGTGACGGTATCGGGCAAATGGATTTCCCCGGCGGCAAGGTCGATCATGCTCCAATCCATCCGCAGGGCTTCTTGCTCACGGACTCCGGCAAAAAAACGAACCGCCCAAAATGGAAGCAGGGCGGGTGCGGCGGTTTCCAATGCTCCCAAAAGGCGGGAGACTTCACCGGGGCGGAGAACACCAGGGCGGGTTTTCGGCGGCTTCGGGCGAGCGGCATCAGTGACGGGATTCTCCTTCACCCATCCCCGCGTTTTCGCATAGTTGAAAAGCCCGGAAATGGCGAGCCGTTGATTGCGCTTCGCCAGCAAGCCGACTTGCGCGGGCGTGCCGTCCTTGCCCGCCTTGCGCTTCACCGGCCCGCGTTGGCGGCGGGCGGACAGCGACAGAATCCAATCAGAAATTTCCGCCGTGGTGATCGAGCAAATCAGGCGCGGGCCGAAGTCCTTGGCGAACCGTCCACACCGGGAACGAATGCCTTGCAGGCTCATCGGCCGCAAACCCTCCGCAGTCTTGGCGACTTCATAGGCATCCACCGCCGCCGCCACCGTCACGCTTGACCGGGTTGCCTTCCACGTCTCCGCATACTCTTGCAGGATCGCCAGCAAGGCGGGAGGGGCAGCATCGGGCACACTGGCAGCAAAGCCACGCCAAAACGTCACAGCGGCCCGCTCGGCTTCCGTGATCGACCCGAAGGCTTGCCCCACGTCTCCCAGCTCCGCCCGCCGTTCCTTCGCCCAAGTCAGGGCTTCGGGTTCATTGCTGAAAAGCTTGGCCATCCGCTTCCCACTTTGGCCGGGCCATCTGACAACAAAGCCGTCGGGATAGTCCTTGTGCTTGGTGGCTCTAACCGTGACTTTTTCAGTAGTGCGCATGTCCGTGCAATACGGACGAAACGGGGGCAAATCAAGCTCTAAACCGTAAGAAACCGTAAGGATTGAGAAATATCCCTTTATCTGAGCTAAAGAACTTCGGTTTCCTAAACTCTAGATTCAAGTTCGATTCTTGACGGGGGCACTTGGCATCAACCGGAGTAGCCGTTGCGGTCAGTGCCGTCATCAACCGGAACCCCGGCTAGAACAGTTCGTGGTTAGACGATGGAGCGCCTCCGTCGCGGATGGATTGTTCCAACCTTGGGGATGGATAGAAAACCATCCGCTTGCCGCTTTTCTGTTGGTCGAGCAGACCTTCCTCGACGAGAGCCAATAAATCTTTCCGGGCCGTGTCGTAGGCCGAGTCATGGCTGCGCTGATGACCTTCCACCGTATAAGAGGCTCCGGGATGGCGCAGGGCGTGTCCCACCAATGCCTGCTGGCGGTGGTTCAGATGTCTCCAGTTCCGCAACATTTTCTCACTCTCGCGGACCTCCTTGCTTTTGCGGGTGATGTATTCATGCAATTTGTCGATGGCCCTGCGGATCACATCCGACTGGTGGAGCAGGAAATAGGTCAGATCGTTCTCGTCCGTTTCGGTATGGAGAAAGGCCCGGTAGTATTTCACCGGGGCCCGCTTCAGGATGTCCGAGATCGATACGTATTCGAAGAGCCAGTAATCGGCGCGAAGCATGGCCCAATAAAACAGGGCGCGCGCAGTCCGGCCGTTGCCATCGACAAACGGATGTTCGTAAGCCAACCAGAAATGGAGAATCATGGCGCGAACAGCGGGATGAATGAAAGGCTCCGCAGGTTCGCCATTCGCGAAAGCACACATTGACTCCATCCGCTTCGGCAGTTCGTCGGCTTTCGGCGGGACATGCATGATCTCGCCCTTGTCATCCTCCACCGTGATCAGCTCATCGGGACGGCGGAACCGCCCGGCGGCATCGTCTTTGTCGAGCGTTTCCTCCGTCACCATCCGGTGCAACTCCAACACCAGTTCCGGTGTGAGACGCTGGCTCTTCAATTCCCGGATTCTCCTCATGGTCCGGAAATTGTTCAGGATCATCTGCTCGCTCTTGTCGCGAGGGTGCCTCCCGGTGCGCAGCATCTCCTTGGCCACCTCGCGGGTGGTGACCGCACCTTCAAGCTGGCTTGATGTGATGGCCTCCTCCATCAACGAACGGATCAGGTATTGGTCACGGGTTTCCGGATTGATCACCGGTTCCAAAACGCCAATCCGGCCACCGGCGCCGAGGTCGATCTCATGGAGCTGGCGGGCGATCCTGTCGGGAACGGAAAAGCGGAACGGTTCGCCCTTGCTGTCGTGGAGAGGCAGCAGCTTCATCGCGGCGGACCGTTTCAGTTTGAGTCCGCACCACCATTCCTCCCGGTTCATTCCCTCTGGCGGGGCGCGATGCTTCAGCTCGTCCCAATGCAGGTAATCATCCGAGATCTGCATCAGCAAGGCGCGGCGGCGGCCCTCGTTGTCCAGTTTTCCAAAAATCTCGTAGGTTTGTGGGGCTGTATCAGGGATTTTCATAAAAACTACCAGTTACTACCAATTGATTCGATATTGGTAGTAAAAGTGAAAATACCGACAAGTCAATTACCGAAATCGTGAGAATTGGTAGCAATTGGTAATTTCTTAATCAACACAAAGCCAATGTTTTATAACGGATTGAAACGTCGTCGATTGCTCACTCTTTCGCAGCGGATGGAGCCTTGAAATCCCAAGTGTTGGAGAGGTCATCCAGTGACAGGGTTCCGGTTTTGGCCGATGTGGCTACCAAAAAAACCCGCCTGACCAGCAAGCGGGGCTTTTCGGTGATGGGAATGTCAGGATCGGCCGGATCCTTATTTCGCCCACTCGGCCTGCGTGAACTTCACGCTTTCCGTGATCTGCGGCACGCTGTCCTTCCAATCGTTCTCATGCTCGATGGAGAAGTGACCCTTGAAATTCTGTTTCTTCAGCTCGGAGATGCAGGCGGCCACATCCACCACACCCTTGCCGGCGGCGACGACGACGCCCTTGGGGCCCATTTCGGACTTGTCCTTGAGGTGCACGCTGATCACGCGGCCCTTGAGGATGCGCAGGCATTCGACGGGCTTCAGCTCCGAGGTGCACCAGTGGCCGAGATCGGCACAGGCACCCACCCGGGGATCGCGGCTCTCGACCACCCCGAGGATGTAGAGCGGGTGCCAGACCTTGTAGTCCGGCTTCGACATCGAGCCGCCGTGTTCGTGGAAGGCGACCTTGACGTCATACTCCTTGGCGGCGGCTTCCCAGGCGGCGACCTGTTCGGTGGACTCGGTGCAGACGGCGTAGAGTCCCATCTTTTTCGCGAAGGCCATGATCTTGTTCACCTCGGCCGCGTTGTTCGCGCCGACGACGCCGTAGTTCACCGGGAAAATGCCCTGTCGCTTGCACTCGTCCAGCAGGGCCTTGGTGACCTTCTCGCTGGCGTTGTGGTGGACGATTTCGTCTTTCGGCGAATCGGGGCGGAGCTTTTGGCCGGGATAGAATTCGATGGTCTTGCCACCGGCTTCCTTGGTCTTGGCGATGGCCTCGAAGGCGCTGAATTCCTTGAAGGAATAAGCCTGGCAGCCGATGGCGAGGCCGTTTTCATAAGCCGCTTCAGGAATCGGGGCGGCGGTGAGATTCGCCACGAGGGCAAGTGCGAGAAGGATGGAGTTGCGCATGATGGGGTCTGGGTTACGGGAGCTTCAACAGTGATGTTTCCGCGGCAAGAAAAGAAATCGGAAGGGCTGGCCTCCGGCTCGGGAAATCATTCCGCCGCCGCAGCCGATTCGAAATCAACGCGGTCGTATCCCGTTGGCATTCCATCAAAATGGCACGGCCCGGTCCATCAGGGCCGGATCTTTCCATCCGCCGGCGGCGGGGGAAAACTATCCATTTGGATAGCTATCCAAAATCAGCTGCCCTTGACAGGCCTTCGCAAGGATCTGAATCCAGCGGCTCGGATCTAACCCATCAAACCCACGGGGCCGCTGGTTTTCCGACAAGGCGGAATCGAGAGGAATTTCGATCCTCAGCTCTTCCTTGCGTCCCGCCCTCTCATCTTCTGCCGAAGAAGGCGGCACTCTTTGCATTACTCTAACCAAAAAAGATGAGGCGTGGTGGAGACCGTGGGCGTCGAACCTCCTGGCACGCTGCGCTTCGCCAACCAAGTCTGCTTGACCGGCCGCGCACCTCGCGCTGTTGGAACAAGGCGGCGACGACCAGAACGCGGGAATGGCGGATCAGGTGTCGGGCACCGCGGACCGAAGTAACAGCTTCCTTAAAAAATGGCCCGCAGGGAAATCCCTGCGGGCCGTTTGACGTTTGACCGCTGGGGAACGCCTTGATGAGGTTCGTGTTTCACGGAATGACGCGGATCACGTTTCCGGCTTCATCCATGTAATAGAGCGGACCTTCGGCGTTGAAGGCGGCGCTTGATCGAGCCACAGGAATTCTGATGGCGTTGTTGTCGGGTTCACTGCCGTCGCCCTCATGATGAAAAAGGAATCGGTTCTTCCTCATTTCAAGCGCAGGCTGATTCTCTGAAGGCGTTTCCTCGACCGGTTCTCCTGTCGTGAAATCGACGGTTTTCAGCATGAGTGGGTGTCCGTTCCGGGAGAACCGGACTCCCTCACCGGTGAATCCGAACGCATCCGAAGTGCGTGGGGCCAGCTCACGGCGAACGGTGCCGTCTGCGGAAGCGAGGATCAGGTTGAAGCGTTGATCTTTCCAGAGGATCCATTTCCCGTCGTCCGACATCTCGAAGGCTGAGATTTCCGTTTGTTCGCCTCCATGAATGGGACTCGCGATCTTCCCCAGACTCCGGCCCGCCTCGTCCAGCCGGTATAAGATTCCATCCGTCTGGCGGACATGAAGGCCTGCGGAGTTCCAAACCATCTGCACGGGGCGTCGGTTGATGTTTTCCGGATCCATGTTTGTTGGAATCTCAACGGTCTCACGCGATGACAGATCGACAATCACCAGCCTGCCGGATCTCAAGCCGATGGCGAGGCGGCTCGCATCCGGCGAAAGCGCGAGAGATGATGCGGTGCCCGGCACGCGGGTGATCCGCTCGAATTTTTCCGGCAGTGCGGCGGGAGGGCCGATTTCCATGCGGGCATTGGAAAACGCGAAGTCCAGAGGTCCGTCATTAAAGCCGTAAACCGAGGCGGAGATGACCAGCTTCACCGTCTCGGTGGGGAACTGGAGTTTTTCCGGCACGCGGAGTGAGCGGTATTGCCATACCGGAATGAAGGAATCCCAAGATGCGAGATCCAACGCCTGCAGCTCTTTCCCCGTGGTGTCGAGACAGCGCAATTTAAACTCTCCGGAACCGCTCACCCAGACGCCGAGGGAGACCGGTTCAGTTCCGGTCCACGGGCGCTCCAACAGGTCGATGCTTTCCCTGCCGGAAAAGCGAACTTTCCAAGCAGGCATGCCGTCGGGGCCGTTCCAAGCGAGTTTCTCGAAGCGGCGGTCCAACAGATCCTTGTCTGACAGTGGCAAGGGGCGTCCGCTGCTGGAATGGGTGTCGAGCGTGCGGCTCCAGCGCACCACTCCATTGGCCGGGTCCGTGGCCAGCACCGCGACATAGCGCTGGTCCGGAGCGAGTTTCAGCCGGATGTGCCCGGCTGCGGGTGCCGCGGAGAGCTTGCTGACAATCACCTGTCGGTTTGAATCGCGGCCCGCCGTGAATTGAAGCTCGAATTTTCCATCCAGCGCCGGAAACGGGCACCTCGGGATGTCGGCGACTTTGCTTTCCTTGTTGTCCGAGGCGATGGACACAAAATTCCATGACAAAAGAGTCTCGCCGTTGTCGTCCTTTGCAGCGTCGAAGACGGGCGATGCGGCGGCGGTGTTTCCAAGCCCCAGATCACAAATTTCGACCGCTCCGTGGTTGGGCGGCATGACCGCCTTGACCTGCTCCAGCATCGCGCGATCTCCCGCCGCTATCGCCATCAAGGCGAAGCCGGCAGCCATCTCTCCGGGCAAGGGGACTGGGGATTCTTTCAGGAGACGTGGCAGAACCTGGCGGAGTCGTGCCGGATCGATGAATCCGGTGGGCGTCCGACCATAAACCATCAGATTGATATCGCCCAACGGCGTCTCTTCTTTCTCCCGCCAGGCCCAGAAGTCGCACCAGGTGGCGTCGTCGGCGGAGACGAGCATTTCCCGCAGTAGGGAGACCATATGGCGGGTGGCGTCGCTCTTTTTGGCCGCATCGAGTCCGGTAATCGAGGTGGCGAGTTTGCGCCAGATTTTCGTGATCAAAGGAGCGGAGCCTGGGAAAACCGCAGCTTCCTGGAGGTAGCGCACGTTCTGGTAGATATGGCTGGAATCTTTCTTCTCCTCCGACCTTGCTTGATAAAGCCGCAGCACCAGTTCTGAAGAGCGAGGTTGTTTGCTGAAAAGGTCGATCCAATTTGCAGTCGTGGCCCCGCGAGAAGATTCTCCGAGTTTCTCCAAAATGGGGGCCGCGTGGCGCTCGAACGTCGCCGCATCCGGCATGGCGGCCATCCGGAAAGTGGTTGTCACCAGAGGATCACCGGCTCCCAGCGCATCGATCCGGGCAATCACCGGATCTAGCAATTTTCGTTCACGCAGGAACTCCACATCCAACTTCAGTTTTTCCACGTCGAAATAACCGGGATTGCGGACCGAATCCGCTCCCGGCCGGGGTGGGAGCTGGTGGGGAAATCCGGGGTAAACCGGTGGCGTCACAAAGGCGCGCGCGATCAGGTCCACCGCCTCGTCCCTCAGTCCCGCATCGAGAAGCTGCGCGGCGATCAGAATCCTTCCCTCAGCCGGGGTCGCGCCCCGTGCCCCCAACCAACCGCGGAACTCCGCCGCCAGTGTGGGATCGGCGTTGAGGAAATACTGGTGCAGTCTGCCGACGATCTCATTTCCCGGCAGGCTGCCGTTCAGATTCTGCTCCCTGACGAAGGCGAAGACCTTGGCTGCATCTTCCTGGCCGAACGCTCCGAGCACCTCGCCTTGTGAAAGTTGATAGAGTCCTTGAGTGCCCATCGCCCGCAGGCAGGCCAGCAGCAGCTCGCGGTTTCCTTCCTGTGCGGCCGTCCTGATGAGTGATTGCGCCGCTTTGGCCGATGTGGGATCGAGGGCCAGAATTTCCCGCGAATAAGCGGCGGTCCGGGATTGTGCGTCGCCGCCCTGGCGTCGGTCGATCTGTTGGAGCCGCAGCAGGATCTCCACTTGCGGGATGCCGGCCGCCCGCAGCTTTTCCCGCGATTCCTTGAGCCAGGCATCCAATGAGCCCGTGGTTTCGAGCACCCGAACCGCGGAATAGGCATTCGGTGGGTTGGTGTCGTCACTTGCGACCATCGCGGCCTTGTCGAGCATCCGCTTCGCCACCTCCACCGTCTCCGGAGCCGCCGAAAGATTTTTGCCGATCAGTTCTTCGAGTTTCCTGGCATCCTCATCCGCCTTTGGAGTTGGCCGGACGCTTTGCGGTCCCGCAGGGCCGAGTTCCTTCCGGACCAGCTCGGCCGCCACGCGGTTTTCCATTCGAGAGCCCGCGAGTTGCCGGAGAACGGAGGCTCTAGCCGAAGGAGGTTGGGATTTCAAACGGGCGAGGACTTCCAGCAACTCGTCCATCTCCACTTTCTCCTCAGCGGCGAGGACTGTGTAGAGGAAAGCTTCGCTGCCACGAGCTTCCGTCCCACCCGCCATGAAGGCGCTGAAACCGGCCTGAGCTTCCGCTTTCAAGGCTTCGTCACCGCAGTCGATGACGCCCTTGGCAATGAGGATCTCCGCTAGCAGGCGTCGCGGATTTCCCGGTCCGAGAAAGCGCATCAGCGTCTGGACGGCCGTTTGGCTGCCCTTGTTCAGCGGTCCGCGCTGTCCTGGAATCGCCCTCGGTCCCATCGGGCTGTCCGGGTTGTCCACCCAGCGGCCGAGCAGGATCAGCGGCAGCTTTGCCGCGGGGCCGCCGAATGATTCCCGGGGGAAAGTGCGGCCGAAGGCATCGTTTTGTTTGATCCGGCGGATCTGTGGCGGGGCGAAAAGACCGAGCAATTCCTGAGCCGCCATCCCTTGCGAAATGTTAGTGGATTCGCCGGCTGCCGGCAGAGTTTCCCCGGGTAACAAATCCTTCAGGCCGGGATGGCGTGACAGCACACTGCCCAAATATTTTTTCAAACCCTCGACCTGCGAAGCGTTCCGCTGTCCGGTCGTGGCAAGCAACCGGCCGAAGGGTTCCTTCAGCGCTGCGCCGTCGGTTTTGCCCAAAATTTCCAGCCATCCGAGCGCGTCGGAAAACACGGCATTGGTTTTTTTTCCCGAGCTGCCAGCCGTCATTGTATCGAACCTGGCCGCCAGTTGTCCGGAGAGTTCCGGCGGCAGGGTGCGCTCGGTGAGCCGGTGCTCCAAGACCAGCTGCAATGCCCCGGCGAGGCTGTCGTTCTCCGGTTTCGAATAGTCCGCCTCCAGCACCAACTTCACCAGCGCGTGGTCCATTTTACCCGCAGCCAGATAACGCGCCTGATCGATCGGGGGAAGGCTCGGCCACCCCGCCTGCCGGTCCAGCGCCGCACCGATCAGATCCTGACGGTTCAGAATCCCCAATCCACAAATCGCAAGGTAAGGCAGATCGTTGCGGGCCTCTTCCTGGATGCTGCCCAGCCCGCTACTCTGCCAGGTCCTGGGATTTGGGTTCGGAGCTGCGGTCAATGGCAGGGCCGCCAGCGTTTCGAAGAGTTCTGTCGCCCGTGCCGGATCGGTTTTCATCAACTGCCGCCCTACCAGAAACCGGAACTTCGGTTCGTCCGGATGGCGTTGCGAGAGGGCTGATAGGACGGCCATGCGTTGTGGATTGTCCGTTTGAGCCGGTGCCCAGCGTTGCCAGATCGCGTCCGCCAGCGGGAGGGCGTCGCCTCCTTTCACCAGCCAGCCCCGGAACAATTCTTCGAAATCCTTGCCCTGTTGAGGCACGGTCAACATCGAGAACAACGCCGCCCGATCTTCCGATGCAAGATCCTCACGATTCCACCAGTGGACCGCCGCACGGGTGACCGGCGGGCAATCCGGCAGCAGCCCGACCAGATCGGTGATCCTCACCGGTGTGGCATTTTCCAAAAGCCCCGCGACGATCGCGTCCCGCTCCTGCTCGTTTCCCAGCCGCTGATGGAAAACCGCCAGCCGCAGCGGGTCTTTCGCCGCCTCCGCCAGCAGAGCGGGCACCTGATCCAGATGCCACGCCACATCAAGTTCCTCAGCCCACAGCGCGACCCGCCACTGGGGCGAATCCAGCCGCTCTCCCAACAGTCGCAGGAAAACCCGCAGTTGTTCCCATGCTTCGGCATCTTCCAGCGGACGGCACGCCGGTAACAGCTGATAGGAAGGATTCAGCGATTGGGACAAGGTTCGCACCACCTCCGGTTGCAGCACCGCCAGCGCCTCGTCCGCGCGTCCGGCACGCACCAGCAGACGCATCCGGTCGAGCGGCGCGAGGTGCTTGGATTCCAGAGCCCGGGCAAAATCACCGCGGCTTTCGACGAAGCCTTCCAACCGTCCGTCCGGGAATCTCCCCAGCTCCGCCACAATCGCCGCCACGCGGGCGTCGGAAAGCGGTAGTCCCAGAAAAATCTGCTTCTGCGGCCCCCGTCCCATCATCGGGGTACTGGCGGACCTGACCGTTCTCAGGAACTGCTGCTCCGGGACCCCGATGTCGTCGATCACATCGGCGGCGGCGGTCTGCAGCGCCAGACCAAACATCAACCATCCGCCCAACCGTCTTTTGTTCATGCTCGTAGCCAACCGGAGACCGGAGCATTTGCCAAGAATTAACTAACGGATTATGGATTCCGGGTTTCTCGAAACAAAAAACCGCGTGCGGAAGACTTTCCGCACGCGGTGGGAGGTACAAGGCGGGCGCGAAACCCGCTTCAGGTCACTTCAGCTCGGCGGCGGTGAGGGGCTTGCCGTGGTTGCCCCACTTGGCGCGGGTTTGTTTGACCATGTCGGCGGTGACGGCCGGGGCGTCGTTGGACCAGTTCTGGCGGACGTAGGTGAGGACGTCGGCGATCTGGTCGTCCTTGAGGTCGGTGTGCGGCGGCATGATGCTCTCGAATTTCTGGCCCGCCACTTCGATGGGACCTTGGAGGCCGAGGATCACGACGCGCGCCGGGATGGATGGATCGCCGGTGACGTAGGTGGAGTTGTCGAGCGGCGGGAAGGCGCCGGGAACGCCTTTTCCATCAGGGCCGTGGCAGGCGATGCAGGTCAGGCTGTAAACGGCGAGTCCGCGCTCGTGGACGGCGGCGTCCGGCTTGTTCTTCCGGACGATTTCCTTGGCGACGGGGAGGGGATTGCCCTTGGCGGTCTGGTATTTGACCACGGCGTCGACCGCGCTGCTGATGTCGCCGGATCCGATTTCATTCAGATAGAGGTCGTCGTAGTAGGCGGTGCCGGTGCCGCCACCGTAGCCGCCGAAGAGGCAGTGGAGGAGGACCTCGGTCTGGCTGCCGCTGTTGAACTCGATGCCGGCTTCCTTCCAGTCGGAGGTGCCGCTGACGCCGTTGCTGGCATCGCCACCGTGCATGTTGAACATGGCCCCGCGGCCGCCCTTGTTTTCCAGGTTCTCGGTGCGGATCCAGCCGCCGAAGCGGTAGCGGGTGTTGGGCTTGACGGTGATGGAGGCTCCGGCGCCGATGTCGGCGTTGAAGGGGGAGACGATCTTGAGGGCGGTGCCGCCGTTTCTGCCGCCCGGGGCGATGCTGACCTCGACGGTGCCGGCGCGGTCGACCTTGTAAGGGCGCAGGCTCCACGGGCCGAGGCCGGGACCGGCGAATCCGGGATCGGGAAGCAGGTTGACGGGGGCGGCCGGAGTGGAGGAACCCGCGGCGGTGGACGAGGCGGCGAGGATGACGCCGGCGGCGTGGTTGCGGGCGGCGGCCTGCCAGGCGGCGCTGAGGGTGGCGTCGGGCAGGATGGTGTCCTTGTTCGCCGCGAGGGTGGCGTGGAGGGCTTTTCCAACCGCTTCGGAAGGAGCGATGCGGGAAAGGGCGACGAAGATTTCCGCCAGTTCGCGGGAGTCGGCGGCCTTGATGACGCCGTCCTTGACAACACCGGCGGTGAGGGCTTCGTCGGCCGGCGAGCTGATGATGGCGGCGCGGCGGAGGCCGCGGGTGGTGGAGGCGAGGGCGGTGGCCTCGGTGTCGGCATCCAGCGCGTTCAGCCCTTGGAGGGCGTAGAAGGCGTGGATGGCGGCACGGCCGGGGCCGCCGGCCTTGACGATTTCCTTCAGTTTCGCGGCAGCGGTGGTGGAAGCGGATTCCACGATGAGGCGCTGGGCGGTGAGCCTCCAGAAGAGGTTGGAGTGACCGAGACCGGCGAGGAGCGAGTCGAGATTCTTCGGGTCGAGCTTGGGATTCACATCATCCTTCGATCCCTTCGGATAGACGCGGAAGATGCGGCCGAAGGAGTCGTTGCGGAGCGGGGTCTCGTAGGCGTTGCCCTTGCCGTTCTTCGCGTCGTAGCCGGCGGAGGCCTTGTTCGGAGTCGGGTTGTGCTGGATGATGAGGTTGTACCAATCGGCGATCCAGACGGCGCCGTCGGGACCGGTTTCCGCGGCGACCGGGCCTGACCAGGCGTCGGCGCTGGAGTAAAGGTTGTTAGGAAGTTGTTTGGAAACGTAGCCCGCGCCCTTGGCGGTGATGTCGAACTGGCCGACGAGCTTGCCGGTGGCCTCGGTGACGAAGGCGATCTTGTCGCGGTATTCGGCGGGGAAGCGCTCGGAGGTGTAGAACGAATGTCCGGCGGCGGCGGTGTAGCGGTCCATCTGGTCGACCTGGCGGATGTCCATCGAGGAGGGGAAGAATTTCGGATTTCCGTCCTCGTTCGGGGTCTTGGGCTGCGGGATGCCGGCCTTGGCGTAGAGTTCCTTGGCGAAGGTGTAGTACCAGGAGGGGTTGCCGTTGGCGGTGGAACCGAGGATGTCGAAGTCGGACGTGAAGCCGAGGCCCCACGTGTTGTTGGTCGTGTTCTGGAGGAATTCCAGCGCGCTGCCGTCCGGCTTGAAGCGGAAGAATCCGGTGGAGAAGGAGATTTCCTTGCCGCCGACGGTGCCCTTGAATCCGGAATAGCCGATGGTGGCGTAGATCCAGTTGTCGAAGCCGTAGCGGAGGTTGGAAACGCCGGCGTGGGTGTCTCCGGTGTTGAAACCGGTGAACAGGACCTGGCGCACGTCGGCCTTGTCGTCGCCGTCGGTGTCCTTGAGGAAGATCATGTCGGAGCCGTTGGTGCAGATCAGGCCGCCGTTGCCGAAGACGGCGGAGGTGGGGATGGAGAGCTTGTCGGCGAAGAGGGTGAACTTGTCGGCCTTGCCGTCGCCGTTGGTGTCCTCACAGATGTGGATGCGGTCGTGGCCGAGGTTTCCGGACTGGAGGTTGTTAGGGTAGTCCACGGTCTCGATGACGTAGGCGCGGCCGCGGTGGTCCCAGGTGATGTAGATGGGATTGACGATGTCGGGCTCGCTGGCGAAGAGGGAGATGTCGTAGCCGTTGGGGACCTGGGCGAGCTTGAGCGAATCGGCGGGGGAAAGCGGCTTCTGGCCCTCGGTGATGGTCTTGCGCTCGCGGTAGCCGGGAAGGATCATTTCCTCTTTCTCCAGCTTGGGAAGCTTCATGGCGGTGAGCTTGGCGCGGACGTCCGAACCGACGCTCCAGAGGATGGCGCGGCGGAGGAGTTCGTGGAAATCGGGCTGGCCCCAGCAGCGCATGTCATGGCCGTAGGCGGTGTAGAAAACCTTGCCCTTGCCCTGATCACGGACCCACGTCCATGGCTCCTTGTCGCGGAGCTGGAGGACGGTGCGGTCGTCGGTGAGGCGGTCGTGGACATACGTTTCATCCCATGTTTCGAACCCTTCGTAACCGCGCATGATCGGGTGATCCTTGGCGGAGATGGTGGTGGTGAAGACGCCGGTCTCATGGGATTTGAACCGGCCGCCGACGAGTTTCACGAAGGCTTCCGAGCCGCCGAAGCAGGCGGACGCGCAATGGATGGGGAGGAATGCGCCGCCGTCGTTGACGTAGCCTAACAATGCCTTCTCCTGGGCGGGGTCCATGGCCTCGTTCTGTTTCCAGTTCCCGTAGAACATGACGCCGTCGTAACGGTCGAGCACGGAGCGGTCGAGGTCGGCGAGGTTTTCCGAATAGGTCAGGTCGATGCCGTCCACGCCGAGGGCCTTCTTGAGGACGCGGTAGCGCTCGACCGGATCATGGCCGGGGTGGTTGGCGGTGGGAGCTCCGAGGAAAAGGATTTCCACATGGCGGGCTTCGGCGGCGGGCTGCTTCAAGGTCTGTGACATGCCGATGGCGGCGGCCAGGACCCCGAGCGGGATGAGTAGAATTTTTTTCATGCGATCGCGGATGAGAGTGGGTTTGCGGAATGGGTTTTCGGAAAAACGTGAATCCAATGTGCTTTATTTCAAGGAAGGTCTGCTTGTAATATTGCGGGTTCTTTGTGTAGGATTCCGCCAGATGACACAGGAGGAAAATCGCCGGGTGTGGACGGAACAGCTGCCTCCGGGACAGTTCAGGCATTTGTTCGACCATCTGCCGGGGACGCTTTTTTTCGCGAAGGACTGCGAGGGGAGGCTGATGGCGGGCAATCCGGCGTTCGTGAAACGCTGCGGTTTTCTCGCGGAGGATGAGATCATCGGCATCACGGACAGCTCGATCTTCTCGCCCCGGCTCGCGGAGAAATATCAGAAGGACGACGAGCAGGTCATCTCCACCGGCAAGCCGTTGTTAGGAATCATCGAGCTGTTTCCCAACCAGGACGGCAAGCCGGAATGGTTCATCACCGACAAGCTGCCGCTTTTCAACACCGCCGGGAAAATCTGCGGGCTGTGCGGGACGGTGCGGAGCTACGAAGCCCAGCGCGCGGCGATGCAGCCCTACCTGGAACTGGCGACGGTGGCGGACCACCTGAAAATCCATTTCCGCGAGAAGCTCGACGTGCCGGCTCTGGCGAAGATGGCGCACATGTCGGTGCGGCAGTTCGAGCGGAAGTTCCGGGCGACGTTCCAGATGACGCCGCAGGAATACATGATCCGGATGCGGGTCATCGAGGCGTGTGATCTGTTGGTGCGCACCAACCAGCCGGTGACCACGGTGGCGCTGGAGGCCGGGTTCTACGATCACAGCGACTTCGCCCGCCAGTTCCGCCGCCACATGGGGCAGACGGCGAGCCAGTACCGGCTGGAACGGCGGGAGGAAATCCCGGTGCAACCGCTGAAAATCCGTTAGTCCGGAATCCGTTCGTCGGAATCTTACACAAGCCCGCCGCGAATCTACAAGCGCCGGAGGCGGATTTCGCTATGGTTCCGCCTGCCACGTGACAAACCCAACGCGGCAGACAACCCGTAATTTCACGTTTTCATGACCCCTCTTTTCGGCGCCAGCACATGGCTTTGGACCTCTCCGTTCCGCTCTTCCGATGTGGAACTGCTGAAGACGATCGCCGCGCTCGGCTTCAAGTCGGTCGAGCTGCCGATCGAGGATCCGGCGCTGGTGGATGCGAAGGCGCTGCGTCCTGTTTTGGAAGATCTCGGACTCACCGTCCATGTCTGCGGAGCCTTCGGTCCCGGACGGGATCTGACAAACGCCGACGCGGCGGTGCGGGACTCGGGTCGTGCCTACATTTCCTCCTGCCTCGACATCGCCGCCGGTCTCGGTGCGACGTTTCTGGCAGGGCCGATGTATTCGGAAGTGGGAAAAGCGCGCCAGCTTCCGGAAGACGAGCGCAGGCGCGAGTGGGACCTGGCCGTTTCCGAGTTGAGGAAAGTGTCCGCCGCCGCCGGTGAGCGCGGGCTGTCCATCGCCCTCGAGCCGATCAACCGCTTCGAGACGGACCTCGTCAACACCACCGCCGATTCCCTGCGGATGATCCGCGACATCGACCACCCCGCGGCGAAGGTGATGATCGACACGTTTCACATGACCATCGAGGAGTCCGACATCGGCGCCGCCATCCGTGCGGCGGGCAAGGACCTGATCCATGTGCAGGTGAGTGAAAACCACCGCGGCGTGACCGGCACCGGGCTGACGCCCTGGACATCGTTCCGCGACGCGTTGCGGGAAATCGATTACAACGGCTCCATCGTCATCGAATCGTTCACCCCGGACAACCGCGATCTTGCCGGAGCGGTTTGTATTTGGAAACGTTTCACTCCGACCCAGGACGAATTCGCCGCGCGGGGTCTCGCGTTCCTCCAACAGCTTTTCGCCCAATCCTGAGAAACCCAACAGAACATCCCCATGTCAGACATCAACATCGCCATCGTCGGCCTCGGCTTCGGAGCCGAATTCATTCCAATCTATCAGCGCCTCAAGGGCGTGAACATGTATGCCATCTGCCAGCGCACGCAAGCGAAGCTGGATGAGGTGGGCGACAAGTTCGGCATCGGGAAGCGCTACGTTTCCTACGACGACCTGCTCGCCGATCCGGACGTGCACGCCGTCCACATCAACTCGCCGATTCCCGACCACGCCGAACAATCCATCAAGGCGCTCAAGGCCGGCAAGCACGTGGCCTGCACCGTGCCGATGGCCACCAGCGTCGAGGATTGCAAGAAGATCGTCGATCTCGTCAAGGAAACCGGCCTGAAATACATGATGATGGAAACCGTGGTGTATGCCCGCGAGTTCCTTTTCATGAAGGAGCTCTACGACAACGGCGAACTCGGCAAGATCCAGTTCATCAAGGCGTCCCACCAGCAGGACATGGACGGCTGGCCGGGCTACTGGCCGGGCCTCCCGCCGATGCACTACGCGACCCACTGCGTCGGCCCCGCTCTCGGCCTGATGCGTTCGGAAGCGGAATATGTGTCCTGCTTCGGCTCCGGCACCATCCGCGAGGAAATGCATTCCTGTTATGGCTCGCCGTTCGCGGTCGAGACCACGCACGTCAAGTTCAAGGACAGCGACGTTTCCGCCCATATCTATCGCTCGCTGTTCGACGTGGCGCGCCAATACCGCGAGTCGATCGAAGTGTATGGCGACAAGAAATCCGTCGAGTGGCCGCTCATCGAGCACAACCCGCTGGTGATGCACACGGCCAAGCTGCCGGAGCCCGAAATCCCGGCCGAAGTCACCTGCCCGGACTTCGCGAAGTACCTGCCGGAGGAGATCCAGGCATTCACCACCGGCGGCGTCTATGGCGGCGACACCGGCGAGGAACACCTTTCCTTCATGCAGGGCTCCGGTCACGGCGGAAGCCATCCGCACCTCGTCCATCAGTTTGTGAAAATGCTCCAGACCGGCGAGGATTCCTATCCGAACGCCGTCGAGAGCGCCAACATCACCTGCACCGGCATCCTCGCCCATGAGTCCGCGCTCAAAGGCGGCGAGCTGATCCGCCTGCCGGACTGGACGCACCGCGCCTGATCCTTTTCTTGGGTAAAAATGGTAGAGCCGCACCCTGTCATGGGGTGCGGCTTTTTTTTGCGGACGCGAGGCTCCGCCGGAGGAATGCAGGATGCAATGAAATGACCGCGGCCCGGGTGCTGAGTGGGGATCGGCGGATTTTACAGCGGAATTTGGGCTGGCATATGGGAAATGAGCCCTCGACTTTTTTGTTCTGATAGCTTCACTCCGGGAATCCCGGGTTTGAAAATGCCCGGGAGATTCACACCCGTTCCTTTGACATGAAAAAATCCATGACGTTCCGCTGGCTTCGTTCCCTCGTATTGCTAGCAGGCTGTGCCGGCTACGCGACCGCCGCTCCCTACCCGCCGGAAGGCCGGGAAACCAGTTGGAAACAACCGGACGGCGGCGTCCTGGCACTCAGGGTGTTCGGTGACGAATACTACGCCAGAACGGAAAATACCGATGGCTTCACCGTCGTGCGCAACCCGCAGGACGGTGCCTATTACTTTGCGGAACTCTCCGCGGACGGCTCGTCACTGGTGCCTTCGTCAACCCGCGCGGACAAGCCGGCCCCGGAGGGATTGGTGAAGCACCTCGATCTCGGCAGGGCCAGGATCCGTGAGATTGCCCAGGCAAAACGTCTGCAATACGATGGCGACCGCGATTTGCTCTGGCAGGAGCGGGTCCAGGCCGCTCGCAAACTGCGCGGTACGGACGGTGCCACCTTCAAAAAGGCCGAAGCGGAAATCCAAGCGGCTCCCATCACCGGAAACAAAAAGGGCCTGACGATTCTGGTCCAGTTTCCCAATGATCCCACCACCTCGGGCAACGATCCTGTTGATTTTCCAACCACCCGGGAAAAAATCACCCGCTTCTGCAACGAGGTGGGGTATTCCGACAATGGCAACAGCGGATCCGTAAGAGACTATTTCTTCGATCAGTCGCTCGGCAAGCTCGTCTACACCCAGACGGTCACGCAGGTCGTCACCATGCCCAGGGCCCGAGATTATTACAACTACTCGGACTATCCCACGAACGAAGTGATCCGTTGGAATGCGAGCCGGGTGCTGATCACCGACGCGCTGGTCATCTTGAAAGCGAGCGGATTTGACTTCACGGGCCTGACGACCTCCGGCAACCGGGCAGTTGCGACCAACGTGTTTTTCGCGGGTCCAGACTCCGGAGTACCAGGAGAAGGATTATGGCCACAAAGCTGGAGTCTGGAAACCCCGTTCAGCGTGGGAACAGCATCGAAGCCGGTGTTCATCTCGAATTTCCAGATCACCAACATCAATACCGCCGCCCCGGTGATCGGGACCTTCTGCCATGAGAACGGCCACATGATCCTCGGCTATCCGGACATCTATGCCTCCGCTCCGAAAGCGGGTGAGGGAGTCGGAGAGCATTGCCTCATGGGTTCCGGAAACTACCTCAACGGCGGACGGACTCCTTCGCCGATCAACGGCTATTTCAAGGATCTCGTGGGCTGGGCAACCGTGAGAGAGCTGACTCCGACCGAATTCAGGACGGTCTCGCTCCGTTCGACGGGCAACATGGCCTATCGGATCCGAAAGCCCGGAACGGCCACGGAATTTTTCATGGTCGAGAACCGGGGTGACGGCGACAAATGGGCGGAGTACTCGAATGACAAGGGGATCGCCGTTTGGCACATCGACGAGCGGGTGAACGGAAACAATTTCGCGGTGGCCGGCCAGCATTACGGGGTGGCTCTGGAGCAGGCTGATGGACAGTTCAATCTTGAGAACGGCGACAATCGTGGCGACTCAAAGGATCTCTTCGATCTGGAGACTCCGAGGTTCAACGACGCGACCACTCCTGATGCCAGCTGGTGGGACGGTGGTGCATCCTCCTTCAAGGTCGAGGTTCTCACCGCGGTCGGGCCGACCATCGATGTGTTTTTCGGATCCGTTCCGCCGAATACGATCATCGTCGGAAGCCCGAATGGCGGCGAAACGATCTTCCCGTCTTCCAAGATCCCGATTTACTGGCAGGCGAACATCACCGGCAACGTGAAGATCGATCTCTACAAGGCCGATGTCTTCCAGTCGGTGATCGCGGCCAACGAACCGAACGATGGGAAATACCGCTGGGACGTTCCCGGCTCGCTGGTGAAAGGCGCCGACTACAGCCTTCGCATCAGCAGCGTCACCAATGCGGTGCCGACCAATGACCTCAGCGACACCGCATTCGCCGTCAACGACGCGCCGTTTCCGGCGAACAACGCGCTCCCTCATGGTTGGTTCAAACCTGCGGGAACGAACGGCATCTGGAAGATGACCAAGAGTGTCGTCTTCGAGGGAACCCACGGACTGATGTCCGACAAGGTGGGGGATGGAAAAACCTCCGCCATCGCCTATCGTTCGAATTTCAAGGTGGGCAACGTGAGCTTCTACATGAAGGTCTCGTCCGAAAAAGATTATGACGTCGCCCGCTTTTACATTGATGGCGAAGAGCAGGTCTTCAAGGACGCCGGCTCCCAATTCGGATTGTCGGGTGATAGCGACTGGGTCTACGCGTCTTTCCCGGTTTCGGCAGGCAATCACACGTTCAAGTGGACCTACGAAAAGGACGACAGCTATCCCGGCCTGTTGGACAAGGCCTGGCTCGATGGTGTGACACTTCCGGAGACGACCCAGGAAATCGCCGTCTCTGATCCGGCGGGCGTGGACGTCATTGATGACGCATCGGCCACCATCTTCCCTGCGACGGCGACCGGGCTCTCCTCCAGGACACGGACCTTCACCATCCGGAATAGCGGAAAAGCCGATCTCTTCGGATTGGCCGTCCGCACCGGTGGGGCAAACAAATCGGATTTCACCATCAGCGGGCTGCAGAAAACCACGCTTGCTCCGGGCGAAAGCACCACCTTCGGCGTTGTTTTCAATCCATCGGCACTCGGCTTGAGAACCGCATCTCTCGGCATCCTCAGCAATGATGCGGATGAGAGTGATTTCGGCATCACCATGCAAGGCACCGGACTCGGTGTCCCGCTCATCAAGGTGAGTCAGCCGGGATCGACGGCTCTCAAGGACGGCAAGAGCACGGTTGGCTTCGGCTTCCAGTTCGTCGGCACGGCCGGCGCGGCGAAGACCTTCACCATCCGGAATGACGGCGCATCCAATCTCAGCGGTCTGTCGATCAGCAAGAGCGGGGTGAATGGCAATAACTTCGTGATCGGCAAACCGCTCGCGACCACGCTCGCTCCCGGCGAGTCCACGACCTTCACGGTCAGGTTCAAGCCGAACCGCCGCAACCTCCGCACGGCGGAGATCCACATCGCCAGCAACGACAGGAAGACCGGTGTGTTCGACATCAGTGTCAAAGGCAAGGGTGCCCCTCGTCAGCCGAAGGCCAGCGCCGCTTCCGCGGATCTCGCCTCGCTGTCCGGTTTCACCGCCACTTCCTCGCTGACCGGTTCGCCGGTGGCCGGCTCGACCTCCTCGGTCGAAGTCATCGGTGGCGAGAAATTCCAGACCCTCACCGTCATCAAGCAACCCGGAGCCGCCTTCACCGGCACGGTCGAAGTGTCTTCAAACCTGCTCGATTGGTACAGCGGTGCGAAACACACCACGGTGCTCATCGACAACCGGACCACCCTCAAGGTCCGCGACAACACTCCGGTCTCGCCGGATGCGAAGCGCCACATCCGCCTCAGGTGATCTCACGTTGATCGGATAGATGATGTCTTCAAGCCGCCGGGTGTCATGCCCGGCGGCTTTTTTCGTGGATTCCGCGAACCGCGTATTGCCATTTTCGAGGAAAGCTGTTAACGGTCTTTTCAATGGGCCGGAGCATGCCGCAACTTGAACTCCGCTGGACCTCGTGGTTCCGCGTTTTGAAGACCCCGGAGGTTCCGCAGACGAAGCCCTTGAAGGATGACGGCGGTCTAACGGCCTGGTGCGTCGAGGCGTCCAAATCGCTTTCCCTCCACGAACTCGCCCGCAAGGTCCGGGTGTCCTGGAACCCGCGGATGCAAACCACGGCGGGCCGCGCGTGGTGGCCGGACCGCGCGATCGAGCTGAATCCGAAGCTCAGGGACTGCGAACCGGAAGAACTCTGGCGCACGCTGAAACACGAGCTCGCCCACCTCGTCGCCTACGAGCGCTGCGGCCGCCGCCGCATCGATCCACACGGTCCCGAGTGGCAGGAGGCGTGTGCGGACCTTGGCATTCCGGGTGAGAAACCCTACCATACCCTGCCTTTCAAACGCCGCCGGATGAAGCGCAACCACGCTTACATCTGCTCGAATTGCTTCGCCGTCATCCAGCGCGTGAAGCCGATCACCAAGGCGGTCGCCTGCTACGACTGCTGCCGGAAATTCAACAACGGCGCGTATCACGACCGTTTCCGGCTGATCAAAAACAAGCTCCCCTGAGTCAGTCGCGGTCCGCCACGAACAGAGTGTGCGTGAAGCGCTTCGCCTTGGGATAGGCTTTTGCTCCGATGCATTCGACCTTTTTGAAAAAGCCCTCCAGCGACCGCGCGAACGATTTGTCGGGATGCGCCGACCAGAAGATGACGCGGCCTCCCGGCTGCAGGGCGTTCTTGATGCGGGTGATGCCGGGTTTGGCGTAGAGCCGTTCGTTGACGTTCTGCACGAAAGGATCCGGCCCGTTGTCCACGTCTAGCAGGATCGTGTGGTAGCGGTCGCTGCCGCAGCCGTCGATCAGGTCGTAGACGTCGCCGACATGGATCTTCACCCGCGGGTCGTCCAGCAGCCTGCCGTTCACCTCGTACATGAACTCGCGGTTCCACCCGACGATGACGGGCAGCAGCTCGGCCACTTCGACAGTGGCGTCCGGCCCGGTCAGTTCGAGCACCCGCTTGAGCGTGAAGCCGAACCCGAGTCCGCCGATGAGCACGCGCGGTTTCGCCGGAAGATTCACACAGGAAAGCTCCGCCATCTGTTCCTCCGACGATGATGCGGTGGTGCTCATCAACTGCAGGCCGGCGACCTTGAGGAAATAATGGCCGTCATGCTCGTGGAGCGTGATCCTTTCTCCGTCGGGCGTCGTGCTGGTGGCAAGGGTGCGGGTGATTTTCATGAAACGGTCCGCTGAGTCTCCACCGCAATTTTCGCTGGAGCAAACCATTCGCGCTGCCATCGTGCCGAAAGTGAAAGCGACCGCTTGCTGCTTCCTGGCGATGGCCTGCCTTCCGCTTTCTTCAAAGGCGGCGGTGACGCTGGGCCAGACGGAGGATTTCTCCGGCATCCACGGGTGGGACAGCGGCAGCCCGAATCCGTTTCCTCCGCAGGTGGTGCCGGATTCCGGCCCGCTGGGCGCGGGTGACAGCGCCTTGCGCATCACGTCTAACGGTGGCACCGGTCCCGGAGGCAGGCTCATCGTTTTCAACGAAACCCTGTGGACCGGTGACTACCCGGCGGCCGGCATCCTTGCCATCGCCGCGGACCTGAGGAACGGCGGATCCACTCCGCTCTCGATCCGTCTCGCGGTGAACGGGGCAGGTGGCTGGTTTGTCACTTCGGTGGCACCGGTGGCCGCCTTTTCCGGCTGGGTGAACCAGGTTTTCGATCTGCGGCCCTCCGCGCTCACCAGCGCCGGCGGCCTGGATGCGGCGGCGACCTTGTCCGCGGTGAGCGAGTTGCGCGTGCTTCATTCCGCCGCCGTGGATTTCCGCGGGGCACGGGTTTCAAGTTCGCTGCTGTTGGACAATCTGCGGGCGGTTCCCGAGCCATCGGGCGTTCTGATCGTCGCTTTGGCCGGTTTTGGGTGCTTTTTCCGGAAACGTTGATTTGTAACTTTTCCCAATTAGTTCATCTTCCCGGCTTCCATGTCCCGGGTCGCCATCCATTTCATCGCCTCGGTCGCGGCCCAATTCACGGGGTTCGCGGTCGCAGGTCCGTTCGCACCGGTCTGGCAGCTCGGCGCGGACGATGGTGCGCTGACCCCTTTTTCACAGGAAAGTTTCGGACCTAACGCGCCGCCCGGATCTCCGGCCGTGAAGGATGACGACTATTACTTCAAGGGCCTCTACCCATCTCCCGTCGGCGCGGCCGCGGCGGATGAAGCCGTCGCCAACTTCGAGCGGGCGATGACGTCCGGCGATCCCCGGAAACGGATCCACTTCCCGCTTTCCGCCGCTCAGGCTTCCGCCGAATCGCTGCTGCGTGTCACCGTCGATCTGACCGGAGGGGGTGCCTGGGTGAATGGCTCGATCCCCGGATTTTCGAAACACGACATCACGGCCACCTTCAACGGCCGTCCGCTCGCAATCCGCAATGGAATCGGTTGGAACACGACGTTGGTCTTCACCGTTCCCGCCTCCTCGGTCGCCGCGGTGGCGGGGGAGAACATCCTGCTGATCGACCGCACCGGAGGCGGCGCAGGCGGTTACATCGGCTTTGACTTCATCCGCCTCGAAGCGGACCCGGACGCGCTGGCGGATGCCGATGGCGACGGCATCGCACGTTGGTTCGAGGAAACCTACGGGCTGAGCGACACCGATGCCGCCGATGCGGTGCTGAATGCCGATGGCGACGCTCTGGATCATCTCGCCGAGTTTCTGGCGGGCACCAATCCGACTGATCCTGATAGCGACAACGACGGTCTGGCGGATCATCGCGAGCTGGAGCTCGGCACGGATCCTTCGAATCGCGACACCGATGGCGATGGACTCGCGGATGGTGAGGAAACTTCCGGCAGCCCGCTGTTGGCCGACACCGACGGCGACACGCATCCCGACAACATCGAGATCGAACAAGGCAGCAGCCCGGTCAATCCCGCGTCCGTGCCATTTGATTTTCCGGGTGCGATCGGCCTCCAGTTCGTGTGCGAGCGTCTGGAGTCCGCCACTCTCGGCACTGGTGAACCCGCGGGGTTTTTCCGCCTCCCGCATTGGAACGCGTCCGCACCGCTGCCGCACTGGGTGCCGGACGGCACGGTCCTGAATGGTTCGAAAAGCGCGCTGAAAAACCATCGCGGCCAGTCCACCACCGCTGCGGTCTCGTGGTCCTATCACTTTTCCGGCGAGGGGCTGCACAAGGGGCCCGGCAATGAAACGCTGCTCAACGGAATGATCCGCACCCAACGCACGGGCGTCATCGACACTCCGGCCACGGTCGGCATTACGGGCATTCCCTACGCCTCGTATGATCTTCTCGTTTACGTCGGCCAGGCCTATCCGAATGCCCGCGGAGTCCTGCGCCGTGGCTCGGACGCGGCGACGGACCGCTTTTTTGTCGCCACTTCGAATCCTCCGTTCCTTGCGTGGAGCGAAGCCAAGGCGACGACGCTGGGCGCAATCCTCCCGGGAAATTTCGTCCGATACCGCGGTCTGACGGGTTCGGCTCAATCCGTGAGCCTGCGCTCCGTCGACTTCGATCCCGTCGCCATTCACGGCATCCAGATCATCGACAGCGCGACGGACACCGATGGCGACGGCTTGGCGGATGCGTTGGAGATCGAAAACCATTTCAATCCCGCCGTGTCCGATGCGGGCGCGGATGCCGATGCCGAAGGAATGAACAACGCCGCCGAGATCGCCGCCGGCACCGATCCCCGTCAGCCGGACACCGACCGGGACGGCATTCCCGATGGAGCGGAGGCTTCCCACGGCACTTCTCCGCTTGATCCGGACAGCGACAACGACGGTCTGACCGATGGCGACGAGATCAACGCGCGGCCGTTTCCTTCCTCGCCCTTGCTAGCCGATAGTGACAACGACGGCTTCACCGATCCGGTCGAGCGCACCCATGCCTCCGATCCTCTCTCGGCGTCCAGCACGCCGCCGCCCGTGCCGGTTTGGAATGCCGCCACCCGCACCTGGCGGTGGCGCATCGACAACCTGCGCGTGCTCTGGAATCACGAGCGATCGATGCTCGGAGCCATCGAGTCCGATGAGTCGATGCTTTGCGAAGCGGTCGCCGACATCAACCAGAGCGGATGGAGCCGCCAGATCGGCATCGGCATTCGTTATATCAATGGGAAACTGGTCCATCGCTTCCGGGGGATCGAGGGGGTGTTCCATCGTTCGGGAAATGTGAACAGCGGCTTTTGGGACAGCGATTGGAGCGGTTCGCCCGCCGACAGGACCCGGGCGTTCGGATTCAGTGGATATGGCCCGGCGGATGATTCGGTTCCGCTGCGCATCGAGTTCTCCGCGACCCAGCCGAATCCTGCGGTCAATCTCTGGACCCTCAATTTCCTCATCGCCGATCTAACGAATTTCGAGGCGCCCGTCACGCTGGCTTCGTTTTCAAACGCAGAAGCCGTCGCCGCCGATCCTTCGCTGATCGCCGGAACCACGACATGGAAAAATCAAAGCGGAACGGCCGGTCGGATCGATCTGGCGACGGAAACGGGCGTCCGCGCGCTCATCTCCGCCGCCCCGCTCGGTCCGCTGGATTCCGATAGCGACGGCATGCCCGACGCTTGGGAGACCGCGAATCTTTTCAATCCCGCCAGCGCGGCGGATGCTCCTTTGGATTCCGACTCCGACGGCCTGAGCAACCTGAAAGAGTGCCTCATCGGAACCAATCCACGCGATGCGGACAGCGATGATGATGGTGCGACGGACGGAGTGGAACACCTTCGTGGTTTTGATCCCTTGTCCGCTTCGAGCATTCCGACCTGGTTTCATTTCACCGGAAAAATCGACGACCTCGACGGCGACGGGCTGTCCGATTCCTGGGTCCTCTGGAGTGGCGGAACGCATCGTCTTCCCAACGCCGATGATGATGGCGACGGCATGAGCAATCTCGATGAAAGCAAGGCCGGCACCAACCCCGATGATGCGGGTTCGAAACTCGATCTCATCGCCTGGAAGTCTGGCAGCCACTTCGTCCTCTCGTGGACGGATCTCCCCGACAAGGCCGCGCATGTTGAAGCCAGCGCGACCTTGGGCGCTTGGCAAACCGTCTCCGGACTTCCCGCGTCATCGCTTGTGGGGGGGCGCAGACAGCTCACCATTCCTTCGGTATTTCCCTCGGCGGCGGATGGAAATTTCTACCGCACGGGTGTGCGGGCCATTGATACCGACAGTGACGGAGTGGAAGACTGGACCGAAAACCAGGTGCTGGGATCCTCATCCATCAACCCAGGTTCGCTCGGCCAATCCCTGGTGAAATCGAACGGCCAGACACTCGGCGGCGACGCGGTGGCGCTGCTGGACCGCCTTCAGGGATCCGCTCCGGCCGGTGGCACCGCCGGCAGCGGCGCCGCTGGAAAACCATCGCCGGTGAATGCCTCGCGCTTTCTGATGCAGGCCTCGTTCGGACCGACGCCGAAGGCAATTGGGGAAGTCGCCGATCTTGGCTATTCCGCGTGGATCGACCGGCAAATCACGCTTCCGACATCGCTGCTGCAGCCCTACATCCGCGAGATCAAGGCCGACGGCGCCGGCCAGCGGATCGATCCTTATTACAATTTCAACGAGCTCGATAAATTCGTCCATGGCAACAACATCACCACTCCTTTTGCTAGAAACGCGATGGGTGGTGAAGACCAGCTCCGCCAGCGCGTCGCCTTCGCGCTCTCACAGATCCTCGTCGTCTCACGACGCGATGCGAATCTGGAGGAGAAGGCCGAAGCGATGACGAACTATTACGACACGCTGTCGCGTCACGCGCTGGGGAATTTCGGAGATCTTTTGCGAGAGGTGACCTTCCATCCGTCGATGGGTTGGTATCTCAGCCACGCCGGAAACCAGAAGGCCGATCCGTCGATCCCGCGCTATCCGGATGAGAATTACGCGCGGGAGATCATGCAGCTGTTCACCATCGGCCTGTGGGAACTCAATCCCGACGGCAGCAGGAAACTGGATGGGAACGGCGAGCCGATTCCGACCTACGACAACGGTGACATCACCGAACTCGCCCGCGTTTTCACCGGTCTTTATTTCGCCTCGCCCTACGGCTGGGGCGGCGGCGGTTGGGCGGACGAGCATTTCACGCTGCCGATGGTCATGTATGCCGACCGCCATGATTTCGAGGCGAAACATCTGCCTCACGGCGTGGTGATCCCGGCCCGCGAGGCGACGGAAGAGAATGGCAGGCAGGACGTTCTTGATGCGGTGGATGCGCTGTTCCGCCATCCTAACACACCGCCGTTCGTCTGCCGCCAGCTCATCCAGTTTCTCGTCACCGACAATCCGTCGCCGGGCTACATCAGGCGGGTGCAGGATGTGTTCGCGAACGATGACTCCGGCGTTCGCGGAAATCTCGCGGCCGTGGTCAAAGCCATCCTGCTGGATGCCGAAGCCCGCAACCTGCCGCTCTCGCCGGAGTTCGGAAAAGTCCGCGAGCCGGTGATCCGCACGATGCATCTGGGAAGGCTGATGCATCTCGCCGAGGCGCATCCCAAATTCGTCTGGTGGAACTGGACGGAGAATTTCTACAACTCCACCATCCAGGAGCCGATGAATTCGCCCAGCGTTTTCAACTTCTACACTCCGGTCTATCAGGCTCCGGGCGAGATCCGCAACGCCGGTCTGGTAAGTCCCGGTTTCCAAATCATCAACACCTATTCCGCGGTCTCGTTTCCCAACCTGTTGTGGGACTATCTGCATGATGGTTTCAAATCCGGTTGGACGTGGGATTTTCCCATGGACTACCGCGACACGCTGCTGCTGGCGGAAAATCCCGCCGCGCTCGTCGATCACATCGATCTGCTCGTCTGCGCCGGAACAATGACGGCCCGCACCCGGGGGCTCATGCTCGGAGCGTTGTCGGACCCCGCCCTGAGCCGGAAGGATCGGGTCGCCCTCGCCTTGTGGACCGCGATGACCAGCCCGGAAGGCGTCGTCCAACATTGAGACACTTCGTCATGAAAGCCTTACGACATCCCATCATCGGTGCGCTCCTGCTTCTTGCCGGGCAACCGAGCCGTGCTGATGAGGAAAAACCGCGCGTCATCGAATCTCCCGGGCAGGCGCTTTCCATCCGCCAGGAAGACACGGGCGGTTTCAAGGAAACGCTTCTGTTTGCGGACAAGGATCTGAAGCCCGTCGAGTTGGAAAAAGGCGGATTCCCCTGGCCGGCGGTTTATCATTTTGCTCCGGACGAGAAGACGGTCCTGCGGACCCAGAAGACGGGCAGCGGGGAGAACGTGGTGATGCTTTATCTCATCGGGCAAAACGGGCGCGTCGAGGAAGTCCCCGGATTCAATGACGGGCTTTGGAAACTGGCCGACAGCGTGTCTCCGATAAAAAAGAAGGACCTCTATCACACGGGGGTGTCCCGTGCCTCATGGGCCGTAGACTCCTCCACGCTCGAACTCGTGGTGCGTGGCAGCGATGCAAGGGAATCCGGCACCGGCATCGAGTTTCCGATCACCTACGACTTGAAAACAAAAACCTTCCGCCTGACGCCATCGCCGGCGGTCCCTGCAAAGTCCTCGTCCAAACAGTAACCCGCCATGCGCTCCCGCCGTCAATTCATCGGAGAAACCAGTTGTGCCGCGATCGGCTCGACGTCGATCCTCTCGACGCTGCTGAACCTCACCATGGCCAACCACGCGGCGGCCCAGGGAGGAATGGGCGACCAGCGGAAGGCGCTGGTCTGTCTTTTTCTATCAGGAGGCTGCGACACCTTCAATCTCCTCATCCCCCGCGACCAGCCGGGAGGTTATGATGAATACGCTGCCTCCCGATCGGGGCTGGCGATTCCGCGCGACCAGCTGCTGCCGCTGAACTTCACGGACAATCTGGGCCGCAGCTTCGGACTTCACCCGTCCTGCACGCGGCTTGCGGAAATGTTCAATGGCACGGGCAGCTTCGTGAACAAGAAGCGGGTTTCGCTGATGGCGAACATCGGGACGCTGATCGAACCGATTCCGAACAAGCAGGCGTATCTCAACGGAACCATCGCGGTTCCCAAGGCGCTGTTCTCCCACCGCGACCAGATCGAGCAATGGCAGACGTCCGTCCCGCAGGGCATGCAGGTGCTTTCCGGCTGGGGCGGCCGCGCGGCGGATGTGATCCACTCCGCGCTCAACACGGAACAAACCGGCGGCTACTACATGCCGATGAATTTCTCACTCTCGGGAAATGCCGCGTTCCAGATCGGCCGGAGCGAGGGGCAGTTCGTCATCACCAGCGGCGGCGCGCTTTCATTCACCGGCGCCAACGGAAACTCCGCGGTCCATCAGAAAAAGGAGCAGGTCCTGCGCTCGACCGTGGCGAGTCCGGTGGAGGATCACTATCAGAATCTGTTCCAGCGCACCCACGGCCGGATCACTTCGAACAGTCTCGAACGCGGCGCGGAGTTTCAGAACCACTTCGACAATCCGGGATCCCTCAACGGCCAGGACATCGATACGGTTCTCACCGCCGCCGGATTTCCGAATCACTGGCTGTCGGACCAATTCAAGGCGGCGATCAAGACCATCGCCATCCGCGAATCGCTCAAGCTGAAGCGGCAGACGATCTTCATCGAATACGGCGGATGGGATCATCACACGGAGCTGCTCACCAACCAGCGCAACATGCTGCAGGTGCTGGACCGCGTGCTGTATGCGTTTCAGAAATCGCTCGAAACCCTCGGCCTGGCGAACGATGTCGTGACCTTTACCTGTTCTGATTTCGGCCGCACGCTGCGGTCGAACGGGCAGGGCACGGACCACGCGTGGGCCGGAAACCAGCTGGTCATGGGCGGTCCGGTCACCGGCGGTGTCATCCGCGGCACATTCCCCTCGCTCGTCATCGACGGGGAAAACGACATCGGCCGCGGCGGACGGATTTTCCCCAAGCTCTCGGCGGACGAGTATTTCTGCGAGATGCTGCGCTGGTTCGGCGTGACCGCGGGCGACATGGACATGGTGCTTCCTAACATCCGGAGCTTTTGCGATCCGGCCGCCGCCACCGGGCCGGTCGGATTCATTTCCTGATCGATGAACCGGCTTTTCACCATCCTCGGATTGCTCATCGTGTTCGCGATGGTCGGCATGCTGGTTTGGGTTTCCAACCAACTCGACACGATCCGGCGGGCGCCTGTTGCCGCTCCCGCTCCGTCGCAAAGCCGGATCGATCCGCCGGAAATGTCAGCCCCGACGGCGAGCGAGGCGCTGTTGGAAAACTACGGGGATCCCGCGACGCCCCCGATCGAAGACCTGAGGAAGATCCAGCGGGTGGCGGTGGGTTATTTTTCGTTGATCAAGGATTCCCAGCGTTTCCCCATCGGCGGGAATGAGGATTTCGCCGCGGCATTGCGGGGTGAGAATCCGAATCGCGAGGTTTTCATCCGTAAGGGAAATCCGGTGTTTTCGCCTGAAGGTCTTTTGCTCGACCGCTGGGGCAGTCCGTTGATCGTGCATCCCGAGGCGTGGAGAGTGCTGGAACTCCGGTCCGCCGGGCCGGACCGCATTCCCCACAATGACGACGACCTCATCCTTTCGCCCGCCGGGAACTCGTCCCAGGGCAAGTAAGTCGTTCAGGCTGAAACCAATGGCCAGGCGCATCATGAGGCTTGCGCGGTCGGTCAACACGGGCCAACCTTTTTCACAATTATGAGCGAACGACGCGTCGTCATCACCGGCATCGGCTGTATCACCCCACTTGGAAACGACCTGAACACCACTTGGGACGGTCTGAAAGAGGGCCGCAGCGGCATTTCCACCATCACGAATATCGATCCCGCGCCGTTTGATTGCAAGATCGCGGGTGAGATCAAGAATTTCAATGCGGACGGCTATTTCGGCGTGCCGAAGGACGCCCGCCGCGCCGACCGCTACGTGCAATTCGCGGTTGCGGCGTCGAAGATGGCGATGGAGGATTCCGGCGTGGATGTCTCGAAAATCGATCCGCGCCGCTTCGGCGTCATGGTCGGCAGCGGCATCGGCGGACTTTCCACCCTTGAGCGCGAGCACACGACCTTCATGGAAAAAGGGCCGAAGCGTGTCTCTCCGTTCACCATCCCGATGATGATTTCCAACATCGCCAGCGGCATCGTCTCCATGGAGTTCGGCCTGCTGGGACCTAACATGGTCATCGTCACCGCCTGCGCTACGTCCAACCACAACATAGGCGAAGCCTGGCGCATCATCAAATTCGGCGATGCGGACGCCTTCGTCTGCGGCGGTGCGGAAGCCGCGGTGCTGCCGATGGGGCTCTCAGGCTTCTCCAACATGAAGGCGCTCAGCACCCGCAACGACGAGCCGGAAAAAGCGTCCCGTCCGTTTGACAAGGGCCGCGACGGATTCGTCATGGGCGAAGGTGCCGGCGTGGTCGTCATCGAGGAACTCGAACACGCCCTCAAGCGCGGTGCGAAAATTTACGCGGAACTCATCGGCTACGGCGTGAGTGCGGATGCCTACCACCTCAGCGCGCCGTCACCCGACGGCAGCGGCCCGGCCTACGCCATCGGCATGGCCCTCAAGCACGGGAAGAAGAATCCTGAAGACGTGCAATACCTCAACGCCCACGCCACTTCGACCGGCCTCGGCGACGTCGCGGAAACCAAGGCCATCAAGGTGGCGTTCGGCGACTATGCCAAGAACGGCCTCATGGTCAGTTCGACCAAGTCGATGACCGGCCACATGTTAGGCGCGGCCGGTGGGGTTGAGCTTATCGCCAGCATCATGGCGATCCGCGATGGCGTCATTCCTCCGACCATCAATGTTGACGACCAGGATCCCGAGTGCGATCTGGACGTCGTCCCGAACGTCGCGCGCGAGGTGCCGGTCAAGGTGGCGCTCTCCAACAGCTTCGGCTTCGGCGGTCACAACGCGTCCGTGCTCGTCAGCAAGTTCGAGTGATTCCACCCATGGAAAATCCGGTGCATCGGCAAGCGGGGGTGATCGCATTCGGCGACACCGACGCCAGCGGATGGATGCACTTTCCCAACGTTTTCAAATACGCCGAGGCGGCGGAACATGAATGTCTGCGTTCGCGCGGCGTGCTGGTTTTTGACCGGGCGCAAGGTGGCTGGCCTCGGGTGAAAGTCGGCTGCGAATACAAGAGGCCGTTTCTGGCAGGAGATCGGTTTGAGGTGGTGCTCGGGATTTCGCGGATTGGCGCTTCGTCGATCACTTGGGATTTCCAGGTGCTCAACGCATCTGGAGAGATCGCGGCTTTCGGTAGTATGACCAACGTTCGCGTGGATCACGAAGGCAAGCCGGTCCTCATCACCGACGATGAGCGCGGAAAACTCAGCCGCGCGGAATAAATTCCGCGCTCCAATTTCATGGAATCCTCTCCCGAAATCTCCGGCCGCATCATCCTGGTGCCCACTCCCATCGGAAATCTGGCGGACATCACGCTCAGGGCTTTGGAAATCCTCCGCAGCGCGGATCGTATCGCCTGTGAGGACACCCGCCACTCCGGTCAGTTGTTAGCGCATCACGGGATTTCCGGCAAGCCGCTCGTTTCCCTCCACGAACACAACGAAGCCCGCCGCGCCCCGGATCTCATCGCTGCCGCGAGAGCGGGGGAGACCATCGCCGTCATCAGCGACGCGGGCATGCCGGGCATTTCGGATCCCGGCTACCGGCTGGTGCAGGCTTGCATCGAATCCGGTATACCATTCGAAGTGCTTCCCGGTCCGTCGGCCGTCATCACCGCGCTCATCGGCTCGGGCTTTCCCTGTCATGCCTTCCGCTTTGGTGGCTTCCTCTCGGTGAAATCCGGCAAACGCCGCAGCGCGCTGACCGCGGCTCTGGAGTCAGGTGAAACCGGGATCTTTTTCGAGTCGCCGCACCGGATCGTTTCCACCTTGGAAATTCTAGCAGAGATCGATCCGGCTGCCCGGACCTGTGTGGCCCGCGAGCTGACGAAGAAGTTCGAAACCTACCACCGCGGAACGGCTGCGGAAGTGCTGGCACATTTCCAGACGCATCCGCCGAAGGGCGAGATTGTGATCCTCGTCCACGCGGCGGAGTGAGGGTAATTGGAGCGCGGAATTCATTCCGCCTGAATTCGCGCGGAATGAATTCCGCGGTCCAGTTAGGCCAGCGTGATCGCCACCGGGCAGTGGTCGGAGCCGGTGATGTGAGGCAGGATTTCCGCATCCTTCACGCGGGACATGAAAGGCGATGAGACGCCGAAGTAGTCGATTCTCCAGCCGACGTTGCGCGAGCGTGCGCCGCCGCGGAAGGACCACCAGGAATAGGCCTCCTTCTTGTCCGGATAGAAGTGACGGAAGGTGTCGGTGAAGCCTGCGCCGAGCAGCTCGGTGAAACTGGCGCGCTCCTCGTCGGAGAATCCGGCGGAGAGACGGTTTTCCTTGGGGCGGGCGATGTCGACTTCCTGATGGGCGACGTTGAGATCGCCGCAGAAGATGACGGGTTTGGTTTTCGCGAGACCGGCGCAGTGGAGCCGGAAGGCGAGGTCCCAGGTCAGCCGATAGGGCAGGCGGCGCAGGCCGTCCTGCGAGTTGGGGGTGTAGACATTCACCAGGAAGAAATCCGGATATTCGAGGGTGAGCACGCGGCCTTCCTTGTCGTGCTCGTCGATGCCGAGACCCATCCGGACGTCGAGCGGCTGCTCGCGGGAAAAGATGGCGGTGCCGGAGTAGCCGGGTTTCTGCGCGGAATCCCAGTAGCCGTGATAGCCGCCGAGTTCCAGCGGCAGCGGGACTTGTTCCGGGCGCGCCTTGGTTTCCTGGAGGCAGAGGATGTCGGGCTTTTCAGCGGTCACGAAGTCGCCGAAGCCTTTGCCAATGGTGGCGCGGATGCCGTTCACGTTCCAGGAAATGAGTTTCATCGCCGGGATTTTTCCACATCGGACCCGCAACATGCAATCGTCATGGCTCACAAATTACCGGCCTCAAAGAATCCTTGGCAGGGAGCATGGGAAAGCTACGGTCGGTCTGATGGATCTGGCACCATGGATGAACTGAGGATTTTCGTCTCGTCACCGGGAGATGTCGCAGAGGAGCGCGCGCTCACCGCGAGGGTGCTGGGCCGCTTGAGCGGTGAGTTTTCCAGCCGCACCCGCTTGCAGCCGATTTTCTGGGAGCATGAACCGTTGCTGGCGACATCGACGTTTCAGGATCAGATCGTGTCGCCATCGCAGGTGGATATCGTCGTCTGCATCATCTGGTCGCGCTTGGGAACGCGCCTGCCCGGCCAATTCCGGCGGGCCGATGGATCGACCTACGCATCCGGCACCGAGTATGAATTCGAGGTCGCCGTGGAAGCGCACAAGGCGAACGGCAGGCCGGAGCTGCTGGTTTACCGCAAGACCACCCATCCGGTGGTGAATCTGGAAGACGAGCAGAACGTGCGTTCGAGGCTCGATCAGAAACGAGCGTTGGATGGTTTCATCCGGAACTGGTTTCACAACGAAAACGACGGCACGCTGGTGGCGGCGTTTCACCCGTTCGAGCATCCGGTGGATTTCGAGGAAAAGCTGGAGATCCACCTCCGCAAGCTGATCGAGGCCAAGCTGCCGCCGTTGCGGGCGGGTGCTGAAACGGTGCCGCCGAGTTGGACCCAGGGTTCGCCGTTCCGGGGGCTGGCGGCGTTCGAGCCTGAGCACGCGGCGGTGTTTTGCGGTCGCAGCAAGGCCACCAGCGAGGTCGTCGCGGCGCTGCGCGAACAGGCGCGGGCGGGTTCGGCGTTCGTTCTGGTGACGGGAATGTCGGGCGGCGGGAAATCATCGCTGCTGCGTGCAGGCGTGCTTCCGCTGCTAGAGACGCCGGGTGTGATCGAGGACGTGGCGTTGGTCCGGCGTTGTCTGATGCGACCGGGTGACGGTGGTTCCGATCCTCTCATCGGCTTGGCCGAAGCGTTGCTCAATTCAGATGCCTTGCCGGAAATCGCGCACGCGGCGGAAATTTCGGAAGACGATGCGGCAGGGCTGGCGGCGAAACTCGCGACGAATCCGAATCTCGCGGGTATGCTCGTGGGAGAAGCGCTGTTGCAAGCGGCCACCGCGTTCGAACGATCCCAAGGGCTCGCTAACACCCCGCGCGCAAGGCTGGCGTTGGTGGTGGACCAGTTGGAGGAAATTTTCACGCACGGCCAGAATCCCGCGCGGCGTCAGGCGTTCATCAGCGTGCTCGCGGGTCTCGCCCGGAGCGGTCGCGTGTGGGTGCTGGCCACGTTGCGCAGTGATTTCTACGCGCGGCTGGAGGAGATTCCGGAACTCATCGATTTGTCCCGAGGTCATGGCACCTATCAGTTGCCCGCGTTGGTCCCGGCGGAAATCACCGCGCTGATCCGGCAACCGGCCCAGGCTGCCGGACTCGCCTATGAGGAGGATTCCGCAGCGGGCCGGCTCGACGATGTCCTGCGGGATGCCGCAGCGCGCGATCCCCGCGCGCTGCCGTTGCTGGAATTCACGCTTGAGGAACTCTATCACCGCCGCACCGATGCCGGCGTGATGACCCATGCGGCCTATCAGGAAATCGGTGGTATGGAAGGGGCGATCGCGCGGCGCGCCGAGGAAATCTTCGGTCGTCTGGATGCCGAAGCGCAGGGAGCATTCGATGCCGCGATGCACGATCTGGTGGGACTTGACCGCGCCGAGGGCGACCCGGCGACGCGCCGTTGGGCGGATCAGGAGAAAGCCGGTGCCCGGCCGGGTGCTCCGGCATTTCTGGACGCTTTCCTAGCAGCCCGGCTGCTGGTGGCCGACCTGCGGGGCACCGGCTCAGCCGCGCGCCCGGCCGTCACGCTGGCGCACGAGGCATTGCTGACGTCGTGGCCGCGCCTCCGGCAATGGCTTGAGGAAAACCGCACGCTGCTGCGTTCGCGCTCGCGGGTGACCGCCGCCGCCGCCCAGTGGGTGCAGGAAGGACGGTCGGCTGACTTTTTGTTAGTGGGCGGAAAACCGCTCGATGAAGCGCGCACGCTGCTTGCCGCGCTGCGTGACCGGCTCAGCGAGGTGGAGATCGCATTCGTGGAAGCCTCCGCCGTGCGGGTGGATGAGCGGGATCGGGAACTGGGCGACATGCGCGGGCGTCTGGATCTGATGGATGTCGATGCGGTGCGCCAGCCGCTGGCAAATCTCTTCATCACCGGCGGGATCGGCGGGTCGGTCGCTTCGGTCGCCGTGCATCTGCTGTTGCTGCGCTTTCCGGTCAATCCGCCATTGGTTCGGATCATGGGAATCTGGGTGGTATTCGTGCTGCTTCTCGGCGGGATGGCGCTCGTCACGCTGCGCAAGGCCCGCATCCCGAAGAGTCTGGTCTCCGGCCAGATGATGCTCACGTGGGGAATGATCGCGGTGGCGTGCCTGATCAACGGCGCCAACAACCAGCTTCTCGGCCTCGCCCCTAACACATTGGTGTGCTCGTCAGCACTTTTCCTCGCCATCGGGTTCGCCACCACCGCCGGGGTGATCCAGCTCCGGCTGTTAGCCGCCTCGCTTTTCCTGATCGCGGGCAGCCTCGTCATGGCGTGCTGGCCCGGACAGGCGATGCTGATTTTCGGCGGCCTGTGGGGCGTGGTGTTCACCGGCTTCGGTGTCTGGCTCCGGATGGGCGGAGGAGGTGGGGCGTTTGGAGAAGGTCATCAGACCAGCAACATGCAATCCCCGTAGCTGAAAAACCGATACCGTTCCTCGACGGCCTTGCGGTAGGCCTCCATCACCAGGTCCTTCCCGGCGAAAGCGCTCACCAGCATGATCAGCGTGCTTTGCGGGAGGTGGAAATTCGTCAGCAGCCCGCCGACCACGCCGAACTGATAGGGCGGGTGGATGAAGATGTCGGTTTCTCCGCGTTTTTCCATCGTCGGCATCCCGATGGATTCCAAAACCCGCGTCACGGTGGTTCCTACGGCGACGACGCGGCCGGCCGAGTTCACCTTTTCCGCAGTGTCCGCGCTGACAACGTAGCGCTCGGAATGCATGACGTGGTCCGCGACGTCTTCCACGCTCACGGGGCGGAAGGTGCCGACACCGACGTGGAGTGTTAGGAATGCATGGTGGATCTTCTCCAACACCTCGGGCGTGAAATGCAGCCCGGCGGTGGGGGCGGCGATGGCTCCTTCCTCACGGGCGAAGACGGTCTGATAGCGGTCGCGATCGGCGATCTCGTCATCCCGGCCCATGTAGTGGGGGAGCGCGAGGTGGCCGTGTTGGTCGAGATCCACGAGAGCGTCCCAGCGGATCAGGCGGTCGCCGTTTTCGAAGACTTCGGTCACGGTGCCGTTGATGCCGCCGACGCTCACGCTGCGGCCGAGCTTCATGCGCTTGCCGGGGCGGACGAGGCAGCGCCATTCGAGCGGGGACAGCCGGTCGAGGCAGAGCAGTTCGGTTTTCCCGTCGTCCGAGAAAACCCGGGCGGGGATGACCTTGGTGTCGTTGAGGACTAACAAATCATCGGGCCGCAGGTATTCCGGGAAGTCGCGGAACATGCGGTGCTCGATCACGCCGCTGTCCTTGTGGACGATCATCATGCGCGAGGCGGACCGCTCGGCGAGCGGGCGCGCGGCGATCAGTTCCTCGGGCAGGTGGTAGTCGAAATCCTTGGTGAGAAGCGGCATCGGCGAAATCCCTAGTCTCCGGCGCTTCTTACGGCAAGCCCGGCGCATCCGCCTATTTTCCCGACGGCCGGCGCTTTTTAGGACTGAGGTAGCGGCCGCTTTTCAATTTGAGGAAATGGGGGTCCTCCATGATGGCCGTTTTAAAGTCCTCCCGGCTGTTGGGTTTGTGAGTCGGGGGGGAGGTGAGATTGCGGCGGATCTGATCGATCAGAGGCTGGTCCGCATCCCAGATGCGGACCAGGATGCGCTTGGCGATTCCTTCGCCGCGCTCGGTGGCCATCAGGATGCGGGCGCCGGATCGTTCCAGATCCCATGGTGCGGTCGGGCCGGCGGGACGCCAGCCGTTGCGCATGAGAAGATCGAGGAAATGGTCGCGCTCCCTGCCTTTGGGCGAGTCGATGGAGAGTTCCTCGCAAGGGGCGTGATCGGACGGTCCGGACGGCCATTTCGCTTTGAAAAGTAGCCTGCGGTTTCTCGCCCACGCACGGAGGCGCGGTTGCAGGAACCCGATGGCAAGCAGGGCGAGGCGGGATTTCCATGAATCGAATGGTTTCGCCAGTCCCCGCAGCGGGAGCATGCGGTTGGTGATGGCCTGATAGCCCGCATCTCCCATCGGGCCATGATAGATGACCGAGTCTGACATGACGCGGACCGGGCCGCCGCCGTAGACGAATCCGTGCCATTTCGCGTCTCCGCGCGTCGAGAAGCGGGACGGATGTTTGGCGAGCAGCAATCGCTCGGCGCGGCCGTAGCCGAGCTGCTGGCGCAGGAAGGTGCGGAGCGAGGGGCGCCGCCAGTGCCAGACGAAGGCACCGGGCGCGAATCCGAGGCGGTATCCGGCATCGCGCAGCCGCCAGCAGAAATCGACGTCGTCGCCGGCGGTGTGGAACTGCGGATCAAAGCCGCCGATCCGGTCGAAGGCCGACTTGGTGACGGTGAGGTTGCAGCCGGGCAGGTGCTCGGCCTCCCCGTCGTCCAGCATCACGTGGCTCGGGGCACCGGGAGCGGCGCAGACGACGGCTTCCTCCCAAGTGCGTGGGGGAGGCGGGAGGTTCGGCCCGCCGGCTGCGGCGAAATTCCCGGTTTGATAGACGGCGCGCAGCCGGGAGAGCCATTCGCGGTCCGGCTCACAGTCGTCATCGGTGAAGGCGAGGATGTCGCCACGGGCGATGGCGGCCCCGGCATTGCGGGCGGCGCTGAGGCCACCGGGTGAGAGGCGGAGAAGCCTGACCGATGGGAAATGCCTTTCGACAAAGTCGGCGGTGCCATCGGTGGAGCCGTCATCGACGACGATGGTTTCATAAGGCCCATAGGAATCATCGTTCTTGTGAACGGCCTCCAGGCACGCGGCGATGCGTTCGCGGCCGTTGCGGGTGCAGACGATGACGCTGAAGGAGGGGGATTGCAGATTGGAAATTTGAGAACCGAGAGCGCGGAGCGCGGGTTTCGCATTTCCCTCGCGATCGATCAGCCCGAAATCCCAATCCAGCACCTCGGCGCCGGCGTTCCACCAGCGGTCGCTCCATGCGTAGACGGTCATCCCGGCGGTTTCGAGATCGAGTGCGGCCTGGCTTCCCCAGTGGAGCACTTCGGCCTGGCGGTCGAGGCCGTTGCGGCGGGAGTCGAGGCCGAACTCGGAAATGACCAGCGGCCGGTCACCCGCGATGTGGTGCAGCCGCTTCACGTAGCTGCGGAAGGCATCCTCGTTTTCCAGATAGACATTGAAGGCGGTGAAATCCGCGTTTTCCGGCTCCAGGTACTCGGTGCTCGGGTAGTTCGCGTAGGCGAAGAGCAGCCCGGGGGCGAGTTCCCTGCCGATGGAAATCAGTTCTTCAATGGCATGGCGGACCTTGAGCGGCCCCATCCAGCGCGCGAGATCGGCAGGCACCTCATTCCCCACGTAAATCCCCGCCAACGCCGGATGCCCGCCGGTTTCCTTCAGCGAGCCCGCCAGGGAAATCACCGCGGCGGAGTAAATCCCGGGCGCTCTGAAAAAATCCGCGCTCTGCCCCCATTTCAATCCGCCGAAGACCTTCAGGCCGTGCTCCGCCGCGGCGTCCAGCAGGCGCGTGTCCGGCAGTTCATAAAGGCGGATGGCGTTGAATCCGGCATCGATCATCCGCGAAAAGTCCGCGGCGAAGGACTCCGGCCAGCCTCCGGGGAAGGGCCCGTAGGTCACCGCGTTCATCCGGACGCGCCGGCTGCCGGCTCGGAAAAATTTCCCGTCCGTCCGCCATCGTCCCTGCTGATCCTCACCGGCCACGGCGCGATCCTAGAGTCCGCGCCCGGGAATTCCCAAACTCAATTTAGGGGAGTGCGCCCTCCGCCCCGTTCGGGGGGTTGTCGATGGATGCCTCCCGCCTTAAATGTCCATCCCCCGCAAGCCGGGGTAACCATTTTTACTCATATGAAACGAACGTATTCATCCACAGAATTCATCCGTGCGAAATCGGCCCAGTTGAGCTGGAAGAGCCTTTTTTTAGTGTTCCTGGCCGCCACCCCTGCGATGGCGGATTGGCAGCCGGTGAAGGGCGGGATGATGACCAAATGGGGCAGCGAGCTGAAGGCGGACGCCGTCTGGCAGGAGTACCCGCGGCCGCAGATGGAGCGCGCGGATTGGGCGAATCTCAACGGTTTGTGGAGCTATGCCGTGACCGCCAAGGAAGAGTCCGCACCGGTGAAATGGGATGGCCAGATTCTGGTTCCCTTTTGTCCTGAGTCGAGTCTGTCGGGCGTCGGTCGTTTGATCGAGCCGGCAGAAGCGCTCTGGTACAAGCGCCCGCTGCCCGGTCTCAAGCAGGGGAAGCGCACGCTGATCCACTTCGAAGCGGTCGACTACACCACCACCATCTGGGTGAACGGCCAGCGCATGGGCAGCCACACCGGCGGCTTCACCCCCTTCTCCTTCGACATCACCCCGGCACTCAAGGCCGAGGGGAACGAGCTGCTCGTCCGCGTGGATGATGCGACCGAGGGCTTCCAACTCCACGGGAAACAAAAGCTCAAGCCCGAGGGCATCTGGTACACCCGCGTCACCGGCATCTGGCAGACGGTCTGGGTGGAAAACGTCGCCGAGCGTTTCATCAACGATCTGGATTTCACCACCGACATCAAGGACGGCAGCGTCAAGGTGGCGGCCAAGCTCTCCGGCAAGCCGCTGGAAGGGGAAAACGTCCGCGTCACCGCCAGCTTCGGCGGCAAGCAGGTGGCCACCGGCAGCGGCTCAGCAGACGTTTCCTTCAAAATCGAAGCGGCGAAACTCTGGTCCCCCGACTCGCCGAACCTCTATGACCTCAAGGTCGAGCTGCTGGATTCCAAGGGCAAGGCCATCGACGAAGTGAAGTCCTACGTCGCCCTCCGCGAGTTCGGAAAAACCAAGGACTCCAACGGCAACTGGCGCTTCACCCTCAACGGCAAGTCCATCTTCCACTGGGGCCCGCTCGACCAGGGCTGGTGGCCGGACGGCCTGCTCACCCCGCCGTCCGACGCGGCGATGATCTCCGACATCGACTACCTCAAGGCCGCCGGATTCAACATGATCCGCAAGCACATCAAGGTCGAGCCGCGCCGCTACTACGCGCATTGCGACAAGGTCGGCATGCTCATGTGGCAGGACCAGGTGAGCCAGGGCTACGGCCCGGAAACCCAGCCCAAGGGATCCAACCCGCAATGGACGCGCATGGCCCCCAACCCGCCCGAAGGCACTTGGCCGGATGAGGCCCACGACCAATACGTCACCGAATACAAGCGCATGGTCGACCACCTCCGCGACGTGCCCTGCATCGCCGTCTGGTCTCCCTTCAACGAAGCCTGGGGCCAGCACCGCACCATGGAAGTCGGAAAAATGGCGGCCGACTACGACAAGACCCGTCCGATCAACATCGCCAGCGGTGGCAATTTCTTCCCCACCGGCGACATCGCCGACGAGCACCGCTACCCGGACCCCGGCTTCCCGTTGGAGGACAAGCGCTTCGATGACTACGCCAAAGTCGTCGGCGAATTCGGCGGCCACGGCATGCCCATCGAAGGCCACCTGTGGAACAAAAACAGCCCGAACTGGGGCTACGGCGGCCTGCCCAAGGACCTCGCCGAGTGGAAAGAGCGCTACGCCCAGTCCATCCGCGTGCTCGCCGGTCTCCGCAAGCAGGGCATCTGCGCCGGCGTCTACACCCAGACCACCGACGTCGAAGTGGAAATCAACGGCCTCCGCACCTACGACCGCGTGAACAAGGTCGAGCCCGCCTGGCTCAAGCCGATTTCCGACCTCCTGCTCAACACGCCGGATGTGGTCAAGATCACCGTCATCAGCCCCACCTCCGAGAAGGAAGCCCAGCCGTGGAAGTTCACCACCGCCGCGCCCGCCGCCGGCTGGGAGGTCACCGACTTCGACGACACCTCATGGTCGGAAGGCAAGGGCGGCTTCGGCACCCGCGAGACGCCCAACACCCACATCGGCACCGAGTGGAAAACCGGCGACATCTGGATCCGCCGCGAGTGCCGCGTCGAGAGCCTGCCCAAGGGCCAGGCCGTGCTCCGCCTCTACCATGACGACGACACGGAAGTCTTCCTCAACGGAGTGAAAATCGTCGAGCGCAAGGGCTACGTCAGCGGCTACACCGACATCCCCATCACCCAGGCCGGGCTCCTCAAGGTCGGCCGCAACGTGCTCGCCATCCATTGCCAGCAGAAAACCGGCGGCCAATACATCGACGCCGGCATCCTGGACGAAACCGCGAACTGAACCCTGATCTCCGGGCGACCCCAGCGTCGCCGACCGAGGCCCGGATCCCGCCCCCGCGCGGAATCCGGGCCTTTTCATTTCCCCGAATGCCCGGGGAGGAAGTGTTCTTCCCCGGGGGAGTGACCCGGTTCCCCGGGGGAGTGGGCGCTCCCCTGCGGCGGGCGCGTTTCCTCCCGCAAAAACCTCCATTTTCGAACTGGCCAAGCCGTTGGCGGTGATTAGCCTGCGGGCGTGTTTCAGATTGTTTTCAACGAAATCAGCGCGGCCGAACTCTCCAAACTAGGGACGCTCGAACAGCTTGAATTGCTTGAGGAATTCAAGGTCGGCAAGGAAGACCTGGACAATCTGAACGGCGAGCGGTTCGGGAAAATCGACCGTGACGGCCGTGTGCTCTACCGCTTCCGGGCCAAGGACTATCGCTTCTACTTCGAGGTCAAGGACGGCTCGGTCATCGTCCACCGCGTGCTGCACAAGGGCACGTTCTCCGATTTCAAATTCCGCTCCAGCCTGCCGCTGGCGGAGGACGAGGCGCTGGCGAACTCGAAGCACTTCTGGAAACTCATCGACGAAGGCCGCAACGCGAGGCGGTTGTAAGGAAGTATTAGATTTTGCTTCCACCCGTGGCTCCGGATGTCGCACTCTCCGGAATGATGAAATGGATCATATATTTGGTGCTCGCGGTTCTCGTGATGGGAAGCTGGACGATGTATTCGAACAAGGGGAAGGAAATGGCGGCGCTTCAGCAGAAGATCACCGCACTTCAGAACGAGGGGGATCCTGAGGAAGAGGTTCCCAAGGTTCAGTCCGAGATTCAGGCGAAGGAGGGCGAGAGGACCTTCACCGGCATCCTGCTCACCTTTTTGGGAGCCGGCCTGGTGGGGATTTTCGCAGTCGTCACCGTGCTTCCGTTTCTCGCCCAGGCCCTCTCGCAAGGCGTCATCGGTAGCAACGAAGAGGTGGAGAAGGATGCCATGCGCGAAGCCCGCTCGCTGGTCGCGCAGGGCGATTACGAAGGAGCCGTCGCCGCTTACAAGGCCGCTGCGGCCAATGATCCGCTCAACCGTCTGCCATGGGTGGAAATCGCCAAGATCCAGAAGGACAACCTGGAAGATCCGAAGGCGGCCATCCAGACGATCCGCCACGCCTTGGAAAGCCAGGAGTGGGAGGTCAACGATGCCGCTTACTTCCTCTTCCGCCTTGCGGAGCTCTATGACGAGGTCGAAGGCGACCGCGCCTCCGCCGTGGCGATCATGAACCAGGTGATCGAGCAGTTCCCGAGCACGCGCCATTCGGCGAACGCCACCCACAAGCTGCATGAGTGGAGTGTGGCCGACGAAGCCGGCGGACTCGCGGCGGAAGAGGCCCAGTTCCTCGCCCGGATGAAGAACCAGCAAGGCCCGCAGTAGGCCGGAGAATTTCCTGAGTTTGAAACCACGTCGAAACCGACACGATGTGGGAATCTGAAATCGGCGGACGGGTGGGGGCTTTTTGTGGCCGCCACCCGTTGTTCGTTGCGGCGCTCGCCACCGCCGGATGCGTGCTGGTGGCGGAGCGGAGCTTGCCCGCCGCCCTGATGCTCGCGGTGCTGCTGGGGGGACTCGGGGGATTTTTAAGAACCTGGCGGACGGGTCTCGCCTGGCTGGCCTGCGGAGCGCTCGCGACCGGGACCTTCACCTGGCGGAATGAATCGAGAAACGCCGCCGAGCGGAGCTTGTTGGCATCCGGCGGCGGCGAGATGCGGGCGAGGATCCTGAAAGACGGAAAAGGCGGCGGAGGTTTCTGGTCGGCCCCGGCGGTGTTGCTGGGCGGTCCGCAAGCCGGGGCGAAGGTGTGGTGGCAGGGCGGGGGGGAGCCGCCCGTCGCAGGTTCGCAGGTCAGGGCGCGGGGGAATTTCGGCGCGCTGCCGGTGATGCGGAATCCGGGAGACTTCGATCAGGCGGGGTGGCTTCGGAGCCAGGGGATCGCCGCCGTTTTTCATGCCTCGTGGGTGCAAGGCGGGGTGACGACGGGCTACTGGCCGGCGCTCGGCGCGCAATGGCGGCGGGGATTCCGCACCGCCGTCACGGATGGGCTGGCGGAAGATTCCCAGGAAGCGGTGGTGATCCGCGCGGTGGTCATCGGCGAGCAACCGCCGGACGCGGACGAGCTGGTGGCGGCGTTTCGCAACAGCGGGACCTTGCACGCGTTCTCCGTGAGCGGGCTGCATGTGGCGATGGTAGGGACGATCGGGTGGTTCGTGCTCGGCTGGCTGGGCGTGCCGCGGCGGCTGGCGATCCTGATGCTGCTGCCGTTGATTTTCGGCTACTCGTGGCTGACGGGAAACAGTCCGCCGGCGGTGCGCTCGGCGTGGATGGCGGCTGTGTTTCTCGGGGCGTTCGTCTGGCGGCGGCCGCCGGATCTGCTGAACGCGTTGGGAGCGGTTCTGCTGGCGGCGATGCTGTGGGACGGGCGGCTGTTGTTTCTGCCGGGCGTGCAGCTTTCCTACGGCGTGGTGGCCGCCATCGCGGTGGGCGCGGGGTGGGCGACGGCGTGGTTTTCCTGGATGGCGAAACCGGAACTCTATCTGCCCATGGCGATGATGAACCGGTGGCAGACGGCGTGGCTGTGGGTGCGGCGGAAGGTCGCGCAGTCGCTCGGCGTGTCGATCGCGGCGGGTGTCGGCTCGACCCCGCTGACGGCGTTTCACTTCGGGATGGTGACGCCGATCTCGGTGTTGGCGGGGGTGATTTTCGTGCCGCTGGTGTTCATTTTGCTGAGCGCTTCCATGTTTTCCGCGGTGGTGCATCCCCTCGTGCCGCCGGTCGCGCGGGTGGTGAACCGCCTGAACGGCTGGGTGGCGGATGGCTGTGTCTGGACGGCACGGGGATTCTCGGCGATTCCGGGCGGGCACTATCAGATCCGCCGCGGTACGGAGCCGTTCCTGCTGGTCTATGATCTGGAATATGGAGCGGGTGCGGCGTGCTTTTCTGATGGGAAGGACGCCTCGGTGCTGATCGATTGCGCGGATCCCTACAGCTTCAGGCGCCGTGTGGCGCCCTCGCTGCGGCGGCTCGGTGTGTCGCCGGATTCGGTGGTGCTGAGCCACCCGGATGGAGGCCACCTCGGCGGCGGCAGGGCGGTTTGGGAAACGCTGCCGATCCGGCAGGTGTTGCTGCCGGTGGAGAAATCGCGGAGTCCGGCGTTCAGGGACTGGGCGGAGGAAGCGCCAGCCGCGGGGATCCGGACGATGCAGGCGAAGGATTTTCATGACCTGCCGCTGCCGGACGGGGCGAGGTTGGAAATTCTCCACGTGCCCGATGCTCGCTCACCCCATGCGGTGGCGGATGAGCGGGTGGCGATTTTCCGGCTGCATTGGCGCGGGTGGAAACTGCTCTTCACCAGTGATGCCGGGATGGGCACGGAGTTGGAAATGCTGGACGCCCGTCAGGACGTCGCCGCGGATGTGATCATCGCGGGACGGCATCAGGGCGATGCGACCTTGTGCGACCGGTTTCTCAACGCCGTGAACCCGCAGGCCATCGTGGCGTCGCATTCGGATTTCCCGCCCGAAGAGAGGCTGAAGCCGGACACGGTGGATTACTGGCGGTCACGCGGGATCCAAGTCATGCATCAGGGCCAGGCGGGCGGTGTCACCCTGCGCGTCGATGAAGCGGGAAATCTGCGCTTGGAAGGCTTCGCCGACCAATCCGTGATGATCCTCAAACCCCGTTAGCCGGCTTGTGGCAGCGCAGGCGGAACATGGATTTGCCCTCGGCTTCCCACTGCATCTGGAAATCCGTCTTCGGATAGAAGAACGTGTCCTCGGTCCATTCCCGCAGTTCGAACTTTCCGAACTCCGTGATTTTCGCCGCGGCCCAGTGGAAATATTCCTCGTGGTCGGTCATGAAAAGGAACTCCCCGCCCGGCAGCAGGCTCTTGCGGACGGCTTCGAGGAAATCGAGTTGCATCACGCGCCGCCGGTGGTGTTTGAATTTCGGCCAGGGGTCGGGGCACAGCAGGTGGAGTCGTGAGACCGACGCCTCGGGCAGCATCCACTCGACGACGTATTTGCTGTCCAGCCGGAGGACGCGGGCGTTTTCCAAGTGGCGCTTGGTGATCTTTTTGCAGACCTTGCGCACCCGGCCGAGCAGGCGCTCGACGCCGAGGAAATCGCGCTCGGGGAACTCCTTCGCCATCCCCATCAGGAACGAACCGTCGCCGCAGCCGAGATCGATTTCCAAGGGGCGGTCGCCGCGGCAGATTTCGGTGCGTTCCAATTTGCGGAAGTAATCCCCCGGCACCAATTCTCCCGGCATCGCGGGGCGGGGGAGGACGTTGAGAGGCTGCGTTGCAATCACCGGCGCATTAAGGATCTCAAATCCCAAATTTCAAATCTCAAATCGGTTCCTCTCCCGTTCCCGCTTGACGCTCTTTCCCGGCTCCTACTAGCTTGGCCGAACGAGACGCGTCCCGCCGGACCGTCGTCAGCTCATCCAACTCCCAACCTTCTTTCTACCGTGGAACTCCAGGAAATCCGTCGAATCGTCGAACTCATGAATGAGCACGGGCTCACCCACTTCGACCTCACCAAGAAGGACTTTCACCTGAAGTTGAAAAAGGGTGCCGACCTCGACGATCTCCGCGGTCTGCTTTCCGCGCTTCCTGCCTCCGCTCCTGCCGGATACGCCCCGGCTCCCGCCGCCGCAGCACCCGTAGCCGGTGCTCCCGCCCCTGCCGCGGCGCCGGTCGCCGATGGCACGGACATCACCTCGCCGATGGTGGGGACCTTTTACCAAAAACCCGCCCCTGACGCACCGAATTTCGTCGATGTCGGCTCCACGGTTTCCGTCGGTCAGACACTTTGCATCATCGAGGCGATGAAGGTCATGAACGAGATCAAGGCGGAAAAATCCGGCACCATCACCGCGTGTGTTGCGGAAGATTGCACCCCGGTCCAATACGGCGACGTCCTTTTCCGCATCAAGTGATGCCTCTTTTCTGATCACTGCAAACTGATCACTTTCCACTCGAAACCATGTTCAAGCGTGTCCTGGTCGCCAATCGCGGCGAAATCGCCCTCCGCATCATCCGCGCCTGCCGCGAACTGGGTGTCGAGTCCGTCGCCGTTTACTCCGAGCCCGACGTGGATTCCATGCACGTCCAGCTTGCCGATGAAGCGGTCTGCATCGGACCGGCCTCCAGCAAGGAATCCTACCTGAAGATGGACCGCATCATCGCCGCCGCCGAGATCACCGGTGCGGACGCGATTCACCCGGGCTACGGCTTCCTTTCGGAAAACGCCCGCTTCGCCGAAATTTGCAAGACCTCCGGCATCACCTTCATCGGACCCTCGTCCGAAGTGATTTCCAAAATGGGCGACAAGGCGACCGCCCGTGCCACCGCCGTGGCGAACGGCGTGCCGATCACTCCCGGCTCCGAAATCATGCCGGACGCCGAGACCGCGCTGATCGAGGCGAAGAAGATCGGCCTCCCCGTCATGATCAAGGCCACCGCCGGCGGTGGTGGCCGCGGCATGCGTCCTTGTTTCAAGGAGGAGGAGTTCATCAGCCTGTTCCAGGCCGCTTCCAATGAAGCGGTCGCCTGCTTCGGCAATGGCGACTGTTACTTGGAAAAACTCGTGATCAATCCTCACCATGTGGAAATCCAGGTCATCGCGGATTCGCACGGAAATTTCATCCACCTCGGCGAGCGCGATTGCTCGATGCAGCGCCGCAACCAGAAGATCATCGAAGAATGCCCGTCACCGTTGCTCACTCCCGAGCTGCGTGCCAAGATGGGTGAGGCATCCGTCAAGCTGATCAAGAACATCGGCTACCAGAACGCAGGAACGATCGAGTATCTCGTCGATGAAGCGGCAGAGAATTTCTATTTCATGGAAATGAACACCCGGATCCAGGTCGAGCACCCGGTCACCGAGGAAGTCATGGGTTGCGAGCTGATCAAGGAGCAGATCCGCGTCGCCGCCGGTGAGCCGCTCTCCCGCCACGTGCTCAATTCCACCCCGCGCGGGCATTCCATCGAGTGCCGCATCAATGCCGAGGATCCGTTCAACAATTTCACCCCCAGCCCGGGCACCATTGATTTGTGGTATGCGCCCGGTGGAAAAGGAGTCCGCGTGGATACCCACGTTTATTCCGGCTACACGGTGCCGCCGTACTATGACTCGATGATCGCCAAGCTCATCGTCACCGGCGCCACCCGGGAAATCGCCATCGCCCGGATGAAACGCGCCCTCGGCGAGTTCATGATCCGCGGCATCAAGACAACCATTCCTTTCCAGCAGGAAATCATCGCCCACCCCGATTTCGCCGCCGGCACCTACGACATCGGTTGGGTCGCAAGGTATTTGGAAGAGCGCAAGGGCTGACTCCAGTCCTTGATTTCATCGGCAATTGGCGCTATTGAACTGCCGTGCCGCGCAAGATTCGTCAATTGATCGCAGATCTTGAGAGTGCGGGTTTTGAGAATCGGGGAGGCAAGGGAAGTCATCGGAATTTCCACCACCCCGCCACGAATGTGAAAATCACGATTTCCGGCAAAGCGGGCGACGACGCCAAGCCCTATCAGGAAAGAGATCTCAAGCGAGCCATCGAACTAGCCAAGCCATGAACAAGGAAACCGACAAATACCACCGCTGGGTCGCTTGGTCTGAAGAAGATCAGGCATACATTGGGAGGTGTCCGGATCTTTTCCTCGGTGGAGTCCACGGAGATGATCCGATCAAAGTTGCCAAACAGCTTCAAATCGTCATCGATCAATGGGAAATCGAGCATCGCAATTCCTCCACCGGATATCCCCCAGTCCGTATCAAGCCAATGATGGAGGTCGCTTGATGTCGTTGTACGCCGCCCGTCTCTATTGCATCCTCGACCTCGGCTACACCCCCGAGCCTCGTGCCGAAGACGTCACCGCTTCCCTCCTTGCCGGAGGAGCGGACCTCCTCCAGCTCCGTGCGAAAAACCAGGATCTCGCCACCATCGGGCGCGTCGCCCGGAAACTCCTCCCGCTTTGCCGCGCTGCCGGAGTGCCATTCATCCTCAACGATTTTCCTGCTCTCGCTGCGGAAATCGATGCGGATGGCGTTCACATCGGTCAAGATGACGGCCCGCTCGCCGATGCACGGACAATCGTCGGCTCCGGGAAAATCATCGGCCGCTCCACCCATTCTGTCGATCAGGCCCGCGCCGCGCTTGCTGAAGGCTTTGATTACATCGGCTTCGGCCCGCTTTTCCCCACGCCCACCAAGGCAGGAAGACCCGCCATTGGTTTGGAAGAGGTAGGGATCATGGAACGCGAAGTTGGAGCACACCTCCCTGCGTTCTGCATCGGCGGCATCACCCCGGAAACGCTTCCCCAAGTCCTCACCGCTGGCGCACGACGGATCGTCGTTGTTTCTGCGCTCTTGCAGGCCTCCGACGTCCAAGCCGCCACCCGCGAAATCCGCGGAAATCTGTAACTGGAGCGCGGAATTCATTCAGCCCGTTTCGAATCGCCAAAAGCGATGAGAAATCCGGAAGATTCGCAGGATTCGCCGGATTCGCGGTTTCCCGATTCTTCAAAACGAAGCCAACCCATTTCCCGGCCGTTTTACCGTTGCCCGCCCACCCGCTTCTCTCCATCTTCCGCCGCGTTCCTTGGCGGCCGTTGCCCCTTGGCGGTTAATTCTTAAGCTCCACCCACCCCAATCATGTCCAATTCCTCCCCGCGCATCATCATCGGCGGCACCATCGCCATCGACCACGTCAAGACCCCCGAAGCCGAAGCCCAGAACCTCCTCGGCGGTTCCGCCGCCTACGCCGCGCTGGCCGCATCCTTTTTCAGCAAGCCCGTCGACCTCATCGGCATCATCGGCTGTGATTTCCCGCAAGAGCACCTCGACATGCTCGAAAGCCGCGGAATCACCCTCTCCGGCGTCGAACGCTCCGAAAGCGAGTCCTTCACCTGGTCGGGCGAATATCACGCCAACATGAACGAGCGCACCACCCACCGGGTCGGTCTCAACGTGCTTGAAAACTGGTCGGTCAAGGTCCCCGCCGACTCCGCGCCCGCTCCGATCGTCGTGCTGGCCAACATGTCGCCTGACAACCAGCTGGAAATGCTCTCCCAGTGCGGAGCGACCGGCAATTCCTCGGATTCACGGTTCGTCATCGCCGACACCATGGATCTTTGGATCGAGATCGCCAACGAGCGGCTCCATGAAGTCCTGCCGAACCTCGATCTCTTCGTCCTCAACGAGGGCGAAGCCCGTGACCTCGCGGGCACTTCCAATCTCGTCAAGGCCGGCCGCGTTTTGCTGGAAAAAGGCCCGAGCAATGTCGTCGTCAAGCTCGGCGAGTTCGGTGCCATGCTGTTTGCCGAAAACGGCGAAATCTTCCGCTGCTCCGCCTATCCGCTTGAAGCCGTGGCCGATCCCACCGGTGCCGGCGACACCTTCCTCGGCGGGATGGCTGGCTACCTCGCCGCCCAAGGCCACCCGCCCTACGATGTGGCGACGCTCCGCCAGGCCATCATCCACGGCTCCATGCTCGCTTCCTTCACCTGCGAGGCCTTCTCCACCCGCCGCATGGAAACCCTCGCTTCCGGAGAACTCGACGCCCGCATCGAGGAATTCCGTGTCCTCACCGCTTGGTGAAACCGCGGTGGACTCGTCCGCCTGTCGAATCAGGTAAGGAAATTCATTCCGCCCGCTCCGATTTGACCGGTAACCAAAGACGACAGCCGACCCCGAACGCACACGGGGCGGCTGTGGAATGGTCTTAAGGCTGTCAAATCCCCTGTCCCTATTTCATGGGACAGGCCGCCGGTGACTTCTAACTGGGAAAATCAGCCCCTGAGGATGGCTCACAAGCGATTTTCAGACCCTCATCGGAGCCTTGGTTTTCAAAATTTGAAGATTTTTAGTGAATTGGTAATGAAAGAGTTATTGTGGATTTTTATGGTTCCGATCACTCACCTCGTGGTTACCGCTCTAATAGTCATGACTTTGCGCAAAATTTTCTTGCCGTTTGGCCCCCAAGGCTGTTTTCTCTCCATGAAATCTATGAATGCGCAAAAATATCACGCCTTGGTAGCGCAACCATTTCTGTGAATTTGACCGATTTCTCAAAACCCAATGCCGGAATCCGGCCCTTCTCATTACCAAATCCCCAATCCCCAGCCAAAAAGACCCACTCTTAAATCTGTCATGAAAACATACATCCCCTATTCTCTCATCCTCGCCGCCGCTGCCACCAGCATGGCCTTCGGCGCAGAAACGGCATATACCACTCCGGTGGGTTATATTACACATACCATCAATCCTGATGCAGGTGGTGGAAGCGCTTTGACCATTGTGTCTCCATCTCTTGTTCAGCCTACTGAGTTTGCAGGAGTTTCAACCGACAATCCCTCAGGTGTTGCAACGGTCTCGTTCTCGGGAGGCGTTCCCACCACTTTCAATAACAGCGATGTTCTAGAAATTACATCCGGTGCTAACGAGGGTTGGTGGTCGACAGTGGTTTCTTCAACGACAAGCACTGTAACAGTTCTTGATAATTTTCCTGCCGGGCTCGCTGTTGGAACCAAAATAGCGGTTCGTAAGCATAATACAGTGCTTTCGACCTTCGGGCAAAATGCGCCTGGGCTCACTCCTTTCGGCGTTGGAACTCCGGACGAGATTCAATTTTTCAATCCAAATCAAAGTTTGACTTCAGTTGTCTATGCGACAACCGCACAAGGAGCGCCCCAAAATGGATGGTATTTCAGCAATAATTTCTCATCTGCCGATAGTGCCGTGATCGAACCTGCGACAGCGGTTTTGGTTAAGTCCTTTCAAGCGACTGCGAAAACTTTTCAAACCTCTGGGACTGTCAAGCTGACTGATACTCAAGTTGATATTTTCCCAGGGCTGACGCTTGTTGGTCAGCCAGGAGCGGCAGGTGCGACAATTGATAATTCGGGTTTTCCTACCCAGATAATTCAATTCACGGGTTCTAATACTAATTACGACCAATTGCAGTTCCTTAATCCTTCTCAGTCACTCACTAACTATGCCGCTCTTGCGCCAGGAGTAGCTGGTCCGACCGCGACAATGGGCAATCTTGGAACTGGGACTCCTGCTGGAACCGACCCATTTCTTGAAGGAACCGGCGCAATCATAAAGCGTGATCCTTCAGTGGCTGCTTCACCTATTACGATTCAGGGTTCAGTAGTCGCTCCCTGAGCGATCTGATTATTTCTATAATTGCAATCTACCAGAAACATAACAAATGAAAATCATTAAATTATCGCTACTTGGAATTGTTGCGCTGATTGGTTCGGCTCAGGCCGCTACCGTCACGATCGCTGCTGGATTTGGCGGAGGCATTAAGGTTACGACCTCTAGTGTTTTAGTTCCATATACCATGTCTATTGGAACTTGGAATGGCTCCGCCTTCACTCAGTTTGGAGCTTCGCTCGTTAAAGCCGCAAATGCTGGTATCGGGGGGGATGTTACTGCCACTACCCCTGCCTCAGTTAATAGTCAGCTAATTGCAATCCTCATTAACGCGGGAACTCAATCTGCAGTTCTTACAACAGCAACGGCTTTCCCGTCCGATGTTTCTAGTGCTCTTGCTAGTTCGACAGTCACTTTTCAGACTTCGGCTAATTCAACCGGACTTACCTTAGTTTCTGGAGGAGGCAATGTATCTTTCGCTAATGCTACCACCTTGAACTTTGTTCCAATCCCTGAGCCTTCAGCCGCGTTGCTTGGTGCTATTGGAGCACTTGGTCTACTCCGTCGGCGCCGGAATTGATTTAGATCGTTTTAAAACTGAACTGTTTAAGAGGCGGGCGTTAGCCCGCCTCTTTTTTTGATGAGATAATGACAAAAGAATATGACTTAATAATTTTTTGTGCGGGGAGAATTTCTCAGCTAAAATCTTTCGTTGCTTATGAGACTTCTATAAGCAAAACGTTTTAAAAGTATGATCGAGTAGGATAGTGTGGTGGCTAAAACGGCTTTTGACCGGGTAAGACTTGAATCCGTGAGCACAAGGACGGTGAAGGATCCTGCAGATCTTCCGGTAATTAAATAGTCGTGTCTTTGTAGATAAATGCGTTTTCGTAAACTCGGATCAAGGTTAGGCGAAGCTCTTCAATGATACGAGGAACTGACTGGATCGCCTAATCAGCACTATGTAAAAGATTGGATTTTGCTTTTGATCCGGCTATTTCCATGAGTGTGGGAATTTACGCTTAAAACTTGGATAAACTCTTTTATTTGATAGCAAATTCTTTCAAAAAGCGGTTATCCCGCGTTCGATTCAGATGGATTTTGGGCATAAAAAAGGGGCCGCGCACTCGCGCGACCCCGTTTTCTAGTCATGAATACTATACTGAAGAGGGAATCCCCATCCCCTCGACGAGGCAAACGTGACGGAAAATTGTGAGCCTGTCATGTCACTAAATAATGGGACAGGTTTTGATGGACGGGGGAGGCAGTGAGGTTCAGGACAAATCGAGAAATCCCCGGCGGATGGCCTCGCTGACGGCGGCCGGCAGGCTGCGGACGTGAAGTTTGTCGAAGCTGCGTTTGATGTATTCGGTGGCGGAGTGCTGGCTGATCTTGAGCTCGTCGGCGATCTCTTGGCGGTTCAGACCCTTGGCGGAGAGTTGGAGCACTTCACATTCCCTTGCCGACAGAGCTTCGGCTTCCGGAATCGGGCTCAATTGGCGGAATGTCTGGAGGATCATCCCGGCGATCTTGGGATCTAGCGGAGTTCCTCCGGCGAGCACCTCCTCCAGCGTGTCCATCAATCGTGCCGCGCTGCCGGCCTTCACCAGATAGCCATGGGCTCCGGCTTCCAATGCGGCGAAAACCTTGGCCTTGTCGGTGAACGCGGTGAGGACCAGCACCCGCGCGTCCGGAAGCAGTTCACGCACCTTGCGGATGCCGGCGATGCCGCTCATGCCGGGGAGTCCGAGATCGGATAGAACAAGATCCGCGACGAGTCCGGCCCGGAATGCTTCCAGCGCGTCTTCCATGGTGGAAAAGCCGCCGACGCAATGGTAGCCGCCCCGCTCTTCGAGAACCATTGACACGGACTCACGGAAGTCGGCGTGGTCTTCGATCAAAACAAGCCGGATGGGCTTTTCCTTGGCGGTGGGTGAATGGGCCATGTGTGGAAATTCTAATCCATTCGCCCGAGTTCGGAAAGCCAAGGTTTGGCCGGCCTGTGAATCGGAGCCTCCGATGACGATCAATATTTCCGCTTGCGTTCCAATGGCACGGTGAGTGTCAGCCGGGTCCCGTTTTCCGGCCGGGTGTCAATTTGCAGCTCCGCGCCCAACGCTTCGGATCTCTGGCGCAATGCCCGCAAAGTCGCAGGTCGTTCCAGCCGCTGGGGATCGATGCCGACACCGTCGTCCGCGATCATCAGTTTGAAGGCTCCTGCTGTTTTTTCGGCGTGGATTTCGACGTTCCTGGCCTTGGCGTGGCGCATGATGTTGTGAAGGGCCTCACGGAAAAACAGAAACAAATCGCGGTTCGATTCTTCGGGCAGCTCCACTTCCCAAGCCTCCTCGTTGGCGGTGAATTTCCATTCCAAGGTTTCCAGCATGATCGAGCTGGTTTCACGCAGATGCTCGACCGTCCCGATGCGATGATCCCCGGTGGGACGAAGCAGCCAGACGATGTCGCGCACGGCGCTGACGGTTTCGGCGGCGATCCGTTGGATCCGCTTCAATTCGTCAGAGCCGCCGGAGCGCCCTTCTGCCAGGTCGGCGAACATCTGGATGCTGCCGAGGTTGCTCCCGACCTCATCATGGAGGTCGCCGGCGATGCGCTCGCGCACCTTCGTCAGCTCCCGGTTCGCGTGGAGGCGGTAGCGGATCGGCAGGGCGATGATGAGAAATGCCCCTGCCAGCACCAGCGTCGCCAGCCCAAGCTGGGCCGTATGCCGCCACCCGTCCACGAGTTGTCCCGACTCGGCCAGCAACGCATGGCGCCGTGTCTCCAGTTGGAGGCGCTGGTCCAGCTGGAGCACCCACTCGCGGGTCGAAACTAGGCGGCCATCCGGTCCGAATCCATCACTGAGCGCGGAGGAACTCCAGACACGTCCGCCTGGGGCGATCAGGTTCATATTTCCATCCGGCGAGTGCACCCCCTTGCCCATTGCCAGATTCTTTCCGTCGGCAAGCACCTCCAACTCGCTCAATGCGAAGAATGCGGGATAGTCGTCGAAAGCTTTCCAAAGCTCGGTCGCTTCGATTTTCACGAAACGGGCCTGGACCGGGGCAATGGCAAGCAGTACCGGATTGTGGCCCGGATTCCGCAGCTCGCGGGTGGTTGCGACAGACCACTTGCTGGCATCCTTCAGATCACCCGTGTCGGACACGGAGATCACCAGCTTGCGTGGGAAGCCGAAACCGCTGGGCAGATCGGTCGTCGGCTTTCTGGCGGGCAGCAAGCGGATCGCATCCACCGGATAGATCGCGCCGAGATCCACGCTCAAAGTGGTGATCTCGTCCGCACGGGGCCGGCCCTCGGACATCCAGCCGATGTCTCCATGTTTTTCCGCAGGATTTTCCGGCAGGCCGAGGGGCGTTTCTCCATCGACGAGAAATGTCGGATTCCAATGCCAAGGTGCCGGTGGCGTCGCCCCGCCGATGCTTTTCACCTCGGCTCCGAACGCGACATTCCGGGCGTTTTCGAATGCCATTGCCTCCGCCCATGCGTGGACGAAGACACCTTCGCCCTCATAGTCCGGATTCAGCTTGTCGGCGGAAATCCTCATGCCGGCGGCGGAGACCGGGGGGGTGACATGATAGACAAACGGATGCCCGCGTCGCACCGGATTTTCGCGGGTGTCGGATTCATGGCCAACCCGCCGGATCACCTCTCCCTTGGCATCGATCAGCTCGACCGTGAAGGCTTCCGGCAGCCCGTATTGTGCGTCCAATCCTTTTGCGTCATACCGCCGGGTCGGCACCAGGGAGACCAGATCGATCATGGCTTCGGCGGGCCATCGGATTTCGACGGCAAAACGGGAGTTTTTGTCAGGAGCGGCTTGTGGATGGTTGTCCGCATAGCCCCCGGTGCCGCCCTGATCATCGAGAGGGATGCCCGGCAGTTGTTCCAGCATCGGAGCCAGTGCCGCGAGTTCCTTTTGAATCGTCTTCCAGCGGCCTGAAAAAGTCTCAGCCAGCTGCCTGTCCCAGCCGCCATCGGCAGCGATCACCACGTCAGCGGCCAGAAGCGATAGCGCGAGAAAGCGAATGAATCCAAGGAGGCGGCTCATGTGGCGGCCAAGCTAGCGCAAGCTTGCCGGAGACGGGAGTCCTGATTTCCAGCGCTTGAAAATATCAGTCTGACTCATCGGCACCCGCAAGAGACCGGGATGCGATCTACTTTCAGAATGAGCACGAAGGGGGGAATCTTCGTTGGATCCTGATCCTTTTGAAAACAACAAAAAGGATGGAGGCGGAGGAGGGAATCGAACCCTCGAATGACGGTTTTGCAAACCGTAAATCGTCCTTAAAATAAGGGGAAAAGTCGGATACCATCCGTTTACCATCCAAAACGCACCTTGACGCACCGATGCGAAAATACGAGAAATCCGTCGGATGAGGAAGCCATCGGTGAGAGAATGGACGGACCCGCGGACGGGAAAAAGCTTCCTCCGTGTCCGAACGACGGATGCCAACGGGAAGGTGATAGCCCGCTTGTTCACCGACCCCGACACTGCCGACCAATACGTCGCAACCTTGGTCAAGGAGCGCGCGCGCCATGGTCGAGCCGCCGCGGTGAACTCCGATGAAATCGACGCCCTGCGGATTTGGCGTGAGTTCGTGTCGAAGGAACACACCGGGGGCCGCGAGGTGCCCGCGTTACGCGATATTCTCAAAATCTCCATCGAGCGATTGAGGGACGGAGCCACGACTCCCGCGCTGGAATCCCTCCGCGCGCAGTTTGAGGAGGCGAAGGAGCGTGAGGCGGTGTCTCCCCGGCACCTGTCGGCACTCAAGAACCGTCTGAAACGATTCGTCTCATACTTCGACAAGGACGAGCCTGCAGGTTCTGTAACGACGGAAGCGGTTGAACAAGCTATGGCTTCGATGAGGGCGGGTGGACTCTCGCCGCAAAGCGTGAAAGGGACACGAGAAGCGGCCCATGGCCTTTTTTCCTGGGCCATGAAAAGAAAGCTCGTTACGAAAAACCCAATCTCCGATGCCGATGCCCCGAAAGTCATCCAAGGTGAGGTGGGCACTATCACCCCGTCGCAACTCAAAGGTATGCTCCTCACGGCGTTGAAACGGCAACCCCGGGCCGTGCCCGCGCTTGCAGTATGGGCATTCTGTGGAGTGAGGCGGGCGGAAATCAATAGGCTGTGCTTCGACGACATGGATCAAGGGCGCAAGGAATTGCGGGTTTCGGCCAAGGTAGGCAGGAAGGGAAGGGGGAAAGTCCGTTACGTACCAATGCCCCAGGCGCTACTGGACTGGCTCGCAGCGGCCCAATCGGCCGGCGTAGCCCAGTCGGGCAAACTCGTTCCTGGGGCTGACGATGAGAAGTCAGAAGGTGTGCTGAATGAGTGGCTGGTGAAAGCGCGTGCCGATGCGGGAATTACCTATTGGCCGAACAATGCCCTTCGTCACTCATTTGCTTCCTACGCCTGTGCTATGACCGAGGACTATCCAAAGGTTTCGGCCTGGATTGGTCACTCTGGTGGCACTTCGTTGCTCGAAGCACGATACCGCCACGCTGTTCCAAAGAATGCGGGTGCGACTTGGTTCAACGTCTTTCCATTCGACAAACCGAAAGCAAAGAAGACGGCCAAGAAGACCTCCAAGAAAACCCGCAGTCCCGAGAAATCGTAATTCGAAGCTGCGCGCCAAATAGGGCAACAGGCGTATTCCTTGTGCTATAAACCTTTGAAGGAATAACTCCTTCCTTCCCACCCGCGGTTCGAAATGAACCGCGGGTATTCCTCCTCCACCTCGGCCTCCGCTCGACACTCATGAGGCGGGGTTTGTTGTTTTCCGGGAGCCCACCTCAAAAGAACCCACACCATGTCCAGAAATTTGTATTCCCCACGTTTGTCCGACGCCGTTGTCCCGCCTGCTTTACCAGGAAGGGCCGCGCCGCCGGATGCGGATGACGCGGCTTGCCCACCAACTGATCCTCCGTCGTCTAGGTGGGGGAGATGTTGCCGAGCCAGACCGGTCACCTTTCGATCCCGATGGCGTGATCATCCCATTTAGGAAGCCGCCTGATCCGGCATTCACCCCGTTCCATTTTTCCCGCAGCCCGGCCCGCAAGGTCCGGGCTTTTTCATTCCAACCCCGAACCACCCAACACCATGGCTATCAAATTGATTGCAAATTACAGCAAGCGCCTCGGGCTCCCCGGTTACTCGTCCCACCAGTTCTCCGTCTCCGTCGAGGTGGAGCTGGTGACTAAGGAGGATGTGGCCGGAGAATCCGTGCGCCTTTACCAACTGCTCCAGACAAACGTCGACGAGCAGATCCAAACCACCGGCTTCGTCCCGCCCGCTGATTACGGCATGGACCCGCCAGCCGGAATCACCCGGTCTCCGGACATCCCGGCGGCCGCCAACGATGCAAGTTGGCAACGCGGTCCGGCATGGAAGTGCTCGGACAAGCAGCGCGAGCTGATCCTGAAGCTCGTCGAGGAGCATCAGCTCGACAAACTCGCTGTCGAAGCCCTCGCGGTCGAACGCTTCGGCAAGGGCGTGCGCGTCCTGAACAAGGTTGAAGCCTCCGGGCTGATCAACGAGTTGCTCGAAACTCATGGCGGTGCCAATCGCCAGGACGAAGGCAAGCGCAATGGATCCGCCTATCAGGGCGGCAACGGAAGGAGGGCAGCATGATCGCTTGTATCCAAGACCCGCCGACTGCCACCGCATCGGGGCCGGTGGCACGAGCGTTCCCGGACCACATCAGCCCGACCGCGGCGAAAGCCTATCTGTCGTGCTCGCTGATGTTCTACTTCGAGAGGGTCGCCTGCATCCGGAAAAAGACACCGATCGCCCTGCATCTGGGCAAGGCCGTGCATGCAGCGCTCCAGGCATTCCACCTCGCTCGGTGGAGGGGAGGGGACGACTCGCCGGAAACCATCGCCGCGGCGTTTGAGAAATCCTTCATCGATCTCGAACGCTACGAAGGCCCGGTGAACTACAAGGAAGACGCCAAGCGGGAAAAGACCCGCATCGACGGACTCCGCGTGGTGGCCGCCTATCTCGATTCCCCGGAAGCGATGAAGGAGAAGCCTCGCGCCGTCGAAGTCCACCTCACGGAAAGCATCGCCGGTCTATCAGTCCCGCTGACGGGAGTGATGGATCTGGTGGAAGGCAATTTCACGCCGGTGGATTTCAAATCGTCCGCCTCCAAGCCCGACAAGGCGCACGCGGCGTTCGATCATGAAATCCAACTGGTGAGCTATCAGCTTCTGATGGAAGCCGCGATCGCTGAAACCCCACCGTCGCTCGATCTGGTGTTCCTGGTGAAAACCAACAAACCTCAGACCATCCGGGTGACGAGTCCGCCAGCCGATACTCGCCGCAAACGGCGGGTAGTCGGCCTGTTGGAAACCGCCGTCGAGGGCATTGCCAGCAACCGCTTCCACCCGCAACCCGGGATGCAGTGTGCGTGGTGCCAGTTCCGCAACGAATGCATGGCCTGGCTGCCTGGCCTCACCGAGGAAAGGAAGGCCGCGTGAAGTGGCTCATCCTGCTAGGGACGGCATGGCTCGTGTCCTGCGGTGCGCAGGGCGGGCCGCCGGCGACCGACATGACCCCGGTGGGTGACGGGCTGAAATTGATCGGCTACGCCCTGGTGGGTGTGTCGGTCGTGCTCGTCTTGGGAACCCTCCTTCGCCCCCCGCCATCACCATGAATCCCAAGCCCTACATCCACGTCTTCGCCGTGATCTCGCTCACGGCGCTGACGCTGCAACTCGTCAGCGACTTCTGGCTGCCGCTCGTCCTGGGCGCGGGTGCCACCCTCGCGGTGGCAGTCCTCGTCCGGAGATAATCGAACCCTAACATCCACGCTCGCCCGGTCGCTCCGACCAGGCGGGCGTTTTCATTTCAATCCACCAACCAATCAACAATTCCTAGAAAATGAAAATCATGAATCCCACATCATCCAATCAAACCCTCCTCGACGGCATCTGCCGCAGGGGAGTCCTCGTCTCCGCCTCCGTCCGTTACTGGCGCGGCTGCAAGCGGCTTAACCCCGAAGACCTCGGGCTCAATCCCTCGCATGTCAGCGACCGGCTCATCCAACTCGGTCACAAGCGGCTCATCCCCCGCGATGCCCTGGCGGCATTCGCCCTCATTGAGTCGCGGACGCATGCCACGGTCGAAAGTTCGAGCTTCCCGTTCCTGGGGGGCATCGGCCGCTTCGTGCCAAATCCACGCCTGGCCGACTTGACGGACAAGCTTGAAAAGCTCCGTGATGAGTTTCGCGAGGCGACGCTCGACTTCGTCGCCGGTTACGCGCCCCTGCGTGAAACCGCGATGGTTGAATGGCGCGAGGCCGCCCTCAACCTGAATGGCAGCGCCGAACGCCTGATCGCCACCATCGAGCAATCGTTTCCGCCGGCCGGTGACATTGCCAAGCGCTTTGGCTTCGAGACACGGTTGTTCCAGATCGCCGCACCCGACAGCATCCGGCTGGAAGTCGCGGAAGGCATGGAGCAGCTCGAAGTTTCGGAGGACCGTCGCCGCATAGCCGACGAAGCGTCACGCCGCCTGCAAGCCGATCTCGACGGGTTCATCCGTGAAAGCGTCGCTTCCATGCGCGAGGAGACCGCCCGGCTTGCCAGCGAGGTGCTCGCCACCATCGACGGCTCGGAGAACGGTGTCCACCAGCGCACGCTCAACCGACTCAGCACGTTCATCGATAGCTTCCGCACGTTGAACTTCGCCGGCGACCAGCAGTTGGAGGGAACATTAGAACGTTTCCGCCGCGAGTTGCTCACCCGCAGCGCCGAAGATTACCGCAATAACAGCAGTGCCATGACGAGCCTGACCGACGGCCTGACACGTCTGCGCGAAAACGCGGTCCAGCTTGCCCGCGGCGACGCCCGCGAGGTCGTCGCCCGCTTTGGTCAAATGGGCACGCGCAAGCTCGCCGCCGTCAGCTGAGCAATCCCACCGCTTCCGGGTGTCCAGACAGGACGCCCGGAAGCGTCCCTTTCTCCCAACACGCCACCACCCTCACCCGACACGCCGATTTCTTCCCAATAGCCTTATTTTCCCCAACCACTCCCAAAACCACTCCTTCAGCCAATACCACCACTCGTCACGCCAACACACCATCTCCGAACTGCGGCAAGGGCGACCTGTTACGACCGTCGCCGTTGCCGCATCCTCCTCTGAACATTGAAAACTAACAACCTTCCATCATGTCACACTTCACCACAATCCAAACCCAGATCCGTGACCTGGACGCCCTTAACGACGCCTGCTCCGAAATGGATCTCAAGCTCGTTCAGAACGCCAACTGTCGGGGCTACGCGGGCATCACCCGCCAGGCCCCTCACGTCATCATGCTCAAGGGTCCCTATGACATCGCCGTCGATCCCTCGCAGGAGAACGACGGAACCTATGGCCTGACCACCGATTGGTGGGACGGTCACGCCGCCCGGGAAGTGGGCATCGGCTACGGCCGGTTGCTCCAATCCTACGGTGTCCACAAAACCATTCGCGAGGCCCGCTGCCGCGGACTTCGCACCACCCGCAGGCAGGAAGTCGATGGCTCGATCCTCCTCACCTTGGAAGGAGGCTCGCTGTGAGCCGCCGCATTCTCGTCAGGGTTTCCGCCATCGGCGAACTCACCGTCGAGGCCGTGGGATTCCACGGCAAAGGCTGCGTGGCCGCCACCAAGGCGATTGAGGACGCCCTAGGAAAACCCCGGGAGCGCACCCGCAAACCCGATTTCTGGCGGCAGTCCCAACGCCACCAGAACCACCAACAACTCGGAGAAGGAGGCTGAAACCATGAGCCAAACCCTCCGCTTCAACTCCGGCGGTCAGATCGACTGCCTCTACACCGAAGCGATCGATCTTCGTGCGCTCGGAAGACTGCAAGTCTTCCGGGCCACGGACATCCGCTTTTGTGAACGCACCCAACTCTGGAAGGTCCACTGCGCCTCATCCGACAAGCTCCTCCACTGCCATCCCTCGCGCGAGGCCTGCCTCGTCTGGGAACGCGACAACCTGCAGCCGGCCTGAAATCAGTTGGCGCTCTCGCTGTTCCGAACCACGGCGATCACCGCCTTGATTGTAAACCCTTCCATTAGGTCGGCCACGGTACAGCGCAGGGTTCTAGCCAGAATCACCACCTCAGCATCGTTCACCCGTCGCAAGCCGGCTTCGATTTTGGAAAAGGTCCCGCGGCTAATATCCCACCCCTGCGTCTGGCACCTCGCGGCGAGCGCTTCCTGAGTCAGGCCCGCTTTCATCCTGATTTCCCGGACGCGTCTGCCCACTAGATTCTGTCCGATCACCTTCATTGCTCCGACTTTGGAGCCTTGACCTTAACCGCGCGGCTCCCTTGGATTGCTCCAATGCTGGAGCAATCGGCGGGACCGAGGTTCTGTTTCCACCACCAACAACCCCCAAAACCAAATCATGAAATCAATCATCCTATGCATCCTGGCCATCGCCCTTACCCTCGTGGCCTGCGGTCCCAACAAAGCAAAACTGAATGCCGAACTCGGTGCCGTTGAAGGCGAAATGATCAGCATTCAAAACGCCGCCTCCCGCTACGAGGCCGAGATGGGCAAGGCGGGCGTCAACGCGGTGTTCGGTTTGCTCGCAGGAGCGCAAGGTCTCGATAACGGCAATTACCGGGAAGCCGCCCAAGGCGCGAATTCTGCCATAGATGCCGGATACGATGCGGATCTAGCGAGCAAATCCCTGGATCAGTTGAAGCAACGTTACGGCCAACTCGCCACGCGCCGTGCTGAAATCCTGAAGTTGCTCAACTGAAGGAAATCCACCCTAACCTTAAATAAACCGGCCCCGGTTCTCCTAGCGAGACCGGGGCATTTTCATTTCCAAACATCATGCAAAACCAACTCATCACTTATCTGCGAGCCGGTTACCCCGGTCTCGCCATCATCAGTTCCGAGGAAGCGCGGGCCGAAGCAGAAATCGCTTCCGTCTGCACCACACTCGACCGTCGACTCCACGCCTGGTCCTCCACCGAGGGTCTCGTTGACACTCAAGAAAGCCGTGTCACCCCGTGCCCGGATCCGCTCGAAGCCTTCCAATTGCTGGATCAGCTCTTCGCATCCGACAGCCAGCGCCACGTCGTCCTGTTGCGCGACCTGCAACTGCACTTCGACCAGAGTGATCCGATGTTAGTGCGTCGCATGAAGGACATCCTGCGGGTCGCCAAGGCCAATGGCCACACCATCATCCTGCTAGGCTGCCGGCTCAAGCTCCCGCCTGAGCTGGATCGCGAAATCACTCACGTCGATTTCAGCCTGCCTGATAGCACGCAGCTCGGTGTCGTTCTCGACGGCATCATGGAATCGGCCAAGCTGAAGAACCTTCATGGGGTTCTTCGTGAATCCGCCCTGCAAAGCGCCCTCGGTCTAACCACCACGGAAGCGGAAAACGCGTTCGCCCTGTCCGTCGTCGAAACCAATGGCATCGACCCCAGGATCATCGCCCGTGAAAAAGCCCGCGCGCTCAAGCGCAACGGCCTGGTCGAAGTGGTGGAAGCCACCACCATTCTCGACGACATCGGCGGCCTCGATCAGTTGAAGGAATGGCTCGAACGCCGCGGCGGCGCCTTCAGTGCATCCGCCAAGGCCTACGGTCTGCCCGCTCCCAAGGGTCTTCTAATTGTCGGCACCCCCGGCACCGGCAAATCGCTAACAGCCAAAGCCACCGCGGGAGCTTTCGGCCTGCCGCTGCTGCGTCTCGACATGGGGCGCGTCTTCGGCGGCATCGTCGGCCAATCGGAATCCAACCTCCGTTCCGTCATTCAAACCGCCGAGGCGATTTCGCCCTGCGTGTTGTGGATCGACGAAATCGAGAAGGGTTTCTCAGGCAGCCAGTCCAGCGGTTCCACGGATGGCGGCACCTCGTCCAGGGTCTTCGGCAGCTTCCTTTCCTGGATGCAGGAAAAGGACAAGCCCGTCTTCGTCGTGGCCACCGCCAACGATGTTAGCAAGCTGCCCCCCGAGTTCCTGCGCAAGGGGCGGTTCGATGAACTATTCTTCGTCGATTTGCCGGATGCCCTGGAGCGCGCGCAAATCTGGGACATCGTCATCAATCGCCACGGCCGCCGCCCCACCGACTATGACACCGTCGTCCTGGCCCGCGCCTGCGAGCAGTTTACCGGTGCGGAAATCGAAGCGGTCTTCATCGACGCCCTGCACGAGGCCTACGCCGACGGCCGCGAACCCGGTCCCAAGGACATTGTCATGGCCATTACCAACACCGTTCCGTTGGCCCAGCTGATGGATGGCCAGATCGCCACCCTCCGCCATTGGGCCAAGGGCCGCGCCCGCGAAGCCGCCAGCCGTGCGACACCCGCGAAGCGCAATACCCGACGGATCGCCGAGTCGAACTGACACAATTTGTACCAACACCGTCCTTCCCAACCGAAGGACCATCCCGCCGGCACGACATGCCCAAGCGTCGGCGGGACCACACACCAGGGCCGCCATGGAGAAGAAGGACTTCTCCGTGGCGGCCCTTTGCCTTTCCCCACAAAACACCAAACCAACAATTCCATCAGAAACATGAATACCACCCCCATCACATCCACCTCACTCCACTATCGCGAGGGCTCGTCCGACAAAGTCTATCAAACTGCGGTCGAGGCGAAGGACGACGGCTACATCGTCACCTTCGCCTATGGTCGCCGCGGCAATACACTCACAACCGGCACCAAAACCGATATTCCTCTGCCACTCGCCACCGCCCTCAAAGTGTATGAAAGGCTCGTCGCGTCCAAAGTCGCTAAGGGCTACAAGCCCGACCATCAACCCGCCACCAACTATCAGCAGACTGGTGACGAGGGACGCGACACCGGCATCCGCTGCCAGCTCCTCAACCCGGTTGAGAAGAGCGAAGTGTCGCGCCTGCTGACCGGTAGAACCCACTGCCTTCAGGAAAAGCACGACGGCCGCCGGCTCATGGTCCGCAAGCAGGGCGATGAAATCACCGGCATCAATCGCCGCGGACTCATCGTCGCCATTCCGGACACCATCCGCCTGGCCATCGAGGAAATCCCCTTTGATGTGCTCATCGACGGCGAGGCCGTGGGCGACACCCTCCACGCCTTCGACCTGCTGGAAGTCAAAGGCAACGACATCCGCCAGCGCCGTTACATGGATCGCTTCGCCGGGCTTATCATGGTGATTCCAACGAATCAACCAGCGCTCCGCTGGGTCAGCACCTCGATTGACCCCGACGACAAGGTGGAGACCTACGAAGAACTCCGCCAAACCAACCGCGAGGGAGTCGTCTTCAAGGAAGTCGATGCCCACTACAGCCCCGGTCGCCCCAACTCAGGCGGCACGCAGTTGAAATACAAGTTCGTCGAGAGTGCCTCATTCATCGTCACCGCCCGCAATTCCAAGCGCAGCGTCACCCTCGGCCTGTTCGACGGCAATGAACTGGTCGGTGCCGGCAATGTCACCATTCCTCCCAACCACGCCGTCCCGGCTTCGGGCGAGGTGGTCGAGATTCGCTACTTGTATGCTTTCAGGGAAAGCGGTTCGATCTATCAACCAGTCTATCTCGGCAAGCGCTGCGACATCCCCACCGCGGAATGCACCACCGACCAGCTCAAATACAAGGCGGACGCCGAAGCCGCCTGAGCCGGTCCAATCCCTTTCGGTAAGGAACCGCACGAAGCAAGCCTGGTCGCAGGGCACGCCCAGCAACGGCAACAAACCCACCGAAGCCACAATCAACGGCTGTCCTGTCATCGTCGGCATCACCCGCTATCGCCGCATGAAGTGCATCGCTGGTCAAAGGACTTCGTGAAGCCGGTGGGGCTTCACGAAGTCCCCCTTTTTTTAGCTCCGACAGGGCGAGAGGCGCTAACCCGGATCATAGAGTCACTATCGTTGGACCGTTCATTGGACCGCGTTTTCTATCGGATTTGGACAGGGCCCGGGTTCGGAACCCGCACTCCGTTTCCTACGAACCGCAAATCCGCTCTGCCGTCACGACGCCCGCCCTTTAGATGGGGCATTGGCAGCGCATTTCACCCCTGAGGTTTTTATCACTGGCCGCCAACGGCCTGCCATACCTTCCGCGCCAATCTCCCAGTGTCGTAAGGGTGTGTAACCACGACGACTGCGGCTACCGCGAATACAATCGCGGCGACTATCAAGGATTTCTTTTTTGTTTTCATCGGAAAATGGTTGGGAATATCATCCCTGATGTTTTCACCGGTGCGGAGCCGGCGTGCTTGATCCTCTTGTGCAAGATGACTCAGAGTAGTCTGCGGGATTGCGCAAACCCATTTTGAAGTCCACAGACCCGGAGGTCACGCATGACCCCGATTGACAAGGGACCCACTGGTTGATTATCGCAAATAGTAACAGTTCACTGTGTTGTTGGGTCGCTCCGCCCGGCTAAGCAAGCTCTCATTCCGGAGCAAACATCCGGATTTTCTCAAATAGCGTCAAGCTCCGATAGCGGAGCAATAGTAGCCATCCACAAAATCTTGCCAGTCGCCACCTCGGTCGTCTCTGGACCTGGGAGAGGCTATCGCAGGAGGCTGTCGTTGTACTGAGGCGCGCAAGATTCAAAGTAAGGGTGGAAGCCGCTCCCTACGAAAGTCCCTTGTAGCGGAAAGGTCCAAGTCCGCCGCAGGGTGAGCTATTCTGAGGGGTACCACCACATTGATCGTTTCGAGCGTCCTCCGGTATTCGGTCGGCTGGTTGGTATCGAGATACCCGCGGGCCAGTTCCAGATAGAGATCCAGATAGGATAGCAACGAGTCTTCGGTTATCTCAGCCCCACGGGGGCGCAGCAGATCGATCTCACGCTTCGACTGCGCCATGATCCGCTGGGTCGCCCGCATGTCCCCGGCCTGCCAACTCTGCACCGCGGATTCGATTTTCTCGCGCACCGTGGCATCGGAGCGCAGGCCGCTGATCGACTTGAGGTATGTAAAAAGTTCCTTGAGCTCGGCTTCCGTCAGTTCGGGGAACTCGGCGGATCGGAACCTCACCTGCAGGGCATCCAGCATGGACGCCGCATCCTCACGGCTGATCGGGCCGCCGAGGGCGAATTTCCCCGCTCCCTGCGCCGGGCCGTTGTGCCTGCCGATCTCCATCGAGATCGTGGCCCGGGCGGCTCTCAGGTGGACGATGAGCGCCGCAGGTCCATCGAGTTCTTCCGCGATGGCCTTCGCCCGGTCTATGCTTTTGATCGCAAGTTCGGAATGTCCGGCCGCCTGATAGGCATGGGCGAGGTTGACCAGGATGCTGACCGAAACCTTGGAAGCCATACGAGGAGGTCGCAGAGAGATGTGGGGAGGTGTTCGGTCTTTCTGATGAGTCGGCTGCTTACATGCTGCCGACACGGTCGCCTCACTTGGCGTTACTGGCATCTGGCGCGAACTCTGGATGTTTGGCGATTGTCGCCGCGCGGATGGCTTCAAGGGCGACTTTCTCGGGTTCAGTAAAATTGAGCCCGGCTATCTTCTTTGGATCGTTCCATGCCACCGGAAGTTTTGCCCGCCTGCCCATCACGATGAGTATGCGATAGCTCTCGATGCCATTTTCCCGTTGGTTGCAAAACCATTGCGAGAGGGACAAGCCAGTCTGCGAATCGTAATCGGGCAGATCGTAGGCTTCTTGCTCGTCCTCGTTCTTCCCTATCAAAACGATGCAGGTTTCAAATGAGGCCAGCGCGGCATGGAAATCCTGCAAGAGGATGTAAGTCCATCCCGCCATTTGATGAACGGATTTAACCTCTGGAAATTTCCGCTTCCCTTGTTCGACGATTCTACGGGCCCGGGGGGCGTCTCCTTGCTTTGCCGCGGCATACGCCGTTTCTGAGAAATGGACGTACGACGCATCGGCTTTTTGCAGGAAGCGATCTTCGATTGCCGTCAGTTTGGGATCGCCGGCAGGGAACGCCTTCAGTGAAGCTTCCATGATTGCGGGCGAATCCGGATAGGCAGACACCAGTTGAAGAGCGGTGACATTCAACAGATGCACTTGCTCTGGGGAGATCTCTTCCGATCTTCGTTGTGATGACAAACTGGCAGCAATCGTTTCGAGAATGGCGAGTGGAGCTGAGTCGATGAGAATCTTTAAGAAACTCAGCCACGCCTCATCGGTAATGCCGGAGGGGTGGAAGACTGCTTTTTTGACGAGGTTGGGAATTCCAGGACCGACCAGCGGATCTTGAAGATGTTTCTTTGAAAGCAGGCGTCTTGTTTCTTCGAAGATCCTTTTCAGGGAATCATCACCTTGGATTGCGAATGGATCGTTGGCGCTGTTCAGAAGAAGTGTCAGATAAGGACGCTCCAGCTCTGTAAATTTTTGTCCACCGCCCTTGTTCCACCAATTCATCGCCGCCCTCCATTGGTTGGATTCGGCCCATCGCCGCAGACGGTCTCCTTCGACAGCCAACGGTGTGGATGAAGTATCTGAAGGTCCGCTGATTTCAAAAAATCCGGTAGTTGGGTTGAGGGGCTCATATAGAGAGCTGCCGACGTGCTGCTGCTCGATGGTTTTGCCTTCGAATTTTACCAATCCCGAGGCTTCGATCCCAAGGATATCTGGGGCCACTATCCCAACTGGCTGCAGGATAATGGACATTTGATTCGATCGGTAAATCTTGGCCAGGTGCTTTAAATCCGGACTCATCGCCAAGTATTTCGATGAGAAGGAAAATTCCGGATCGCTATCAATGCGTTGTAGATTTCCCAAGTCCCAATATTGAATTTTCCCAAACTCCGTTACCCCCGCGAGACGCTTCCCGTCAGGGCTGAACGTCAGACTGCCGGTGACATAGCCCTGACCATCGATGTGCTGAAGCTCTTCGCCAGAATCAACCGACCAAATGGAAATTCGATGAACTTCCAATGGCTTGGCGGAAACGGACCAGCTGGCGATCTGTGTTCCATCGGGATTGAAGACGGCATTCTCGATTTGATCCAACGGACCTTTGATCTCACGGATGACATCACCTTTGGAGATATCCCATATCTTGAGCGTGGACTCCGCCGAAGTACTCACCAGGCGACTGGTTTCCGGGTCGAAATCGAGGCTCGTTATGTATTGTTCCTCACGTTGGAACGTCTTGATTTCCGTGGCCGACGCGGCATCCCTGATTTGGATGGCGTGTTTGATAGTGCCGGCTCGTATTTTATAGGTGCCGGTTGCCAAATATCTGCCATCCCGACTAAAGCAGATCGTTTCAGAAGCGCCATTCCCGCTGGAAATCGCGGCGAATTGTTTCGCCGAACTGGCATCCCAGATCCAGAGCTTGGAATCCGCGACGCTGGCGAGAATGGTTCCGTCCGGGCTATATGCCATTCCCGAAACAACGCCGGAATGATCAAGCGTCCGGCTTCCGTGGCCTGACAAGGACACATCCCAAACTCTCACCGAATTATCGCTCGAGCCCGTGACGATCCGATTCCCATCCGAGCTGAAGGCTGCGGTCACGTCGAAATTTTCGAAAGGCAGTTTCGCGGTTAACTTTCCGGTTTTAACATCCCACAGTCCGACGAAATTTTCGAAAGACCCGGTCGTCGCACTCGCGAGCCGGGATCCATCTCCATTGAATGCCAGGCTGGTGATCCACTTGCCGCTTTTCTCCGGCGTGGACAGCGGTTCATTGGAAAGGCCATCCCAGATCTTGATCGTTCCATCCATGGATCCGGTCGCAAACGAATTTCCGTCCGGGCTGAAAGCGACGCAACCGACATCGGATGAATGGCCCTTCAGGGACCACAGTATTTCTCCGGACGAGGAATCGATCAAATCAATGGTCCCGTCCAGGAGGCCCGCAACGATTTTTTTCCCATCTGGGCTGAATGAGATGCCGGTCACCCATGTCGATCTCGAAGAGAAGGTTTTCATCGGTTCCCCCGATTCGCAGTTCCAGAGCAGGATGTGATGATCCCTCGATCCACTGACTAGCGACAGTCCGTCAGGGCTGAAAGAAAGACTTAGAACTCTGTCGGTATGAGCGCGCAGCGTGTGGATCTCCGAGCCGGTTTCGGCATCCCATAGAATGATCGAATTGTCATTGGATCCTGTCGCGATCCACCTGCCGTCAGGACTGTAGGCCATGCAGTTGATCTCTCTTGAGTGTCCCGATAACGTGTGTAGTTCCCGGCCCAATGAGAGATCCCAGATCTTAAGTGTTCCGTCGGCTGAAGCGCTCGCGACCCGCGTTCCCTCGGGATTGAAGGCAACCTTGGCAACTGCATAGGCATGACCCGCCTGGGGCGAAAAAGAATGGGTCAAGGTCGCGTCCCAGATCCGGATCGTCCCATCACTTGCACCGCAGGCGACGCGGCTACCATCAGGATTAAAGTCGATGCTGGAAATCGAATCCCAGTTTCCCTCAATCGCTTGGATCTCTTTCAAGTTTTCGAGATCCCATAGCCTGAGATTGGTGCCGCGGAAGTCTCCCGTCGCACAGGCAAGTCGTTTGCCGTCAGGACTGAAGTCGAGGGTGTTGACATAACCGAAGGAGCTGCCCGGATGTGGGAATACCAGATCCGGAAATTTTTCCGTCCCTGTCTCGGGATCCCATAGTTTGATTTTGCCATCACTTGACGCACTCGCGATCAAGGTCCCGTCCGGGCTGAATTTAACACATCTGACCTCATTTTCATGGCCGGTGAAAGTCCGGACCTCGGACAGGGACTTAGTATCCCAAAGAATCATGGATCCATCCTTGGACGCGGTGATCAATCGGTCTCCGCTTGGTGAAAACGCCAGGCTGGTGATGGCTTTGTCGTGCCCTTTCAGAGTGCCGATTTCCTCGCCTGAGGAAACGTTCCAGAGTTTGGCGGAGTGATCTTCCGATCCGGTCACCATTATTCTGTCATCAGGGCTGAAGGCCACACAGGTGACGTAGCCGGAGTGCTTGCCCGGCTTATATCGTTTGGTTCCTTTTTTGATGTCCCATACGATTACAGATTGATCCTCCGATGCGCTGGCAAGGAGAGTTCCGTCCGAGTTGAATGCAACGCAGCGGACCTTGAGCTCATGTGATTCGAAGATGTGGATCTGTTTCCCGGTCCTCGTGTCCCATATCTTGACCGAATGATCGCCCGATCCGCTTGCAATGAGTGATCCATCCGGGCTGTAGACCACGCTTTCAACGGATGCCACATGTTGGGTGGAAATTGGGCTGGACCAGATAGGAAGCAGGGTCGGGCGTAGCGTATCGATAAACTCCACCACTTTTTCCTTCTCCTCCAGACGGCTTTTTTCGAGTGCTGGATCCGTCATGCCCTGTCCGAGAAGCGAGGGGTGCTCACTCTTCTTCACACCATCATTGCCGTAGCCATGAAATCCGACGGCACGAGCGGCTTGAAAAACGGCGTTGAGATTGTCTCCGACGGTATTGGAAAGTTTCGCCCGTTCCAGCCAGGCCCGGCCTTCCTCAAGCTGGGATCTTTGGGATTCCTTAACCGCATTGTCGCGCTCCCTGTCGGCGCGACGCGCTTCATTGATGGCGACCTGCGCCTGTTCGCCTGCCTCGCGGGCGCTTTTCCTGGCCGCGATCCAGCCTAGCGAAGCGCCCAACGCGGCAACGACAGCGAGAAAAGAGAGCGAGGACAAGGCGGCGACCGCGGCACGTCTCATTCTACGGCTCCGCCTCTCGGCCACGATCTTCTTATCCTCCGACGATGTGATGAACCGGATTTCAGAATCGTCGAGATTCTCTCTGTGATCCCCCTGCATCCGCAAGGCTTCGGCAAGAGGCAGGCCGGGAGAAAGCAGATAGTCCTGATGGCGGTCGTTTTGTTCCCAGAGTGCCAAGGCCCGTCTCAGGCGGCGGCGCTGCTGAAGAAAATCACGATTGGTTTCGACCCAGGCTTCAACGCGGTCCCATGCCCGGAGGAGTGATTCATGTGCTACGGTGACGGTCGGTTCCGTGGTGCCGTCGAATTGGGCGGTGGTGAAAAGGCGGGCATCGGTGAAGGCTTCGATCAGTTGGCGGGGGGGGGTTTCCTCGGGGAAATCCTCGAGCCGGGCACGGAGACGGATTGGCTTGTCGGATTCGCCGCCGGTGGCGGAATCTTCACCGAGGGTAACAAGTGCCTGGAGAACTTGTCCGAGAGATTCCTGGGCGTCTTTGGGGAGGGTCTTGAAGGTGGCCTCCGCCTTTCGGCGCAGGGCGCCTTCGACCCCGCCGAGTATGTCGTAGGCCGCGTGGGTGAGTTGATTCTTATCGTCGGTATGGTTGGAGAGCTCAAGCAGGACGAATTCGAGGAGGGGGAGGAGCTCCGCGTGATGAACGGCGTCACGGAGAATACGACTGGAGAGTCTCTGCCCGTTTTTTTCTTCGAAGGTGAGTCCTGCAAGGCGAGCTGGTTCTTCGATAAGGCGGGCGATGGCATCGGGCTGGGGCGGTAGGACATCAAGCAGACCGCGGCCTTCCTTCATGCGGACTAAGGCGGGTTCGCTCTGGATCTCTTGGTAGAAATCGCTGCGAATGGTGGCGATGATCCAGAAGTGTCCGCTGCGAGCCAGGGTTTCGATGAGGGAAAGGAAGGCAGTACGGGACTCCTTGGTGAGAGCGTCCTTGGTGAAGAGTTCCTCAAGCTGGTCGAGGACAATGAGGAAGCGGACGCTGCCGCCAAGACGGTTGGCGGCGGCTTGGATGGCTTTGCTGAAAGAGTAATCGAAGAAGCCGGCGGCGTCCTTGGTGAGATCGGAAGCGAGTTTTTCCAGCGATGGGACTTGGTCGCTGAGTTCCGGCAGAAGGGATGTTTCAGTGAGGCGGTTGAGAAGGGATAGGATGGGGTCGGGACCAAGTTCAGAGGGTGTGACAATGAGGGATTTCCAGACCTCGGCGTGTTCGTCGGGCTCATGGGCGAGGATTTCCGGGAGGATTCCAGCGCGGGCGAGGGAGGATTTTCCGCTGCCGCTGGCACCGGAAAGGAGGAGGAAGGCACAGCCGTTGCCGGCTTTTTCCTTGAGTGAGTTGCGGGCCTCGAGGATTTCTTCCTCACGACCGAAGAATACTTCGGCGTGCTCGGGCTGGAAGGCGTCCAGACCGAGAAAGGGCGGCCCTTGGGTCTCCACATCCCAGATTACTTCGTCCATGTCTCCCGCGATTTCGTCGAGGATGGCCTGGAGGTGGGTGCGGAGACGTTGAGTGAAATTGACGGGGCCGGTGAACGGATGGTAGGCGCTGATGTTCTCTCCAGTTTCGAAGTCGTTGAAAGTCTCCTTCATGAAGGATTCGGCGAGTTTTTTTTGACTGACCATTTCCTCCATGTCGGATGTGGTCTTATTGCGAAGGCGAGCTTCGAAGGCAGATTGGTCACGCCGGGTGTAAACGATCATGCGCGGTCGCGGTATTCCCCCAACTGCCCGGGTTTGGGCGCGGGCCTGGATCATGAGATCATACTCGCGCTCGGTGCCGGATCGATAGGCTGAGCCATCGGCCTTGCGGATGGATGCGCCGAGCGGCGAGCCGAGACGGGACCAGAGGATGAAAACCGCGACATCAACGCCGGGGTTTTGCAGGAACAGATCAATGCCTTGTTGGAAGGACATGTCGGGTTCCAAGGGGAGGTCTTCCCAGACCACGGGGACTAGGGTGAACTTCCTAGCGTAACGACGACGGAGCATCTGCACGACATCTTTGGCGCGTTCGCGCTCCTCTTTGACGTCGCCGGGGCTGCTGATGAAAATGCGGAGGGCTTGCATGAGGTCGACGAGGTGGATTGTGTGGGGGGGGAAGGTCGGCTAACGTTCGAAGAGATTCTTTGCAGCTTTATTTCATGATCTAATGAGCTTCTTAGTTTATGGCATCAAATATAATGTTTGAATGCCAACGGAGCGTTGGAGATCGCCGGTCCGCTGATGAGAACCTCGCCCACTGCGTCGGCGAACTTGAGCGTAACTGGCCAACCGTCCGAGTGGCGGCAGGAATTGTAGTTCAATTTCGTCAGTCCCATCACGTCTTTCAGAACCTGCTCGATGGAGGCTTCGCCTCGACAGATTTCCATTTCCAACGGAAGCGGAACCTCCATGCCTGGATAGGTTTCCAGGCGGGGAATATAGCCTCTCGTCATGAGGATGGCACTCCGAGGACTCTGAACCCATGCCAGCCCTCGCAGCACGGGCATCTTGGAACCGACTCGATAGAGACGGAAGCGCTTCGCCTCATGGATTCGCACGCCGACCAGATTTGTCTCACTGGGAGTGGCGTCCAGAAATCCCCGCCACTCCTCGGCTGAGTAGCGGACTTTTCCGTGGATGAATACCTCTTTGGGATTCCGGCCGGAATGCTTGGATCGATAAGATTCCAAGGCCTGCTCCAGCAGCGTTCTAGCGGCTGCAGCGCTCAGGTGGAATTCGCCGGTCTTGGGTGCATACCAAGGGCCGATGTTCCCTTTGAAAACCACACCATCGCCGGAGTCGAGGAACATTTGAGCCGCGCAGCAGGCGGTTTCCGGTGCGATGTGCTTGGTGTCCTGCTTGAAGACCAGCCCGAGATAACAGACTCCTTCGCGCACCCCATCCAGCTTCCACGGCCGGGCACCCAGCTTGTAATACATCGCCGAGCTGATGTTCCACGCAATCTGGGACTGCAACGAGTCGAGATTCTGGAGCGGTCGTCCGTTCGGCTTGAGAAACTCATGATGCGCGATCGTCCCTTCCTGAATGATCTGCGTGACTACCCCAGCCGCCAGGAGCCGTCCCTTCAGCTGATTGTGGAAATCGGGCTCATACTGATAGGCCTCGGCGTCCTTGTTCAATTGCTCGAACAAGAATGGTGAATCTACCGCCTTTCGCGCGGCGCTCATGCTCATGCGGCCAGTGGCCTCGATCCGATCGCTTTTCATGACGACTGATTCCGGACGGCAGAACTGCCTCACGAAGTTCGGAATGACGATGATCCATACCTCCGGCTTCACCTCCTCGTTGCGGATCGCTTGAAGGATCAGGTCCGTGAAGAAGCGAACCGTCTCGAAGTTCCGCTTGTGGCGATCATTCAGCATCACGACCTTTCGCAGTTCCTCCTCCCCGAAGCTCAGCTCCAAGGCCGGATTCACGCTCCAAGGCATGCCGAAGGCGGCTTCGAATCCCGGATAGGGTGGCCGGGAGCGTTCTTTCCCTACTTCGGAAATCGGCCCCTGAAGCTGCGAAATCCAGCTCCTCAAACGTCGGCTGCCCTCCTTCGTGGCGACGACTCCGTATTTCACGCCGTAGTTCTGCGCCGGATCATGTGGACCCAGCAGGGTCAGTCCGTCCCTCGGATCTTCCAAAGACTGGTTATAGCCGAAAAGCAGGCGCGGCTCGGGCAGGTGGATCAGATCGGGCATTCTTCCTCCTCTTCTTCAATTGGCTCTGCGTCGAGTTCATCGTCATCCGGAGCGGCTTCGGACAAGACTGAGTCGAACGAGACGGGACTTTCAAAACGGACTGGCCGCGAGTCCACCTCGAACGCGGCATCCTCTCCCAGTGGAATCCGGATCAATGACTCCGAACCCTTCTCTGCTAGAAACGCCATCGCCGCGAGCATTCGCGCGAGCCATGTATCGTTGTGCCACATCCGGCATTGGCTCCGGCGCGAGCTGTGTTGGCGGGTGGCACTTTCGTAAAGCGCCCCATCCTCCGAAAACACCACGTGCGATTTGATCGCGATGATCGGTTCCGGCCAGCGGATCACCTGCGGTTGGATCCCGAAGTGCCAGGTGCGGAACCGCTCCTCCCCGTCACGCGCTAACAGTTTGCTCCGGCCCACCATCCGACGATAGGTCTTCTTCCTACCAAGGTCCGTGAATTCCACCTTGTTCCCATCACGAAAGCCGTCGGAAAACCAAAGACACCTTGCCGCCCCGGCTAGGTCGTAGGGCCTCAGCCCACCGGTTAGGCATCGGCGTTCAAAGCCGTCTTTCAGCAGCGCGTGCATGATCCGGGCCGCCTCATCTCGTGCGATGTTCATCCCGGGCTCACCACCAAAGTAGAAGCCCTCGGTATCCAAGGGGCGCGATTCCTCCACGGTGATCCCCATGGGTTCGAGGGCTTGGATGAGTTCCCTCGGAGTTTGAAATGAAAAGACCCCTGACCCGAAGCGTCGGAATGGATAGGTCAGCGGAAGCGGTTCCGGCTTCCTCTTCTCGCCGAGCAACGAGTGGAGGAAAATCCTCTTTGGCAACGAGCGGATCGGAAACCAATTACAGGCCTGCGGTTCGCTGCGGGCGATGATCGACTGCCCCGAATAGAGGTTGTCCTGCCACCATGTTGCCACTGCAGCCGCGTTGAAGCGTGGGTCCTTGGGCATCCCATCCTTCTCCAGCTTTTCCAGCAGCTTTGCGAGGCCGCCCACCCAGCCTCCCCGGAAGTCGATGGAGTTCAGTCGCGTCAACTCGATGGTTGTTTCATCCGAGGCGAGATCATCGGTTTTCAGCGGGATTACAAAGCCCTCTCGTCCCTTACCGACGCGCTTTGCAAGCGCCAATTCTTGGAGCACCCCCGGCTTCTCGTTCGAAGTTTTGGAAAGGACAAACAGGAACTTCGTCGTCCGATTGCGAATCGCGTCTTCGATGTCGCTCCAGAAATCCTCCCCACCGAGCAGTTGCGTTAGATCGCACCAGACCGGATACCCCTCCCGCGCTAGACGCAGCGCCAGCCAACGGGTGAATTCGTTGTCTTCGGGAAGGGCATGGCTGAGAAAAATCATTACTGGCTGATTATTTTGGATTTAAGTTCCAGCCGCCCGCACCCAGCCTGGGCCAAATCCTTTCGTTGGTGCATTTGAGATTGGAGCAGGAAATCCTTGTAGGAAAGAAAGCCGGGCATTTCGGAAGCGAGTTCGTACATCCGGCCGCCCAAACGCTCCAGGTCCGCAGCAAGCTTGGGGGGCACGACTTCAGGTCGCAGGCGGGTGCGTAAGATGATGACAAGGGGGGCTTTGTCCATGGCGGGAGGGATGTCAGGGTTCTACCAACTCCTTCGCATAAAGCACGGACCATTCCGCGACTTCCTGGACGAAGTCGTTGGCGACTTTTTCGCTGAGGTGAAGAGATTCAAGAGTCCAGGAGCCGGGGTCGGAGTCGGGATGGCCTTGAGCGGAGAGGATGCGGGTGTGGAGTCGGGTGACTTCGGCGAGACGGCCGCCGCTGCGCTGCTGGGTGGCCGGGATCTGGCGGCCTTCGAGGATGGTGTGCATGACGGCGGATCGCTCGGCGAGGCGTTGACACTCTGATTGGAAGCGGATGCCATTGAAGGCGGCGACGGCAGCGGGAATGATGGCGGCGATGAAGACGAGCAGGGCACCTGCGACGATGGCGTGGTCATGCCAGTGTTCACCAACCAGATGAGTCAGCTTGGCGATCACCAGCAGAACATCGATGCCGACTGCGGTGATCACGGCGATGTTCAGGGTTTTTCCCCAGCGTTCGAGAAAGCTGCTGAAGCGGTGCATGGTGCTAGCATTGTCTCGGTGGTAGGCGGCTTGGGAGAGAATCCAGAATTTTCCAATCTGGTTGAGTGAATCGGCGGGATCAATTTGCAGGACGTTCACCGGGATGGGAGCCGCGTTGTCACGTTGGATCTCGGCGGGCTTCGCGAATTTTGCTGGTGAGACACTTCGAATTATGGAATCGAACAACCAATCGACGGCACTCTGCCGGACGACTCGTGAGGCGTATTGGGCAGGGGCTGCGGCAGGCGGCTGGAAGCTGCCGATGAGTGGCAGGTAGGTAAGGGCTCGGAGTCGCTCGGAGAGGTAGCGGTAATCCACGGCGCGGTCGTTCCACTCACCATGGATGGCGGCATGGGTGCTGCGGAAAATGAAGATGACGATCCAGAGTTTGAGCGCGGCGAGGAATAGCAGGACAGGCAACAGCCAAGGTGGGTGAGGGTGCTCCTTCGCAGCACCGGCTGCCGGGTGTGCGGCATGAGCAATGTCTGCCGTCGACTGAAACCACTGGGAGAGCTGAGTGGAGGTCTCACCCATGAGAACGAGACTCCATGCCGCCAATAAAACGGCCGTCACGGCGAGCAGGTGATTGAGTAAATAGGTCCCGCGATAGAGACCGGAGTAGCGGCCATTGAGGGAGGACGCCCGGTTGCGCCATGGGGAGAATGCGGCGGCAGACGGCCCTGAGGGAATCTTGGATTTCGCAGGCTTGAAGTGGTCGTGAAATTTCCCCCAGAGGCATTCCCTGAAGGTTTTGCGGGCTGGGGCGGTTTCGATGGAATGGGTGCCGGGCTGGGCGGATGCTTGGTGGAAAAACTCGTGCATCAACCCGTGCCCGTGGCTGGCGCTCGCATGACGGATGGCATCTTCGGAGCGTTCGGGATCGGCGGTGATTTGAGTGACCCAGGCGGCGAGGGATTCCTGCCAACCGATGGAGGCACCGCTGTCGTGGCTGAATACGGCGAGAAGGTCGTCGCCGGGCTCGATGAGAAAGACTTCGCCCGTATCGGGATGGACGAGGACGACGGGTAGATCGAAATCGAGGGCCGAGCGGACGGTTTCCAGGGTGCCGCCGGGTTTGCCACCGAGATCCGGATTGACGACGGCGACGAGGAGGTCGGATTGCCGGAGGAGGAGTGAAGATTGGCAGCGGTAGGCGCGGGCTCGGCGGCGATGGGAGAGGTGGAGGCGTTCGGGCGAGGTGGTGGATTCGTCGGGATTATCGTAGATGCCATCGGGGACTACGACGTAGGAGCAGGCGGCGAGTTGCTTGTCGAATTCGTGCAGGAAGGCTGGTTCTCGGCTGCTCCGGTAATCGGCGATGGGAAAGGGAACGACGGCGGCGAAGTCTTTCTCCAACCCGGGCATGACTAGGTCCTGCAATACCCCGATGGCGATGCTGTCGGCTCCTTCGCAAAGGCCGTGGATGAGTCGTAGGGTCGGGCGCTGGTGGGAGTAAAACCGCGCGATTGAGGGAACCGGCCGCTCGTTCACGGCATCGTCCATCGGCGCGATTTCCACCAACCGCCAGCCGATGATGCCGAAGACATCCCGGAGTCGCCTCCGGACCGTCTCGGTCTGGGTGGCGTCAAGGTGGCGTTTCCCCGCGAAGCCGACGCGGAGGATTAGGTCGGGGGCGAGCGTGGAGGTTTGGGGCTGCTGCTTGACGAGGAGTTTGGCAGAATGTGTCACTTTGAGGGGGGGGCTGCCTTCTGCTGCGGATCATTATTGGGCGGGAGGAGCGGAAGGCTGGTTTCCGCTTAGGCTGCCTTCCCCGTCTGGACGTATCGAATTGCGAAGGAGGATGCTGACTGGGAGTCGAACGTGCGGTTAGCGGGCATGGCGGTGCTCGGTTTGGAATCGTAACAGGGGGAGCAATTCAGAACTGATTCTCCGATTGCCAGTGCAGTATGTCCGGTGTGACTAGATTTAACGAGGGAAAAAGCTGATGGATCGTCCTTTTTGGAACAGGGGGTCGGAATGAATGATCAGAGGGAAGGCGGGATGAAGCCGTGTGACAAAGGGTGTCACATTGGTAGGTATTCGATAGTCGGCAGAGTGCGGAGGCGAGACGCGGCAGCCACGTTTCATGCCTTTCAGAGACCCGCCTGCTGCAAGTGATTGGAAATGGGTGAAATGAAGATGTGCGATTGTTCGTCAACTGTTGGAACCAATCGCAGATCAATGCCGATTCACGGCTGGGCCGCTGGCAGGATAGACCGCAGCCAATGGGTTAGGTGATGCCCTCGCAATCGAAGGCGATCGGAAAGCGCCACACGTGCGGATGCCAGATAGGATCTGGCATCCTTAGATGCCCCCCTCATAGCTCCACCTTGGGCCCTCCTGCCGATCCGATGTTGGACAGACAGGAGGGGATGGCATCAAGCTTCCACCAGCTCAGGCGGCGATTTGCACGCGGCATGTTCGGTGACAGATTCGAAGACGACGCGCAGGTTCATGATCAGGCAGAAGTTTCCTGAGGGATCGGTGGTCATCCCGGGGTTGAGGCCATCCACCAGGCGCAGGGTGGCACCGATTGCGAAGCGTCCGCGAGGGCTTCGGGCTCGAAGGAAATCGCCGGCGGGCGGCCTTCGATGGTGACGGGTTCTTCGATGATTGCGCCCCCGGTGTGGCCGTCGCGGTGAGTCAATGTTAGATTGCCCGGCATTTCCCACGTGAGGCGCACGGAGTTGTATCTGCCGTTCAATGACCGCAGCGGGGTTTCGGGAATGGTGACGGATTCGGGGAGGTGGCGGGGAATCACGTGCCGATAGTTCGGGTAGCGGCCTTCGATGGTTCTGGCGATGAGAGGGTGCGACCGGAGCGGAACTGGACGTGAAGGTCCTCCGATCTGTTCGGCTGTTGGATCGCGGCCTCGCGGAAGGTGAAGTCCGGATGGAGCAAAAAAAAGTCCGATACTGCCCCGGAACTCCCCGCAGGAGTTCCGGGGCAGTCACGTCTTTATCGGTTTCTCCTTGGGCGTTCCGGGGAGATCGCCACTTGGCACAAGTGCCGCTCACGCGACATTCGAAGATCGAACTCCCAGTTAGGTTTCGCTCCGCAAGCAGTGTGCGGATTCCGTCAATGCCGAAGAACTCAATGGGATCCTCCGCAATCTTACGTTTTAGCAACAACGCGGCAGTGTCTTTTAGACCGCATTTTTTGCCTGCATCGCGCATGGTGCCGCCCTCCGCCAGCACGGTGAGGGCGATACGGTGACGCGACGAATGCGATGCGAGGAACGAGGCCCAGTCGAGGTTGCGCGCGGCTTCCTCGGCGGGGTCGGGTTCCTCTCCCTGGTATCCGGACGCCGCAACCACATCGTGCAGGGTGCCGGATTCGCCGGACTCAAACTCGACGGCATCGTCCAACCACTCGTGCCGTGCCTTGCCGTCGAGCTGACAGCCGGGCGACATTGCGTCGGTACGACCCGCATAGTAGCTGCGACGACCGCTTCGGGCTTCCGAGTGCGCCTCAACAACCGCCGCTGGACGCAGGACCAAGTGGAACAGGTGGAGCGCAACTACGCGCTGATGGTGAAAAATATCCGCGACTTCTGCGCGGCGACCCGCAACGGGTGGCTCGAACAGCAGGTCTCGCCGGACTCCTGCATCACCTACATACCGACGGGGGACGAGCTCACGATCACCCACCTCTACAAATTGCACGCGCAGGTGCCGGCGGAGTTCATCCGCGACTTCCTCGTACGTGAGGGGATCCTGCTGCAGCGCTCGCTCAAGTGGGGAGGGCAGAATATCAATCGGGTCAGTAGTTACGCGGTGCGCTACGGGTTCGTGGAGATCAGGCCCGTTCGGTGCGAGCAAGCCACCCTGCCCGGCGCGGATCCTGCCGACTCCTACAAGATTCGTTACACCACCTTTTTCACGCAGAAGACGGCCGACCTATTGGAAATGGGACCTGATCCGATGGCGGATACCTCGCGCTATATCGAGCAACTTTACGCGAAGTCGCAAGCTGGACCGCCCGAGGGATACACGACGATCACCGCGCCGGAACTGCAGAATATCCCGCCGCACCCGGACGCCGATACGGCGCCTGGAGTCGATCCTGAATTCCCCGCCCCGCAGACACGCCGAGGTCTGTAACCTGAACTCCTGAACCGATGGTCGATTTCAATCACGACAGACGCAAGCGGCACGTCACCCTGGTCGAGGTGCAGCCGAACTACACCGAAGGGCGCGCCCCGATCAACGTCCGCAAGACCATGAAGCACGACGACGTGCTCTATGTCGCCGGGCACGGGCCGATGGACTCCGGGGTGATGTTTATCCTGCCGGCGTTGGAGGAGGAAGAGGCCATCGGTTTCTCGGAGTCGTTTTACAATGTGCAGATCAGGGAGGCCCCGCAGCTGCTCAAGGGCGCGATCGGGGGCATGCTGCGCGAGGCCGCGCTGATGGGCGTGATCAACCTCGACCACCACTACTGCACTGCGATGGTGAAGTGGCTGCTACCGAAGACGGTCCGTAACAAGCCGTCGAAGGAGGCGATCGCGTGGGCGGCCCCGTCGCTGCACATCGACATCATGTCGGCCAAGCCGAAGATCATCATCTGTTTCGGCAAGCAGGTGTTCGATCAGTTGGTGGACATCAAGGTCGGACACAACGACGCGCTGGGCGGCTGGTTCTATTCGAGCAAGTACAATGCCCGGGTGATGTTGATGGACAAGCCGGTGATGTTGTTGTCCAAACCGGAAAAGCTGGAAACCTTTCGTCTCTACTTCAAGGAGATCAAGGCCATGATCGACCGGTCCGCCGGGATCGAGTTGGAGCCGATCGAGCCGGAGTTCCACTACATCACCAACAAGGCGCAGCTGCGGGCGATGGTTGACTGGTGGAAAGCCAGCGGGAAGAAGATCTTCAGCGCGGACTGCGAGTGGGGCAAGGGCGGGTTCATGGAAGGGAATCTGAGATCCCTGCAGCTGGCCTGGTGCAAGGAAGCGGGGTGCCAGATCCGCTTCATGAACGAGCGGAAGGAATACTCCTTCGACTGCAGCTACGCCGAGGCCGGTCAGATCCTGTGCGAGGTCCTCAACGAACCGGACGTCAAGTTCATCGGCCACTACCTTTCGGTCGACCTTCCGTGGATGCACCATATGCTCGGCGTCGAGTATTATGGGAAGGTGCTGATGGACACGGCGTTCGCCTTGCAGACCGTCGACGAGTCCGCAGGTATGGGTCTCGAAATCGTGTCGCTGACCTACACCCCGTTCGGGCGCTACGACCTCGACCTGATGCTGTGGCGCAAGGCCAACAAGCCGGATCCCGAGGACGGGTTCGCCACGATCCCGGACGCGATCCTCGGCCCCTATTCGATCTACGACGTGATCGTGCCGTTCTATGCCCTGCCCTACCTGCAGGACAGGCTCAGGGCCGAGAACCAGGAGCGGTATTACTATGACCTCCTGCAGCCGTTCGTGACCGACATGTTCACGTCGTTTTCGCTGAAGGGTATGCCGATGGACCTGCAGCGGATGGATGAGCTCAGGCAGCTCTACCATTTCTCCAAGGTGGAACTCACCAAGCGGTTCCAACTCCTGGTCGCCCAGGAGTCGTGGATGCTGCTCGGCCGTCGGCTGCGTGAGAAGGATATGCCGCGAGCGCTGGAGTTCGTGCTGGAGTGCAGGCAGGCGGTGAAGCTCGGCCAGGGCTATGACCTCAGTGAAATCGCCAAGCGGTATTACGGCGGCAAGTGGGGTCACATCGAGGCCTGGCTGCAGCACTGCAGCGACGCCCCGCGTTTCAACATCCAGTCCAAGCCGCAGATGCTGCGGTGGCTCTTCACCTGCAAAGGCCTGACGCCGGTCAAGACCACCGACAACAAAGAGAAGGGCCTGCGCTCGATGCCGTGGGACAAGGTGCTGGAGCTGCCGGAGGACCGCCAGAAGGAGTTCACCCCGGCGACCGACAAGCAGACGCTGACGATCCTCTCGGAAGGCGTGCCGATCCTGGAACGGCTGCTGGAGCTCAAGGACATTGAGAACCTGTGCAAGGCGTTCCTGAAGGAGCCGACGATCGACGAGAAGACCGGAGAGCTGACCCGTGAAAACGGACTTCACTACTGGGTCTCGGAGGTCGACCAGCGCATCCACGGGTTCTTCGGACTCACGGAAACAGGCAGGCCCAGGGCATGGAAACCTAAATCCAGTGAATGTTCGACAGCAATGCCGATGCCGGAACGCTCAGACCCAACGAAGTCTCCGCGATAGGGGGTCAATCGCAGTGGATTCCGCACCGTGTCTAACGAAGTGGTGCCAATTGGCACCACTTCGTTAGGTGTGCGATGAGAATTGGGTAGGATTACGGCGAAAGACTCTCACGCGCGATCATCGTGCGGAGTTCGGGCAGGATAGGGGGTGATGGATCCCGGGCGGAGAATCCTCCACCCAGCATGCCGAACACCCCTCCCCGAAAGAACCTTTTCCGCTAGCAACTGCGGTAATGGTTGGTCATCCTCGGCCAACAGGAATCAAACAGAGTGAGTAATCAAACCGGAATTTCCGAACAAACCCCGCAAATCCCCCGCGTTGGCTCGATGGCCTTGGTCCGGAACCGCCACGGCATCATCGCGGCGGTCACCCCCTACCAGTCCAAGGACGCCCCCGTGCTTCACCTCGTGGACGTCGAATACACGGACACCGAGGGAGTCCCAAGCGAACAAATCCTCTGGGAGCTGGAGGCGAAGTGCGAGGCGATCTCTCCCGGCCAGATGCCGCACCCGCAGCCCGGTCAGGCCCCGATGCTCGCCCGTGAGTTCGACGCCCTCGTGCGCTCCGTGCGCTGGGGAGCCTTCCAACCCTACGTCTCGCCCGACCATGCCAAAGCTGACGACTCCGGTGCCTGTCTCAGCTCGCCTTTCCATGCGGCCATCCAGACCGAGGACTACCAACTCGTGCCACTGCTCAAGGCCATGGCGATGCCGCGAATCTCTCTGCTCATCGCCGACGATGTCGGCCTCGGAAAAACCATCGAAGCCGGCCTCATCCTTTCCGAACTTATCCAGCGCCGCCGCATCCGCCGGGTGCTCGTGATCTGCCCGGCCACCCTGCGCCACCAGTGGCAGAAGGAACTGGATACCAAGTTCAGTCTCAGCTTCGACGTCATCGACCGCCCACAGACGCTCGACATCCGCAAACGCCTTGGCCCGGACGCCAACCCGTGGCGACAGTTCCCGCGCATCATCACCTCCTACCACTATCTCCGCCAAGCGGACGTGCTGGAAGAGTTCCGCGCCGCCGCCCAACCGCACAAGGACAGCCCGAATCTCGCCTGGGACCTCCTCATCGTGGACGAAGCACATAACCTCGCCCCGGCCCCTCTCGGAAAGGAAAGCGAACTCTCCCGCTTGCTCGGTCAACTCGCGCCCTACTTCGAGCACAAGCTCTTCCTGTCCGCCACGCCGCACAACGGCCACACCCGCAGCTTCTCCGGCTTGCTTGAGCGCCTCGATCCCGTCCGCTTCACCCGGACGGCGGAAATGTCCGACGCCGAGCGCAAGCGCGTCCGCGACGTGAACGTCCGCCGCCTCAAGTCTGAGATCAACGCCCTCAGCGATCCGCCGCGTTTCTGCGAACGCTTCCCCAAGGCTGTCCCGCTCGCCCTTTCCCCGAAGGAACTCGCCCTCTCCACCGCCGTCGCGGCCTTCCGCGCTGGCGTGCGCCGCCTCACTGCCCCAAGCGGTGGACGGAAACTCCGGGCCGGCCGTTTCGCCGTCGAGCTTCTCGGGAAACGCCTGCTGTCCTGCCCCTTCACCTTCTCCGATTCCTGGTCGCGCATCCGCGCCGGCCTCAAGGCCAACGAAGTCGCCTCCGAGGGCGAACTCTTCGCCGCCGAGCGTGCTGTGCGCGTCGAAACCGATGACGACCTCGAAGCCGAAAGCCGCAATGCACTCGCCGCTTCGACCATCGGTGCCTGGCTCCACCCCATGGCCGACGCTCTATCTGGGGAAATCTCCGCCATCGAATCCGCCCTCGCCTCGCTCGGACTCGACGACCACACCCCGGTGTCTGTTCCAGCCGTTGACGCCCGGCTCGCGTCCCTATTCAGTTGGATCGAAGCTCACCTCCGCAACCCGGACGGCACTTGGAAATCCGACGAGAGACTAATCGTCTTCACCGAATACAAGACCACGCTCGACTACCTCCAGCGCCGCCTGCTCGACCACTTCAAGTCACCGGACGCGCTCCTCAGCCTCTTCGGCGACCTCGACCAGCGCGGGCGCGACGTGGTCACTGCCGCCTTCAACAACGCCGCGCACCCGGTCCGCATCCTGCTCGCCACGGATGCCGCATCCGAGGGACTCAACCTCCAGGAAACTGCCCGCTACATCCTCCACTTCGACATCCCTTGGAACCCCTCGCGCCTTGAGCAGCGCAACGGCCGCCTTGACCGTCACGGCCAGGCTCGCGACGTATTCGTCCACCACTTCACCAGCGCCGACGACCACGACCTCGCCTTCATCGCACGCATCGTGGAAAAGGTGCACCAGATCCGCACCGACCTCGGTGCCACCGGGGAAATCTTCGCCCGCGGCTTCGAACGCCGCTTCATCGAGGGCGAGACCGACCGTGGACTCATCGATACCATTGTCGCCGAAGCCGACCGTCGCCGCGCCCGCACCCAAGTGGACCGCGACTCGACCGCGACGCCATCCAGCGCTGCCACGCCCGCCCCGGAGGCCGACCTTGCCGCGCTTGCTCGCGAGATCGACTTCGATGCCGCCACCCTGCGCCACACCTTGGAGACCGCCTTCTCTCTTGGCTGGAAAGGCTGGCCCGTCTTCGCAGAAGACAGTTCCACCGCCATCCCGCGTTACAAGTTCGCCAACGAGGTTCCCCGCGCATGGCACGCCGTCGTGGACGACACCTTGCGCCTGCCCACCACCGGAGCCTTGCCCTTCCTCACCTTCGATCCCGGCTTCTACCTCGATACCTTGGAGAGTGGTCGCAAGGTCTTCCGCCCCAAGCCCGAGACCGCGCTGCTCCACCTCGCCCATCCGGTGTTCCGCCAGGCGTTCTCCGCCTTCGCCCGCGAGCGCTTCCGGGATGCTGGCCGCCACCGCTGGCTCGTGCGTCATGCGGAAGTGCCGAAAGGTGCCGATGCCGTCATCCTCCTGCACATCGAGGAAATGGCGGTGAACGAACTCCGCGAGACCTTCCACCACTGGACGCGCACCTTCGCCTGGCCGGTGACCAAGGGGAAACTCGGGGCCATGCTCGACCACCGCCAGCCGTCCACCTGGCGCGAGGAAATCCATGACACCACACCCGGCGACTCAGCCCTCAAGCAATCCGTCACCCTCTGGGACGATGTGATGGATGACGTGCAAGCCTCCCTGACCACTTGGAAAAAAGCCCTCACCGAGCGGCTCGCCAAGCGCCTCCTGCATGCCAAGACCCGCGCCCTCGCCGAAGAAACCGAGCGCTACAACAGCCGCCAGGGCGAAATCTCCAAGCTCATCCAGACCAACAAGGTCGAGATGATCGAACGCGAGATCGAAGCCCTGAAGGACGACCTCGACCAAGGCTTCCTCTTCGCGGAGTTCGCCGCTGAGCGCGCCAAGCTCAAGGAAACTCTGGAGGAGGAACTCGCCTACCGCACCCAGCACCTGGAAACCCTCCGCGAGCACCTCACCCACGAGCGCGAGCGCGTCATCAACCGACTCATACCCGCGCGCCACGCTCTCGCCGGCCAAGTGCAGGTCCTGCCCATCGCCCTCGAAATCCGTCTCCCGGCCCCGCGCTGACTCCCACCATGTCCTTCGCTTCCAATACCGAATCACACGCTTGGTGGGCCGCCCTCCGTCACGAAGGACTGCTGCTCGATGAGTCCCGCCTCCGCCAGTTGTTCCCAAACTCCCCCGAATGGCTCAACTCTTGGCAGGCCGGGCACCTGCGGAAAGCCCTCGTCTCCTTCCAGGCCACCCCGGAGGACACTGCCACCCGCACCGCCCTGATCACCTGCCTGCTCGAAGACACCATCGGCCTCAGCGAGAAATGTGGCGGCACTTGGCAACGCGGCAGCGCCGTCCCCGCCGATCTCTCCCGCCGTTCCGTCACCGGCGAGAACCTCAAGCCTTCCCATCTTTGGACACACCCCGGCAGCACACCACTGCCCGTCTTTACCTCGCCGGACGCACGCCTTGGCGTCGGTAAGGGCAAACGCAGCGCCGCCCGTGTGATCGAGTGGATGCGCGCGACCCAGCACCGCCTCGCCCTGCTCACCAACGGCCACCAGTGGCGGCTCATTTACGCCCACGGCGACTCCTCCGCCTGGTGCGAGTCCGATAGCACCCAGTGGTTCATCGAGGGTCAACCCGCCGGCCAGTTCGACGCCCTCCGCCTGCTGCTTGATCCCCGCGCCCTCACCGCCGCGACGCCCGATCCCGAAAAACCCGCCAGCCCGCTGCTCACTGCCATTGAGGCCAGCCGCCGTGGTCAGTCCGAACTCTCCGCCGTCCTTGGCGAGCGTGTCCGCATCGCGGTGGAAAAACTCATCGCCTCGCACGGTCCGGCATTCCTTGCCATGGATGACGCGCCCGCCCGCCAGGACATCTACGTCGCCGCTTGCCGCTGCATCCTGCGGATGGTCTTCACCCTCTTCGCTGAGGCCCGCGATCTCCTCCCGCGCTCCAATCCCGTCTATTGGCAGTCCTACAGCCTCGGCGGTTTGTTGGAACAACTCCTCCGCGTCGGCGCGGGTTCCGGCCGCGAGCGCCTGCGCCACCGCTTCAGTGCTTGGCCACGTCTGGTCGCTCTGGGCCGCCTTGTCCACGCCGGTAGCCCGCACGAGGCCTTGCCGCTTCTTCCCTATGGCGGCGAACTCTTCGCACCCGGCAATGCCGTGTCCACCGATGGCATCAGCCGCGCCCTCGCCGTTTTCGAGTCCGCCTGCTTCGACTCGGACCATCAGATCATGCCGGACAGCGAGGTGCTGGAAATTCTCACCCTGCTCACCCGCACCCAGATGGCCATCCGCCAAGGCCGGGGAAAAACCACCGTCACGGTGCCCGTGGACTTCTCCGACCTCTCCTCGGAATACATCGGCATCCTCTACGAAGGCCTGCTCGACTACGAACTCCGCTGCGTCTCCGAAGACGAAGGCGCGGTGGTGTTCCTCGCCCTTGGCAACGAACCCGCCCTGCCGCTCTCCCGCCTCGAACCCCTCGACGACGACGACCTCAAGGACCTGATCAAGGCCTTCAAGAAATCCAACAAAGCCCCCGCCGGCGAAGAAGCTGGCGAGGAGGAAACCGAGGACGAACCTGACGAAGAAACCGAAGATCCGTCCGACGAGGCTGATCCGTCAGACGATGACGAAGCCACCGACGAGTCTGGAGAAACCGAAGAGGATCCTGAGACCGCCCAATCCACCCGAGAGGAAGCACGCCGACGCGCACTCGCCTGGGCCGCCAAGGCCGTGGACGTCGGCGGCATGATTTCGAAACTCAAAGGCCGCGCCTCTGCTGAGGCCGTGGCCGCCCGCACAGCCAAGATCGAGGCCGTGGCACGCGGCTTCATCCGCCGCCTGATCCTACCCGGCGAGTGGTATCTCGTCCGCTGGGGCGGCACGCGGAAAGGCTCCGGCTCGTTCTACACCCGGCCCGGCCTCGCCAGTCCCACCATCCGCCGCACGCTCGAACCACTCGCCTACGAGCGCAACACCCGGGGCCAACTTATCCCGCGCTCGCCCGAGAAAATCCTCGCCCTCAAAACCTGTGATCCCGCCTGCGGATCCGGCACCTTCCCCGTGGGAGCTGTCCGTTACCTCACTGAGGCGCTGTTTCAATCCGTCTTCCACCACCACTGGCTGGAGTTCGCCACCGTCCCGCAGGCCGACGGCACCACCCGGGAGATCATCAAGCTCGGCGTCGCCGCCACCGAGTCTCCGGAAGGCACCATCCCGCCCGTGCTCGATGCCCTTATCAAGGAAGTCCGCCTCGGGGCCGTCGCTGATGAATCCCGTCTCCGCGCCTGGCTCAAGCGCGCCGTCGTGGAATCCTGCATCTATGGCGTGGACCTCGACCCGCTCGCCATCGAACTCGCCCGCCTCTCGTTGTGGGTGGAAACGATGGACCCCACTCTGCCCTTCACTTTCCTCGATCACAAGCTGCGCTGTGGCAACGGTCTCGTCGGCGCATGGATGGATCAATTCCAGCACTACCCGGTCATGGCTTGGCACCGCGAGGGCGGCGACAAGAACCACACCAACTTCCACCACCACTTCCGCGAGAAGACCGGGAAAAAAGGCGGCACCCAAGTCGGCGACGTCTGGACCGAGTCCATCAAGACCCATCTCGACAACGTCATCCGCCCGGCTCTCCGCAGCTACATCGAGGAAAACACGGATCTCGTCTTCACCCTCATCACCGGCCTCTACGAACCGGATCACCTGCTGGACCAGGCCATCGACGCCTTCTCCGCCATCCACGCCGACGTGGACGATCCCGCCGCCCAGCGCAGCGCCTTCGAGACATGGCTCGCCAGTCCCGCCTACCTCAACCTCCGCAGTTCCCTCGATCTCTGGTGCGCCCTCTGGTTCTGGCCCGCCGACCGCCTCGCCGCCGCACCCACGCCGCAGAACTTTGGACAACCCAGCACCGAGTCCCTCGCCATCGTCGAGGAACTCCACCGCACCCACCGCTTCTTCCACTGGGAGTTAGAGTTCCCGGATGTCTTCGGCTCCGGCACCCGCGAGAAACCCGGTGGCTTCCACGCCATACTCGGCAATCCGCCATGGGAAACCATCCAGCCGATGTCCAAGGAGTGGTTCGCCAACATCGATCCGCTCTATCCCACCTATGGTAAGCAAGTCGCCCTCGCACGGCAAAGTGAACTCTTCACCAATGATATTGCAGTCGAGCAAGGGTGGCTCCGTTACATCGCGCACATCAAGGCGACCTCCCACTTCGGGAAATACGCCGCCTTCTCCTTCGGTGACCCCAACGACAACGAAAACAAGGCATATCACTTGAGCTTTGGCTCGGCGAAGCAGAACGAACTCCTCCACGCCCGCTGGCGGCCGAAACGAAAGTCAATCGCCAGCTTCGCCGATCCCGCCCATCCGTTCCGCCATCAAGGCGAAGGGAAGCCCTACCTGCAAAAACTCTTCATGGAGCAAGCCTACTCGCTGCTGCGACTTGGCGGTCGACTCGGATTTATCGTCCCTTCTGGCATCTATTCGGACCAAGGCAGCGCCACTTTGCGCTCTCTCTTCCTCGACCATTGCCGCTGGGAATGGTGCTTCAGTTTTGAAAACCGCGAGGGTATTTTCGATATTCACCGGTCTTTCAAGTTTATCGCTCTTATCCTCGAAAAAGGCGGCAAAACTATCGCAATTCACACCGCTTTCATGCGGCGTGCCTTGGCGGACTGGGACAGTGGTGCCGAATCCATCGCCCTAGAATACCCCCGCGAACTCGTCACAAAACTAAGCCCTCTCTCGGCGGCGCTGGTAGAAATCTGCGATTCTCGCGATATTGCTATTTTGGATCGAATGTATTCTAACGGTGTCTTGCTTGGGGATTCCTCGGAAAGGGGGTGGGGTCTGCATTATCAGCAAGGTGATTTCAATATGACGAGTGCCTCAAAGCTATTCCCTCCTCTGCCCAAATGGGAAGCACAAGGCTACCGTCCCGACGAATACAGTCACTGGCTAAAAGGTGACTGGCGACCCGTCACTGAATATGGCCTCCCCCCAGGTTTTGACTCTGAACCCGCCTACTTCCGAGCCGCCTCCATACTTCAGCGCCCCGGCATTCTTCTTTCTAGGGACGGTGCATTCGCCATCCGCATTGAGGACATAAGAGGTGTAGCCGTTCCCCTTTATGAAGGTCGTATGATAGGTCAGTTCGACTTCAGTCAAAAAGGCTGGGTCAGTGGCAAAGGTCGCACCGCTATTTGGCGCGACATATCCAGAGAGGAAAAGGAGATCGAGCCGCAGTATTTGATTTCAGTTAAAAACGCACAACTTTCCTCAGCATTTGGCAGGCCCCGTATTGCTTTCATCGGAATTGCCTCGTCAACCAATTCAAGAACCATGGTGAGTTCGATCATAGGCCGTTTCCCTGCCACACACGTGACACCGATTTTCACGGAAATCCCGGCCAAGGATAACGATCGCCTCCTATTGGCAGCTGCCGCAATTTTGAACTCATTTTGCTTCGACTTTCAACTGCGGCAACGCTTAGGAAGTGGTGTTGCGTATCTTTCGCCAAGCTATCTAGTTGAAAGATCGTTCGTAAATCTCTCTGCTATGACTGAGATTTCGCACTGTAGTAGTCGCCTCAGTTTGGGCCACATTGGGTTTGCGCGACTCTGGAAAGACCAACCGAACCAACCGAGGCCATGGCACCAACTGTGGGCTATAACCCAATCGGAACAGCTTCGTCTACGCTGCGTCGTCGATTCACTGACTGCTTGGGCGATGGGTCTTGAACAAAGTCAACTTAGCTGGCTCCTACGCGACTGCGATCACCCGCGAGCAGATTCTAACTCAAACAGTTTCACCAGCCGTCTCGACCCCAAAGGCTTCTGGCGGGTGGACAAGGATAAGCACCCGGAGTTGCGGCACACGGTGTTGGCGCAGGTGGCGTATGCGGACTTGTGCGCGCAGGGGCTTGACGCCTTCCTCGCCGGCCCGGACGGCGACGGCTGGCAGCTCCCCGAAACCCTCCGCCTCGCCGACTACGGCCTCGGCCACGACGACCGCGCCAAGCAACCCCAACCCGTCGCCTCCCGTCTCGGCCCCCGCTTCCTCGACTGGCAGCTCGCCAAAGACCCCGCCGAGAGCTGGGCCGAATGCGAAGCCCACGCCGCCCAACTCGACGCCCTCTGGACCCACGCCCGCCAACTCGCCGGGGTGCCGGAGGCCGACGCTGACTCGGCATCACCTGCCGAATCCACCCCGGCGCAGCCCCGCGGATTGAAAGGTAAGTCAGACGCGAATCAACCTGAACTGTTCTGACAGAATACCTGCCCACATGGAACTGCCACCCGAAGAACTAGAAACCAAGACCATTCACCTCGATTCACCTGAAGGTTGGTTCCAGCTTCTCGACGAAACGGGTATCTATGGCCAAGAGGCGGGGCTGATCCTAATCAGTGCGAAGGCATCACAACTACCAGCCATTGCTGCGGCTGCCTATGTGGCCCTGCGGAACGTGACTTTTAGCGACACAGGCGAATCTCGTTTCACGAAACTACAGCTGGTGTTGCCACCAGGTAAGATTGAGGACAGCTTCAGAAAAGATACGATCAAGCGCATCCAGGCTCAGATGAAGGCTGCAGGGCTGGACGAATTTTTGATCAAGCTCTTCCCTTTTATATGCGAGACTCGCTCCATGGTGTCACAATCCGGAGCGCATCTAATTGACGATCTTCGCCAGTTGCAACCCGAGTCCGTGTCCATTCTGATCCACCCCGAACTCTATCGATTACCTCTTCAGCGCGACCCCGCTTCTACGGGAGGAGCAACGCACATCACCATGGAGTGTAGCCGGCACCTAAATTCATTGATTGGAACGCTGGCTACAACATCCAAAAAAACGAAGTCCTTGATAGTGCTCTTGGCAGACCAGAGCCTCCTCGACATCAACGCCATCATACCGCCCGAGGACATCGACTTTCTTGCTATTTCCTCAGGGGCCTCAACGGACGAGGTTCCTGAGTTTCATTTGGAGCCCTTGCTCGATGCATTTCGTAAAGGAGGGTGGCCAGCACTCGAAGCCGATTCTGGATTCGATCCAGACCGGGAGCAGGAAATCGCTTTCGCGCTCGTTAACGTCTTCGTAAAGGAGAAGGATCTATCACTCGCGTGGGCCGCAATGGAACCGTTCGCTGATCAGGCTGGCGACTTGCTCGTAGGGTCCCAAATCTGCATAGCTGGCGCCGCCTTGATCGCCGGAGATTGGAATGCCAGTCACAAGTTGCTTGCGAATGCGCTCAATGAAGAAATCCAGACACCGGAAGAACTACATGCGGCTCTGACAGTGGCCTACTCCCTCGGAAACGTGGAAATGATGCAGCAGATTCTGGAAGAAATGCTGCTGCGGCACCCCGACAGCACTCTGACCCGCAGAGGAGAGTTTCTCCAATTCTTCCAGAAGCGTGATTTCGGAAACGCCCTAAAGATAGCGGAAGATCTCAAACTGCCGGTCGAAATAGCCAAATGCCGCGCGTTCCTTTCCTGTAGGATAGGTGCGGATGAGTTCTTGTCGGAGATGGAGAAAATCGGCGAATTGGAACAGGGTCTCATGTCATGCGCCGATGAGGCGGTGTTCAGAAAACTACCCCGTCTTGCCATCAAGTGGGCCAACCGGATCCCGGACGATCATCCAATGTTTGAGAGGGCTTTCCGGCTCCGAGTGAAGGCACTGCGAATAGGGTTACGGAAAGATAAGGGCACCAAGTTTCTCAATAAGAGCACCAAGTTCCTCCCTGAGCTGGAAAGCGTGATGCGGATTGTTGCGAAGCGCCCCGCCGACACTCACCTGCGTGGCCAGTTGGAGTTGCTTCTGGAGAATCAACTTGAAGAGCCGTTGGTGAAACTGCTGCTGTCGACGTTGCTTATGGTCGCGGTCAACAAACAATCGTCGCGAGACGACCAGTCGATCGAGGCGGCATCATTGCTGTTAAGTTCGAGGGACATGTCACGAGGCATTCAAAAGGAGGAGCAGATTAAGGAGTTTATGGAAGCGGCTTTCGAGAGCCTGGCGAATACCGCGGAGACCAGTTTTATGATTGGCCAAGGACAGTTGCCACCAGCAGTGCAACCCATGGTCGGCCCGAAACTGATACAATGGTTGGCAGAAGGAGCGCTGGAATATGCCGACGAAGGAATAGACGCAGAGCGAGCCTCCATGCTCATTTATTTGGTTTGTTTGTGTTGTAAGGTGGTTGACGAACCAGTCATGGACGTTTCGTTGGTTCACTGCATCGTTGAGCGGCTGTCCACATTTGGAGCAGCGCAAGATTGTCGGAATCTCGCGGAAACAGCTCTCCAGAGCCTCCCCGGGTTGCAACCCACGGCTCGTGACTGGCGTATCTCGCAGGGATGGACATCTCTCTCTGAGGCTTGCCTACGCTCAGGGAATAGGCTTGCTGCCCTGCGATACCTCTGTCTCGCCTTCGTGGCTCACGAGAATGCCGCCCTGAGCATCGAGCTTCTTCGTCGCCGCTACCGTATGGCTGCGCGCATCCTTCGTGATCTTAGCATCGTGCCCGCTGCGTTACACTGCATCGCGGTCGAAAAGCAGCTTCTAACGAAGGCTGATGCAATGAAGGGAGAAGAGATTCCATTGGAGGTCTTTGAGATGCAGTTGCGGATTATGGGGCTGGATGGTGAGAAAAAAGAAGTTCTCCTGCAAACTCTTGCCCGCTCGCAGGAGCTGTTGGAGATGGGCGTCTCCAGTGAGCTTTATCCATTGACTGCCGTTCAAGCCAACATCCTCCGGATCTTGTCACCTGAGAAATGTCCGACGAAAATCGTCGAGGACTTCCAGCGTCGAGTGGCTAGCTTTCCGCCGCAGCTTGGAAGCATGCTCAGAATGACAGCGTGCCTTAACCCAACAAGGGAAGACATGGTTGCGCTGCTAAGGGGACTCCCGGATGCACAGGACCATGAGTATCTCGCCTACCAGATGCATTTGGCGCTTCCTGCGTTGTCCAACGCACTGCGGCATGCGGTGGTGACCGGAGACAGTGAACTGTTCGTGCTTGCGTCCGGAGCGTTCGCGCAACCAGCCCTGGGAGTTCAGATCACAGACGGGAAGGGTGAAGTCGCGCACGATGATCGCCCGACGCTTATGCGCACAACAACGCTTGAAGGGTTGAGAAATGGGACATTTGAAATAATTCCTAGATACTCGTTCGGCCCATTGGCCGACATCACGATCAACCAACTTCAAAGCTGTCTCGTTGAGGACGAAGCCGTATTGGTGATGGCAGGTGAGCCCGGCATGCAACCCAACAGCATGTTGGTGACTTCTACCGACGTGGCAGCGCCTCGGCTAGTGACCGAATGGTCGGACGAGGCCTTCCGTCAATGGAGTGCCCGTTTCAAGGAGGATCTATTCTGGGAGAAGCCAAACCCATATGTGCCCGGAATCGATGCTCTTACGCCACCTGTCCGAAAGGTCAGGGAGTTTCTTGATGGATTGTCACTTGGACTCACTGTCCTGCCAAAACAACTTACGATTCTACCCCCGAGTCACCTTTTTGGATTCACCTGGCAACTTTCGCGTCACGGCACCGGCTTCCTGACAGAACACACGAGCTTAGCGATTGCTCCTTCAGCACCATGGCTGGTGGCAGCTCGCACAACCGCATGGGCTGGCAATCACGAACGAAGAGCATGGATCGGCTCTAAAGAGACCACAGACAGCACTCTGATCGCATTGAGGGCCATGGTTGATGGAGCACTCACACTACACGAGGTTGTGACGTCAGACGATGCCGGTCCCTATGGCTTCGCTGGATGTGAATTGGCTGTCATCGGTGCTCATGGCGGAACCGGATTCAATGACTACTTCCGTTCGGTCGGTGATCGCGTCAATCACTATTCTCCGTCTGAGATGGCCAACATGTTGACCGGCTGTGGTTGCGTGGTCTTGGCCGTCTGCAGTGGCGGGAGAAGTGACGGGCAAACTGGAAGCGCTGAGGCGCTAGGCCTAGTAACCAGTCTGTTCCGAGCTGGCGTCCGGTGCGTAATCGCGCCGCCCTGGCCACTGGACATCGAAGTTGTTCAGCACTGGCTGCCCGCGTTCCTAGAGAGCATGGATGCGGGGTATAGCGTAGGAATGTCTGCAACGAGGGCACGAGTTGCTGTTCGACTGGAACTCGACCACCCCTGCGCCTGGGGACAACTGCACATCTATGGAGACCAGAACTTTTGTTTGGAAAGCGCCTCGGCGTTAAGCGGCAGCTCAGTGTCGCCCGTTCCACCCCGCAGCCCCGATCCTGATTCCACCCAATGACCATATCGACTGCACAACCACCAAATGGCGTTGAGCGGAGAACCGCTCAGACCGTCCGAAGTCTGTTTGACCGTGAATGCCGCTTCGAGATACCGTCCTATCAGCGTTCCTATTCCTGGGAGCTGAAACAACTCCGACAGCTTGTCGAAGACCTCATGGATCACCCCGGAGGCACGCCCTATTACTACGGACATTTTATCTTCGAGAGTGGCGCGCAAGCGGAGCAACTCCTGATCATCGATGGTCAGCAGCGACTGACCACTCTAGTCCTTTTCATCTCGACCTTGACCCGGGAACTCGCCCAACGTGAGGGCGGTGAAGACGGCAATCTATCTCGGTTGAAACAATACTATCTAGCAGACCGCCTGCGCACGGTCGGTGACGACCAGGATGCGTTCACCGACCTCGTCGCACATGGCGAGACAGCAGACCGCAGCGGAAGCCGGTCCAAAAGGCGGCTGATCGATGCCAGTCGCTTCTTTCAACGTGCGATTCGGAACCGGGACTCGGAGACGCTCGTGTCCTGGCTCGGGATGCTTGAGGATTCCGAGATCACCACCTTCACCGTCTATGACAAACCGCAAGCAGCACAGATCTTCACGCTTCAGAACAGCAGGGGCAAGGATCTGACCGGGCTGGAGAAGCTCAAGGCCTACCTCATGTTCGGCATCTATCTCAATGCGGAACAAGCCAGAAGCGAAGATGAGATTGCCAAGGTAGAGCGGAGCTTCACCGCCATTTACCGGCACATCGAAAACCTCACGCTCCTGAATGAGGATACTGTCCTCGGCCACCATGATCGCGCCTATTCACAGCATTGGGATAGCCCGCTGGAGAACCTCAAGAGAGACCTTAACGCCAGCGAACGTGGCGATCTCCGCGTTCAGAAGATCATCGATTACTCGAAAGCGCTGGCTGCAACCTTCCAGCACGTCTCCGAGTTGGAAAAAATCATCCACCACGACGAGGTTATCGCAGACCCGGTGATTCTCGACGGCTACAACTCGTGGCCACTCCTCATCAAGCTCTACCGCTTCCACGGTGACGCTCTGAAGAGCGATACGCAAATCAGAACGCTTCTGCGGAACGTGGAGATCGTCTTCCTCAAGCTGCATTTCCAACATGGAAGATCCAGTAACGACCTGATTGGCATGACCAAGGGTTTCGACGGATCATCGGGCAAGTTGGAGCAGCTCTGTGAAAAAATGGCACAATTCGTGACCCGGGGGTTCCGCTGGCGGAGCGACTTTGACCAGAAGGTGCAGAACCAACTGGATGGCGACTACCACTACAATTCGATCTACCGTTACATCCTCTGGAAGTACGAGAACGATGAGCGCCGGAGCGGGGACGAGATGGTTTCTCCAGCAAACTATCTGAACCTGATCCAAAACCGCAGGATGGATTCCACCATCGAGCACATCGCTCCAAGGAATGGAGATTACACCGAAGAGTTCAGAAACCGGTGGATCAACAACCTGGGGAACCTCCTTCTGATGCCACGGGGCATGAACTCCAGCCTTTCCGACAACCTACCCGTGGAGAAGGCGAAAGAGCTGGATACCAGCTACAAAAGTCACCGAGAGGTCCGGGACATCATCACCGCGTCCGGCGGATGGACGGAACATGACATTAAGACGCGCAAAGACAACCTGATCATCTTCATCCAACGACGCTGGCGCATTCAACAAATTCCCTAGAACACCACCATTCAATATGAGCTTAGACATTTATCAGTTTCTTGACTCTATGGTTAAGAAGGAGCTGCCTGACCTGGCGATGAAGAACGCCTATTTGGGGGCCGGGATCATCGCGGGCGGTATCGAGTTCCTGGGTGCCTGTCTCGATAGTCACCCGATCGCAGTTCAAGGGAAATCAGCGGCTCGATTCTGCTTTGCCGTGAACGAGCTTTTTCCTGCTGGCTATCACCAGTTTTCTCGTCTCGCCCCATTCACCAACGCCACGAAACCTACACACGACCTCTACTCATGTCTTCGATGTGGGATGGCGCACGTTCTCCGGCCGAAGGGAGTCCTTCTCACTGGATCGGTTAGTGAGGCGAGTGGTGACGGCAATAGTCATTTGGAAATCCTGTCACGGGGAGGAAATGACTATCCATTGATCGTCGTCGAACAACTTGCAGCCGATTTCGTCGCGGCTGTAGACGCATTAGAGGTTCGCTTGAAGAGCGCTCCACTGCCGCAAAAGCTGGAGGGGGACTTTTTGACCGTTTGGCCATCTTAGCCCCATTGAGAAGAGAGGTTACCGCCGGGAAAACGCGAAATCACAGCGATAATAACGACTTCTGAAAATTTAGGAAGATCACACGAACTCATGTCGAAAGCCACCTTCAAGACCAACCCCGTCTCTCTGGAAACCCTGCTCAAGCAGTGCGCTGAGGGTAAGATCCAGCTCCCGGACTTCCAACGTAGCTGGGTCTGGGCGGAGGACCGCATCCTCAGCCTGATCGCCTCGATCTCCAGCGCATTTCCCATCGGTGCGCTGATGACCTTGGAATCCAGGAACGGCAGCACGCTGTTCGCCCGGCGGCCCGTGCAAGGATCCCCGCCTGCCGCCAAGGACGCCTCTCCCGATGAGTTGTTACTGGATGGCCAGCAACGGATGACATCCCTCTATCAGTCGTGTCTACGCCGGGCAGTCGTCGAGACCATCACGCCCAAGAACAAGCTGGTGAAGCGCTGGTTCTACATCGACATCCAGAAGGCACTCCTCGAAGGCGCAGATCGGGACGAGGCCATCTTCGCTGTCCCCGAGGATCGGAAGAAGAAAGAAAACTTTGACAGGGACATCGTGCTCGACCTTTCCAGCCCCCAACTCGAATACGAGCACCTGATGTTCCCGTTGAACCGGGTCTTCGACTGGGATGAATGGCAGGAAGAATTCGGCGACTACTGGATCGCCAAGGGAGACGCTGCGAAACGCGACGTCTTCAAACTGTTCAAGAAAGGGGTGCTGGAAAACTTCAAAGACTATCATGTTCCAGTAATCTGCCTAAATCACGAGACCTCGCACGAAGCTGTTTGCCTCGTCTTTGAAAAGGTCAACACCGGCGGCAAGGCGCTCGACGCCTTCGAACTGCTCACCGCCATGTATGCCGCCAAAGGTCACAAGCTGCGCGACGACTGGCTGGGGACGGAGGGACAACACGGCATGCACGGCCGACTGGCGGTGTTCGGCCACGCCGCAGGCAAGGAAACCGGTGTCCTCGCCAAGGTTGCCAGCACCGATGTACTGCAGGCGATCGCCCTGCGCTACACCAAAAAGGTCCGGTTGGCGAAGGTCGCAGCTGGCGTGAAGGATAGCGAACTTCCTGCTGTCCGCGCCACCCGTCAGTCACTGCTGGATCTACCGCTCGAGGCCTATCTGGAATTTCGCGACAGCGTTGAGGACGGCTTCAAACGCGCCGCGAAGTTCCTGCGGCAGCAGGAGATCCACCGGGTCATCGATTTGCCCTACCAAGCGCAGTTGGTGCCGCTCGCCGCGATTTTTTCCGAAATCGGCGACGCAGCCGAGCACGCGGGTAACACAATCAAGATTGCCCGCTGGTTTTGGAGCGGAATTTTCGGTGAGCTATACGGCTCTTCGGGGGAGTTCCGTTTCGCCAAGGACATCATGGAGGTGCCCATGTGGCTTGAGGGTGGTCCGGAGCCGACTACCGTTAGAGACGGCGTTTTTCGTGCCGAGCGTCTTCACAGTATGCGGAGCCGGCTGTCCGCTGCCTACAAGGGCATTCACGCGCTACTCATGCGCGAGGGCGCACGTGACTTCCGCAGCGGGCAGAAGTTCGATGCTACCGTATTCTTTGACGAGGACGTGGACATCCACCACATTTTCCCGCGCACTTGGTGTGAGGCCCAGAAGATTCCTGAAAAGGTTTTCGACACCGTCATCAACAAGACGCCGCTCGGCTATCGTACCAACCGCATCATCGGCGGCACCGCCCCCTCGAAGTATCTGGCCAAGCTTGAAACCGGCAAGACCACACCGGGCGGACAGATCGAGGATCCTCCCATCGCCCCGGCGATGCTCGATGGCTACCTTGTCTCGCATTGTATCCCCGTGGACCAGCTACGTGCCGACGACTTCGAGGGCTTCATGAAGGAGCGGCGCAAGGCCCTGCTCAAGCTCATCTCAGATGCTACCGGCCATGCCGTGAGCGATGCCGTGGATTCCCCGGACGAAGGGGAAGAGTTGTCGGATGTGGTTGCGCAGGACAGCGGCTTGGTCGTCGAAGCAGAGTAGCCCCATCAATGGAATAGCTTCAAACCGCACTAATATGAGTCAGCTCGAAATCAAACCGATGAAGGTGAGGCACTTGTTCGAGTGGTTCGACAAGCGCTCCCTGGCAATACCCGAGATCCAGCGCGAATTCGTATGGAACGCCAAGCGCGCCTGCGCCTTGTTGGACAGCATCTATCGAGGCTTCCCCGTGGGCACGATCATGATCTGGAGGACTGATCGCAAGCGCGAAACGATGCTGCGGCACGTGCTGCATGTCCTCCCCACCTTCGATCCTGTCTCGAACAAGGAAATCCTGTTTCTGCTCGACGGGCAGCAGCGTCTCTCGGTGCTCCACAACGTCCGCGAGGGAACCAGTGTCAAACCCGAGAAGGGACGGCCCATTCACTTCGCCAACATCTTCTTCTCACTGGATGACGATGGCGAGTGCCGGTTTTTTCACCTGAAAAAGCATGACCCCGAGCGGCACTTCCGCGTGACCGACCTCCTAAAGGGTATCTGCAAGCCTCAAGCCGTGCGCAAGCGCAAGGCTGTCAACGATTGCCGCATGAAGCTGCTGCAATACGAGATCCCGGTGGTCTTCACCACCACCGCACAGGTGGAGCATGTTCGGCAGTCCTTCATCCGGATCAACAGTCAGGGGATGCGCATCACCGAAGCCGACAAGGCCTTCTCCCAGGCACAACGCGTCCGTCCGTTGGATCGGTTCCATCACCTGCGCAGCAGGATGTCTGACGGATTCAAAGACCTAACCAAGGAGACTTATTGGAACACGCTTATTCTTGCTCGTGGCTACCGGTCGCTTGGTCAGAAATCGATGATCCGGTTGAGCCGGGACATCGAGAAGACGGACGACGGGGAGAACTGGTTTCTCAAGGAGGAACCCCTGTTAGCGAAGTCCATCACGCGGGCATGCGATTACCTGAAATCCAAGTTCGGAGTCCGCTCGCTCGATCTACTTCCCTCGGAAAACATCATCCCGGTGCTGGCCATGTTCTTCTACGCGGGTAAAGCCCTCCCTTCCCGGAAGCAGGCGCTCCAGATCCGCCAGTGGTTCTGGCATGTCTCCGTCGCCCAACGCTATGTGGGCGCGACTTACGAACGACACATTCTCGATGACGTGGCCTTTTTCACCGAACTTGCTGACGGCAAAAACAGGACCTACCGAGTCGAACGGAAGATCCCCATGCACAAACTAAAACTCGGCGCATACAATTCCGGCGGTGCCTTGCCGAAAGCCTATCGTCTGTTGCTCATCAGCAGACACCCCCGATTCCTCGCAAATGGCGATGGAATCGATTTTGATGACGTATCCGCGGAGGGCAATCGCAAGCAGTTGCACCACATTTTCCCAAAAGCCCTTCTTCGAAATGCCGGGGTTCCCAAGGAACAGTGGAACCTGATCGGGAACATCTGCTATCTCGCGGCGGGAGAGAACAAATCCGTTGGAAGCGGTGCCCCGATCGACTACTTGGAACCCTACTACAGTAAGCGGAATTTCGCCTCGATCATGAAGAGCCACTTAATTCCCCACGCGAATTCCTCGCCCCTCTGGGGACCCGACATCAAAAAGTCCTACAAACTGTTCGTCGATCTACGCTGCATCTTGATCGCCAAGGCTTTTGCCGAAGCCGCTGGTGCGAAACTCTTTGAGTAGCGCTGACATCCATTTCACTTGTTGCATTTATTGCAGATGGGTGACAACTTCTCCCCGTCATGAGCACGACCCTAGAACCATCCCGCCTCAGCCCGAGCGATCAGGGCGCACTGCGCAGCCTGCTGGACGCGCTGCACAATTCCACCACCGCCACGATCACCGTTGGCAAAAGGCCCCTTTCTCTGCCGACCCTCGCGCTGGGACTCGTCACCGAGCTGGTGGAACATCTTGCCGCAGGCCGCTCCGTCACGGTCCTGAGTGGCGAGGAAGAGATTTCGCCACGGGAAGCGGCGGAGTTGTTGGGAGTTTCCCGGCCCTTCGCCTCAAAGCTGTTCGATGAGGGGCAGATCCCGAGTCGCCGCGTGGGCACCCACCGCCGGGCCTTCGTCAAGGACGTGCTCGCATACCGGGAGCGCCAGCACGCCGCACGGCTCGCCGCATTGGACGAACTCGCAGCGGAAGGCCAACGACTCAACCTGGGATACTGAAGCCGCATGAGTCCCCCCGTTGTCGTCCTCGATGCCTGCACGCTCTATCCGGCGGCATTGCGCGATGTTTTGATGCGTCTGGCTCTTCACCAACTCATTCTCGCCCGCTGGACGGATGCCATCCACGACGAGTGGATCGAGGCGGTGCTTCGCAACCGGCAGGACCTCACCCGCGAACGGCTCCAACGGACCCGTGAGCTGATGGATCTCCATGCGGAGGGCAGCCTGGTCACCGGATATGAGCGGAGGATGCAAGACCTCGAACTACCCGATGTGGACGACCGCCATGTGCTGGCCGCCGCCATCGAAGCCGAGGCCGGCATGATCCTCACGTGGAACTTGCGGGACTTTCCCGAAGCCGTGCTCGCCAGTCACGACATCCGTGCGGCAACCCCGGACGAGTTGCTCGCCGGACTCATCGAAGACCACCGGGACAAGATGGTCTCTGTGTTGCGCGAGGCACGACTCAGCCTGAAACAGCCGCCGCTTACCGCCGCCGAATATCTCGCGACCCTGCGTAACCAAAGTCTCACGCGCACCTGCGCCCTGCTGGAACACTCCCTCCCCGAACTCTGACGCCGCCATGCTCAATCCCATCCTCTTCACCGAACGCGTCGTGCAGGATTTCCTGCGCTATCAGCTCACTGCTTACCCGTTCGCCGACAAGAGCCTCTACGCGCAGATGCGGCAGTTGCTCAACCTAGAGGAAACCCGCCGCAGTCCGCTGCTCAAAGGCCCCTACGTGAGCCTGAGCCGCACTTTCGAAGAGGGGATCGCCGTGGCGGACGCGGTGAAGGAAGGTTGGCTTCACGCGCACCTCGTCCAGCTTATCAGTCACCCGCACCTCTACGGCCACCAGGAGCAGGCCATCCGCGCCATCACTGATGGTCGCAGCACTCTGGTATCTACCGGGACCGGCTCCGGCAAGACGGAGTGTTTCCTTTATCCGATCATCAGTCGCTGTCTGACGCTCCGCGACCAGAACGCGCCCCCCGGTATCTCGGCCGTCATCGTTTACCCGATGAACGCGCTGGCAGACGACCAGATGGACCGCCTTCGCGAACTGCTGGCCGGCACCGGTATCCGCTTCGGCATCTACAACGGCAGCCTCAAGGAATACACCAAGGATGCTGCTGGCTACCGTCTGTCTGCGGGTAGCTCCGCCGAGGACTACCGCAAGCGCCTCGCGAAGGAGCGGAACAAGCCCGATGGCAGGGACCGCCAGGTCATCCACCCTGCGGAGGAGAATATTTCCCGCGAAGAGATGCGGGATCCGGCCCTGCGGCCCCGACTACTGCTCACCAACGTGAAGCAGCTCGAACTGCTGCTCACCCGCCAGAAGGACATCGAGATGTTCGATGGAGCCTTGCTCGATTATCTGGTTTTTGATGAGGCCCACACCTTCCGCGGCACCATGGGCGCGGAAACCGCCTGCCTCATCCGCCGCCTGCGTTCCTACTGCGGCAAGACCCCAGAGGAGACTGTCTGCGTGGCCACCTCGGCCACCATCGTCGATCCCAAGGACTACGACAGCAGCGTGGCGGGCCGTCTGTTTGCCTCCCGCTTTTTCGGTGTCATCCCGGGCAATGTGGAGATCGTCGGCGAACGGTATCGGCCGGACGTCTGGGTACAGGAGGGCCTTCGAAAAGTCCCGCCAGTGCTCAATGGCAACCCAGGCGATCACTTGGAGGAAGTGCTCCGCGCGGTGGAGTTGGACGATGAAGAGGCAGGCCGTGAGATCGCACGAACCCTGAAGCTATCACTCGGCTTGAAGCTGCCCGAGAAAGAATGGCGGCTCCGGCTCTACGACGAGCTGAACGCCAACGAACTCCTTTATCAACTCGTCGAACTGTTGAGAGGAGCCCGTGGTTTGGAAGAACTTTCAGTCAAGATTACCGAGAAAGTCGGCCGGGCAGTTTCCGAACAGGAGGTCCTACTCTGGCTGGCCCTCGGAGCCGCATCGCGTAAAGAGGAACGGCCGCTGGTGCGCCCGGTGATTCATACTTTCGTCCGCGGCATGGGCGGCGCGGTGGTGACCTTCCCACCCGGAAAGTCCGAACCCAAGCTCTACCTATCCGCCGACACGGTTGAGGAAACCGCCGCCCTCAAAACGAAATTGAAGCCGCTTCCGGTTCTTTCCTGCACCACCTGCGGGCAGCACTATTTCGAGCATTGGGCGAAGGATTTCAGCTTCTCCGGCAATCAACCGTCCGGCGGCCAGGCTATCGATGGCGACCGACAATACTGGGAGGCGTGCGACCTGACAAACGGCGGCAAGCGGTCGGTACTGCTGGACCGCCTGATCGCCCAGGAAGATGGCGACGACGGCCAACCCAATCGAACTGAAACTGTCTGGCTGTGCCGCGTGTGCGGCTGCCTTCACAGTCACCAAGAACCCAACTGCAAGAGCTGCGGTCGACCGGATGTGCTCACGCGTATTTTCGCCGCCCAGACGCGGCAGGAGGGCGACGGACGCCTCGGCTCATGCCTCTGTTGCAATGCGCGCGGCAGGATGGCCTTCGGCAGCCACCGGGAACCGGCGCGCCCCGTCCGCGCGGTTACCGTCTCGGACGTCCACGTCCTCGCCCAGAACATGCTTCAACACGCGGAGCGGAAGCGCCTCTTGATCTTCGCCGACAACCGGCAGGACGCGGCCTTCCAGGCCGGCTGGATGCAGGACCACTCACGCCGCTACCGCTTGCGGGCATTGGTTTACGAACGCCTGCTCGAAGGGGCGGTGTCCCTCGGCGACCTCGTGGCATGGCTCGACGAGCGCCTCGACAAGGATGAGTCCCTCAGCAAGGCACTCGCCCCGGAAGTGTGGCGCGCCCACCGCAAGGCGGGTGCGACTGCGGAGCATTACAAGGCGCGAAAGTTCTTCCTGCGTGCACAGGTGTTGCGCGAGCTGACTGTCGGCATGCGCCAGCGCATCGGTCTTGAGCCATGGGGACGGCTTTCCGTGGACTACACGCCGCTCAAGCCGGAAGCTGCATTTCTCACCAAGTGGAGTGAGCAACTCGGCATGGCTACCGATGAACTTCAGCGCGGCGTGGAGTTGTTGCTGGACCGGGAGCGGCGTAATGCCCACCTGCTTTTGGACCGCGAGAATCAGATCTTCAGCCGCCACTGGCGTGAAGGCATGCGAGAGATCCAGCGAGGTTTCCTGCCGCTGCTGCCGGACGTGCCGAAAGGCCTCGTGCTACGGCGGACAACACAGCACAACGTCAGCCGAATCAGCCAGTGGCTCGGCAAGGGCAACTCCATCGTGCGGCAGGCTGCCGACAAGTGGGGCGTGCCGGATGTTCAGCGGGTCGAGTTCGTGGAGGAACTCTGGGAGTATCTAACTAAAGAGACCCATGTGCTGGTAGAGACACTTCTGCTCAACTCCCGCAACGAGGCGCTTCCAAACTGCACGGGCGCTCATCAGATCGACAGCGATCTCCTGAGGATCTCGGCTTCGGAAAACCGCGGCGTCTTTCGGTGCAAGACTTGCCGCCAGACCGTCAACCGCCGGCCGCCGCACAACAAGTGCCTCGCCTATAACTGCAAGGGCGACGTGGAGTGGGAGCCGGAACGCGAAGACAACTATGACCTGCAGGTGCTGGACGGCGCATTCAGCATGATTCGTCCCAAGGAGCATTCCGCCCAAGTTCCTCAGTCAGACCGGACGCAGGTGGAGCAGCAGTTCAAGGGTGCGGGCGATGCGGTGAACTGTCTGGTTTGCACGCCGACACTCGAACTCGGCGTGGACATCGGCCAGCTCGACTCCGTGCTGATGCGCAATGTGCCGCCCCTACCGGCGAACTATTTCCAGCGGGCCGGACGTGCAGGCCGCCGTCACAGGATGGCGGTGAACCTGACCTACGCCCGCCCCGCGAGCCACGACCGGGCGTTTTTCGACGCCCCGGAAAAACTGCTCAACGGCGTGGTGCTGCCGCCGCGCTTCAACTTGAGCAACCCGGTCCTCGTGGCGCACCACTCGCACGCCGCTCTGCTCACAGCTCTATACTCGATGGCACAGACTGGAAACTACGGCGTCACTGCGGAACAGCAGGAGGAAATCCAGGACGTCCTCAAACAGACGTTCCCACGGCAGATCGGCCCGTTCTACTTCGGTGCCGACGGAAACATTTTGGACGCTCCGGCCAAAGTGGCAGAGTTCTCCGCACTCGTTCAGAAGTATCGCGACAAGCTGCTGACGGCGCTGCGCTCCGCCTTCAACCAAGGTTGGCCGGTGGAAGACGCGGCCGTGGTCACGGACGAGGTCCTTCATGGTATCCTCGACACCTCGGCCACCCAGCTTCAGGAGATCATCGACCTGATCTGGGATCGCCTGCAGTGGCACATCCGCCAACTAAACCGTCTGCGTGAGCAGGAGGCCAAACAGGGTGCCCTCAGTGATGAGGAAGCGGCCTTCTGGGAACGCTGCCGCCGCTACGTGCAGAAACTCAAAGGCAACGGGTTCCGGGCCAGGGGAACAGCCGAAGGTTTCGACGACACCAACATCTACTCCGTCCTCGCCGCCGAAGGTTGGCTGCCCGGCTACGGACTCGATACCGGCTCGGTGATCGGCTCCGCGATCAAGAGCATCGCAAGCATGAGCCGCGATGACTTCGACCTGCCGCGTCCGTCGGCCATGGCTGTGCGCGAGTATGTTCCTGGCAACTTGATCTACGCTAACGGTGAGCGCTACACCCCACGACTCTTCCGCCTGCCGCCCGTTGACCCGGTGATGTTCACCGTGGACGTCCAGACCCAGTCTGTGCGCGAGATCGACCAAGCAGGAGGTGCCCTCGGTGCCACCACCATCAAAGCGATGCCGATCTGCGATGTCGAAATGCCCCACCTCTCCCACATCAGTGACGAGGAAGAGTTTCGCTTCCAACTCCCGGTCGTGATCGCGGGTATGGAGCAAAAGCGTCACGATGGTGGCACCGCCTTCAAATGGGGAACCACCAGTATTCTTCAACGGGCCAACCTGCACATGCGATTGGTCAACATCGGCCCGCAGGACCGCATCAGCCAGGGCATCTTCGGTTACCCCGTCTGCCTGGTCAGCGGGCAGAGTCGCTCACCCTACGCCTCACAGGAGGAACTGAGCAACTTCCGGGAAAATCAGCTGGAGCGCTGCGGCACCGCCCCGGAAATGGCCCTCGGATTGTATGCCGATGTAGTCGCGCACGCACTGAAGTTCCAGGACATGACCGATCAGGTGTCCGCCTACAGCGTGGGTGAGTCGCTCCGACTTGCCGGTGCTCTCGTGCTCGACATGGAGCCAGACGACCTCCAACTCCTCGTCATTCCGCAGGCGGGCGATACCAAGGTGGATCTAATCATTTACGATCCGATGCCAGGTGGCTCAGGTCTGCTCAAACAGATGATCGAGGCATGGCCCAAGTTGATCGACGCCGCCAAGCATCTGGTGGAAACCTGCCCCGGCGTGTGCGACTCATCCTGTCCGGATTGCCTTCAACGCTTCCGCAACGCTTTCTACCACCGGTTCCTCGACCGGCACGTGGCCAGCGCGTATTTCGACGCCGAGGGAAACGCCGTCACCTTCTCAAACGCCATCCCGCCCCTCATGCCAGCCATGAAGGGTGCCGGTGCGGAAATGCCGGTTAACGAGGCCGAGGCAAAACTCCTCGCCGCTATCCTCAAGGCAGGCCTATCGGAACCGACATGCCAGAAGGTCATCTCGCTGCCTAAACCGTTCACCTCCACCACGCCGGACTTCTTCTACGAAGACCCCAAGGAGGTCACCGACGGCATCTGCATCTACCTCGACGGCCTCAGCAAGCACCTCCACGGCAACCCGGCCACCAAACAACAGGACGACGCCATCAGGACAATCCTCCGTGACAAAAACTACGCCGTGCTGAGTATCCCCGCGTCGCACCTCAATGACCCGGTGTCTCTCGGCGCGTTCCTCTACAACCTGGCGAGGAAGCTCGTCACCAAGTCGCAGGCGGAGGACATCCGGGATGGGTTCGATACTCAGAAATCCCAAGAAAAAGATGACTGAAATTATGACCCGCGACCATGTGCGAGATTGCTCGCCGTTATCTAATCACCCTTGCTCCGACACCAAGAACTCCTCGCCGGGAAGACAAGACCTGTTTTGAATTTCACATGAAAACGATCACGGTAGTTGCAAAAAAAGACTGTCTGGAGCGCCTCGCCACGGTCCCACCGATGAAGGCATTGTCGGAACTGATATGGAACGGTCTGGATGCGGGATCCGACGTGGTCGAGGTCGAAGTCGAGCAGAACAAGATGTCTGGCTTGGAGCGGATTCGTGTCCGGGATCATGGAACCGGCATCCCGCACGACAAGGTGGAGGCATATTTTGGCGACCTTGGAAATTCTTGGAAGAGCGCGGCCAAGCGCTTCAAAGGACGTTCGCTCCACGGGTCCAGAGGCGAAGGACGGTTCAAGGCCTTCGCCCTTGGAAACCGCATCGAGTGGAACACAGTTTACAAGAACGACGGCAAGGAGTCGTTCCGCTATCAGATAATCTGCCGGGCTGAGTCGCGCGAAAAGCCGACCTTCAGTGACCCTGTGGCCGCGAACGGCGACGCCCCGGGAACCGAAGTTCTGATTTCCTCAATCGAGAAGGCCCATGGAGCCTTGGTCGATGACAATGCGATCGAGGACCTGGCCAAGCAGTTCGCCGCCTACCTGAGCAAGTATCCCAAGGTCGAGATCCAGTTTAACGGAGTTACCGTCGATCCTTCTACCATCCAAGACCGCACCGAGGATCTTCAACTCAAGGAGGTCGTCATGGGGGACGGCAGCAAGATCGCGGTGGACATCCGCGTCATCGAGTGGAAGACCCCTACCAAACGGGTCCTGCACCTCTGCGACAGCGGCGGGGCGTGCCTTCATGAGGCAGAGGCCGGAGTCCAGATCCGCGCTCCTGGATTCCACTTCTCCGCGTTCATCAAGACCGATCACTTCCGCAAGCTGGACAAGGAGGGCTTGCTCGTTGTCGAAGACCTCAGTCCTGATGTGGACGCAATCCTGAAGGCCTCCAAGAAGGCCATCCGTGGCTACTTCCGCAAGCGCCTCGCCGAGCAGCACGTCCCGGTGGTCGAACGATGGAAGGAAGAAGAGATATACCCCTACGAGGAGAAAGAGCACCTCAGCCCGGTCGAGGAAGCGGAACGGCAAGTGTTCGACATCATCGCCGTCAAGGTGGAATCGTATCTCCCGGACTTTGAAGATTCGGATCTCAAGTCGAAACAGTTCGTGTTTCGCTTGCTCGCCCAGGCGCTCCACCAGAATCCGGAGTCACTCCAGCAGGTCATCACCGAAGTGCTCAAGCTGAAGCCCAAGGAACAGGATGACCTTGCCGACCTCCTGAAGAAGACCTCGCTCCAAGCCATCATCACCTCGGCCAAGACGGTGGCCAATCGCTTGGACTTTCTCGTCGGCCTGGAGAATCTGCTCTTCGACAAGGAGACAAAGAAGAAGCTCCTGGAGCGTGACCAACTCCACAAGATTCTGGAGAACGAGGCATGGATCTTCGACGAGAACTTCGCCCTATCTGGCAGCGAAGAACGCCTTGAGGAGGTGTTGGAACTTCACCTCGGGGAGTTGGGTGGCCGAAAGGACGACGGCCCCGTTCTCATGGAAGGGGACAGACAGGGGCGTGTCGATCTGATGCTCAGCCGGGTGACTCAACCCCGCCACGATGAGAGAGATCATCTCGTCGTTGAACTCAAGCGACCCTCACAGCCCATCACTTCGAAGATCCTCGGACAAGTGGAAGGCTATGCGATCGCAGTGGCAAAGGACCCACGCTTTCTCAAGGAGAAGACCCGCTGGCGCTTCATCGTAGTGTCAGACGACTTGGACGAGCATGCGATGCGGAAAGCGAGGCAACGTGACAAGGCACCCGGTCTGGTGTTCGACGACGCGGAACTAAACATCCAAGTCTGGGCTTACGAATGGACCGAGATTATCGCGAACGCCACGGCCCGCCTCCAGTTCATCAACGCATCCCTGAGCTACGAGGCGAACCGCGCGAGTTCCAAGGCCTACCTGCAAAAGGCACACGCCAAGTTCATTCCAAAGGCCGGCGCAGTAGAAGCCGATGAGCCGGAAGAGGAAACGGACGAACCGGAGGTGCCTCAATGAGCATTGAAATCAAGGACTGGCTGAACTCGCAACACGAGTGGCTTCAGGAAGCTGCCCTTCGGTTGTTGAAGCAGGAGAGTTTGACACCGGCTGACATCACGGACCTGGTGAACCTGATCAAGATCCCGTCGAAGCCGGGGAGTGTCGCCCGGATCTATCCGACGATCGGGTCATCCACTCCATCGTCTGCCCTGCGCCTTGTTTCGATCGGACCTATCGTGGGCATTGATGCTTTGGGACCACGGAAGCCGTTGGAGTTCGGCAAGGGAAGTCTGACCGCGGTTTATGGTAAAAACGGTTCAGGGAAGTCGGGCTACACCCGGATCATTTCAAAGGTCTGCGGAAAGTCCCACAGTGTGGATCTGAAGGCCAATGTCTATAAACCGACGCCTGCGTTGCGTCAGTGCACTGTCACGTATGAAGCGGACAGTACGGAGAAAACGTGCCATTGGACGGCCAACAGCGAGCCGGTTGCCGATCTCCAGTCTGTGGACGTTTTCGATACGGACAACGGACGCCTCTACCTGGAACGGGAGAACGAAGTTTCCTACGCCCCGCCGGTGCTTGCTCTGCTCGCAGACCTCGTGGACGCCTGCAAGCGGGTGGACGAGCAACTCTCCGGCGAACAGGGGAAGCTCGTGAGCACTCTGCCGAAACTTTCTGCGGAATACGCTACTTGCTCGGTGGCAACCCGCTACTCAGCTCTAGCAGCCGATATGGATCCAAAAATTCTCCATGATCTAGCGACTTGGACGATCTCGAAGGTCACTGAACTGAAAAGCCAACAGGATCGGCTCAAGGAACGAGACCCGGCCGCAGCAGCACGGAAGCGCCGGGAAGTCAAAACCCAGATCGACGCCCTCATTACCTCACTCAACAAGGGGGTGAAGGCCTTGGGGCTCGATGCGCTCACCGCCCTCAAGAAGTTGTCCGGTGACGCCGTCGCAGCACGAAAAGCGGCGACTGAGGGTGCTAAGGCCCTCGGCAGCATGAGTTCCCTAGAGGGGCTCGGATCCGAGACGTGGCGTGCCATGTGGCAAGCGGCCCGTGATTACTCCGTCTCCGAGGCATACCCGGAGAACGATTATCCGTTCACTGGGGACGATTCGCGCTGTGTGCTTTGCCAGCAGGAGTTGGACGCGGAAGCCAAGCGCCGTCTGCTAGGGTTTGAGGGTTTCGTGAAGGGGAAACTGGAGTCGGACGCGGAAGCCGCAGAGACCCAGCTCAAAGAAGGCCTTGGTTGGCTTCCATCCCGGCCCACGAAAGAGGTCTTGGCAACTTCCTGCCAGGCAGCGGACCTCCCTGAGGCGATGCGCATGAATCTGGAGGCTGCATGGGAGTTGCTTGAGGAAAAGTTGATCCACCTCCGCGCTGGCATATTCGCCGAAGAGCCTCCCGTCATCGGTGAGATTGTAACTCAAACTCTCAAGAGTTTAAGCGATCTTTCCGCGTCTGCTGAGACAGCAGCCACTGAGCTGGAGGCCGACGCCAAGAGTGCTGATCGCACCGAGGCGGCCAAAAAACTTCTGGAACTTGAGGCGAGTAAATGGGTCACCCAGCAGGCGACCGCCATTCAAGACGAGGTGAACCGACTCAAGCGGATAGCACAGTATGCCGAGTGGAGACGGAAAACCACGACGAACGCAATTACATTGCAAGCCGGACGAATGTCACAAGAACTCGTTACCGACGCCTATATCGCGCGTTTTAACGAGGAACTGAAGAAGCTGGGCGCGGGCGGAATCCAGGTTGAGCTGGTCAAAACAGGAGCATCGTATGGGAAGAACAAGCACCGTGTCCGCCTCAAGGGCCTCGCTACGGATGGGGCGAAAATTGCCGACGTGCTCAGTGAAGGTGAACGACGGATTGTGGCACTTGCCGCCTTCCTTGCCGACGTTACCGGGCGTGATGGTAGCAGCCCGTTCGTCTTTGACGATCCCATCTCATCGTTGGACCAAGACTTCGAAGAAATGGTCATCGCCCGCTTGGTCGAGCTGAGTCAGTCCCGGCAGGTTCTCATTTTCACCCACCGCTTGAGCTTCCTTGGGATCATGACCGACATGGCTGGAGCAAACCTCAACGACATTCACATTCGGAGGGAATACTGGGGAACCGGAGAACCCGGCGGGGTGCCAATCTTTGGTAAAAAGCCGGAAAGCGCTCTCAAGAACCTGAAGAACGAGCGACTCGCCCGCGCCGCTAAGATCCTGAGAGACGAGGGCGGTGAACTCTACTATCCCTTGGCAAAATCAATCTGCAGTGACTTCAGGACACTCCTCGAACGCATTGTCGAAAACCACCTCCTCGCCGGCGTAATTCAGCGGCACAGCCGGGAGGTCCATACCAAGGTCATGTGGGACCTCCTCAAGGTCGAAGCGCAGGACTGTCAGTTGATCGATGACATGATGACGAAGTATTCGAAATTCGAACACAGTCAACCAATCGAGACACCGGTCGAAGTTCCAGAGCCGGCCGAGCTTGAGGCGGACATCGACCGGATGCTTCAGTGGTGCGAAACGTTCAAGAAGAGGAGCATCCCCGGATGAAAGAGGAACCTAGCGAGTTTAACTAACAATCGGTGAATCGTGAGATGTCAGAGCGCCTCTCCTGACGAATGATAGCCCAGCCCCGCTCGACGCGACCGCAGGCGGCCAGGCATGCCAGAACAGGATGTGGACCTAGCCAGGGAGCTGCGCGAGTCTTCGCTCCAAGCGTCCGCGTGCCGGCTACCAGACGGCCACAGGGGATTGAGGCGCAGGCTGCTGCACAATAAAGCAGTCATAGCACGAAGGCTATGACTGCTACGAACGATAGCCTTAACAAGGCTGCCCGAGCTTGAAACCGACGCGCGGAATGAGAAACTCCTTCATGGATTTCGGAGATTTATAAATGCGCGTATCCACCCTGATCAGCGTGTAACCGTTGCGCTTGGCGTAATTATCCTTCATTTCATCCCCCTTCCTCACGCACTCCTTAAAATACGTATCGTTAGCATCATAATGCTGCGCCCCGTCGATTTCCACGAGAGTCGTTGTGCCAACCAGCTGGAAGTCATAGTGAAGAAGCCTGCCTCCTTCGCCGACAAGATCCGGAAATGATGCTTGCCGCGTCACTTCCCACCCAAGTTCTGTGAGCGCCTTCTCGCCTGCCGCTTCAAGTAACGACGCAACACCTTCGTGTGAGCGACTTACTCCGGCCAAGTTGTGAATTTCTTCGGAACCCACCGACTCGAAATGGAGTAAATATGAAGGATAGCTGACACCAAGATCTTCAAGAATGGTGGTCATGTGCAGCGGGCAACCCGCTCCCCTCACGACTTGGGCGGCAGCTTCCAAGAATTCTTCATCATTACGAAAACGGTGGCGAATATTAGTATCAATTTTTCCACCCAGGCCACCAATGAATTTTGCATAATCCATGCTCCATAGGGTTGTGTGATCCACCCCCGCCCCCGCCATGATTTCGCGGACAGTGGGTGTCTTTTTGTGCATTTTCAAGTAATTGGTAGCAAATCCTCGCACTCGTTGGTCTAATTCCCAGACGATCCGATCATCGGCCGGCGCGAACCGTCCTAAATCGCGGCAAATGGAAGGCACCTTGATGCAGTGCCGCTTGAGCTCCGCATTCGGCACCGGGCGAAAATACAAATAGACCTCTGGATGCCACACGTATCTTCCGAGACCTTTAATGAAGTCTGTCAACTTTTTCTTAAAGTCGCCGACGGCGGAATCTTCCAAAACCTCAGCGCTGCGTCTGAGTTGGTTCCAGCGATCCCAGCATGTGGAGCAAAGGTAAGTGTTGATATTTTTGTAACTCGGCAGTGAATGGCATCCTCTGCAGTATACGTCGTTCAGAGGTGCGCCTCTTGTTTCAATTTGGTTTTCAGGAGTTTCCATAACTGGTTGTGGGGATGGTGGTCTTGATAGACTATTGTTGGTTCGTTTTGGTGTATGTTCAGAAAACGGTTTGGAGTTGGACTGCGAGTTCACGCACGAGGTCCCACGAGTCCCTCGCTTCGGCGGCCTCAAGAAGTCTGGCAATCAGTTCCTTTTGCCGTTCCTTGCGGCTTGGAGCGGGGGGGGTGGTTGGCTTGGTTGGCGAATCCTCAGCCATGAGTTCTGTGACCACGTCGATTACGGTGGCTGCGGAGGGCATCCCCGCGTCTCGCTTGACGGCAAGCTCCCAAGCGCCTGCCCGTTGGGCAGGGTCTTTGAGTCTCAGCAGCGGACGGGCTTGGGATTCATTCGCCGGGAGGACGGAGACTCCGCCATCCTCAGGCAAACTCGCTTGGCTGAGCTCGTGCGTGGTCACCGCGGTTCTGATCAGCCGATTTGCGTAGCTCTTCGAGATTCCCAGGACCGAAGTGCAGTATGCATCCCAAGAGGGATATTCCCCTTCACGCCAGAGGTCGCCTTCGCGGATCTCCATCAGAGCCAGTCCGCCTTCGACGAAACTCTTGCGGGCTTTGCGGACAATTTTGTCCAATTGCAGGAATCGATTGCGCTTGCTGGCGGTGACTACGGGATGCTCGTCGGCGGATTTTACCAATAACATTTTCGGGTCCGCGAGTGACTCGGGCGCTGTTTCGACGAAATCTGGGTCGGATTTCTCAGGCGCATTCACGCTCTCCCCCGGCAGGTGCTTGGAGTCCGCCACGGTCTCCACGACCGCTGCGGTCGAAGTGGAGACTATAGTTCCGGGCGCAGTCAGTTCGATCGAGGCGGGGGCGGGATTTGCAGATCCCTTTCTGATGTCGGGAACGACACTGATTGGTGGGCGGCGTAGATCGATGTCTTGGGAATAGGGATGTTCCGGCGGTGAACCCTCTGCGTCGGGCTTCGATGACACCTGTGATTCATCGCGGCCGTTGTGATAGAATGCGGTGCCATTCGCATGGCAAACCTTTACCCATGCATCGACCCATTTGACCTCGTCTTCAGGCAATCCGCCGAGCCCATGATCGGACGAGGTGTCGCCAATCACCCAGGAGATACCAGTGTTCCAATCGGGAATCTGGCCGAAGTCTGATCGGCGATGAACCCGCAAAGCCCGGTAGCGAGCGGGGATCAGTCTGAAGATGCTGATCCACTCGCGATTGCGGTCCGAAGATTCGTCGAGAGGTAGGACGATGGTGACATTCGGATAGCCTTCTTCTCCCCAGTCCACGGGCAACATTTCAACGATCCTGGCAGGATCTGTAATCCAAAGCATCCAGTGAAGACGAGTCATCAACTTTGTGGTCTTCAAAAAGCCATTCCGGGTATTGCCCGCGTTGAGCGTCACGTCGAACAGGTTGTGGCAGAGGACAGTTTCACTCAGGCCCAACAACCGAAGCATTTGATGCCTCTTCTTAAAGAGCTCCATTGCTGAATGGGCACTCGCATCTAAGGATTTAAGATAGGGTCCGGAAGCAATTCCGTCTGCCGGGAGTGGTGCGACGGTTAGTCTCGAGTGCGGCCAGGAGGACAGGCTCGGGACCGTTGCACAGGTGGGATCGTGGATCTTGAACATAAGTTTACATTTTGTTGTTTTTAGGGATCGAATGAAGGTCATTTTGGAGCTGCGCACTGCTGTGACGTCCGTGGCACTTACGCGTGGCGTGCTCGGCAGGAACTGGCAGTGGACCACCCGGAATTTTCGTTTTGCAGGTCGCTGTGGTGAACGAGTCCCGAGTGAGGACCGAAGCCTGACCCCCGGGGATTTGCAGAAGGGTGAGGATCGGGAATGCGGCGCGCGTTCCATTCGGTTAGGGGAAAAACCGGAGGCCGCGTCGCGCAAGCGTAACTGATCAGGGCCCGCTGAAGTGGATTCCAAGTGGAACGTCGGGCATCAGCAGTCACGCCCGCCCTCCTTTTCTTTTGAGCCACGCGAGTACTTCGGAAAACACGAACCTGCGCGAACGCCCGATGAAGACGCAGGGCATGCCTGCGGATTGCAGGTTGTCGATCATGCGGAGGGAGCAATTCAATTTGACTGCTAAGCATTTCCGCTTGAGAAGCGCCGGAGCGTTTGCAGAGGGCAGATTTTCGGTTCCAGTTTGAAGCCCCGCCTTTGTAATTTCGGTTGTGAGACGCTGATTTGCGTCGGATTGGGTCGCCATGCGCTGAACGTATTCAGAGCCTGGAAAACAGCTTAGAGCCCTATCCACGCAGCACTCTCGGCGACGGGCCCATTTTGAGATCCGATTTACAAAGGTCTCAATGCCATCGGCGCAGCTATCAGAAATCTATCGGAAAAGAAAAAAATAATCTTTTTTAAGATCTAGGTGAATTGCCATCACCAATGAAGTTGCTCACAACGAAATGAGCGTCCGACTCGTTCCCGAGTCCAGACCTCAATCTCCCGTCCAAACCGCGTAGCGAAAGATTGTTCGGAGTTCCGTCAAGCGGCTGACTTGATTCTTCAGTTCATTCGGATCTCGCAATTGAATTTGAAAGCGGTGGGGGTTCCGCTACGAATGGATTCACCATGAATAAATCGTCGACCAAGAGTGGCTCCGGACCCGATCCGGAGTCCTCTACCACTCCGACCCCTTCCACCACCCACCGCGCCCCGCCACTCCTGACGCACCTTGAGTTGTCGGAGGCGTATACCGTGATGGAAATCGCGACTCTTGCTGCGGCTTGCGCAGGGGAAACCCATGAGGCGAAGTTTATGGAGGCCGTTAAGCTTCTCTCGTTCGTCACCGGGAAAGCACGTCAGGGGAAATGGGGCATCGAAATCGAGGATCGAATCCGACAAGGTGAACAGGAGTGGGCGAGCCCTGAGGTAATAGCTGCTGAAAAGGAGAACCAAGATCAGTTCGATAAGAAATTGGCGCTAGCGGACAGGTTATGTGCCAGTGCGGACCGTCACAAAACGAGCAAGAGAATTCTCCGCAATGATCTAGTACTGGAAATTTGCAAGTCGGCAGGAACGCGTATTGAAAAAGTGGAACAGGCCAATCGCAAATTCACCGCTTGGTTGAAACATGCTGCGGTTTACAGGGCTGACCAACTCACCGTCGAATCGATGCACACCTCGTCTCCCTTTATCATGTGGGATGACCCGAACGAAGAATCCAAACGGCTGAACAAGCCACCGGCCAGTGAGCAGGAGTTGGCTGAATTTCTGTCTCGCTTTGAGTCTGGGAGACCAGCACAGATTCACGATGAACAAATCGCAAAACGTTTCGTCCTAGAGCTGATTCATTGGTTGGAATTCCAACCCAAGACCGCCCCGCGTCAGCGGCTACGATCGAACGAAGAGGGCAATGAAGGGCAATTCGTGCCGGGAAAAGTGAAGTAGCGGGTCAAGGTGCGGAGGTCGGTAATTCCATGAAGTGATCTTGGGCTTCAGCCGCGCCAGGAATCCGATTAATCTGCCATCCATTTACCATCCAGTTTCAGGTGCGTTTTTGCGCATTTTTGTGCGCTTTCTGCCAATTCTCTAACTTGGTAATATGCTCTCTAAATCTTTCATTTTGAATGATTTGAGATGGAGGCGGAGGAGGGAATCGAACCCTCGAATGACGGTTTTGCAAACCATTGCCTTACCACTTGGCTACTCCGCCATTCGCATGGCGCGGGGGCGAGTGATTATGGCGGATGAACCGGAGTGTCAATACTTGGATTTTTTCATTCGTGGATTTAGCCCGCCGGAGACTGTTTTTCGTAGAGGAAATCAGCGGCCGAAAGAGGCTTGGATCACCACGCGACCGCCGCGGTAGGAAGGAGGGCACGGTGTGACAGGGCGGGGACGGTAAACCGGGCGGCAGGCTTGGCGGACCAAACGGGTTCCCCAAACCGGCCGGCCGCAGTGATCGTAGCCAATGAGGTAGCGTTCGCTGTAGACCGGTGTGCCGCAGCGGTCGTAGCTGCTGATGTAGATCCGGCCGGAGTGGCGGGAGCGGGCTTCCGCTTCGGGAGTGGTTCCCAACAGGGCGAGGAGGGTGACGGTGACGGTGGTGAGGATGGTTTTCATATGGTTCGTTTCCGATGACGCGGTTTTCGACGATTGGATTCCGGCAATATTCAGACTCGAAACGGAGATTTTTCCGCGAGGGGAAAAGAGGCGGCCGTTCCGTCGTGGCTGGTGGTTTGAATTCTCCCGATTTCATTCGCTTCTCGGGTTTGACCTTTGGGATTTCGTCCGCTAGAGATTCGAAAACTTCCCCATGATCCGCGAAATCGTCCAATACGGCCACCCCGTCCTCCGCCAGCGTTGCCGTCCCGTCACCGAGGTGGATGATACGATCATCGAGCTGGTCGCGGACATGTTGGACACGATGGTCGATGCCAACGGCGTGGGGCTCGCGGCTCCTCAGGTAGGCGAGGACCTGCGCCTGGCGGTGATCGATGTCTCACATGATCCCGATTGCATTTCCTTCCTCAAGGTGAACGGGCAGGATGCGGATCTGGAAGAAATCATGCCGTTGATTTTCATCAATCCGGAACTCGTGTTCGGGCAGGCGAAGGAATTCGGCATGGAAGGCTGCCTGAGCATCCGCGGGATCCGGGCTGAGGTCCGTCGGCCGGAAACCGTAAAGGCCACGCTTCCTCAGCTCGACGGATCAGTGCTTGTCGTCGAGACCGATGGCTTGCTGGCCCGCGCGCTGCAACATGAGATCGACCACCTCAATGGCGTGCTGTTCGTGGATCGCCTGCCGGCGGTGGCCAAGGTCTCGATGAGAAACCGGCTCAAGAAGTTGCTGGATTCAAACCCGCAAAGTTGAAACTTTTTTCGGTGAGGCTCGACTTTCCGGATTGATTAAGTTTTTTTCTTACGGCGTCACGGAAGCCGTCCGCCTGCATTTCAATTTCATTCCGAATCCAACATGAGCACGAACCGAGGAATATTCGAAAGCTTTCCAAATCAACCCGCCACCCGCGCGGACTCTCCGTTCGCCGTGGTGCAGGAGCCCGCCACGCCGGCGGCTGCGGCCAGCCCGTTCACCGCGGTGGCCCGTCAGGAATCTCCATTCACCGTGGTGGATGAGCCTGCGGATTCGCGCCCGGTGGAGCCCGGTCGTCCTGCCAAGGTGCCGGAACGCCGGAAGTCCGAGTCTCCATTCCAAGTTGCCGAGCCGTTGGAAGGTTTCGGCTTCGAAGCGCCAGCCAAAGCATACTCGGGCGCGCCTTTTGAGACGCCTCCCGCTTCCATGCCGGCCGCAGCATCGCCATTTTCCGCTCCTCCGCAGCAACCGGCGGCTTCTCCCTTCTCCATCGAGCCGGTTCGCGGGCCATCGCCCTCCACCCAGGCCGCCATCGCCGCGTTCAACAATTGGCAGGATGCACCGGCCGCGCCTGCGGCGGCGCAACCCTTTGCGGCTGCTCCCACGCCCTCGGCATTCGCTCCTGTCGCGGCACCCGCGCCTGCCGCAGTCGCCCAGGTGCCCGCCGCGTTTGCTCCGGCACCCGCTCCGGTGGCGCAGGGTGTCTCGGATGATTCCCAATCCGATTCGTTTTCCATCCGCCAGCTCGAGCTGCGCGCCATTTTCGGCGTGGACCGGGAGATGAACACGGAGGAAATCCTGCAGCGTTCACGCGCTCTTCCCGGAATGAGAAACATCGCCCGGGTGAACACCCAGGACATGGGCACCATCGAGGGACTCAAGAACCTGCTCCCCAATCTGGGCTTCGGCAGCGGCGGACTGAAGCTCTACGCGGGCTCGGTTCCGCTGGAATTCATCCGCGAAGGTCCGGTCCTGCTCGCCGTGCAAACGGATGGTGGATTCGCTCCGGGGGTGCGCGAGACCTTGATGCTCGTCGCCCGCGAGCTGGGGCGAATTTCCTAACGGTTTTCTTCCTCCTCCTCGGTCCTGAGTCTCCCGAACCGGGCGCGGATCGCGGGCGTTGCGTGCTTCAGCAACGCGCCCTGGTCGCTTTCCGCTTCATTCAAAATCGATCGGGCGGCTCCCAGTTCGGCTTCCTCGCGCAAGGTCTTGTCTTCGATGCTTGGAATCCAGGCGAACGCCGCCTTGGGATCCTCGCCGATCCAAATGGAAACGACCTCGGCCAACCCGGCGCTGCGGGCTTCCCCGGCGTCGAACAGAACCACCCATCCCGCCGCGGCCGCAGGGGCTGTCCCGGCCCAGCGCTGGACGACCTGCACCACGGCGACATCGAAGTCACGTCCGGCGATTCCGGAATCGGATAGCAGGCGGGCGGCTCGCTCCGGCTCTTTTTCTGATAGGGTCAGGGCGATCTTGCCGAGAGCCTGTGACTTTTCCTCATCCGTCTCGAGAGAGTCGGCCCACCGGATCGCGTCTTCGGCGTCCTCTTCGGCCAGGCGCATCGCGAAATGGCCGAGCAGACGGTTCCTTTCCTCGCTTCCGGCGGTCATCTGGCGGAAACCTTCCCGAGCGAGTTCCGGGTCGGTCTCCAGCGCGTCCCAGACCGCGGCTGATAGAGCGCGGTTCCGTTCTTCCGGGGTGGGGATCTCACCCGCCTTGCTGATGGCTGAGCGCAGTGTTTCGTGCGGGTTCGGAAGCTCGTCGGGTGCGGGCCGGTCCGACTTGGTCACGCGGGGGGCGGAGACCGTTCTTTCCGGGGGATCCGGCGCGTTTTCCCGTTTGTCGCAGGATGCGAAGAAAAGGACGAGACAGAGAACGGGATGGAAACGAGCGATCATGACGGAATCCCATCAGACGATCCCGCGTTTTTCCAGAAACGGGACAAGCTCATCGACCCCGAAATCGGCGAGCACTTCACCGTGCCAATCCATCGTCGGTGCCTTGGACTGGCCGGAAAGCGCGACCATCTCCTGCATCGCCTCGCGGTCGCTGGTGACGACGAAGGTCTGCACTTCGATTTTCTTGCGGTCGAGGTATTCGACGACTTCGTCGCACCACGGGCAGCCGCGCTTGATGTAGAGGATGGGCAGGTTCATGTTAGAAAATCATTTCCAGCCCCCGCCGAGGGCGCGGTAGGCCTGGACCACGGCGCGGAGGCGGTTGCTGCGCGCGTCGGCGAGGTCGAGCTCTGCGGTGAAGAGCCCGCGTTCGGCGTCGAGCACTTCGAGATAGCTGGAGGAACCGCCTTGGAAGCGGTCGAGCGCGATGGATGAGACGCTTTTCTGGGAGGCGACCAGTTTGGTTTGTTCGGAGATGATCTCACCGGTCTTCTGATAGGCGTTCAGCGAGTCGGCGGTTTCCTGGAACGCCTTCTGGACGGCCTTCTGATAGTCGGCGAGTGCGACCTTGGCGCGGGCTTGGGCGGCCCGGACGCGGGCGTTGGCCCGGCCGCCGTCGAAAAGCGGACCGGTGAGCTGGGGGCCGATGGAGTAGGCGGCCGATCCTCCTTCGAGAAGATTGCCGAGGTCTCCGCTGATCACACCGCCCTGTCCGGTGAGGGAAAGCGAGGGAAAGCGCAGCGCCTCGGCCACACCGATGTCCGCGGTGGCGGCTTGGAAGGATTGATCGGCGGCGGAGATGTCCGGACGGCGGGCCATGAGGGAAGAGGGCAGGCCGCCGCTGATGCGGAAGGCCGCGTCGAGGCGGTCCAGGCTGCCGCCGCGGATGATGCTGCCGGGGTATTCACCGAGCAGGGCGCGGATTTCGTTTTCCTTTGCGTTGATGGACCGTTCGGTGGCCGGGATCAGGATCTGGGCTTGGGAAAGCAATGCCTCGGCCTGGCCGACTTCAAGGTCCGAACTGACTCCTCCGTCCCGGCGGACGGTGACGAGTTCGAGCGAGCCCTTCCGGCTTTCCGCCGTCCGGCGAGAAATGGCGAGGCGTTCGTCGAGATTCTGAAGGTCGATGTAGCTGGTGACGACGGAGGCGATCAGCGAGGTCTGGACTGCGTCGCGTTGGTATTCGCTTTCCAGCAGGCGGGCGCGGGCGGCCTGGTTGTCGCGGGCGATGCCGCCCCAGAGGTCGAGTTCCCAACTGAGCAGCCCGGTCAGATTGTAGGAATCGGAATGGCGGTCGACGACGGGTGCGGAGTTGCGCGAGGCGTAGTTCGCCGTGGCTCCCGCATTGCCATCCAGCGTGGGGAACCAGTTGGCGCGGGAGGATTCGGCAAGAGCGCGGGCTTCCTCGATGCGGTAGGTGGCGGCGACGAGGTCCGGGTTGTTCTTCA
>JAZKCQ010000015.1:0-19538 GCA_040388015.1 Verrucomicrobiota bacterium | reverse complement strand
CTCGATGATCAAACTCATGCTCGCCAGAATCGCCCGATGAGTTATTTTTCAGACATGCTCTTAGGATCTCGCGGATGGCAGCGACGCAGGGAACCTCCGAACCGCTTCTTTTAAATCCCCAGGCATGTCGCGCTGAATTATTGAAGGATTCTCCCGGTGGATGCGATGAGCGACTATTTCCGATTCCTGCTGATCCAACGTTTTGGATTCACATGTGAAATCGCCTTACGAAAGCGTATGTCAATATCTTGTGTGCCTCGCGCATTTCCTCCCCACTGTGATCCAAACCGATTCCTTGATAGTTTTAACCTTCAGCCCGGCTCGCTCAAAGAACTTCCTGAGAAAAGCGTTGGTCAACCCGGTTTCGAACCATCTGACATGACAGCTCCCGAGATCGCACTCCGCGAGGCACTCATCCAACCGGGAGGTGTAAAAGTCATTTTAAGACACAACCTTCGCGGCTGGGGAAGAAGCGGTGATGCCCGAAATTCTGTTTTCTGGGGCCATCAGAATTTCTGGTTGTTATTTCCCACGATTGCCAGGATTTGAAGTGGACATGCGGAGTGGTGCATCGAAGCGGTTCGCAGCACGATCGCGGCATCGAGCAATCTCAGACCACAAATTGTCCGCACTCTGTTCCCATGTCAGCCATTTCATTCCATCGCTACGAGGAGCGGTTCCCTCACCAAATATTTCCAGCCATCGCTTCAGTTCGAGAGCAAGAGCCTCCGGATGGTTTGCGGAGAAATAGAATGCATTAGGTCCGGCCACCTCACGGAACACCGGGATATCACGGGCGATGATGGGTAGTCCGTGTCGTGCACCTTCAATGAGCGGGAGGCCGAAGCCTTCCCCGAAGGAGGCCGCAAGAAGGACTTGGCAACGTGCATACACTCCGAGAAGCTCATCATCACCGACGGCTTCAAGCCAGATCAACCGCTTGCCAAGCTCCGGGTGCTTCTTGATCCGCGTCATGAGAGAGTCAACCTGCCAGCCACGTTTGCCAACGATGACAAGCCGGGCCGAGCTTCCGCCTTTCCATAAATGCTCGAACGCGCTTAGCACCTGATCATGACCCTTGCGCGGTTCGATCGTTCCCACCATGAGAAAACTGATTACATGGGGGGGCGATGCGGGTAGCGGCACTTCTTTGGGAACGACTCCGCTTGCCGAGGTTTCCTCCACATCCGCCCCGAGGTGGAAATATCCTAGAACAGGCTCCCGCGGATGCGAGGAGAAGTCGGCTTCCGTGATTTCGAGCCACTCTGCGATTTCGAGGGAAACCGTTTCCGAGATGGCAATGACGGCGTCCATCTCCAGAATACGACCGAGCCATCTGGCGAAACCTTCCACCAATCCAGAGCTGAACCACTGCGGATTGAGCATTGGCAGGAGGTCATAAACGATACCCGTTATGAATACGCCGCGATCACGCCATAGATCGAGTTCCTCTCTGATCAGGGGATGATCGAATCTGAAGTTGAGATCCAACGCCAAAAAGATGTCGCCACTGCCCACCTCGACCATAGGCTCGTCCTCCAAAACCGTCTCTCCGACTTCGAACAGTTTTCGCGAAAAATTGCGAGCATACACCCATTGTAATTGTGCCGAGCAGCGTACGGGCTCGACCCGAAATCCAGCTGGGGGAGATTTCAGGAATCGATTCAGGATGCAACGGACCACTCGTTGGATTCCGGTCTTTGCGTCAGAGGACGCCATTTCCGTAACATCGATCAGGAACTGGTGCGGGCCGCGCCGGGGAAGCTTACGCGCCAGAGCCGTTGCCATGGCATCGACTTCCAGCGGCCTAGGTTTAAACTTCGCCTCGCGCCCGAGGGTAAAAGCGAAGTTTGCGACCTGAGTCCGATCCTTCGTTAGAATTTCAGGGAAATCGTGGTGTCGCGAGACCAACGTTGCCCCCGAAGGCCTTTTCAGGACACGGCAAAAGATTTCCGACAACTCCTGTGGCGTTGTGGCGGAACTGACTTGAATCAGAGTATCGCAGGCGGAACCTTCTTTCGGGTTAGAGGAATTCATCATGGAAATCACGCGCTTGCCCGATTCCAATGCTTGGATGACGACGCGCGATTCCCCTCCCCTTCGGGGACCTCGCAAAACCACAAGGACATCGCAGCCCTCGATCCAGCCAGCTGCGTCTTGGAGTGATGCGCTGTCGGTCCAAAACTCCATCCGAGCGGTCGCATCCCCTTGGAGACAGGCCAGACGCCATGCTTCCTCCACAAGGGTTCTGTGTCGACGGTCCGACCCCGCATCTTCAGACCATACAAGAAAAACCATTTCCTGCGATTCAGCATTCCACTTTTCTCTCCGGGAAAGTCGGTGGGGCGATTCTGTGGCAGGAGCAATCTGTGAAAAAACCTCAAACGGCGGAAGATGAGAACCATACCAGCGCTTTGCTTCATTCTCCAGCCATGGATAGGGGGAAACAACAGCAACCGCATTCTCGAACAGCCAGAAATTGCAGGGATACAACGATGTCGGATCCAATTCAACACCGCTCGCGCAAAAGACATGCGAGTCGTAGCCATGGCTTCGCCACACAGCCTCTTCCACCTCCTGCGCAGAGGCAATGCCGGAAAGCAGGTGGTCCCCTGTGAAAAATCCCAAGATGACGACGATTCCAGGAAATTTTTCCACCAGCGGCCTGATCCACCGCTCGTCCGACCTTCCGTCGATCCAGTGGAATATGTGGTCAAGCTCGCAGGCATGATCGGTCAGCCATTCCGCCGACCTCACTTTTGAGCTGTCTTCAATTTCGGCAAACACGGCCTCATCCGGAAAAACCCAGTCGATCCCCGCGGTGGCGCTGCACTCAGGAAACAGCCTCGAAATGAGTGACCGTGCTGGTCCTATCACGGCCGGACCTGAAGCAACCACCGCAATCTTCATCGTGGATCGCGGGGCGGAAGCGAGGTTTTTGCGGGTTTTCTTTTCCCGTGCTTCCTCTAGTGCGGTCCAAGTCTTTTTGGCGACGGTCTGCCACTTGAAAGTCTCCGCATGTTGCTTGGCGCGGGACATCAACTTTAACCGGAAGTCATCGTCCTCCAGCACTTCTTGTAGTTTCCTTGAAATACTTAGCGGATCCGCCGGATCGAACGTCGCCGCAGCATCGCCCACCACCTCCAACATGCTCGACGTGTTGGAACAGATCACGGGGGCACCACATGACATCGCCTCGAGGATGGGCAGGCCGAATCCTTCGTAATGGGAAGGAAAAACGAAGGCGTGGCACTGCGCATAGAGTGCCGACAATTCCTCATCGGAAAGCTTTTCAAGAAGCAGGACGTCCTCGCTCTTCAAACCCGCAGCGTGCTGGCGCTGGCGGAGCACATTTGCCGAGGCTGCGGTGATCTGACCTGCCAGAACCAATTTGAACCGCTTCCGCAGGGATTCTGGTAAGAGAGCGTAACCCTTTAACAGCCCATCGAAATTCTTGTGCGGGCCACGGCCACCCAAATAGAAAACAAAATCACCGTGGATTCCAAGATTCCTCAATAGTTTCCCGGCTTCATCGGGACTTGCTTCAGGTATCGACAGCCCGGGTTCGATAGCGGCACCCACCATGCGCACGGAATCCGCCGGAAGTCCGAGATGATGAATCGCATCGGTCCGCGAAGCTTCTGAGATGGCTAGAAGAAGATCCGCCTGGCTGAGATTCTCCAACTTTTCCTTATACCAGTCGCGAAAGGTTTTATTGTCCAGAAATTCATCCGGGCGAACCAGCGGAATCAAGTCATATAAGGTCACCGCCCACAACACATCGTCCCCCACTTCGAGCCGGGGAACTGTTACGTCGTCATCAAATCCGGAAAAAACGTTGGCGACATGGATTGCATCCGGTCTCAAATCGAGCAGCTGCTGCCGATGCCAGCGCGCGGCGGAGTCGCTCAGCCAAGGACGCTTTCCTATGGTTGCAGTCCCACGGGGCAGGCTGATGGAAACGATCGATTCCGGTGGAAGCAGATCCTTGAATTCCCGCCGCAATCCGACGAGTTCCTGGGGAAATGCGGTGGAAGCGGCAACCACGACGTCGTGCCCCCCCGCCTCAGCTATCATCGCTTTGGCCAGACTCAACGAATATCGTCCCATTCCGCGGGTTTTCGCGGCTCCTTGGCATACTTGGAGATCGATCAAAAGGCGCATTGAATATAAATCTGAAAATTATTGTTTGGTGGAGTTGCCGGAGTAACCGGCGTTGATCAGACCGGCGTTGATCCGACCGGCGATGACCGAAGCGGAATTGCCAATATGGCGTCGCCCCGCTGATAACTTCTTTGAGGCCTCGATCGCTTCGATCATGTCTTCATGAAACTGTTTTAAAGCTTGTTCGTGCCGCATGCTTGACTTCTTGATGAACGACGAAGCTTCGTTCAGCGAGCCACGTGGAGATTTCGACCTAAATAGCCGGGCGAGCCACGCTCCGCGCCTCCACAGTGCGGAGCCATACAATTTTTTCAATGCCCTCGACAGCCCTCTTCCCGCGCGTTCGCGATCTGCCGAAAAGTTGGAGTGAAGGCGGGATGCACGCCCCTCGAAGCGTGTCATCGCCGCATTCAACGAATGGATATGCGAATCCTTCGAGGCGATGAGCTTATGCGCATTCTCCAACGCTACAGTTTCTTCCATGAGTTCCCCACGAATCTCCAAAAGCCGCTCATCTAGATCGCAAACAAGAGCCTCCGCCGTCAGCACGGCCTTTCGGGCCTGAACCGTTTCCCATCGGTCGAACTCATCGAGAACGCAGGGCGGCGACTGGAATGCCTCGATCAAGCCCGACCGCTCCTCCGCCACATAAAAGCGGCTGAGACCGTCAAAGTAAGCATAAAGGTAGCGATGGGATAGAAGCCGCGGCTCATACGCCAGCGACAGGTTTGTTGAATTCGGCTCCGTAGCTTCGATCACGATGATCCAAGGACGAAACTGTTCCAGATCCAAACCCAGCAACACGTCCAACTCCGCCCCCTCAACATCCACTTTCAGGAAATGAAACCGCTCGTTGCCAATTCCGCTTTTTTGCAGAATTGATGTCAGTGTTCTGGTCTCCACCTGAAGTTTGAAAACTTCATGTCCCGCTTCTTGATAACTCTCAGCATAATCTTTCCTGTATGTCGAGAGTCCGGTATTTCCGACTTGGTAGAAATCCGTTATGCTCTCGCCCGCGCCGATGAAAACACCATGATTGGCATCCTCCGGCCGATCTTTTTTCAAACGTTCCAGATATTCCGGAGCTGCGTCGATGTTGATGCCCCGCCAACCCCGTTCATAAAAAGCCTTGGTTACAGAATCGATGACGGGATCGTTCGCCCCAACATCCACATAGGCACCGGGCGGATGGTTCTTCAAAGCGCGCCAAAGCATGACATCTTCAAAATTCTGAGCGTAAGAAACAAATCGGGGTGTCATGCGGCTGAACAATTGTTAGGTGCGTGAGGGTAGTGTATCCGGAGACGAGGTGATTTACCGATGGAATGAAATTTTCCGCAAGGCCGCGATTGTCTCGGCCTCCGAAATTCCTGCGGCAGCGCCACCAAGCCGGGTGATGACGGTGTTCGCGTGGTAAGGAATGGCATCTCCCGCCAGGAATTCCATCACGAGCGAAGCATTAGAAAAGTGATGTTGTCGACGGAGCAGCTCCAGAAGTGCGGACCTTTCGATAAAAGACGAGCGGGATATTGGAACGCCTTCGACCCACCCCTTTGGAATCGGCTTTTTATCCCGTAACATCTGCAGAGACGTCCCGAGGCTGCGGGCGTGCTTCAAACTGACGTGATCATCGTTGCTCACCTGATAGCTGTGCCCGTAAATCACACCCGCGTCTTCGGGAGCGTCTTGAAACGCATCCGCGATGGAAGTGGTATCGGAAAACCCGTCCCCCGGCTCCAGAAAAAGCACATACCGGCCGCTCGCGGCGGCGACCGCCTTCACGAGCAAGTCACCCGGAGTTCCGCCCTTTTCTCTCAAAATGATGTCGATCGAACCCTCGTGTTGGCGGATCAAATCGCGGCTTCTGGCACAGGCCTCCGAATCCACAACCATATACTCGATTGAATGGTGAATTTGCCCAAACACGCTTTGGAAAGTCCGGGACAGCCCCGGCGCGTCGCGGTTGGCCACCGTGATTACCGTCACCAACGGTTCATTGTCCCCATTCCGCGCCCTCGCAGCGGTGACGGCCGCGAGCTTCCTGCCACGCCACTTGCGCTGCAGTCCGGGAAAGATCTTGTGAACTCCCGAATTATAATATTCAGGAATCTCAACGGGCTTTCTGAGAAATGCTTCGAGGCCGGCCAGTCTTCTCAGGTAAATCCCGCGTCCTTTGCGGAGATAATGCCTCATCCGCGCGGCGGGTTCCTCAAGGGCGGGAAGATCCATGCGCCGGTCTTTTTCGACAAGGAAACCATTGATGCCATCCACCACATACTCATTGAATGTGGGCCGGTCAAAACCCACGGGAACCAACCCCATTTCCATGGAATCGAGAAATGAGAACCCGATGCCCTCTCTTTCGCGGGGAAGGAAGAACACGTTGAATTCCCTGAGCTTTTCGATCAGTTCGCTTTTCCGGTCGAACCATTCCGAAGTTCCGAATCCCGCCTGCTGCGTTTCTGACAGGGTGGGAGCCATCTCGCTCGCTTCCGCGATTTTCACCCCTGGATCGATGGACACGTGAAGGTGCAGTTTCTCGAACTGACACGCTGGCAGGATCGAGGTCACGGTCTGCCAGTTCGGCCAGGCCTTCCGTTGCCAGAAAAACATTCTCTTGGTGGCATAGCCGCCTGGTGACACATCAGCGCCCGCCGGGTAATATTGGATGAAATAGGTATCGAGCTTATTCGAAAGACAGATGGCCCTCAGGCTCGCGGAAAAACAAACTATCTTGACGCTCTTCAAACTTCTCCAGAAAGCTTTTTTCTGTTTGAGAATCGAATCATACATCGGCACGAAAATGAGATTGCCATGACCGTGCCCCGCCAGCTTGCGGACGACATGCGCCACCTGCCAGACGATCACCATATCGAACGAGCCGACCATCGGGCGATAGTCGCGCTCCACGCGACTTGTCCAGTAGTCGTCGAACTCTACTGATACATCACCGATCCCTCTCAACCAGTTGATGAAAAATTCCGAGGACTTTGTGAGCGCGTGATGAGAGTGTCCGATGAAAAGTATTTTAAGCCGCAGTGAGGACACAGCCGGAGCGGAAGATGGTTTCATTTCGATGGCCGCTGCAAATTGAGGTCTGTCGGTAATATTTCGAATATTGCTGGGTGATGGGGATCGTTAGGAACGACGCCCGGAGCCTATTCGCAGCTCGTATGAGGTCAACTCCCAAAAGGCATTCACCCTCCGGATGAATGCCGCGGTTCCCGTCCTACTTTCCGATACCAAACCCTTGAACAACCCGCCGCCGGGGCAGCCTGTCCTCCATTGAGTCCCCTTCCGGTCCACCCTCGAAATCTCCACTTGCCGGACAGCACCCCTCATCCCATCATCAGGAAATGGTGCGCGACGAATCCGTTTGGAGGCGGATCCCGGAACCGGCAGCACAAAAAACATTCACATTCATCCACCACGCGCCCGCAACATGAAGACTTCGACGACGGTCTGCCGCCCACCCGGGACTGCGAGCGGCCCTCCTGTCACCCGCATGATTTCCGCTCGTAGAAAAGCCTGATGAGCCAGACAATCCCACCAGGCCGGTCTGATCCCGATCGAAGTCCGGCACTTGGAGCTCAAGCGGCGGATCCGCGGCAACCGGGAGAACAGGAGCCCCCGTGCTTCCGCAGCAATATGCCGAGCTTTGCCTTCATCGGCTGGAATCCATTTCAAATCCGCCATGTGCTCGGGATCGCCCGTAAGCTGGAGAACAGCTGCATTGTCATTGAGAAGCGGCAGGATCACGTTTTCAATTTCGACGAGACCCTGCTTACTGAATCAGGAGTACCGGTGGTGATCTGGTCGAGGAACCGGATCAAACAGTTGGACGGCCTGTTCGACGTCATCGTCTGCCAGACCCCGTTCAGCCAGATGGAATCCATCACCAAGAGCCGGATCGCCATGATCCAATACGGTTATGCGAAGGAGGCCCACAATTACGGTGACTGGCGCTCCGCCGCCAGCCTCTGTCTGGCCTACGGGGACTACGCGGCGGAAAAGCTGCGCCCCATGTGCCCGGTGGCCGTCACCGGAAATCCCGGGCTGGATCCGTGGCATAATCCGGATTTCCATGAAGCCGCCAGAAACAAGTATGGCAAGCTGCTGGATCCTTCGAAAAAAACCGTGATCTACGCGCCGACCTGGGGAGACCTGTCGACCACCAATGTGTATCTCGACGAGGTGCTGGCGCTGCACCCGGAACACAATGTCCTGCTCAAGCTCCATCACAACACCGATTTGCTAGAAAAGGAGAAGCGCCGCCACATCGCCGCCAACGCTCCCATCCACTTCGGCGCGAATGACAATCTGCTGGATCTGGTCTCCGTTTCCGACGTGGTGCTGTCGGACTACAGCGGAGCCATTTTCGACGCCCTTTACTGCCAGCGGCCGGTGGTGCTGCTGCACAGCGAGTCCGCGCAACGGTTCGGGGAAAAGCTGAATCCCGGCAGCCTTGAGTATGCGGCCCGCCACCGGATCGGTCCGGTGCTGGAGCAGCCCGGAAACCTCAGGGCGACGGTGCGCGACGTCCTCCTCGGAACCGCGGATTTCTCCGAGAGCAACAGGAAGCTCACCGCCGATCTTTATCTCCCGGGCCCCGGTTCCGAGGAACGGGCCGCCGCCGCCCTGAAGGCTCTTGCCCTACAGAAATAGAATGCAAAGTCCGCTTTCCAAATTGGTTTCCCTGATCGGGAAACTGACGAAAAATCCCGTCGTTCGAGAACAGATGAACGGCTCCTTCGAATTCTTCGCCGCGGGACCGAGGACCCGGAAGCTGTTGGAGCGGCTGTTCAAACGCTACCGATGGTATTATCTGTTGCTCGCCCAGACCCAACGGAAACAGGGGGACGACCATGGAGCTTTCCGCACCCTGATGCTGGGTCAGCGCCACATCGTCAACGAATACCGCTTCCACATCAAACTGTCCGAACTCTATCGGGATAACGGGGATGTGATGGCGGCACACACCCATCTCCGGGTCGCCGAGGTCCTCAAGTCCGGCTACAGCACCATCCGCCGGCTCACGTTTGAGACGGATCACGCCATGTACGCCGACGGCTCGGAAACGATGGCCCGGGTCCTCGCCCTGCCGCCGCAACTGGTTCACCGGCACATCGCGATGCTGAACCGGATTTCGATTCACTATCCTGAACACGCCCGAGCACTGGCCTCTGCCCGGGAAGAGCTCAAACAAAACCTTCTGAGAGACCCATGCGCCAACCATCGCAGCCTTTCAAGTGCGGTCGACACCGCCATTTCGAACCGATGGCTGGAAGTGGCGCGGGAAATCAGCAGAAACCGGACCGGGGAACTCAATCCCACGACCCTCGCTTTGCTAAACCGCCTCCAAAAGGACCTCGGCGAACACTCGCTGATGCTCGAACTCGCATGGAAAAACGAAGTTTCGGATGATTTGACAGGGTTGGAGCGGGGTATTGCGGTGGCCGTGGAAGAAGGGGAAAAGGATACGGGACGTGTGGTGGAGCTTTTCATCCCCACTCCGTTTTTTGCCAGTCCGGACCAGGAGAAACCGACCTACGAAACCATCCGCCGGATGTTCGTCCAGGTGATCGGGTTCCTGCAGGACAGGCATGACCTCATCATCGTTCCCAGACTCCAGCTGTATTGGAAGCAATGCGTTCCCAAAACGAACAACGGTCGCGTCATCAGCTATCACACCAGCGCTCCGGCCGACCACCGCCGTCTCCACATCCAGGAGTCCCCGCTCGCCGGGCGCTGCTCGTTCGACGGTTCCGGATTCGCGGGGTATTCAAGCATCGCGACGGAACATGCGCCCATCAGTGGATTTTTACGGGATGTTTCCGAAGACGCATTGAAGGAAAACCAGCGTGAGATGCATGAGCGCTACGTCTCCGCGAACGTTTCAAAGTATCTCCAGCCATCCCACTGCACTCCGATTTCAGGCACCTATGTCTTCGTGGCATTGCAGATTCCGACGGACATCGTCTCCCGACTGGCATGGGTCTCCGGCACGGATCTGCTCAAGACCGTGGCGGCGCACTACCGCGGGACCGGAGTCAAGGTGGTGGTGAAGCGCCACCCGTTCTGCGGAAGCATGGGGGTGCAGAAGTGCCTCGATGAACTGGAGGCCGCGGGCGACATCGTGCGAACCGGGGACTCCATCCACAGCATCATTTCAAATGCCAAGCTGGTGCTGACGGTCAACTCCGGTGTCGGCCTCGAAGCACTGATCCAAGGCAAGACCGTCGTGGTGTCGGGAGCCTGTGACTATTCCTACGCCGCAACGACCGTCAGGAGTCCCGAGGAACTCCGCGAGGTCCTTTCCACGGATCCGGTGTCCGACTCACGCCGGATTCAGGAGCTGCTCTATTTTTACAACCACCGCTTCACCCTGCCGGCCGCCGATACGGATGGCATCCACGCCCGTCTGGCGGAGTGGCTGGACGGCGGAGCGATTTGATCCGCAACCTCAGCGGGCTTCCAATCCGACCAGCCTGGCCAAAACTCTCATCGTGACGGCTGGAAACCGCCGGACCCGCTGGAGCAACGTCTTGTCACTGCTTCTCCTGATCCGGGACGCATTTTTCAATTCTTTCTCCTGAATGATCCTGCGGCAGATTTCCCGACTGATTTCCACGAGGTTCGCGACCTGGACCGGATCAACCATTTCGCCCTGAGGAATGGCGTCCAGCGGAAGCTCCACCCCGTAAAGCACCTTGAACCGCTCGGCGTATTCCTCACAGGATTTCCGGGTGATCGTCAGGAGATCGTCCTCACTGGTGATCGCGGAGTTTCCTCCCTTGTCCACTTCCCCCAGCGAGACTCCCAGGCGCTTCTCCATCCATTCGATGTCTTTCCGCTCATGCTCGAGAGCGGCGTTGAGAATCGACCGCGAGACATCGAACTTCGCACCCCGCATCGCCAAGAAGGGCTTGATGAGGCGCATGTTCTCCTTGATGACGTTTTTACCGACTCCGAACCCCGGACCGAATTTCCGATAGGCGTAGACCATGCCACATGCCTCGCGACTCAGGCTTTCGTTGATTCTCCGGACAGGGGTGTCCTCCGGAAACTTGATTCCAATCTGCTGACAGAAATCCGCAACAAGGCATTGATTGGGGAAGCTTGCGGGATCGAACTTCCTCAGGATCACATTTTCTTTGCCGAAAATCCTGTCGAACTTCTTGAACTTGCCGCGGTAGTTCAGCCTGATTTTCGCGACATTGAACTCACTGTGCCCTTGTTTGACGTTTTCCTGGAATCTGGAGATCTTGAAGGCGACCGGCGGCCGCACATAGCCGATGACGCGGATCTCGTCGCACAGGGGCAGGAGGAATTCCCTGAGGGAAATGACATCCTCCATACTGAAATTGGACAGCCCCTCGGCGGAGATGATGAAGGTGCCATCCTTGACCGCCATGATCCCCTCGCGGAGCTCCTCACGCCAGCGGGCTCCTTTCGCCGCCACCTCCTCGGGAGTGTCCCCGCCTCTCGCAAACCATTGATAGTTGTGGGGCGCGGGATTGAACATTGCGAACAAGGCCGGTCCCATGTTCGAGCGCCCGCCTACGGAAAACAGGCACCAGCCGTCCGGATTTTTGATGCCTGCGAGATTGTGCTGGACCGAACTCGATCCCGTCTTGTGCATTCCAACATGTAGCCAACAGCGTTTCATGACCGGGTGTGATTTTTCAAAAAAGGATAAAGGCCGGCCGATTCACCCGCGCGGATTCGTCATGATCAGGTTCTTGATCTCCGTGGTGGAAACGTTGGCCGTCCGGGGTAGATACACGACCTCGCACTTTGCCTTGAGAAAATCAAAGTGACCTTCCCAGTCGTCGCCGATGGTGAAGACATCGACGTCATATTTTTCCACATCGGTGGCCTTCTGCTCCCAGTTTTCCTCCGGAATGACGCGGTCGACAAAACGAAGCGACTCGAGGATCACCTTCCTGTCCTCGTAGTTGTTGATGCAGGTCTTGTTCTTTTGGATCAAATTGAACTCATCGGTCGAAAGCGCGACAATCAAACGGTCACCTAAATTGCGGGCGCGTCTCAGAAGATTGATATGGCCGATGTGGAGCAGGTCGAAAGTTCCGTAGGTGAGGATGGTTCGCATGTAGGGTGACAATAAAACTGGGTGGCGTCATGAAGGATCTGGCGAACTCATCGGAAACCCGTTGCCTGGTCCGGCAGGATGGCAAGAGTATGGGAAGGTCGGACGCGAAACCAACTGGCAGTCATGGCGAAATCCGGATTAGGTAACACCCCGCCACTTTGTGTCAAACGCAAATGCCCCGCTCACGACCTTGGAAAGCCACGAACCCGAAGGGTTCCGAGGCAAGGATTTGATTTTCGCGAGACACCGTTTCAAAGCGGCGCGTCATCGGCCGTCGAGGCGGGAAGATTGGGAAAAAACTCCCGTTGGAACGGTGCCGGCCATTGGATTTTGCAACGGCCTTTCACGTCGAAACAACGCTGGGAAAGCGTCCCCCGCCCCTGACTGGTTCTGAGAAGCAGGGTGATGAAATCATGAACCCGCTGGCTTCTGGGTTTTTCGGACTGCGTCCAGAAGGCATCAAGGTCGTATTGGTAGGTGAGTTCCGGCAAATCATAGACCGCCGTCCCCAAGGTGATCACCGGCACATGGTGGACCAGTCCCGAAATACCCACCGAGCTGTTGATGTTGACCACGCCACGGGAGTTGGCGAGCAATGTGGGAAGGTGGACCCGGTCCACATACAGGATGCGGCCACCTCCGAGACGGTGATCCAGCCCTGCGATCAAGTCCGTGTAGTCCTTGTAACCGCGGTCCATGGGATGGACCTTGAACACCAGCTTGGACCCCGCCGGCGCATGACGGCTGAAGGAATTGACCACCTTCTTGATGAATTGCTCGATGGAACGGAAATCCGAGCACTTGGTGATCTGCGTGTCACTGTGGACCTGCAGCGGCACCGCATAGTATTTGCCCGACAACTCTCCGGAAAACAGTGGGTCGTATTCGCAATCCCTGCTGCGCTCCATGAAGCGCCACAGGTGGATCACGCCGTGCTTGAAGTGGCTCCAGAGCTTCATTTCCCGCTGGTCCACGAAGTTCGGGAACAACGGGGATGTCACCCGGCTGAGGAAAAAATTGGTGCAGAACGCCACCAGCTTGGCCGGAGTGCTCACCTGGCAGATCTCCGGAGGGGTTTCGACCGCTTTCGGATGAGGACCGCCGGCGAGCAATTTTCCCCACGCCTTCGCCATTGTCGGCAGCGGCTGGCTTTTCTGGCTGAAAACCGTCACGCAGTTCGGCCGGATCAGCCCGAGTTCGAACACGTGGCAGCCGAGATCCAGCTCTTCCGCCAGATTCCAGGCCACCTGATTGTATGGGCGGTAGTGGTTGTAGAGAAAAAAAGTGTCATAACCCTCGGTGCGCACCAATTCGCGCAGCCAGGCATCGAACTCCATGAGCGGCTTGCGAAACAGATGCGTCCGGATGCCCCTGAATTTATAAATCACATCCGGAGCGCAGAAGAAAACCTTTCCCACTTCATGCCCCGCATCCTTCAGATCCAGGGCCAGCAATGACATTCCGGCCTCCCAATCCCCTTGAACGATGAGGATTTTTCGATTTTTTACCGACTCCTGCCCTCCACCCAGCAATTCACCGTAATCCGACACGGGGTGGGTCACGGCCATCCGTTCATCCGCATCGGCGTTTGAATGAAAGGCATCAAGGGAAAGGGTTGGCAACATAGAGATTATCCGTCAGATCATTGTTTTTGGCTCATCCTTTCGATCCTTTTCATCAGCCAGATGAACGGAAAGCATATCCGGTTAGAAGCAAAATCCTAGGGATAGAACCCGTTCCGTCAACTCCCAAAAGACCGGCGAAATGACGGCACCCACCCCGGAGATATTCACCGGAATCTTCCTGGCCGTGATTTTTATTCCTCCGCAAGGCATTGACAGTCCGGCGGGAACCCACCCTCCGCATCCCCTCCGGCCTATCTGTTTTAACAGGATTTCACCAGCGGATCGCCGCCGCCGCCCAAGTGAGGCCGGCTCCGAAGACCACCAGCACGATGTGCTCGCCGCGCTTGAAGGCCCCGGTGCGGTTCGCCTCATCCAGCGCGATCGCGACCGCCGCGGCGGAGGTGTTGCCGTATTTGTCGAGATTCACGAAAACCCGTTCGTTCGGCACGGCGAGACGGTCGGCGATGGCGTCGATGATCCGCAGGTTCGCCTGGTGCGGGATGACGCAGGCGATGTCCTCGGCGGTCAGGCCGGCGCGCTCGATCACTTTTTCTGACGCTTCCTTCATGCGGGTCACGGCGTGCTTGAAGACTTCCTTGCCCATCATCGTGAGGGTGAAAAGGTGGTCGTTCACATTGGCGGCGGTGATCGGACAAGCCGTTCCGCCACCGGGGATGTTGAGAAGGTGGGTGAGATTTCCGTCGGTGCCCATTTCCGTGGCGAGAATGGATCCTTCCTCCGGCGCGGCGGCGCGGAGAACGGCGGCTCCGGCCCCGTCACCGAAAAGCACGCAGGTCGTGCGATCCTCCCAGTTCGTGACGGCGGAAAGCTTTTCCGCTCCGATGATCAGCGCGTTCTTGAAAGCGCCGTCGGAAATGAGGCGCTTGGAAATTTTCATCGCATACAAAAACCCCGAGCACGCGGCGGAAATGTCGAATGCGACCGCACGATTGGCTCCGAGCGCCTGCTGGACGTAGCACGCCGTCGCCGGCGTCGGCGTGTCCGGCGTGATGGTGGCGACGATGATCAGCTCGATGTCCTCGGCGGCAAGTCCCGCTTGTTCCAGCGCTTTTCTCGCCGCATGGGTCGCCATGTGTGAGGTGAATTCCCCCTCCGCCGCGATCCGCCGCTCCTTGATCCCCGTGCGGGAAACAATCCACTCGTCACTGGTATCAACCCTCGCGGCAAGCTCTTCGTTGGTCAGGATTCTTTCCGGCACATAGCTGCCGGTTCCTGCGATGCAAACCTGGATGGCGGAGGTCAATTCACTCATGCGGCGGGAGAGTGGAACCCGTGAACGACCGCCACAAGCGCGAAGTGAAAATCCAAGTTTTCTAAACCGAAGCCTCGGCCGGAGCGGGCGGCGAAATTTTCGCCAGCGCTTCTTCGATCCGTGGATTCACACCGTTTTCGACGGTTTCCAGGCCAACCCGGATCGCATTCCGGACGGCAAGTGCGGTGGAGGATCCGTGGGCGATGATGACCACGCCGTTCACACCTAACAACGGGCTTCCGCCGTAGGTTTCATAGCTGCTCTTTTCCTTCAGCGCCTTGAACGCGCCTTGGGCGAGCATGGCTCCGGCGATGCGCAGCGGGTTGCCCTTGATCTCGGTCTTCAGCCATTTCGAAACCGCCTTGGCGGTGGCTTCGATGGTTTTCAGCATGATGTTGCCGACGAATCCGTCACAAAGCACCACATCGAGCTCGGTTTCGAAAAGGTCACGGCCCTCGACGTTGCCGACGAAGTTGATGCCCGGCGTCTGCTTGAGGAGCTTGAAGGTTTCCTTGGTGAAGGTGGTGCCTTTTTCATCTTCCTCACCGTTCGACATCAGACCGACTTTCGGATCCTTCACGCCGAGCACCCCTTTTGCGAAGGCCGTACCCATCACCGCATAGGCGACGAGGTGCTCCGGCTTGGCTTCCGGATTCGCTCCGGCGTCGAGGATGTGGCAGATGCCGAATTCGTTAGGCAGCGCGGAGGCGATGCCGGCACGATCCACGCCGGGAAGCGTGCGGAGCTTCAACGTCGCCGCAGCCACCGCTCCGCCGGTATTTCCAGCGGAGACAAAAGCGTCGGCGCGACCGTCTTTCACCATGTCCATCGCGATGCTGATGGACGAAAGTTTTTTCTTCCGCACCGTTTTCGCACCCGGCTCGGCCATCCCGATGACTTCCGGGGCGTGCACGATGCTCACCCGCGGGTCGGTCAGGTCCAGCCCCTGCTTCTTGCATTCCTCTTCCAGCACTTCCTGAATGCCCACCAGATAAAGGTGTTGCAACTTCGGGTAGTAACGCAACGCGTCGATGGCTCCTCCGATATTGACGGCGGGGGCGTGGTCCCCACCCATGGCGTCCAGGGCGACTTTCATGCAGGCTTGGGAATGCGGTTACGCAAATTGGGATTTGAAAACAACTACGAAAAATTACCGCCGCAGGAGAACCCGGGCGGTAACTGGATGGGAGAAAGCGTTGCCAGCTTCAGAGTGCTTCGACTTCGAGCACCTGGCGGCCGCGATAGTAACCGCAGGACGGGCAAGCGATGTGCGAAGGCACTCTGCTGCTGCACTCCGGGCAGCTCTTGAAGATCGGTGCACGCCAGCGGGTAGCGCCACGGCGCATTTTTTGGCGGCTTTTGGATTGGCGTCTTTTTGGTACGGCCATGGTCGTAGTTTCTGTTAAGGTTGGTCCTTGAGGTCCTTGAGGATGTCGAGAGCGGACCATCGGTCGTCGCTTTCGGCGCGGGGCGGAGTGGGTAGCTCATCTTCCGCCGACTTGTCCACTGATAAATATCGGGAATCGATTTCACATTTCTGCGGCACGTCGCCTTCCTCGCATCTCGGGTCCACCGGAAAGTTGATCAGCACCTCCTCGCGGATGCCTTCGGTGGCGTCGATTTCCCCTTCCTTTTCGATTTCCAGCGAGACGGCGGCGCCTTCCAGATGGATCGTCTGCACGAACGGATGCAGCGTCCTCACGCAGGTGAATTCAAACGGCGCGGTCAGCGTTCCCGTCAACAGCAGCTCCGAGCTGAAGCGCTGAACCCACAGGTCATATTCCAGAGGCCCGACGGGTTGCGCGTCGCCTTCCGGCAGGTCGAAAATTTCCTTCGGCAGCTCTCCGGAGAATGCCTTTCCCTCTTCCGGCAGGTTGGCCAGATCGATCATCAAACGTCCTTTCATTCGCGAAATGTAACCCGCCGCCGCCCGCCGCCAAGTCGCAATTATTTCCTTACTCCCGCCAGCATTTCGTCTCGTCAGCGGCATGCCAATCGCTAGTTTGCCGGGCATCATGCCCATCGACGTCCCCCTGCTGGCCCGCATTTGTGAAGCTCCCGGTGCTCCCGGATTTGAAAAGGAAATCCGCAATCTGGTGCTCGCTGAACTGAAGGGGCTCGCCGACGACGTCCGCGTCGACAACATGGGCAACGTCATCGCGCTGAAAAAGGGCAGGTCGTCCGCCAAAAAATCGATGGCCGCCGCCCACATGGACGAGATCGGCTTCATCGTCACCTACGTCGATGACAAGGGCTTCGTCCGCTTCAATCCCGTCGGTGGATTCGACCCGAAAACCCTCACCTCCCAACGCGTCATCATCCACGGCCGCAAGGACATCATGGGCGTCATGGGCTCCAAGCCGGTCCACATCATGTCGCCGGACGAGAAGAACAAGAACGTCAGGATCACCGACTTTTTCATCGATACCGGCATGACCAAAAAGGAAATCGACAAGGTGGTCGCCATCGGGGATTTCGTCACCCGCCACTCGCCGCTCATCGAGCTGGGAGATTGCGTGAACGTCAAATCCCTCGACAACCGCGCTTCGGTCTTCGTCCTCATCGAAACGCTCCGCGAACTGAAAAAATCCAAACGCAAGCCCGCCTACGATTTCCACGCCGTCTTCACCGTTCAGGAAGAAGTCGGACTCCGCGGCGCCCAAGCTTCCGCGCTCCAGATCCAGCCGGATTTCGGTTTCGGGCTCGATACCACCATCGCCTACGACGTTCCCGGCTCCGCTCCGCAGGAACGCTGCACCTCGCTGGGCGAAGGCGCGGCCATCAAATACATGGATTCCTCCGTCATCTGCGACTACCGCATGATCGAATTCATGAAATCCGCCGCCAAGCGCCACAAGATCAAGTGGCAGCCGGAAATCCTCGCCGCCGGGGGCACCGACACCGCCAGCCTGCAGCGCATGGTCGCCGGCGGATCCATCGCCGGGGCGGTTTCCATCCCCACCCGCCACATCCATCAGACCATCGAATCCTGCCACAAGGAAGACCTCGCCGCCTGCATCCTGCTCCTCGCCGCTTGCGTTTGCGAGTTGGACCAGCATGACTGGAAATTCTGATCTCGAGGTAAAATCAGCAGCATCCCTTCACCTTGACTCGCTGCCGCCATTCCGGCATCTTGCCATCGCCTTGAATGCGTTATTTTCCATCCATGCGGACGAAATCGCCCGACTTTGCGAAAAGTATGGCGTTCTCAAGCTGTCGGCGTTCGGCTCTTCCGTGAGGGAGGATTTCGATCCGATGACCAGCGATGTGGATGTGATCGCGGTCTTCGGCTTGACCCGCGAACCCGGCTATTCGGATCGTTATCTGAATTTCGCCCTATCCTTGGAGCGATTGTTCGGACGAAAAGTCGACCTCCTTACTCCCGGATCGATCCGCAACCCACGATTTGCCGCCACCCTCGACCGGGAAGCAGTGCCGATTTATGAATCCGAAGATCATCAAGCGGCTTGAGGATTCCAAGGATGCCTGCGTCAGAATTCGGGAATTCCTGAAAGACGTATCTCGAGACACCTTTCTCGACTCTGCGCTCCTCCAATCCGCCGTGGAACACCAGCTTGAGATCATCGGCGAAGCACTTGGAGCGGCGGCGTAAGAGAACGGCTCACTCGTCGAAATCATTCCTGATCTACCGCGGATCGTCGGCCTCCGAAACCGGCTGATCCATGGCTACGATTCGGTCGATGCCGAGTTGGTCTGGGACGTGGCACAGACCAAAATCTCCATCCAGCAGAAACAATTGGACTCTGTTCTCCGCGATTTAGAAGACTAGAAATTCTGGTTTCGATCAATTTTGCCACTTCTCCGCCGCATGATTTCGCGCGAAATCATGCGGCTTTTTCATGCCTGCGACGGCGGATTTCACCCACCCCGGTGTCGGGAAAATGTTTTACATTTCCTGACCAACACCTTGCGCCGGAAACCGCCCGCCGCCGGACGACATTCCGTAAAAATTAACGAATTTTTTCAAATTTCTGCTCAGGGTCGTTTTCCTAACGACCATGGGAAAAATTCCACACCCCTAGACCTGCAACCCGATCCGGCCTCCCATCGCCGCGAGCCCTAGATCCAGCTCATTATTTACATAGTAACCACACCACTCAAAACACCACATCTTGTATTGTGAATAATTTGTGGATACTACATGGGCAAAATCGATTTGACCCGGCCTGCCGATTGCTGTCAGTCTCCGCGTCGCTGCGTCAGCCACCGGATGCACAATTTCACCCAGCTTCAAGTCGTTTTTATCCCATGTCCAACACCCCTCCTGCTGCCACCACCACCGTCTCTCTCGGAAACAAAACCTTCGTTCTGGACCGCGAAAAAGCCGAACTCGCCTATGCCG
>JAZKCQ010000014.1:0-20059 GCA_040388015.1 Verrucomicrobiota bacterium | reverse complement strand
CGCGCCAAATTCGTCGAAGGCGCGGAGAAGACCAACAACATCGGCAAGAAACTCGCCGACCAGATCTTCGACAAGATCGCGATGTTTGCCGGATACGGATTCAACAAATCCCACTCCGCCTGCTACGGCCACATTTCCTACTGGACCGCTTATCTGAAGGCGAATCATCCGGTCGAGTTCATGGCCGCCTTGCTCTCCAACGAAATCCACAACACCGACAAGATCGGCGTGTTTGTTTCCGAGTGCCACCGCATGGGATTGGAAATCCTGCCGCCGGATCTCAACCAGTCGCAGCTCCGATTCTCTCCGGAAACCACTCCTAACGGATCGAAGGGCGTTCGTTACGGCCTCGCCGCCATCAAGAACTGCGGCGAGGGGGCGATGGCCATCGCGATCGAAGACCGCGAGCGGAACGGCAGGTTCTCCTCGCTCGATGATTTCGCCTCGCGCCTCGACTCGAAGGTCGTGAACAAGCGCATCCTGGAGAACCTCGCGAAAGCGGGGGCCCTCGATTGGACCGAAGAAACCCGCGCCGGCATGTGCGCCCGGCTGGAACAGGTCGTGGCCTCCGCGTCCTCCATCCAGCGCGACCGCGCCTCCGGCCAGGTCTCGATGTTCGACTCGATGGATTTTTCCGCCCCGGCTCCCAAGACGAGATCGCAACGTTCGGAACCGGCGGTGCCGGAGTGGAGCAAGGACGAGCGCCTCGCCCACGAGAAGGAATTGTTAGGTTTTTATGTCACCGGCCACCCGCTGGACAAGTTCCGCAACGTGATCGACTCCAACAAATACCGAAAGCTCGGACTCGTCGACGATCTCGACCTTTCCAATCCCCGCGAGCGCTTCCCTTTCGCAGGGATGGTCCGTTCGCTCGATGCGAAGACCACCAAGACCGGCAAGCCTTTCGGCGTGCTGGTGCTGGAGGATTTCACCGGCAGCGCCGAAATCATGCTGTGGGGTGAAACTTTCGTCCCCGCCCGGGACGCCGGCCTGCTCGAACCCGGAAAAATCATCAAGCTCAAGGGTGCGATCCAGATCGACGACCGCACCGGAGGCAAGCGCATCACGGGAAACGAACTCGGCGAACTGAAACAAAAACGCATCGCCGCCAACAGCAAGGGTCCGCTGGAACTGATGCTCTGGACCACCCGTCACAGCGAGCGCGACCTGATCGACATCAAGATCGCCCTGACCGAGCACCCCGGCCCGACCCCGGTCCTGCTTCACTTCCAGAACAGCGCCGGCCGCCGCATCAGCATCGCCGCCGGAGAGTCCTTCAATGTGAAGCGCTCCGATGACCTTGAGGAAGCATTGGGGCGCTGGCTGGAGGAGTGACGAAATTTTTGCGCGGAACCTGTTTCGTGCTAAGTTCGGCGCATGCTTCACCGAATCATCGTCCCCGCGTTCGTCATGTGTGCCAGCGCGTTCGCCGCCGACCTGACGAAAATTCCGTTCGACGATGCCGCGGGCAAGAAAACCTCGCTCAAGGATTACAAGGGCAAGGTCGTCCTGATCGTGAACCTGGCCTCAAAGTGCGGACTCACGCCCCAGTATGAAGCGCTGGAGGCCCTCTATCGAAAACACAAGGACGAGGGGTTCGTCGTGCTGGGCTTCCCTTGCAACGACTTTGGCGATCAGGAGCCCGGGACCATTGAGGAAATCCAGAAATTCTGCAAAGCCGAGTATGACGTCACGTTTCCTGTGATGGACAAGATCAGCGTCAAGGGCGAGGAGCAGCACAAGCTCTATGAGGCACTGACCGGAAAGGACGGTGCATTTCCCGGGGACGTCCGCTGGAACTTCGGGAAATTTCTCATCGGCAAGGATGGCAAGGCCATCGCCCGCTTCGAACCGACGACGAAACCTGACAGTGCCGAACTCACCGGTGCGGTGGAAAAGGCGATTGCCGAACCCGCCAAGTGAGATTCTCAAGCAAGGTCCCGCAGCTCATCCCGCCCGAGAAGACTTGCAAACGCCTCATCGCCCAACGCGGGTCGTGACGATCCCTTCCAGCCCACCGGAGCCTCCGGAAGATTGAGCCAACTCCGGCAACCACCGTATTTCGCCTCATAGGGAAATTCCCACGGCTCGGCGAGTTCGCGGATTCTCACCAGCGCCACATGGATGCTGCCGGAAGCCATGCCCTTGCCCTCCCAATCAAAACGGTCGCGAACCGTTTGTTCCGAATAAATATGAAGTGACTCCAACCCGGCAACCTTTTCCCAGTCCGTGAGAGTGACGGCCCACATCGCCTCGGCGTGGTGGGTGATACGGATCATTTCACCCGTCTGCCACTCTGGCATGACTTTCACCTCTCCCTCCCGCACTTGATCGGCGGTGGTGTGAAAGCGCGTCGGGAAGAGAAAAAACGAATCATGAGCGAAGGAAAACCCCTGCCGCCCTTCGTGGATGCCTCCTTTGCGAAGCAGGATCGACTGCCGGCCGGAGGCCAGCGCGTCACAAACCACCTGCCATTCCTTGAATCCGATGGGCGCGCTCATTCGAAATCAACCGAGGTCGTCCGCCGTCACCGACGTCTGCTCACGCGAGCCGAGAATCCGCGCCTGGAGGATGACCCGCTCCGCAGAATCATCGAAACGGTAACTGTGGCAGTTCGGACAAAGAGCGGCCCCGCTGCCGACGATGGAATCGCAGCCTTCACAGACCTTGTAGCCCGAAGGATTGGCGGCGATTTTCGCGGCGGCGGCCGCACGGTTCGGTGGAGGAGAATCGGACATGGTGGATATGAAAAAAGCGGTACCGGTGAACCGGTCCGCTTGTTTCGTTGAGATTAATGAAACCCGCTGACTGGGCAATCAGGCGATGCCGGCGAGGGCTTTCGCAGTCTTGCTCTTCAGGTTAGCAGCTTTGTTGGGATGAATCAAGTTGCGCTTGGCGGCCTTGTCCACAACGGAGGAAAAAGCGGAGCTTGCTTCGGCTGCGGCGGCTTTGTCACCGGAGGCGATCGCGGTAAGTGCCTTCTTGCGGAGCGTCTTCATGCGGCTCTTTTCAGCGCGGTTGCGCTCGGTCCGGACGACGGTTTGACGCGCGCGCTTGATGGAAGATTTGTGATTGGCCATGGTCGTATTTTAAAAAAGTCGGTTGCCTGGAGGCGGGCGGGGGAAAATAGGAATTTAACCGCAGGTGTCAAGCTCGTGTTTCAGAGTTTCTCAACTGCGCGAGCGGGCACCGTGGGTTTCGACCGAAGCCGACTCCTGTCCGCCCTTCTTGGTCTGGATGGATCCACGGATGACGAAGACATCGGCACCGGTGCCGATCCGGTTATAAAGATCGGCGACATCACTGCTGCCCATACGGATGCATCCATAGGACGCGGGCGAACCAAGGCGGCGCTCTTCCGGGGTTCCGTGGATGTAAATGGTGCGGCGGAAGGTGTTCTGATTGCGCGATTCCGTGCCGGTCAGCCACATGATGCGGGTGACGACGGGATCGCGGCCCGGAGCATTCGGCTTGAGCACCTCACCCGTCGGGCGGCGGGTTTTGAAAACGGAACCAAGCGGAGCGTTGTCACCGATTTTTTTGGCCACCTGAAGACGTCCGAGCGGCGTGCAGTTGCTGCCGGGACGATCACCCACTCCGAACTTGGAGGTGGAGATCCTGTAGGATTTGACCGGAGTTCCATCGCGAACCAGAAGCATCTTCTGATCACGCACGCTGACGATCATTTTGTTATGGGTGTCCTTGCCGAATGAGAACGAGTTGGAGCCGCAACCGGTGAGGCCGACAGCAGCAAGGAGACTGAGGGATGCTAGAAACAGAACGCGCGGAGCAGGGAATCCGGTCATGGTTCAATCAAGGGGATTACGATTCACGATCTTGGCAACGGGTTCCGCAGGGCCGGATGGCAGCAGACGGACCAGCGAAGATAAGGAGGTATAAAAGAATCCGATCGGGAATGGAAGCAGAAGAATCGCTGAAGACCAATTTGCCTTCATCGCGGCCTCGACCACGACAAAGAGGAAGAAGAAACCGAAGAGCAGCTCCACGAACGGCGTCAGCGTCTTCATGGCCTTGTAGCTGCTCTTTTTCCAATCATGACGCTTCACTTGGCCGATGCCATATTTCGGAGTGCGGACGAAGGCGGTTTCGTGGTTGAAAAGAGCTTCAAGCACCGCCTTCGCATTACTGATCGACATTCCGATGCCGAGCGCGAGGAGCAGCGGCAGGTAAGGAATTTCCTTCCACCAGGAACCGGGGCGCAGCGCCTTTTGGGAAACCATGTAGAAGACGATCACGGACACCGAAGAGAAGAAGAAAATCGGGACGTTGATGATGTAGTAGGTGAATTTTCCGAAGTCCGGTTGCGCCTGCTGGTTCGGGTAGATCAGGAAGCAAAGGATGATCAGCAGAAGGTAGGCAAAATTCGAAGTGAGGTGCGCGGTGGCTTCCATCTTGATGAAAAGAGGCACATCCGCACGCCAGATGGCAGGGAGAACTTTTTTGCAAACCTGAATCGATCCTTTGGTCCAGCGATGCTGCTGGCTCTTGAAGCCGTCCATGTCCACCGGAAGCTCGGCGGGAGTTTCCACTTCGTTGAGGAAAATGAAGCGCCAGCCCTTGAGCTGGGCCCGGTAACTGAGGTCCATGTCCTCGGTGAGCGTGTCATGCTCCCAACCGCCGGCGTCGGCGATGCAGGATTTCCGCCAGATGCCGCCGGTGCCGTTGAAGGTAAAGAAACGACCGGAACGGTTCCGGGCGGTTTGCTCCAGCTCGAGGTGACCGTCGAGGAACATCGCCTGGATCCGGGTCAGAACGTTGAAAGTCCGGTTGAGGTGACCCCAGCGCGTTTGGATCATGCCGATCTTGTCATCGGTGAAATAGTGGATCGTCTTCTGAAGAAGATCCGGATTCGGGACGAAATCGGCGTCAAGAATGAGAAGATATTCACCTTTCGCAAACCGAGTTCCATTTTCAAGCGCACCCGCCTTGTAGCCGGTGCGGTCGGTGCGGTGGATATGCTCCGCGTCGAATCCGCGAGCTTTGAGAGCTTCGATTCCCGCCCGGCAGATCTCCACCGTTTCGTCGGTCGAGTCGTCCAGAAGCTGGATCTGCATCTTGTCCTGAGGATAGTCCATCGCGGACACCGAAGCCAGAAGCCGGTCCACCACGTGCATCTCATTGAATACCGGAAGCTGGATGGTCACCAGCGGAAGCTCCTTGAACAACTCCTTGGGCTGCGGATGCTTCCGCGAATGCTTCAAATAAAGGAAAACGATGGTCAGACGGTGTGAACCGTAGCCTGCAAGACCGATGAGAACGAGAATATACGAGGCATACCAAAGAGGCGAGGTCCAGTCCATAGGGATAAAAATCGGAGTTGCAGAAAGAAGTTCCAACCTCCTTGAAGTCAGGAAAGGAGGCGGTGGAGATGAGTCTCAGCACCCGGCAAATGATTCAGGATCAAGCGCCAGACGCCGCAGGCAAGCAGGTAAGCCTCCCGAGGTCAAGCCCCAAGTCGGGTCGCGGAAGCCGTCGTCGTACTGGAGATTCACGTCCGGATTCGCGTTTCCGCCTCCAGCGGTGGACCATAACGGAGCCAGCTCTTGCAAGTTATCGCGATTTTCGCTAACACTGAAACAAACCCGAATCACCTGCCCAAATCCATCGAAAACCGGGGCCACCCATCGCAGCAAAGCCATGCCACCGACACTCATCGGTGGCACAGCCGGTTGTCATAAGCAGGGGGAAATCCGCAGGTGATTCCCAAATTCCGGAATCACTTCTTCTTTTTCGTCTCAAGGCCCTCTTTGACCTTCGTCTCGATGTCGGCATAGATGACCGGATCGCTTTTAAGGAGCTCCTTCGCCGCGTCACGACCTTGGGCGAGCTGGGTGCCGTTGTAACTGAACCAGGAACCGCGCTTTTGAACGATTTCCATTTCCAATGCGAGATCCAGCAACGAGCCCGTTGAGGAAATCCCCTCGTTATACATGATGTCGAACTCCGCTTCGGTGAACGGCGCGGCGACCTTGTTCTTCACCACCTTGATCTTGGTACGGTTGCCGGTCACTGTTCCATCGGTCGATTTGATCGCTCCGATCCGGCGGATATCCACGCGGACGGAGGAGAAGAACTTGAGCGCACGGCCACCGGGAGTTGTTTCCGGATTGCCGAACATGACGCCGATTTTTTCCCGGATCTGGTTGGTGAAAATGCAGCAGGTCTGGGCCTTGGAGATCAACGCGGTGAGCTTCCGCATCGCCGCGCTCATCAGACGGGCTTGCGCGCCGACGGTGGAATCGCCGATTTCGCCATCGAGCTCCTGCTTGGTGACCAGCGCGGCCACGGAGTCGAGCACGATGACGGCGATCGCATTCGATCGGACGAGCGCTTCGCAAATCTGAAGGGCTTCCTCACCGGAGGAAGGCTGGGAAACCAGCAGGTCGTCCATGTTCACCCCGAGCTTGCGGGCGTATTGAGGATCGAGGGCGTGCTCGACGTCGATAAAGGCAGCCAAACCACCGCGTTTCTGCGCCTGGGCGATGACCGTGAGCGTCAAAGTCGTTTTACCGGAGGACTCCGGACCATAGACTTCGACAATCCGTCCACATGGGAAGCCACCCACGCCCAACGCGCGGTCGATCAGGAGATTTCCGGTTGGAATGACATCCACATCCACGCAGCGATCGTCACCCAAACGCATGATGGCGGATTCACCGAACTCTTTCTGGATGTGAGAGATCGCAAGATCCAGATTGCGCTTGCGGGCCTCGTTAAGCTTTTCGGTGGCGGATTCTTCGGAAGTTTGTTTGGCAGCCATGGGATTGTGTCGTGTTGCTAGGGATATGATCCGACCAAGTGTAAATGGCAACAAAAAAGATGTTCGCTCGAACAAAAATGTGACCTTGCTCCCTTTCTTTAAATTTCACCACGCCACGATTCTCCGCTCGTCAAGAACTCGCCTCCACCCCCTGTTATCACCCCTCCGCGGACGACTTAAAAACACCGGCCCGATTTAAAAGTATGTCACCAGCCCCTCGACCGTCTCCGCATCCAGTTTTCTCACCAAGGCGATCGTCAGGGAGACCATGTGCAGGTAGTCATTCACATCGATGATCGCGTTGTGGGAGTGAATGTAACGCGCCGGAACTCCCAGCACGATGCTTGGAGTTCCTTCGTTCGCCAGATGAAACGACCCCGCATCCGTCCCTCCGCTCCGCCGAACCGTCACCTGATGAGGAATGCCTTCGGCCAGTGCCGTTTCGATCGCCAGCCGCGCCAGCCTCGGATTCGTGATCGCCGAGGGATCATACAAACGGATCTGCACCCCGCCGCCCAAGCGGCCCTGGCAATCGGCACGGGAAAATCCCGGCGTATCATCCGCAGGCGGCCCTTCCAAGATGATCGCCACATCCGGCTTCGCGAAATTCGCCGCCGTCTTCGCCCCCCGCAGCCCGACCTCCTCCTGCACCGTCCCGCAGAGGATCAGGCGGTTCGGATGCGACGACTCCGCCAGAATCTGCCCCGCCTGGATCGTCCCGGCCATGCCCACCCGGTTGTCGAAGGCCTTGGCCATGAAATGATCCTCTTTCCCCAAGGCCGTGAACGCCGACACCGGCGCGATCGGATCGCCTAACGAAATCCCGAAATTCTCCACCACGTCCCGCCGTGATTCAGCCCCCACGTCTATGAACATCTGGTCCATGGACATCACCTGACGACGCTGCGCCTCGGGCAGGAAATGCGGCGGCTTCGAAGAAACCACTCCCAGGATCTTCTCCCCGCCACGCGTCAGGATCTCCACCCGCTGCGATAACAGATTGTGCTCCCACCAGCCGCCGATCCCGAGAAACTGGATGAATCCATCCGTCGTGATGTTCTGCACCATGAAGCCGACCTCATCCATGTGTCCCGCCACCAGCACCCGGGGCCCTTCCTCACCGATCTCACAGAAAACCGATCCGTTGCGATCCGCGGAAAGCTCGCCACACTCCTCCAGCTCATCCACGAAAATCGCCCTCACCTCGTCCTCATGGCCCGAAACCGAATGAGCCTCCGTCAACTCCTGCAACAATGAAACCGCCTTGGTGCGCATGGGGCAAATCCTGTGAAAGCCACCCACCGCTTCCAAGCATCAAGTTCGGTTGAATAACCACAGCCCCATCCCTTCTGATGAAGGAAGTTCACCTACTCCGTCAGGATGGCGGCGACATCCTTCTCCGAGAGCCAGCCCCGGAGATTCGCACCGGGGACTTCGACATAGTGGAATCCACCGTTTTTCACGCCGAGGCGGACGAAGCGACCCGGGCCGGGAGTGCCTACCGATTCGGCTTTTTCAAAAGGGGAGAGCCGGACGGCCGCGTTTTCGGACAGTACAATGCCACGGTTCCCTTCGGTCCGGCGCAGATAGAGCGCGGAGCTTCCCGCGATGATCGCCAGACCGGCCGCCCCTGCGGAAATCCAGAGGACTTTCCCGGCCTGCCGGGGCAGATGGAAGGCTCCGCCGAGCACCGAAACCACTCCCAGAAACAATGCCGCTCCGGCCACCAGCCACGACCATTCGTTCCGGCTCAGCCCGCCGATCACCGCTTCCAGTTTGGGATTCGGGCCGCCTTCTTCAAATGCCGCGGCCGCCTTCCGGGCAAGCGCGAGATTCGCTAACAAATCCGGATCACGCGGTGTGATCAGTCGCGCGCGCTCGTAGGCCAGGATCGCCGGGCCGTAACGCCTGAGACCTTGATAGCAGTTCCCGAGATTGAAAAAAACGGCTGAATCCGGACCTTCTTCCGCTAGTATCTTCTCATACGCCTCCGCGGCTCCGGTGAAATCACCGGCCTTGGATCTCGTGTTCGCATCGTCGAAGGCGGTGGCGAAAACGGAAGCCGTTCCCATCAGAAGGCAAAGCAGGCCGAGTAGGAATTTCCTGTTCATATCAGCGGTTGGAAGAAGTGAGTGATGCCAGTGCCTCATCCAGCAAGGACCGCCATTGCGGCAGGATCCCGCCGGAAGCCTGGAGGCTGTATTCATGACGGTCGGCCTCTTGGAAAAACCGGACGACCGGTGAATCCCCAGGAAGACGCGCGTTGATTTCCGCGGAGGTGATCGCCTGCGCCGGCTGGTTCCACAAGGCGCCCAACCGCTGCTGGATGGCCAGCCGGGCTGCGGCGAAAAATCCGGCGACTTCCTTGGCCGCGGCCGCGGCTTCGAGCGCCTCGCGGGTGGCCTTTTCCATCGCTGCCAGAGCGCGGCGTTTCGGGTCTTCCCGCCGGGACCGGAGCCACGCCAACACCTTCCCCAACACACAGAGCGCTGCGGAAATCACCAACATCGGAACGAACGCAGGCCGCGAGACCAGCGGCAGCAGCGAGCCGGCGGGAGCCCGCTTCAAATGCGGCCCTGCAAGTCCGGCGCTCTTCTTTTCCGGCTCCTTCACCTCGGGAGCGGCGGCCGGTTCGTCCTCCACCAGATCCTTGCCGGTGACCTGGATTTTTTTCACCGGGCTGCTGATGGTCTTGTAGGCCTCCGCCGCAGGATCGAAATAACTGAAGGCCAGCGATGCATCCTTCCCACCGCTCCTGCGTGGCACCGCGCTGAATTGAAAAATCTTGCTGCCGGAAAACGATGCCTTGTCCCCGGCGGTGAACTCGTCCTTCCCCGGATAGGTTTTCCACTCCTCCGCCGGAGTGATGACAGGAGCCTTCATCAGCGCGAAATTTCCGGAGCCGCTGAGACGGGTCGTGATCTGCTGCGGCTCACCGGTCTTCCATTCGTCGGGAATTTCCGCGATGTCGAACTTGAAATCCCCCACCGCTCCGGTGAACCCGCTCGGACGACCTTCCGCGGGCAGCGCGCGGACTTCGATTTCCTGATCGTCCGACTTCAGCGTGACGTCCTTTTGAATCATCCGCATGTTCATGCGATCAAAGGCACTGTCGAAAAACGGATCGTCGAACGGCCCCCCCGTCCGCCTGCGCTGTGGTTTCGGGGCCGAGGTGTCACGCACGGCCACGGTGGCATCCACCGACAACGATGCGGCCAGTTTCCCCACCCTCGTCGCGGAGATTCCCCCGAACCAGGTGACGACGGCATAGCGCTTCCCGTCCTTCACCTGACGTCCTTCCTGATGCTCGCTGACGTTATGCAGGGTGAATCCCTTTCCCTCCGGCTGGACCCCACTGCGGAGCTGGGCTTGCGCTCCTTCCGGAAGCCACGCGCGGATGATGACCGGTGCGATCTCACCCACATAAACATGGTCCCTCCTGCTGTCGGCCAACTCGACGGTTAGAAAACCGAAACGCCTCTCACCGGTGTCCTCCTCCTCTTGCTCGACGGGAGGTTGCTGGCCCTGCGGTGCGGGAGCCACGCCCGCCGGCGGCGGTTGTGCTGCGCCGGCATCGAGAACCTTGAGCCTGAGCGGCTGGCTGGAGAATTTCCTCCCGTTCATGATGACCCCGATGGCGGGAATCTGATAGTCGCCCGGCACGTGGGAGCCGACGGCATACTTGTAGGTGGCGGTTGTCGTGGTGGTTCCGTTGAAGGTCTGGACCTGCCGGCTTTGTCCCTGCGGCTCCACGATCAGGTTCTCCACTTCCGGAATTTCCGGACGCTCCACCACCTCCCCTTTGATCTCAAGAGTCAGGATCGCTCCGTTCCCGGCGGCCACCGACTCCCGGTCAAGTTGCGCGTCCACTTCCGCCGCGTGGGAGATCGACGCGAAGCAAACAAGGATAGCCAGAAACGCCGCGATGATTTTCGCGAAACGGAGCACCACGTTCTGGGAATGGAGCGGAATTACCATGTCTTGCCTTTGGTGGAATTGTCAGGGGTGGTGAAACGACTGCGACGCTGCGGCGGGATGGGGATCACGGTGCGTTCGTCCTGGCGAAGCGATTCCAGCAATTGCTTCGCCTCCTCCGGAGTCATTTCCTGCTTTTGAGCTCTCTCGTCGCTCATGGTCCCCTCTTTCTCGTCACCGGGTTTTTCCTCGCCCTTCTTCTGATCCGCGGATTCTTTCCCATCTTCGGGTTTTTCACCCTCCTTGGCTTCCTTCGGATCTTCTCCATCCTTGCCGTCCTTCGGATCTTTGCTGTCCTTGGAATCTGTTTCGTCCTCGGACTTCTTGCCGTCTTTCGAGTCCTCTGCTTTTTCAGAATCCTTTCCGTCTTTGCCATCCTCCGGCTTGTCTCCGTCCTGTGACTCCTTTGGATCGCTCCCCTCTTTGGGATCCTTACCTTCCTTGGAATCTTTTTGATCCTTCGAATCCTTTTCGTCCTTGGGATCTTTTCCGTCTTTCTGGTCTTTCTGATCCTTGTCGTCCTTTTTATCCTGATCGTTCTTCTGATCGTCTTTTTTGTCGTCCTTCTTCTGCTGCTTTTTCAGCTCATCCAGTTTCTTTTCAACCAACGCCTTGTTATAGCGGGCGTCTTCATCGGCATCATTGAGCGACAACGCATCCTGATAGACCTTGATCGATTCCTCCCACGTCTTGATGGTCGCTTCCGGATCCTTCTCCAGGGTGCCCTGCCCGGTTCGATAGAGCGTGTTTCCCAGATTGTAATAAGACCGTTGCTGGAGCGCGAGGTCGGGCGTCCGCAACGAGGCGCGCAGCGAGTCCGAAGCCTTGGCAAAATCCCCCTTCGTATAAGCGTCGGTCCCTTCGTTATAAATCTTCCTCGGATCCTGGTTCGCGGAAACGGTTTCAGCAGCACGGGTTTCCTGAACGCCGGATGAAATGAATCCCAGCGCGATCATCGCCGAGATGCTCGGTCCGACTTTCGATCCACGCGCCGCGGCCGCAAGCGGGCGGACCTTTCTCGCCCGCCGCCGGTCGCTGATGAAGAACTCCAACAGAAGCAGGAAAATCGCCGCTCCCAGCGGCCACTCGAAGCGCTCCAGCGGGATGCGTTCCATCCGCTGGTCCTGCTCGCTCTTCGGCACGAGACGCAGCTTTTCCTGATAGATGGTGTTCAGCCCCTCCGCCCCGCGGCCCAGCGGGACGTAGAGCGCGTTGGTCGCTTCGGCGATTTTCTTCAAGGTCGTTTCATCCAGCTTCGTCCTCACCACATTTCCATTTTCATCACGGACGAAATCCGTGCGGCCGTTCTGATAGTGGATCGGCATGGTGGCGCCCTCAGGACTTCCGACTCCGATCGTGTAAATCGCCATCCCCTTCTTCGCCGCATCCTTGGCGGCATCGACCACATCACCCTGCAGATCCTCGCCATCGGTGAGCAAGACCAGCACGCGGTGGTTGTTTCCATTTTCGTCAAAAAGCCGGCCCGCCTCTTTGATCGCGCTCGCCAGATCGGTTCCCTGTTTCGGAATGAGATCCGTATCCAGCGCGTTCAGCGATTCCCGGAACGCCTCGTAATCCAGCGTCAGCGGACAAAGCGCGAACGCGCTTCCCGCGAACGGAATCAGGCCGATACGGTCGCCTTCCAGCTTCGCAACGAAATCCAGGATTCCCAGCCGCGCGCGTTCAAGCCGGTTGGGAGTCAGGTCCTCCGCCAGCATGCTGCGCGAAGTATCCACGGCGAACAGGATATCGATGCCCTTCCGTTTCACCTCGCGCCATTCGTAGCCTTTCTGCGGCCGCGCGACGGCGGTGAAAACGAGCAACACCGCGAGCAACCACAGCCCGCGCTTGAGATTCCGGAGCTGCGGAGAAAATCCTTCCGTCAGCCGCTGGCGGAAGCGCGGATGAACCAGCTTCGCCAGATCCCGCTCGCGGCGGCGGTCGAAGCGGATGAACAAGCCGATCACACCCGCACAAACCACGGCACCGGCCATGATCCAGACAGGCTGGGCGAAATGTAGGGAAGTGTCGTCCATGATTCAGTTAGGGAAGCCGCCGGAAGCGGGTTTGGCTCAGCACCAGTTCCAGCACCAGAAGGCAGAGCCCGGGAACGAGGAACCAGAGGTAGAGCTCGTCATACTGCTGGTATTTCTTCAGCTTGCGGGTGGTTTTCTCAAGCTGGTTGATCGAGTCGTAGATTTTTTCCAGCGAGTCGGTATCGGTCGCACGGAACGATTGCCCGCCGGTGGCGGTGGCGACATCGCGGAGCATTTCGTCGTCGATCTCCACTTTCATCGTCTGCAAATGGGTGCGGCCGAACGCGTCCTGAACCGGAACCGGCGCATCGCCCCGGGTTCCGGCGCCGATCGTGTAGATCTTGATGCCAAGCGCCTTCGCCGCTTCGGCCGCGGTCAGCGGATTCACCGCGCCGGCGTTGTTCACGCCATCGGTTAGAAGAATGACAATCCGGGATTTCGTGGTGGAATCGCGGAGGTGGTCCACGGAGGACGCGATGGCGGAACCAATCGCGGTGCCGTCCTCGACCTGGCCCATTTTCACATCGGCCAGACGCTTGCCGAGGAATTCGTGATCGAGCGTCATCGGACTGACCAGATAAGGACGGCCTGCGAAGGCGACCATCCCGAGCTTGTCATTCGGACGCTGGCCGACAAATTTTCCGACGACGTTTTTCACCACTTCAAGGCGGTTGACCGGCTTCCCTTCGAGCTTGAAATCGAGTGCTTCCATCGATCCCGATACATCGAGCGTGAGAATGATGTCGATACCGCTGGCTTCGATGTCGGTGGAGCCCTTTCCATGACGCGGTCTTGCAAACGCGACGATCAGCAACGCGAACGAAAGCAGCCCGAGAAACGCCAGGAAGCCGCCCATCTTCGAGCGCGTTTTGGCACCGACGTGGATCGCATCGTCGGTGGACGGCATGCGGATCGCGACGGGTCTTCCCCAGCGGCCTTTCCAAATCGCGAGGACCGGCAGGAGCAACAGCAGGAACAGGAATTCCGGATGAACGAATTGGAAACTCTCGGTCATGGCGTGACGGCTTTGGACGTTGAGTGGATGAAGCCACGGGCCGCATTGATGAGTTCGCCGCGCTGGCTGGCATCAAGGTTGGATCCGGCGAATTTCGCGAGATCGCAGGATTTCAAAAACGCACGCAAATGGTCGCTCTCGGCGATGAGTGGCGTGGCTTCGTTTTTCGCCAGATCATGCAGGAATTCCTCGGTCGTCCTGCGCGGTGCGGCGAGGCCGAAACGATCGGCGATGTATTGCCGCACCGTCTGCGCGGCCCGGTTCGCGAAAGCTTCCGCCGCCATCGCCTCGCGGCTGGCTTCGAGTTCCGCGAGAGAGGAAAGCGCGACTTCCGGCGGACTCTTCAACCGCTGCTTGCGTTTGCGATTTTTCAACAAGATCGCCGCCAGCGTTAGCAGCAGAACCCCGCCGCCGATGCCGGCCCACAGGGCGTAGGGAGGTTTTTCGGGCACGGGAATTTCCACCAAGGCCTTCGGTCCGCGGATGTCTTCGGCGGGAGCGGGCGCTTGGGCTGATAGATGACCGGACATCGACGCGAGCAGGACGCAGCAGATGACGAGTGGCCGTGAAATGAAACTGAGCTTGGGCATCGCTAAAAAATGAATCAGCCGGAACGCTGGCGGCGGCTTTGGAAGAAGCCCATCAGCGCGGGCATCCAGTTTTCTCCGTTGGTGAATTGCAGCAGGTCGATCCCTAACGAACGGATGCGCGTGGCGGTCAGTTCGCGGCGCTTGCGGGATTGCTTTTCAAACGCCTCGCGGACCTTCGCGCTGCCGGTGTCGATCTCCACGACCTGTCCGCTTTCCGCATCCTCGATGCAGATGCGGCCGACATCGGGCAGTGATTCCTCCCGCGGATCGGTGACGGAAACGGCGATGACATCGTGGCGGCGGTTGGTGACCTGGAGCTTGTTCCGCAATTGGTTGAGGCGGTCTTCGAACGGAGCGCCGAGGCAGAAGTCCGAGACGAGGAAAAACACCGATTTCCGATGGATGACCTGGTTGGCGAAATCCAATGCCTTCGCGATGTCCGTGCCGCGTTTTTCAGGTTGGAAAAACAGGGTCTCGCGGATCAGACGCATGATGTGCATCCGGCCTTTTCCCGGTGGGATGTAGAGTTCGACCTCGTCGCTGAAAAGAATGAGGCCAACCTTGTCACGATTGCGGATCGCCGAAGCCGCCAGAACGCCAGCAGCCTCGGCGGCGAGTTCGCGTTTGGAATCAATGACCGAGCCGAAGTCGGAAGAGCCGCTTACATCGATCACCAGCATGATGGTCAGCTCGCGTTCTTCGGTAAAAAGCTTCACATGCGGATCGCCGGTGCGCGCGGTAACGTTCCAGTCGATGGTCCGCACATCATCGCCGGGGACGTAGTTCCTCACCCGGTCGAAGTCCATGCCCCGGCCTTTGAAAACACTGGCATAGCGGCCTGCTAGGGAATCATCGACCAGCCGGTTCGTGCGGACTTCCATCCGCCGGACGCGGCCGAGGATTTCCGCCGCGCGGCTTTCTTCCTGAACGCTGATGGGCGTGCTGGCTTTTTTCCCAATCATGGCACCGGCAGCTCGTCGAGGATGCGCGTGATGATTTTCTCGCTGTCAAGCCCTTCGGCCTCCGCCTCGTAGGTGACGGTGACCCGGTGGCGGAGGACATCCATCGCCACGGATTTGATGTCATGCGGCGTGACGTAGGCACGACCGTTGAGGAACGCATGGGCGCGGCCGGCGAGCGCGAGATTGATGGTGGCCCGCGGCGAGGCTCCCACTCGGATGAGAGGAGCGATGTGCACGCCGTAGTCGTCCGGACGGCGGGTCGCGTGGACCATGCGGACGATGTAACGTTTCACCTTTTCGTCCAGATAGAGGCCGTTCACGACGGTGCGCGCCTGCTGGATCGCCTCAAGGCTGACCACCGGGGCGGGCACCGGCATTTCCTCGGTGGTTCCTGCCAGATCAAGCACGCGCATTTCCTCGTCCTCTGTCGGATAGTCCATGACGACCTTCATCATGAAGCGGTCGAGCTGGGCTTCGGGCAGCGGGTAGGTGCCTTCCTGTTCTAGCGGGTTCTGAGTCGCGAGGACGAAAAACGGCGATGGCAGAGGGAAGGTCTGCTCGCCGATGGTGACCTGCTTTTCCTGCATCGCCTCCAGCAGCGCGCTCTGCACCTTGGCGGGGGCGCGGTTGATCTCATCGGCGAGGATGAAATTCGCGAAAACCGGACCGTGCTTCACCCGGAACCGGGCTTCGCGCGGGTCGTAGATTTCCGTGCCCACGATGTCGGCGGGCAGCATGTCCGGCGTGAACTGGATGCGGTTGAACTTGGCGTTGACCAGCGATGCCAGCGTCTTCAAGGCGAGTGTCTTTGCCAGGCCCGGGACGCCCTCCAGCAAGATGTGCCCTTTCACCATGAGGGAAATCAACAGGCGGTCCACCAGATCGCTCTGACCGATCAGATAGCGGCCGATTTCGCTGCGGAGCGGCTGGATCCAGTGCGAGGCCTCGCGCACGAGCGATTCCGCGTCCGCCGGATTGAGGGTCGGGGCGGGTTGGTTCTGCGTATCAAATGTCATGGTGCAATTGCGTTGATTCTAAAATGGTCGGTGGTGAGAAAACGCCACGCCTAGCTAGCGGCATAAGGCTTCTGGCTCGTCTAAAATCATGTTTCCCGCCTCCACAGGGGCGACATTGCCCCGCACTTCCGCCGCTTCCAAGCCCGAAGGAATAACCGGGTTGAAATCAGACCCTCGCAACGGTCACATTTTCGTCGCGCATCCCTGTCTGATATTGGCCCGGCACTTGCTTAGAATAAGGCAGACAGGACCGCCACGCCACAAATCCCTGCCAGGCGGCCACACTCAAATCCTTCCTAATGAAACGTTTGCGCGTCCTGAAACTCGGTTGGGAATTTCCTCCCCTCATCAATGGAGGCCTCGGAATCGCATGCCTGGGACTCTCACGTGCGCTGGCGAAACACGTCGACCTAACGGTGATCGTCCCGAAATCCTCTCCTGACGCGGATTTCAGCGATTTCGAACTCCGCGGGCTCAACCAACTCACCATCGAGAAGCTGAAATCGGTCGAAAGCCGCTACCGTTATGAGAGTTTCGCCCAGGTGCGGAATGTGCCGGTCTATCTCGATCCTTATGAGGATGGCGGCGCCACGGAGACCGCGCTAACGGAGCTGACGATGACGCCCGCCACGGAGGCGATTTTCTCAGAAACGACCGTCCAACAGCTCGCCGCTTTCAAAATGGGCGAACTCTACGGGCCGGATCTCGGCGGCAAGGTGATCGAGTTTTCCAAAATCGCCGCCAAACTGGCGATGCTGGAGCCCTTCGACATCATCCACGCCCACGACTGGATGACCTTCCTCGCCGGAGTCGAGGTCAAAAAGGCCACCGGCAAGCCGCTCGTCGTCCACATCCACGCCCTCCAATACGACCGCGCCGGAGCCGATGCCCGCGGCTGGATCTACGATCTGGAGAAATACGGCATGGACGAGGCCGACTGCATCATCCCGGTGAGCCGCTACACCGGAGAGATCATCGCCACCCACTACGGCATCAACCCCGACAAAATCCGCCCGGTGCACAATGGCGCGGACCCGGTCGAGGTGTTCGAAACGAAAAAGAAATTTCCCGAAAAGCTCGTCCTGTTCCTCGGCCGGCTCACCTCGCAGAAAGGTCCCGAGTTTTTCCTCGAAACCGCCTCGCGGGTCATCGCGATGAATCCCGACGTGCGTTTCGTCGTCGCCGGGACCGGTGAGAAACTGCGGCCGCTCATCGAGTCCGGCGCGTTCCGCGGGCTCGGCGCGCACTTCCATTTCACCGGTTTCCTCGACAAGGAAAAGGTCAACGACCTGCTTTCCATGACGGATGTCTATTGCATGCCTTCGGTTTCCGAGCCATTCGGCTTGTCCGCGCTGGAAGCCGCGCAGTTCGGCATTCCCGCCGTAATTTCCAAACAATCCGGCGTTGCGGAAGTGTTGAAAGGCGCGCTCAAAGCCGACTATTGGGACGTGGAACTGATGGCGAAACACATCAACGACCTTCTCACGGACGATGAACTCCGGGCGCGGGTGATCGAGCAGGCCAAGCTCGACATCGCCGCCTCCACCTGGGACGCCGCGGCGGCCAAGGTGATGACTATTTATGAGGAGCTGACCTGATAGCTCCCGCAAACCTTTTGCTCCTCCAAACCCGATGCCCGACGTTTGCCTATATTTCCAGGTCCATCAGCCGAACCGGCTGCTGCCCTACGACTTCTTCAAGATCGGCGAAAACGCGGTCTACGAGAACGAGGCGATGAACATCGCGATCCTCAACAAGGTCGCCGAAAAATGCTATCTGCCGGCGAACCGCATGTTCAAACGGTTGGTCGAGGAAAACGACGGCCGCTTCCGGATGGCGCTCTCCATCAGCGGAACCGTCATCGAGCAGATGGAACGCTACCGGCCCGACGTGCTGGAGTCGTTCAAGGACCTGGTCGCTTCCGGCAGCGTTGAGCTGTTAGCCGAGACCTACTACCACTCGCTGTCCTTCGTGCATTCCAACAAGGAGTTCGACCGGCAGGTGGAGATGCATCTGGAAAAACTGGAGGAGGTCTTCCACGTCCGGCCCCGCGTTTTCCGCAATACCGAGCTGATTTACAACGACGCCATCGCCGCCAAAGCCGAGACCATGGGCTTCGACGGCATCATCGCGGAAGGCGTCGAGAGCAATCTCAACGGCCAGTCTCCGAACTACCTCTACCGCGCGCCCACCACCGCCCGCATCAAGACTCTGCTGCGGAACATCCCTCTTTCGGACGATCTCGGCTTCCGGTATTCCGACCCGAACTGGCCTGAATACCCGCTGACTCCTGAGAAATTCGCCACCTGGCTCGCCGAGTGTGATGGCGACGTGGTGAACCTTTTCATGGACTATGAAAACATCGGCGAGCACCAGTGGGAGGATTCCGGGATTTTCAAATTCTGGGAAGCCCTCCCCGGTGCGGTCGACGAGGCCGGATTGCAATGGGTCACCCCCTCCGAAGCCGTCGAGGTTTACCGAGCCTCCCGCGAATATAGCAGCGAACGGATCACCTCCTGGGCCGACGCCGAGCGCGATCTTTCCGCATGGATGGGAAATGTGATGCAGCAGGAAGCCATCGCCAAAGTCCACCGCTTGGAGCAGCAGATCCTCGCCGTCAACGATCCCGAACTGACCGACACCTGGGCGAAAATGCAGACCTCGGACCACTTCTACTGGATGTCCACCAAAGGCGGCACCGATGGCAGCGTGCACTCCTATTTCACGCCCTATCCGAGCCCTTACGACGCCTACATCTATTTCATGAACGTCCTCGCCGACCTTCAGATCCGCCTCCGCCGCGCCCAGGAGCAGAAGGCCGAGTCTTAAACTGGAGCGCGGAATTTCTTCCGCCTGTTCGTCCAGCGACAGCGCCGACGAACAGTCTTTCCCGCTTGCCCCCAAGCCGATCGCAATCAGGCTCCCAACCATGATCGCCCGATTCCTCTGCGCAGCCGTCGCCCTCCTGGCCACAACGCATGCAGACCAAAAACCCACAGATTTCCTCCCCGTCGCAGAAAAACAAAAACTCCAGCCCTCCCCCATCAACGAAGCCAGCGGTCTCGCCATTTCCTCCGCAGACCCCGGATTCATGTGGATCGTCAATGACAGCGGCGGCGCTCCCGACGTCTACCTCACCGGCACCGACGGCACCTACCGCGGCAAGGTCACCCTGAAAGACACCAAAAACATCGATTGGGAAGACCTAGCCTCCTTCACCCTCGACGGGAAAAACTATCTCTTGGTCGCCGACTCTGGTGACAACAATTCCAAGCGCGACTCCTGCACGCTCCACATCCTGCGGGAACCCGCCATTCCCGAGTCCGGAAAAAATCTCGACGCCACCGTCCTTCCCTCCTGGCAGATCCAGTTCCGCTACGAGGACGGCCCGCGCGATTGCGAATCGGTCGCCGTCGATGCCCAGGCCGGAAAAATCATCCTCATCAGCAAGCGCACCAATCCGCCGGAAGTTTACGAACTCCCTCTGCGCGCTCCGGCAAAGCGTGGCATCCAGACCGCCCTCAAGATCGGGCCAACCGCGGTCAAATGCCCGACCGTCAGCTTCATCCCGTTCCACGACCAACCCGTCGGTCTCGACATCACCGCCGACAACTCCCTCGCCGCCGTCGTCACCTACTACGGCGTCTTCCTTTTCCCCCGCCAGCCCAAGGAAAGCTGGGCGGA